>DYFY01000001.1 GCA_020724955.1 Candidatus Parvarchaeum sp. | reverse complement strand
TAACTTTAGAAGGTTATCTTACTTTGCTAAAGCAAAGTAAATCTCACGCAAAGCCGCTATCAAGTCATGTAAAGTTAAAATGGAATAGTTGATTTTATCATCGCTGATTTTTATTCCAACATTAATACGAACCGATATAGCAAACGTTATGTCTTTCACTATAAATTTATATATAAAAAATTCTTCTGTCAAATGTGAGAACAAAATTTTTTTACACTGCTGTTATGATTCTTATCTTTTTTGGGCTCGTCCAGCTTAATTTCTATTCTGAAAAATTCCCTGACAACTCAATTGGACTTTCAAAAGGAGTTATTGTTTATGATGAATATAATCCTGAAAAAAGAGAAACAATAATCGCCCTGCATGGCTCTCCAGGCTCAAAGAGTGATTTTGAAACTCTCGCTCCCAAGCTGGAGGATTATAGGGTCTACGCTCTTGATATGTATGGTTTTGGAGAATCTGAAAAAAACATCGACGATTACGGAATTGAAAGTCAGGCAGATGTTCTAGCCGAGTTTATGGAGAAAAAGAAAATAGAGGAAGCAGTTATAATAGGATACTCATGGGGGGGAGGAGTGGCGATATCTTTTGCCCACAAATATCCAGAAAAAGTGCGGAGCCTCATTCTGCTTGCCTCAATGGGTATTCAGGAAGGAGAGCCGACTGGTTCTCACACTCTCGAAAAATTGCGTTCATCTTTGGCATACCCCTTCGTCGTTTTTTATCCCGGTTCTTTCGCAGGTTCAATAGGATGGAGAAAAGGTTTTATGCGCTCTTTCATTGATACTGATCAGCGTTTAATCCGCGGACAGCTGAGTGAAATAAAATCCCCTTCCCTGATTTTGCACGGAAACCAGGACAATGTTATCCCGTCGTGGGTTGCAGAAGAGCACAGCTCCCTTCTTGAAAATTCAGAACTTGTTTTCTACTCTGGCGGTCACGGAAAAATTCTCTTAGGAAACACGGAAGAAATTGCGGAAAAAATCAATTCCTACTTAAAATTAAAAAGCATAAATTAAAATGGGAAATAGAAAAATAAAAGCAGTGGGAAAAACAAAAAGGCTAAAATTTGTCCTTATGGTTCTGGGAATTTGGTGGACGCTCGCTGTTTTATTGGCAACATTTCAAGCGTATTTTATGACTAATTCATTAATATCTTTTCCAATAGGAATTTTGTTCGCTTTTCTGGTCTTTTACATGCATATCCTGCTTTACAAAAAACTTCTGCAGAACAGAAAAAAAGCCAGACTGATTTATTTTATTTACACAGGAATTCATTTTATTCCTTTGCTGTTGCAATTCACAGGAATTCAATCCCCAGGATTAGACAACATTGTTACTGCTCTAATTGGACTTGTAATGATTTTGGCTGTTGAGAAATAAGCTAAGCAGCCTTTGTTCTCAGGTTATTAAGCATTTCTTGATAGCTTCTCGCTGCAGCGGCCTGCTCTACAGGGGTTGAATCAGAACCCTCAGAGAACATTAAACTCCTACCAACATTAACTATAACTCTGTCTGTTCCAAAATGTCTCCATATTGCACCAGCTTCTCCTCCTTGCGCTCCAACACCAGGTAACAAAACTAACATATTTTCTCCAGCATATCTTCTTACATTTTCTATCTCCTCGTTCCTAATATGGTTTTTCTGGCTAGGAGCCCCAATAACAATTCCATCAGCACAAAAACGTGCAGCATCACACGCTAATTGAACATATTGTCTAACATAATTCACACCGTTTACAACGATAATATCTTGAGGGTTGTAGTCATCAGAATTTATTGGAACCAATTTATTTTTCTCTCTTTCATATTCTGGATTGCTCATCAAGCACATGCTTATAATACCAACTCCTATGCTTTTTCCTTGTTTAATAGTTTGTTCAAGATTCCCGGCAAAAGGAGCTACAGTGACAGCATCTGCTCCTCTGTTTTTGGCGGAATAAATGCCTGCATCATTTGTTTCATCAATATCAGCGAGTTTACTGTCATCAATTACGACTAGTCCTAATTCCCTTGCTAATCTGCTGATTTCTCCTAAGTTATTCATTCCATCAGATAAATTTTTCCAATATTGAATATTGGGTTTTATCGCAGAACAATAAGGGGCAATAGCTTCCAGATAAGCCAAGCTCCATTCTTTTTTATTTACATTTGGCGGCAGTCCTTTATCCCCCCTTCCCATTTCACATTCAGCCGGGTCCAAGCCAGCACAAACCACCGAATTTTTTCTTTCAACAGCTTCAAGCCAATCTTCTCGGAATCCCATTAAGAACTCCCCTCTCTCAAATGTTTAATTGAATATCCAAATCTTGCCATTACATCATTTTCTAATTCAGTCATTCTTCCTGCTTGCTCAAGAACAGTTCCATATCTTTTCAAAAATCTTTTAGCTCTATCGATTTGAGTTCCATCTGGGTTAAAAGCGTCAACAAAATCAAGTGCACCGTTTTGCTCCAAATAGGTTGCACTCCAAGCCCCTGGGTCTTTCATATATTCAAGCGCTCTTTCTGGAAATTTTGAATGCTTCCTAATAAATTCCTCATCAATTGTAACTAATGAGCGTGCTCTAACACCTTGGTTTGCTAACATTTCTTCTGCTCCTTGTCTTCTGGAAACAACAGCCAGTAAATCTTCTACTGTGGCTCCTCTCTCACGTAACATGGGAATCCATCCTTTAGCATCGCCATCTTCTATTCTATAACAGCTAGAACCTTCTGTAAGCAAATCTGCAATGTGATATACTCTATATTGTGAAATGTCTTTTACTTCCTCTGCTAAAGGTAGACCACATTCTATTCTTTGGCTTCCCCTTCCAAATTTCATGAGTTCTACTTTGTTGCTGTTTTTGTATAAGCTAATATGTGAAACTCCTAAGTGACTGGCTGTAGCTCCAGAAAAAATCCAATCTCTTCTTTGCCCGCCAGAAATAGCTAAAGATTTATCAGCAGGGAGAACCTCGTCTATTATCGCACTCAAACTACGCACCACTTCTGCAAATCTCCCATTTAGGAAATATTGATTAATTGAATGAGCAATCATTTCTCTTGGGTCGTCGCCAAACTCTTTCCATCTTCCGCCATCTCCCAAAAATTTTTCTGTGTTGATGCAATAAATTCCAAGTTCACCAGAAGTTAATATAACCGGATCATCCAAATCAGTAAAAGCACCAGACTCAACAAGAAGTCTGCCAACATTATTTTGGGACGACATTCTTCTCACAGAAAAACTTACTTTATAAAACTGATTTATTCAGCCAAAGTAACAAATTAATCATTCCCCACAACCACTTCTAGTGGTTTGCTTGCAGCTTGTGCAGATAACTGAGCAGTTTCCTGTTCGCTTTGCAGGCCCTCCGCAAAGCGGACAAACAATCCCCTCATTGCCGAAATCGCTAAGCTCTGTCTGCTCTTCCTTTTCAGGTTTTTCAAGAGATATTTCAATGTCTTTTCTTCCGCTTCCTTCTCCAAAGTTCAGAAGCATGAACTGGGCGACATAATCAACTATTGAAGATGCTGTTCTTATCTGAACTCTTTGCTCATCAAGTTTTCCGGATTCAACATTTTTTACAAACCCTGCAGGCTCAAATTTTTGATGCCTGAACTTCTTGAACAAAGTTTCAACAGGTATTCCATATTGCAAGTTTAGCGACATAGATGTTGCCCAAGCATCCATCAATCCGCGAATAGTGGAGCCTGTTTTGTGCATAGACACAAATATTTCCCCAGGCTTGCCATCATCGTAAAGCCCGATAGTAAGATATCCTTCATGCCCTGCAATGTCAAACTTGTGCGTTATTGATTTTCTGGTTTGGGGAAGTTTTTTTCTGCCGCTCACAATCATCTGCTGCGCCTTCTTAACCATTTCCCCTTCTGTCTTCTTTGTATTGAGTGGCTGGCTTCTCTTGCTGTTTTCTCTATAGATAGCCACTGCCTTAAGCCCCTGTTCCCATGCAAAAACATAGGCATCCATGATGTCGTCTACCGTTGAATTTTCAGGCATGTTGATTGTCTTACTTATCGCTCCTGAAATAAAAGGCTGCGTAACTCCCATCATTTTTATGTGCCCGTGATGGTGGATAGACCTTTTTCCGTTGGCAGGCTTAAAAGCACAATCAAACACAGCAAGATGTTCTGGCTTTAAATCAGGAGAGCCTTCTATGCCGTCATTTTCATCGATATAAGCAACAATCCTCTTTATTTCTTCTTCTGAATATCCAAGTGTCTTTAAAGCAAGAGGCACGCTTTTATTCACTATTTTGAGCATTCCTCCGCCTGAAAGAACCTTATATTTAACCAAGGCTATGTCTGGTTCTATCCCTGTCGTGTCACAATCCATCATAAAAGCAATAGTTCCTGTAGGAGCTATCACCGTGGCCTGTGCATTCCTAAATCCGTATTTTTCCCCAAGCTTAACAGCTTCGTCCCATGAATCCCAGGCGTCATTAACCAAATACCTCAGTTCAGAAGGTATTTTATTGACATCAATATCCTTAACATGATCTCTGTGCATCCTCATAACTTCAAGCATTGGTTCCCTGTTTTTTTCAAATCCCGGGAACGGCCCGACAAGGCTTGAAAGCTCTGCAGAAGTTTTGTAAGCCTCTCCACACATTATCGCAGTTACAGCCGCAGCAACCGCTCTTCCCTCCTCGGAATCATAAGGAAGGCCAAGACTCATCAGCAAGGCTCCGAGATTGGCATAGCCAAGCCCAAGTGGCCTGTAGTCTCTTGAATTTCTGCAAATTTCTTCTCCAGGATAGCTTGAGCCATCAACAATCAAATCCATCGCAATAATAAATTTCCTTACAACTTCTTTGTATTTCTCAGAATCAAATTTCCCATCATCTGTCCTGAATTTCATCAAATTTATGGAAGCAAGGTTGCATGCGCTGTCGTCCAAAAACATATACTCGCTGCAATTATGGACAAAAACTCCAGCGCTTAGAGCAAAATTATGCGTGTTTGCAACTTCAATATCATAAACATCTAGCCTACGATTCAATTTTTCTATTCTTTTAATTTTATGGTTAGCTTTAGGATAAATTCCAATCTCTTTCTCATAAAGAGGCATCAAGGAATCTAATTCAGTCAAATCTTTAGCTTTTTTATACTCCCCGGATTTCAACATGAATTTATGATCTGGTGTACAGACGATTTCTTGGTAGTTATCTAATATTAACTTTATTACTTCAGCACCTCTTCTTGTCATTCTTGGATTGAGAATCTTTTCTACTCCTATGCTTCCATCTTTTCTTATAGTGTAGCAAAAGTTTTGTTTTCCTAATTCATGCTCTTTTATTAATTCTTTAAAGCTAAGATTTCTTCCATCAGCTAAAGCAACTTTTGTGTCACCTGAAAAACACGGATTAGAGGCATTAATTCTGCCGGTGTTTTTGCAGGTGTGGTATTTGTTGATAATTGTATCAAACTGCATTCCAGGATCCCCGCATATCCATGTCCCTTCAGCTATTTTTCTCATTATTTCTCTGGCCTTAAAAGTTTCGCAAATTCCCGGTTTTGTTACAAATTTTGTGCTCCACTCGCCGTCTTCTTTTACAGCTTCCATGAATTCATCCGGTGCTCTGACAGACATATTGCAGTTCTGGAAGAAAATGCTGCTGTATGCCTCTCCATTGAGTCCTCCTGAATATCCCTGCTCAATCAAAGCCCATGCTTTTTTCTCCTCTTTTTGCTTGGCCTCGATAAATTCAATTATATCAGGATGGTCAACATTTAGAATTTCCATTTTTGCCGCTCTTCTTGTTTTGCCCCCGGACTTGATTATCCCCGCGTATGCGTCATAGCCTTTCATAAAACTTACAGGTCCAGAAGGCTTTCCACCTCCAGTAAGGGTTTCTCTTGTGCTTCTCAAAGCAGAGCGGTTAGTTCCCGTTCCCGAGCCGGCCTTGAACAGCGTCGCTTCCGCAACCTGCACTTTTAGAATGGATTCCATGTTATCCTGAATGCTTTGTATGAAGCAGGCCGAACATTGAGGTCTGTCAAGAGTTTTTACAGCAGGAACAACCTTATCAGTTTCTCTGTCCCACACAAAAGCCGAAACTCCTCCTGCATTTTTGTCATACTCCTGAATGCCGACGTTAAACCAAACAGGAGAGTTAAAAACAGCCATCTGATTCAGGCATATTGCAGAAATTTCGTCTCTAAGTATGTTTGCCTGTTCTTCATCAAAATACCCCTGCTCCACAGCCTGCCTGGCTATCCATCTGGTTACTCTACCAATTAGTTGCTCTGCAGAATTTTCACGCTCATTTTTCTTTTGGTCACCCCAAAAATACTTCCCGGCAACTACTTTTATAGCCAGAGGGCTCCAGAAATCTGGTCTTTTAACATCGGGCTGTACAAAAATGACCTTTCCCATGTCATCTGTGATTTTAACCTCTTCAGAAATCCATTTTATCGGCTTTCCATAAATATCAAACTCAAAAACGTTTCCATATTTTGAGAAATATCTTTCAAGCCTTTTAAATTCAGAAACAGCTCCAACAGATTTCCCGGAAAATCCTCCGGATTCATGCCCGTTTCCATTTAAGTCTTCTGTATTAAATTCCATCATTTTTGAATCAGCTCCTTTATTTCTCTCTTAAAATCAGAAATGTCTGTAAAATCTCTATAAACCGAAGCAAATCTTATGTACGCCACCTTGTCAAGTTTTTTCAGCTCCTTGGAGACAATCTCCCCTATCGCGCTTGATTTAACCTCCTTCCCTCTTCTTCTCAGCCTTTCCTCAATGTTGTTTATCATCTTCTCAACTCTTTCTTCAGTAACAGGCCTCTTCTCACAAGCCTTCATTATTCCTGACTTTACCTTTTCTCTCTGGAACGGTTCTCTCTTTCCGTTTTTCTTTACAACCCTCAGCTCGCTCCACTCCATAGCTTCTCTTGTTGAAAACCTTTTCGAGCATTTCAGGCACTCACGTCTTCTTCTGGTTATCTCGCCCGAATCCCTTTTATCCGTAACCTTCGTTTCTGTGTGGGAGCAAAATGGGCATAACATGTAACCTCTTTTGAATTGCCACAACATATTGTATCTCTTTAACAAAAAGACACAACAAATTGTGTTTATTTTCTTTAGAATTTTGTCCAGTATTTAAGCTTTTATGTTCCGTAGAAAACAAATCAGAAGCATTTATAAATCAAAGTTCGTTTAGTCTCAAATGGTGTTTTATGATTTGGGCTTAATTTCTTCTTTAACCGGAATCCCTTTGTGGCTGATAGCCTTTGCAGCCGTATGGAGTTTGGTATGGAAAGGCATTGCTCTTTGGAAATCTGCCAGGCTAAGACATCCTGTATGGTTCATAATTATTCTGGTTGTAAACACTCTTGGAATTCTGGAAATCTTATACATTTTCCTTTTTTCAAGAATATCCCTTGAAAGCAAGCCCAAAAAAAGAAAAAGAAGATAATGCAGACTAAGTTTAGACGCCATCAGAAAGTGAAGCTTTTGAGTCCTGCCCTGAGCGAGGACACCGAGTTCTACTCCGACGAAGAGGTGCAGATAAAGGCAGGGCAGACCGGAGAAATAAATGTGATACTTCCAAACGGAAGATACCACGTAAAAATTTCTGACAAAAAAGGGAATACAATCGCTTATGTAGTTATGGATGAGGAGAACCTTAAAGATTTAGAAGATGGCTGAAGAAAAAATCAAAAAAAGATCTCTGACGCCGGAACAACGCCGTATCTTGATAAAAAAGGAAACAGAGAAGCCATTTACAGGAAAACTGCTGTATAATAAAGAAACCGGCTCTTATCTTTGTGCACAGTGCGGAAATCCTCTGTTCTCATCCTCGACAAAATACGATTCAGGAAGCGGCTGGCCGAGTTTTTGGGACGTAAAGTCAGATAAATCAGTCAGATTTCAGGAGGATAACTCCCTAGGCATCAGAAGGACTGAAGTCCTTTGCAAACTTTGCGGAGGACATCTGGGGCACGTTTTTCCCGATGGACCAAGAGAAAAAACAGGAAAGAGATATTGTATTAATTCATCTGCTTTGTCTTTCCAAAAATCCAATCCCAAAAAAAGAAAAAAGCTTTAGCCTTTTTTCGCAGAAGCTTTTTTTCCTTTTTTCAAATATTTAATGAGTTCACGTTTTCTGCGGGATTTTCTTATTTCTTTTCTCATCTTGCCCTCCACACAATTAATCACTCTCTAGGTTTTTAAAGTCTATTAAGAAGAATTAGAGGCCCTCTCCGCATCATAATTCGTTTCAGAATGTCTTGCATATTTCTCGATAAATTCTCCCATCCACGGAGCTTCTTGTTCCAATTCCTTTGCTTCATCAGGTTTAATTCCAAGCGCAGACAAATATCTTATAAATCTATCATGAGATTTGTTTGCCCATTGCATTATTAAATCTGGATTATGCATTTTATCCCCTACAAAAATTTTTTGGAGGTAACTCACTTCAAGTTCATCTCCAAGTTCCTTCATTCTGAGAGCTATTGCTCTTTGGGTAAGTCCTCTTTGGCGCTCAATTTCTCTCAATTTCAGAACCAGCCCACTCGTGCCTTTAGTCATATTTTCAATATCTCTGACAGCTCTTTAATAATTTTTTCTATATCTCCCTCGGAGTTTTTCTCACTCAAGCTAATTCTGATAGAGCCTGCAATTTCCCTTTTGCCAAGCCCTATCGCTTTTAAAACATGATCTTCTTTTTCTTTTTTTGAGTCGCACGCGCTGCCTGAGGAAACATAAATTCCCTTCTCGGATAATCTATAAACAATTTCTTCTCCGCTGAATCCAGGGAATGATGTATGAATTATATTGGAAACTCCATCTTCAGGAGAGTTAATTTTTGCTCCAATTTTTCCCAAGCCGTTAATCAGTTTTTTCTTTAATTTTTCAATTTTCTTCCGGTTAATTCTTCCAATCTCCTCAACTGCTTTGGAAAATCCTGCAATCCCGGGCGTATTTTCTGTTCCACTTCTAACCCCTCGCTCTTGTCCTCCTCCGTGAAAGAGGGGCCAAATCTTAACTCCTTCTCTGGCATAGAGAAATCCAACTCCCTTGGGGCCACCTATCTTGTGCGCCGAAGCGCTTAGCAAATCAATTCCTGTTTTTTTAACATCAATTCTGATTTTTCCGAAGCTTTGAACAGCATCGGTATGGAATAGAACTTTATTTTTTCTGCACAATCTGCCTATCTCGTCAATATCCTGAATAACTCCAAGAATGTTATTTACATGCATGACCGACACAATTCTTATTTTGTTTCTGTTTTTTTCCAGCTCTTTCCGTAAAAAATCAATGTCTATCCTTCCGGATTTATCAACAGGGATTTCCAAAAGTCCTTGCCCTGTTTTTTGCAGGTGTTTTGCAGTCTCTCTCACAGAAGGATGTTCAATTGAGCTTATTATGTTGATGTTTCTGGATCTTCCCGCATCAATGCATCTTAAAGCAAGATTGTTGCTTTCTGTGGCTCCGGAAGTGAAGATTATCTCCCACGGCCTGGCATTTATTTTTTCGGCAATTTTTTTCCTCGACAGATTAATTTTTTCCATGGCTTTTTCGCCCAACAGATGAAGCGAGCTTGGGTTGCCGTACAACTCACTGGAAGTTTTGTCAATCTCCTTTTTTACAGAGTCGTAAATCTGGGTTGTTGATGCGCTGTCAAGATATATTCTTTCCATAAAGAGAAAAGAAAAAAATTGTTTATAAATTGTTTCTCTGCTCTTGCCAGAGCAATCTAATCATGCCCGATAATAAAGCCGGTCACGCTGGAAATCCAGTCGCTGAAGACATAAAATCCCGCAACCACAGCTATTAATATTAGAAGGGTTATCAGCAGTCTCCTGAATTTCATAAAAACAAAAAGAAACAAGGATTTAAATTTTTATTCCCTTTAAAGCAGGTTTTTTTCACTATCGCGCTCTTACAAGCAACTTTCCTTCATACTGCTTTCTATGTCTTTCTTTCATAGATGAAGCTGGAATATTTTAATGTGTTAGTTTCAATCGCTACAGAACGAAATTCGCACATGGTAAAATTATTATTACTTAAAAAAGACTAATAAAGAAAGACTTAAAAACTTACTTTATTCTTATTTTGATATGGAACCGGATTTTACAGAAATCAAAGATAAAAGAGTAGGTTATCGGATTAGAGTAAATCACATAGGTGATTCTATATGGTTAGAAACATTAACCTTTGGAGAGTTTATCCCACCATATGCTTCTGGAGCTGAGACTCCACAGGAAGTTTATCGGAATCTTGCACAATCATTAGAATCTAATTTAGAACAGCAAGATTCTGTAACAAATTGGGGAAGACCGGTTATGCTTAATGTTCTCGCAACTGCTGCTCTTCAAAGAGAAGCAATGACAAATTCAATGGCTTTAATCAGAACACATTATCTATAAAAAATTCCCTTCCCCTATTTATTAAGCTCCGTTCTTGATTTAGGTTCACTTATTATTGACTTTGAATGTTCTAAGAGATATTGGAATTAGCATCAGAAAGCCTTAAAAACGCGCGTTGGCATTATTCCGCATGGCATTTGGAATATTAATCACGCTGGGGATTGTAATAGCGCTGATTGTCATTATATTCATTTTTTATTACAACAGATTCGCTGTTTTGGGAAATAGAATAGACAATTCCCTTGCGCAAATAGATGTCCAGCTTAAAAAAAGAGCAGATTTAGTGCCTAACCTGGTTAGCTCGGTAAAGGGTTACGTAAAGCATGAAAGAAAAATAATTACTCAGGTTACTAAAGCTCGGGAGGCTCTGCTCAGAGCGCCTAACCTGGAAAAGAAAATGAAGGCTGGTGCAGAGTTGCAGAACGCCCTTAAGTCAATTTTTGCCCTGGCGGAAAATTATCCTCAGCTAAGGGCAAACGAGAACTTCTTGCACCTTCAGCAAGAACTGGCTGCAATAGAAGATAAAATAGCTTACTCAAGGCAGTTCTACAATGATTCAATACTTTCATACAATAATCTTTGCACAACATTTCCCGGCTCAGTCTTCGCAAATCTTTACTCCAAGAAAAAGAAAGAATTTCTTCAGATTCCTGCCGAGGCAAAGGCAGTCCCCAAACTAAACTTTGAATAGATTTAAGTAGTCTGAAAACTTACCAGAAATATGAAGAGGTGCAAGCACTCAATAGAAAAATTCTTGTTCTCATTTATTATAGTGTTCTTCGCGGCATTTATAGGAGAGAGCTTCACATCAGTTGGAGTGATGTCTGAATGGTATAAGTCTGTAAAGCCTGGAATAGCTCCTCCTGACCACGTGTTTCCGGTGGTATGGACAATTCTTTATGTTTTAATAGCTCTCTCTTTATACTTTGCATGGACAAAAGAATCGCATTTGAGCGGGAGCTCGTTATTAAAATTGTTTGGAGCAAATC
Source organism: Candidatus Parvarchaeum sp. (assembly GCA_020724955.1). Classification (GTDB taxonomy): domain Archaea; phylum Nanobdellota; class Nanobdellia; order Pacearchaeales; family GW2011-AR1; genus 1-14-0-10-34-76. Next base: position 99,476 of record DYFY01000001.1, on the reverse strand, counting down.
TTATTCTTAACGCGTCCTGGAGCATATTTTTCTTCGGGCTCAAAAACCCTCTGGCCTCTTTGGTTACCTTAATTGTTCTTTGGGTGTCGATAATCTCCCTAATCATACTGACTTACAGAATAAACAAAACATCCTCCTATCTTCTTATACCTTATTTGCTGTGGGTTAGTTTTGCAGGAATATTGAATCTTATTGTGCTTGGAAATTTGTCCTAGTTTTTCTCCCTTGATTTTTTCTGCTTTTTTCCAGACATGCCTTTCTGAAGCTTTCCAGACAAATATGGGAACAGCACCCGCTCATTTCTTTTTCGCAGGAAACGCACATAACACTGAGCTTATCGCAGTCCGTATTTCTGCAATTTCTGTACAAATCGCATGCCCCTCCGCAAACTCCGCAATTTGATATATCGTTATCAAAATTATTATAATCCGCAAGCAGTCTTTTATCAAAAACAAAGCACTTTCCCTCCCAGAAGCTGTCCGGATATTCTTTGCAGAAAGTTATTATTCCGTCTTTTAGCTGAAAAACATTTTCAAATCCAATTTGCTTCATGTAAGCAGAGGCCTTTTCGCATCTTATTCCTCCGGTACAGTAAGTCACTATTTTTTTTCCTGTCAGTTTATTTTTCAGCTTTTTAACTTCCTTCGGAAACTCTCTGAAGCTCTTAATCGACAAAGTTACAGCATTTTTAAATTTTCCAACTTTCCATTCATAATCATTTCTTGCGTCTAAAATAACAAAATCCTCTCCGCCTTCATACATATTAAAAAGCTCTTCGGCGCTTACATAATCTCCTTTCATGTTCAAATCAACATTTTCTTTCATGGCAATAATTTCAGGCCTGACTCTAACAGCCATTTTGGTGAAAGGCGCGGAATCTCCAATATCTTCCTTAAAAACAATGTCTCTAAATCTCTCGTCTTTTTTCATTCGGCTTTTATATTTTTTAATCTGTTGTTTCGTCCCGCAGACGCTTCCGTTTATGCCTTCTTTGCCAACCAGAACTTTTCCGGACAGCCCTAGCGATTTGCAAAACTTCAGGTGTTCGTCGGCAAACTCCGCAGGGTTTTCAATCCCGACAAATTTGTAATACAGCAAAATATGTATCTTTTCCATAAAACAAAATCTTTTCCAAGCTTATAAAACTAACTGAAAAATTTAAATAATAACCTTTCTTTAGGGAAATATGGGAGAAGAGCTGAGAATTATAAGTTTGTCGTTAATCTTTTTGCTGGCTGTTTCGCCTTTTGTTTATGCAGTCGGCTCTAGCACACAGACGCAGAAAGACACAGCAAAAACATATCCAGTTGTAACAGAATGCAATTCTTTAGAGAACTTAAGAGAAAGAATAAAATGCCGTTTGCAGGACAGAAACAGCTACCAGGAATATGCCGGAGAAGATGAATCCTGCTCCGGTTTGCCAAACCAACAAGCCTGTCTGGCATTATATAAGGCTTCAGAAGAGTGTTATGAGAAAAGTCACGCCGTAAGCAGAATTGGTTGCTTTAGAGTTAAAACAGGAATAGTTATGCCTGTAGATGTAGGGGTAGCTCCTCTAACTGCAGAGGAAGCCAGAAAATCAGCTTTGGAGGCAAGGAGGAATTATATGGTGTTGCTTCTTTATGAGCTTCAGGAAAGAGCAGAAGAAGCTTCTGAATCAGGAAGAATAACAGATGATGAAGCAGCTGAAATAATAGCCAGGATAGTTGAGACAAAACAGGCAATACTTAGTGGAGCCAAGAGGGAAGAAATAAAATCCTCTATTATGGAATTAAAAACTCTATGGAGGAATGCTTTAAATGAATAAAGGTAAAGCTCTAGCACTTATAGTAGCTTTGATAATAATATTGCTTTTAGCCTTTTTTATCTTTAACCGTTTCTCTACTGATAGCACATCTTTAACTTCACCGACGACAAAAGAAACAGAAACTGTTCAAAATACCGACCAGGGTTTCGAATCAAGCTCCGAAATTTTCGATGAACTAGACAACGTAGCAGAAAGTTTTGACAGTTAGGTAACCTTAAAAACACGTCCTGCCTTTTTATAACATGGCAGAGAAAATTTCCTTCCACGACCAGATAGCCAGAAACAAGCTAAAATCAGCTGTGCTTTTGTCCGTAATCTTTATTTCTTTCCTTGTTCTTGGATATATAATCTCTCTCGTTTTAGACCCAAGTTATTTTTTCGTGGTGATGATTGCCTCAATAATCTTTTCCCTGGGGTATATCTGGTACGGCTATTACAATTCGCACAAGATAGCTCTTGCTTCAGTAAGGGCAAAACCTGCATCCAGAACAGAACATCGTGCTCTCTTTCATGCTGCTGAAAGCATGGCTCTCGCTTCAGGGCTTCCAATTCCGAAGCTGTATGTCATGGAATCTGAAGAAATAAATGCTTTTGCATCCGGAAGAAATCCGCAGAATGCGGTAATCTGTTTTACGACAGGAGCTCTGAAAAAACTCAACAAACATGAGCTGGAAGGGGTTGTCGCACATGAAATGTCCCATATAGCAAATTACGACATAAGATACATGACTCTCACAGCCGTTCTTGTAGGGATGGTTTCAATAATTGCCCAGATTTTTCTCAGAAGTTTGTGGTTTTCAAGCCTTTCAAACAGCAGAGAAAGGGATGGTAAATTGCAGATAGTTTTAATTCTTTTGGGAATTTTATTTGCCATTCTTGCGCCAATAGTCGCCCAGCTTGTCTCTCTGGCAATTTCGAGAAAGCGCGAGTTTACCGCAGACGCCACAGCCGTAAAGTTCACGAGATATCCGCCAGGGCTTGCAAATGCCCTCAAAAAAATAAAGTCAGAGCATATTTCATCAAGAGAAAAACACAGATTTGCCAAATCAATGGCTCCTTTATTCATATCAGACCCGTTCAAAAGAAAAATATCAGGGATTTTTTCTACACACCCTGACATAGATGAGAGGATAAAACGCCTTGAAAGAATGTAATTTCAAGCCAAAAATCCGCCTATATAATAAGTTTCTCAATTGGAAGATAGATGCCGATTTTTTATGTCTTCTCTTGCTTTCTGACAAAATCTTTCATAAACTTGTTGTGTTTCTCTCTGTTTACTATTTCTTTAACTTCCCAAAGTCTTGTGCCTTTCAGTTTCTGAACTTTTATGTCTCCGGAAATTCTTCCTCGCGCATTTTCAGGAAGAATAATCTCTCCTTTGGAAATTCCTGAGAGCCTCTTGGCAACAGGAATCATATTCCCGACTGCTGTTAGTTTCAGCTCTCCGGAGCTGTTTTCAAGAATTATTTGTCCGTTGTTTATGCCTATTCCAAATCTGACAGGCTTCCTCGCTTTTACATTATAAGCCTTCAATATTTCTGTTATGTGATTGGCAACCTTTACGGCAAAGCTGTCAACATCTTTGACTTTTGAAATTTTAGAAGACAGCACAATAAGCCTGTATTCTCCATTTACGTAAATCTTTGCTCCGGATTCTTTTGCAAAGCTCAAAACTTTGGAAACAACATGTTCTTGATTCTTGTCAAGCTCTCCAAACTTAATCGAAATTACAGCAGCCTGGTCTCTTCCGCCACTAATAAAGGCAGATGTTTGATTTGAACCCTCTGCCTTTGTCTTAAAATCCTGAACTTTTGTCAAACCATGTTTAACCGGCTCCTTTAAGCCCCCAGATCTTCTGATTTTTCTGTATCTATACAATAAGTATATCAAGCCGATTAAAATCAAAAGAATAATCGCCAGAACTATAAAGAATACAGAATTTATGCCTCCCAGTTCTCCAACATCAATAGCTTTTCCTGTCAGTGAAACAGAATTTGATGAGATTTCAGAAATCCCGTCTCTGGCAAAAACAGAATATTCTCCGTCCGGTGCATAAAGCCTGAAAATCTTTTTTTCTCCCACATCCAAGTCAACATCTTTTATTATCGCTTTTTCACCTATTTTTATTTCAATTGACTTCACATATCTGACATTTCCTGTGTTAGTCACAACCAGCGTATTATTTACAATGGTTAAATCAGCCACTTGTTTCTCAGCAACATATATCAGCTTGTCTTTTTCCAAATCCTCAACTTCCGCAACGATTTTCAAATATCCAGGAGTGTAATTGCCTTCTGTCATGTGCTCAATTTCTTCTCCAGTCTTGGTTATTTTTTCAAGAATTAGGCTTCCTTTGGCGGAATAAATACTTACAGAAGCCTCCCTTGGTATCGAGTTTCCTGCCTGGTCGTAAGCCTCAACTTTATACAAAATTTTTTCTCCAGGATCTATTTCATGTGAGTTGACAAATATTTCTATTTCACTCAGGAGTTCTTTAACAGAAAAACTTGTCGTTGAGCTTCCGTGATTTGTTTTCTCAGAGCCGTCAGTTTCATACACACTCACACTCACCTCTTTTTCCCCCGGAGAAGAGGTTTTCGGGAGAGCAAACACGAATGAGAAAAAGCCGTTTTCAATTGCTCTAGTTGTCTTAACATCCAAAGAATCTATGCTTATCTCAATATATCCGCTGACAGCTTCACCATTTTTTAAGAAAGCTTCACCGCTTATATTGACCTGCTCTCCCGGAGAATACTTTTTGTCATCGAGCTCAAAATCAATTTCAATTTCATCGGAGATTTCAAATCCCTGTGACTTCGCAACATCTTCTCCAAAAGTTCCCTCTAAATAACACTCTCCTGTCAGCCCATTCAATATTTTTTTATTGATTGAGAAATCGATGTCAACTTTTTTTTCTTCTTCAGGCCCAAGGCTGAAAGGGCTCATAAAAATCAACGTTTTTGACAAGCTTCCATTCGCCCCTGAATTTGAGCAATGCAGGCTCAGCGAAAAAAAGTCATTGACAGCTTTCCCAGGTTTGAGCAGCACTCCCAAACTCAGCTTGTCTCCAAGACTATAAATTTCAGAAGGCTGGTCTATTAATATTTCAGCGCCAGAAAAAGGAAGAGCAATAAAAACAACAATGAAAAAAACCAGCGCGAGAGTTCCTCTTTTCATCATCCAATATAACAAAAGTTGTATATAAATCTTATTAGTTATAGCTCTCTCTCATCTATCAGAGGGTAAATATCCAAAGCTGTTTCCTCATAAGGATGGACTTGCTTAATCTTGCTTATAATGGCTTTAGCTTTACCTCTCGCGCAAACGAACTCTACTCTATCCTCACAGACTTCATTAATCTTCTCAGATTTTCCAATGAATGGATTGGCTTTTTCATTCGGCTTGAACCTTCCGGTTCCAGAGCAAACAAAACTGCAAAAAGAATAATTCCCAATGATTCCTCCTCCAGCTTCACCAATAGATTTTAGCAGCTTTTCAGTATGAGTGTTAGGAACAAAAACAACAATTTTTACCTTTTTCATACCATCAAAGAACTTGAATATTTATAAATCTTACAAGTCTGAAAAATTTTGAAAAGAATGGAACAATTCGGAAAATGAAAGTAACCTCTCACCAGAATTTGGGATTGGTAGAGCCAGTCCGTAAAAGTCTGTTTACATGTAGGTTTAGTCAGCATATAAACCTCTTAGCAAATCAAGCACTGGCAAGTTATCCTTTATACGTCCTTGGAGGAGCAGTAAGGGACCCTATTGTCACAGCAAAATACGGGATAATAGTCAAAACAAGAGATTTAGATATTTTAGTAGATGATTCACAGGGAAAAATTGATTTTAGAAAATCTTTAAGAGATATTAGAAATGTGCAATATAGCACAAGACTTGGTTCGCCCAGGTGGACGCCTGATGAAGGATTGGAGATAGATATCATTCCATTTTCTCTAGCAACAAAATTAAGAACAGATAGTAGTCTACCTGTTTCTTTAGCAACAACTCTTCAAAGTTGCGATTTTACAACAAATGCAATTGCTTACGGACTGAGAGATAACAAGGTTTATAGTCTTGGAGCTTTAGAAGCGATAGATAAAAGAGAGGTAGACTTACTGCACTCAGAAGCAGATAGAGACTATATTCTGATGTTGAGAGCAGTGATGTTGGCCAAGAAACTGAAGTTTCAAATTGGACAAAGAATGATAGATTTAATAGTAAGTGAGTATTCACCAGATAAAGACTCTTCTATAAATGAATATATGATGTATAAGAAAACCGCGCCAATGTTTGAAGAGGTTATCAGGACTTTGAGGCAAATTAAAAACCAGTTTCTTAGTTCTTAGAAATGCCGTAGCTCATCAACTTTCAGCACAAGCACCAACAATTTATAAATCTCCTGAGCTTAAAATCTTCATGGTGAAAAGCAGGAGCGTGATTACTCCTTGGAAGGTTTCAGGAGATGTTAATTATAAAAAACTCATAAAAGAGTTCGGAACCGAACCAATAACTGAAGAAATTCAATCTAACTTAAAAAAAGCCCATCCTGTTTTGAGGCGCGGGCTTTTTTTCTCCCATCGTGAATTTGATCTCTGGCTCAGAGATGCACATGCAAAGAAAAAAGTTTCAATTGTTTCCGGAAGAGGCCCGTCAGAAAAAATGCACATAGGGCATCTGATTCCGTTTCTTGCATCTAAATCGCTTCAGGAAATTTACAACTGCAATGTATTCATTCCAATCTCAGAAGACGAAAAGTTTTTTGTAAAACCTTCCCTTTCGCTGGAAAACGCAAAAAAATTTGCAGAAGATAATATTTTAGACATTCTGGCATTGGGGTTTAAGCCAGGAAAAACTTTTATTCTGCGGGATTTTTCCAACTCAAAAATATATGAATGGAGTGCAAAGCTTTCAAAGCTTATCACTTATTCGGAAGCAAAAGCTGTATTTGGCCTCAAACCAGAGAATAACATAGGCTGGAGCTTCTATCCGGCAGTTCAGGCAGCACATATACTCCTGCCTCAGTTCGTTGAAGGAGCTCATAAAACTCTTGTTCCCGTTGGAATAGACCAGGACCCTTTTATACGTCTGACAAGAGACAAAGCATCCAATTCAGCGCTGAAATTTATTAAGCCGGCGGCAATTCACGGCAGGTTTCTTCCAGGCTTAAAAGGAGAGGCAAAAATGTCATCTTCAGATTCAGAAGGAACAAATTTAATTTACCTTTCTGATTCTCCGCATGAAGTAAAAAACAAAATAAACCGCTACGCTTTCTCCGGCGGAAAGGACACATTAGATGAGCACAGAAAACACGGAGGAAATCCTGATATAGACATTTCTTTCCAATATCTAAAATTCTTTTTCGAGGAATCAGACAAAAAACTCCAGAAAATACACGATGATTACAAGTCAGGAACTCTCACAACAGGAGAGCTGAAGGCATACACAATAAAAAAAATAAGTTCTTTCCTGGAAAAGCATCAAAAAGCCAAACAAGCCGCGAAAGCAAAAGCAAAAAAATTTATGATGGATTAGCTTATGTTAATTCAGCAAACTTTAACATGTCTATGTTTGTATATACCTTGCATTTTTTCTGTCCAAGAAAATCAGTGTCATGAGTCCAGATTCCGTCTGATTTTTGAGCCAAACAAACCGCAACATAAGCAATATCCTTAAAATCATTAATTTCATTTTTTAGTTTTTCGGCAAATCCTTCATATTCCTCTTTAGAGATTATTTTTATGCGCTCAAAAACTAAAGAGAGAAGAATATCAAATTCATCTTCTGAAATAGATGCCTTTTGGATAATCATTTTTTTGTATTTTTCTATTTCTGTCATTATAAACTCAGGAGCAAGAAATTCAAAGGCATTATTCATTAATATTTTTCTTGTTGTGCTTTCTTTTACTAGTGCAGCGATTACTCTATTGCTGTCTATCACAAACTTCATTTATCAAAACCATGTTTCCTGGCAATCCCCTTATTAATTTTCCTTCCTATTTTTAAAGCATCTTCTTCAGTGAGCTTGCTTTTAGACAATATCTTCTCCATTAGTTCTACTTTTTTAGCCTGATTCCAGAGCGCACTTCTTGCTACTTCACTCCATTTTATTTCCTTATGTTTTCTCATGATGATATGCAGTTCTTCAGGTACGGCAAATGTTATGTTAGTCATTTTCTGATAAGTAAATTAAGTAGAATGCCTTATTTAAAGCTTCCGCTATTGTTAAGCCCAGTCTATAACTTAACACTCCCTGTATAATTTGCATAAATAATATTATCTTAATTTTAATATAGAATCTGAGAAATAATTGGAAAATCTCTTTTGTATACTATGTTAAATTGGAAAGTTTACTTTACAGCTATTCACCATTTCATTTTAAACATGGATAGTGCAACCATTCGCTGTTGTACAGACAGAAAACTGCAAACAAAACAGGCTACAAAACGCAGTTTTCTGCATCAACCATCATTAAACTCTTTATACCAGCGTCTAACATTTTTTTCCCAATTAGCATTTAAGTTTTTAGGGTCGTTTTCTGCTTTAGTGGGGGCGTAAACTCCAGCAAGATAGGAAATAAAATCTTCATGCCCTTCAGGATTTTGCCTGAATCTATCAAAATTTTTTTTTATGGTCCAAGCCGCCCAGCATAGTTGTTTTTCTCTTTCATCTCTATATTCAAAAAATTCGCCGTTTAACCTATAACCTTTATCTCCTTCATATCTTTCTTTAGCAGAACCCTGAGGCATAATTCCGTAAGCCAACCTATCCACTCCATTCTCAGCCATTCTGACAGCCATTAACATTTCCGGCTCAACACCTATTCTTTCGGCGTGCTTTATTATGTCTGGAATTTCATTAGGATACTTAAAATTAAGATATTCCTTTTCAAAATTTACATCTGCTTGCTCAATTTTTGAGAGTCCATCAATTCCTCCAATTGGCTTTAAACTCTCTGCAATTCTATCAGGCAAATAAGGGATAACAATCTCTTCTAGCTTTCTTGCCTTGCCAGGATCAGTAAAATACCCAATAAACAGGGGAAGCCCGACAAAACCTGCAATAATTCCCGCAAGTTGAGAAAGTCTATCTCTCCTAGTTCTTCCGATAGCCATTTTTTATAAAAACTTCTCCTGGTTTATCATTATAGCTCTCCACAACTTCTCTTTCTGAAACACCGCTTAAATCAGCACTCTGCTCTCTTTCAGGCACATAAAAAGGATTTCCAAAAAGCATAATGAAAGCCACGCCTGCATAAATCAGTCTTTTTCTTAATCCATCCCCGTAATCCTTTCGCATGGCTTCTTTTATTCTTTTCATAAACTTTCCTCCAAAAGCCGATATTTAAACCTTTCTATTTTGTCATAACTGCACAAGGGCTACAAAACACAAAGCTTAAATATTACGTATTTCGCTTTCTTCTTATGAGCTTAGTTAATGAAGTTAATAAATGGGCAAGAGAGTTTGGATACAGGTACCTAATTATTGGAGAAACTCCCTCGCTTGTTTTAATCGGGGAAAAGCATAACAGAGAAGACCACATTTCAGCTCAATCAGATTTGGTTAGAAGACTGAGACCCGAAGGAGTTCTGCATGAAATTGCTGGAGTGCATGAATACAACCCCAATGAAAAAGAATGGAAATTGATTAAAGGAGTCAGAATAGACAGAGTAGATTTAGAATTTCACAAGAACGAAGACCCTCAAAAAGATTTTCAAGCTCTTGCCGACGAAATTGGATTTTATATAAAAGGAATTGATTTGTCCCTTACTGAGTTAGATTTGTTGGGAATAAAATCCCAAGTCAGTAGAGCAGGTATAGAATCTAGAGAGAGAAGAATGGCTGACAGAATAATAGAAAGCTATCAGCAAGCTACCAAACCTTTGATAGCTATAGTAGGAAAATATCATGCCAAACTAAAATCCACCCTTAATAAAACTCTTTCTGATAACTCAATAGACTATATCATAGCTACTAAGCCAGACTGAAATCTTTAAATATCTCAATCCCATAAGCCTCTTATGGCTGGGAAGAAAATAGAGAAAGAGGAGAATCACAGAGAGCTTCTCAGGAAAATGACTAAGATTAAAATGTCTGTCAAAAAAGCTCCTAAGGGTTTAAAGAGCAATGTCGAGCTCGGAAGAGAGCTTGACTTATATATTGTCAGCGAAATAGTCGGCTCTGGACTGCCTCTATTTACCCCGCACGGCGCAGCAATAAAAAGAGAGATAGAGAGATTTATACAAGACCTTGAAATATCTCAGGGATATTTGCATACTTCAACCCCTTTCATGGCAAAGTCAGATTTATTTAAAGTTTCAGGGCACTGGCAGCACTACAAAGAAGACATGTTTCAAATCAGTTCAAAATCAGACATTCTTGCCCTGAGGCCAATGACTTGTCCTTTTCATTTTGTTCTCTTTAAGAGAAAACCGAGAAGCTATAAAGAGCTGCCGATAAAATATGCCGAGATATCAACTCTATTCAGAAACGAACAATCTGGGGAGCTTCGTGGATTGACAAGAGTCAGGCAATTTACTCTTGCCGACGCGCACATAATATGCCGTCAGAATCAGCTGGAAGGCGAATTTGAAAAAGTTATGGAAATGCTCTCTTTTGCAATGAAAACTCTCGGAGTTAAAGATATTTGGTATCGTTTTTCGAAATGGGATCCTAAAAACAAATCCAAGTATATAGATAATCCGAAAGCCTGGGAAGAGTCGCAAAAAACTATGAAAGCCATTCTGGACAAGTTGAAAATAAACTACAAAGAAGCAGCTGGAGAGGCGGCTTTTTACGGGCCAAAGCTTGATCTCCAGTATAAAGATGTTTACGGAAAAGAAGACACTCTCCTGACAGTGCAGATTGATTTCGCTCTTCCTGAAAGGTTTGATATGGTTTACAAAGACGAGTCAGGAAAACTGCAAAGGCCTATGGTAATACATCGCTCATCAACAGGAGCGACAGAAAGAATGATTTCTTATCTTCTGGAAAAAACTCAGGGAGCTCTTCCTTTATGGCTTTCCCCGAGGCAGATAAGAATAGTCAGCTTTACAGACAGAAATATAGATGCTTGCAGGAATTTTGCTGAAAAATTGAGAAAAGAGATACCTCTTATCAGAGCCGAGCTTTCTTTGGAGTCCGACACAATTCAGGGGAAAATTAGAGCGGCAGAAATGCTTAAAACAAATTACATTGTAGTCATTGGAGACAAAGAGGAGAAAAACAATACTCTTGCCGTCCGTCCCCGCGGAAAAAAACCAGAGTTTGGCGTGAATCCCGAAGATTTTATTTCTCAACTGAAGAAAGAAATATCTGAACGCTTGTGATAACACAACATGTAAAGTAAATCCTTTAATTGCACTTCTTTACTCTTGAATTATCTCTAAAATCTCTTGGCGATTATAGCTAAACGAGCATATCTGCTTATTGGACGTAATTCTCATGGAAATATTATTAATGAAATTTATGTACAATTGGGAAGTTGACTTAACACAACATAAAAACTTATAAATCATTAATTTCTTCAAGCTGGGTAAAAAGAGAAAATGAAAATACAGCCATACGTTGAAAAACTAAACAACTCTCAGGTTTACAAGCAGTTCCAAAACAAATACGGAGATGCTTTTTTAGTCGCAGGATTTTTTGTGCTGGATTTTGAAACAGGCCAGAATTTGCACCAGATAGATTATTACGTTCCTTCAGAAAAAAAAGTTGCAGCTTTTACGCTGGACGAGGAAATAATGGTGCAAATGCTTAAACTTCTGGACGAAAGAATCCCTGAAAAATTGGATATTCAGACCAACATAGACCTTGACGCCCTCAAAGGAATAATAGAGGATGAAATGAAAAACAGGGGAATTTCGGATGAAATAAGAAAAATGATTGCCGTAATCCAGACAATAGAAGGCAGGAAAATCTGGAATGTCAATTGTATTCTTTCCGGCATGGAGCTGTTAAAAACGCATGTTGAAGACTCCTCAAAAACGATTCTCAAAATGGAAAGGACTTCTATGATGGACTTTATAAAGAAAATGCCTGGTCCGGCAAGCCCAACTCCGCACAGGGATCTGACTCCTGAGGAAATTGAAGAAAAAATCCGCGAGCTGGACAAAGTGAAAGAAGCCCTAAAGAAAGAAGAGCTTGAATTGGAGAAGAAACGGCAAAAGGAGAATAAAGAAAACAATGAAGGTTGATTTAACAGTCGCAGGCTACATATTCAACGATAACAAACTTCTTCTGATACATCACAATAAACTGAATAGGTGGCTTCCGGTTGGAGGGCACATAGAAAAAGATGAAGTTCCAGATGATGCTTTAAGAAGAGAGATAAAAGAAGAAACAAATCTTGACATAGAAATACTTAACTCTACTGGCATAAAAGAAGTAGGAAGCACAAAAAGAAATCTAAAGACTCCTTTTTATGTTAATGTTCACTCTGTTGGAGACCATGATCATTGCTGCTTTTTCTATATTTGTAAAGCTTTAAATTCTGAAGATTTAAAGATAAATAATGAGTTAAGAAACTATAAATGGTTTTCAGAGGCAGATTTGTCAGACGATTACATTTCTCCGGATGTTAAAGAAATAGCAACAGAAGCCTTTAAACTAATAAAAAATCCAGCTAGCTAAACTCTACTTCTCTGCTTCGCCGACAAATCTGCTGTTATCCAAAAAATAAAAACACAAATAAAAAATTATGATGAACTACATGTTATAGGAGTACTTGTAGAGCAAGTTCTCAAATTTCCGTTAGAGTCTACCACAGCTGCGACGCTAAAGCTCAAAGGTTGATTAGCAAGAGTCATTGTACTTGTAGGAGACCAACTTTCCAGCTCATCTAAACTAAAGCTACTATCGAAACTGCTAGCCTCCACAATTTCATTTCCACTCGCAGTTTCAAAAACAAGCCTAACATCACCAAGTGCACCTTCCCCAGGATTTCTTTTAATCTTAACACTTCCAGTCGAAGGACTGCCAGACGAAAAAACACAGCTAACAGGCTCAAGCTGAATCGTTATGCAATCACTAGCTCCTCCAAGCTGCCCGGCTCCTCCTCTGATTGTAGGCTGGAGGAAAAACCAGATGATTGTCACAGCAACAAGCACAAGCAGAATTATAAGGACATTAGTCACAATATCACTCAACCCTTTTTTATTAAACATATAAAGAGCAAAGAATTCTTCTATATAAATCTTGCTAAAAAAATAAAAACATAAATTAAAAATAAAAAATTAACCGCAGGTTATTGGCGTGCTTGCAGGACAAACTCTTAAAACGCCGTTTCCAGGATCAATAGATGCCGCAACACTAATTTCAGTAGCTGCTGCTCCAACATCAACAGTTCCTGTCCAAGATTCCAGTTCATCCAAGGCAGTCAGACCACTAACAGCAGGGCTGCCAACTCCGAAAAGTATGTTGCCACTAGTTGTCCCAAAGATAAGAGTCACATTCTGAACATTTCCTTCCCCAGGTCGTCTAATAACTTCCACATCATAAGTTGTCCCAGTATTCAACTCACATCTCACAGCTTCCAATTGCACAGTTATGCACTCATTAACTCCTCCAAGCTGCCCGGCCCCTCCCCTGATTGTAGGCTGGAGGAAAAACCAGATGATTGTCACAGCAACAAGCACAAGCAGAATTATAAGGACATTAGTCACAATGTCGCTCAACCCTTTTTTATTAAACATATCATCAACCTCCTTTTAGCTTTTAATCGTTAAGATTATACTAAAACTATGTCTTTAGACATTTATAAAGATTTTTATTGCTTGAATATCTCCAATAAATAGGAAGGGAGGGCAGAACAAAACTTAAAGAACAAGAAAACCGATTAAAATTTGCATTAATTTGGTTTGTTGAGATTCTTATTAGAAATAATTAAGAAAACCGGACTTATCAAGGATTTAGAGGTTCAATCCTTAAATGGTTAAAACTCATCAGAGGTACTCTGCTTTATCATAACCCCATGTTGCATTTATATCCTGTTTTTTTAAAATCCTTATTCCTATCCCTGCTGTATATTTTATTCCACAATTCTTGCTGTGGGCTTAAAATCTCAAGGACTGCAAGTATCTTCCGGAGGGCAGTTGCACCCTTTGTCATATCCGCTTGTGAATGCCTGATAATCAAAAATATTTAACAGTCGGTCTTTGTTCAGGTCAGCTCTTAGGTAATTGCCATTGAAAGTGTTTGTAAAGTTAAGGAAATCAAATAAATTCAGCTCTCCGCCTTGTTCAAAATCTGCACATCCTGGCTCGACATTTGTTTCTCGGCATTCAACAATTCCACTCAGAGAGTTGCAGATTTTGTTGTCTTCCCCAATAACTGCAAAAATCTCGACGCTTTTTGGAATAAAATAATTATTTTCCCCTATCGTCGAAAATCCGTAAAGCTTTGTTTCTCCCATATCAAGCTGGACGTTTTCATTGAGTATGCCGCTTGAATCAAAAACATGGCTTTTTCCATCTTTATCTGTAAAAAAGAATTTTATGTCTTTTAATTCAACATCGGCGGCATTTCTCCTGACAAAAAGGCTTATCTGTGAGGTTTTTAAATTAGTGTTTTCAGTATAAACATATTTGCATTCTTCCGCGTTTAAAACAAGCTCAACGCAATTCCCTGCACTGCTTAATTCATCTCCTGTCTCGCTGACAGCAGGCTTTAGATAAAACCATATTATCGCTATTGCAACAATAACAATAAGGATTAGAAGCATGCTGGCTACAACTGCATTTATCCCTTTTTTGTTCATCATCTTAGCCATGTGCAAACCAAAATTCAGCAACTCCTTTTTTCTTTCCATGGTATTTCACAAAGCCGAATCTCTCAAATTGTATTAAACTTCCCGTCTTTAAGTTTTTTACGGCTTTGTCCGCAAGCCCCAAAGTCCATTTTCCGGAAGGCATCAGCACTTTAGCAGGAATTCCCTCGGAAACCCAGTTTATTTTTTGTATTTTCTTTGTGCTTTCATCAATATCAATGTCTCTGATTTCGCTTTCTTTTTTCCCAAGTTTTATGTTGTATAAATGCAGAAGTCTTATTTCTTTTCCGACATATTTGTCAAAATCTTCTTTGGAAATGTAAATTTTTCCAATTTTTACTTTTCTCCTTTCTGTTTTATCAGGATGCACAGGAATTTCAACCGCTTTTATCCCAAGGGTATTTTTTATCTTAATCTCAATAGGGCTTTGAACAAAAGAATATCTGTCTGCGTTTCTGTCTATTATTTTTCTGTTTATGGAATAAAGAGCCTCAATAGGAACGTTAATGTCCTGCCTGTTAAGCCCGATTTCTTTGACAAATTCCTTAATTGCTTCAGCAGTTATTCCTCTTTTTACAAGGCTTTGCACACTCCATGTTCTAGGGTCGTCCCATCCTATAAATCTTCCCTCTCTCACTTCTTCCTGGGCTTTTGATTTTGAAACTTTTGCCTCTGCTCCTGATATTCTTACAAGCCCTGTGTGAATTACTTCAGGGTGTTTCCAGCCGAATATATCCCATATATATTTCTCCATCTCTGTCTCCATAGCCAAATCATTCCCCCTCAATATATGGGTGATTCCAAGAAGATGGTCATCAATCGCCCATGTCATCTCCAATGTCGGCCAAACTCTGTATTTGTTTTTTACGCGTGGATGCTCTCTATCTGTAATTTTGAACAAAACCCTGTCCCGAAAAGCAGGATTTGGATGTTGCATGTTTGTTTTTATCCTCAAAACAGCATGCCCTGCGTCCATCGAAAACATCTCCTTCCATCTTCCAAGATGTATTTTTTCCGGAAGCCTCCTGCATCCGCATTCCTGTCCCGCATCTTTTATTTTTTTAAATTCATCCTGAGTGCAGAAGCACACATAAGCTTTTTTCATTTTGATAAGCCTCTCAGCATATTTATAATAAATCCCTAGCCTGTCGGATTTATACACAATCGGCTTTGAATATTTCACTCCAAGCAATTCAAAAGCTTCCTCAATCAAGCCATAAGCTTCTTTCAAAGGTTTTTTCTCTTCGCTTCCTATGGTGTCATCCATCACCAAAAGAATTTTCCCATTGTATTTCTCGGCATACAAAGCATTCAGCAGATAAGTCTTCGCATTTCCAATATGCAGCGCTCCAGATGGAAAAGGGGCGAGCCTGAAAACCTTTTTGCCTCTTTTCTCTGCCCCAGGAAGCTCCGGAAGGCCTTTGTTCTCATGAACATTCTCTCTGATAAATTTTTTGAACCTCTCAAACACCTGCTTCCTTTCATCTGGTTTCATCAAATTAACTTTTTTCACAGCTTCATTTATGACAGGAAGCACTTTAGGAATTTCAGATTTGTCAAGCCCATGCTGAAACAATTTCGGAAGAATTCTGGATTCCTGCGCAAGCCCAAATTCAACAGCGTTCTGAAGCGAATAAGCCATTATTTCATTAGACAAATCTTTCATAACAATATAGATTATAACAATTATTTAAAACTATAGCAGACAAAATAGCTTTGTTCTGTGAAGTTATCGGCCGATGGATTTTAGGCAAAGGTAAATTTATTAAAGGTGATTATCGTTAAAAAAACATGGATATGGAAGATTTAGATGTTATTAGCTTAGATGAGGGGTATGAAGAACCCGACTTAGATGATAATCGATTTATTCGGAAAAGAGTTAAAATAAGTAGGGAACTAACTGATGAAGAAAAAGCATTTTTTGAGAGGGGGGACACCTATTCTAAGAAAGTCAGTTTTAATAAGCCTGTCAAATTTGTAAGTGAACCCAAAGATAAAAATCATTTGGTAGGATATTCTGAATTAAAACATTACATTGAGTTTGCAGTATTAAGAAACCCACAGACAAATTCTGAAAAAGAAGAATTAGATTCACAGATAAAATCTATCAAAAACGCCTTAATTGAGATAAAAAAGCTAAGAAAAAATGACTGAGAAACAAGCAAATTGGTTTAGAAGACATTGGATTTTAAGTATAATAATTGGAATTTTTGTATTGTTCGTTTATTTGTTTGCAATAATAGAAAATCTTACCAGTTCGGAAATCAGTATAGAACAAGATAATGTTGGGCAGGGCTCAGAGAGTTCCCAAATTGCAGAACAATCCAAAGTAGATTATTTTGACGTTATTCAAGTTACTGATAACAAAGCTAAGCAATACGACCCAGATGTTTATGATAATATTGTTGTTTGGGTTGACGAAAGAAAAGGAAATAAAGATGTATATATGAAAGACCTAAAAACTGGCGAAGAAAGACAAATAACCTCTGGAGAAGAAGATGAGTTTGACCCCTTTATATATCAAGATAAAATCTTTTACATAAAGAATGATTGGAAACTTGAAACAGAAAAAGTTAAAGAAGATAGGCAACATGGTTTTGGGTTAAATGATATTTTTCTCTTTGATATCTCAACTGGTAACACTAAGCAGATAACCTGTGATGGTTTGAGTAAGGAACTAAATGATTTTTATAACAATCTTTTATTATTCAGTTATAAAGAACCATGGTCAGATAATCGCAAGTATCTAATAGACGTAACAAATAATGAATGTGACCAAGAGCAAGAAATCATCTGGAAAGATTACCCAAACGAGGGGGAAGAAACAATACTGCCTTTCAAATATCTTCCTGGCAGGAGTAGAGAAGGTTATCCCTCTCAATCTTCAAGTCAAAAAATAATCGGGGCTGATAAATTCCCAAAAAAATCTTTAATCTGTGATGATTATCAAAAAATAATTGATGGTTATACTTGTTCAAGTCCAGATTTTGAAAAAATCTCTGATAAATATCTATTTACTCCAGCAAATATACGAAATCCAAATAATAAAATTTGTTCATTATTTAATTATGCCAATATTAACCTATTTGGAGAAGATGTAACCTATTATGATGAGAAAATTTCAGAGATAAGAAAAGACATCCCATATCCCTGCACAGATATTATTGAAGATAATCTAATTTACTTTAAGTGGGAAGAAATAGGAAAAAATGGGCATTACACAGATGAAATTGACTTTAAAATCTATTCCCTTGATTTAACAGAACAAAATGCTTTCTATGAAGAATTAACAGACCAGCAAGTCATTGCAGAGCTTGAGGATATTGAAATAAAAGAATGGACAAAATGTTACGAATGGAAATCTAGGTTTTACTCAGATTGTTCAATTTCACAAAAAATAATGAGTATTTATAATCCAAAAACCGACAAACTTTATGAGATTAAAGGAGATAGAATTGAAATTGATGGCGGATGGTATGATTCTTGGTCTAAAGTTATTGAAGAAGGAGACTTAGAACCTCTGCCAAAAATAGAAGAAGTAAAAATTAGTCAAGACAAGATTATTTGGACAGATAAAAGAAATGAAAAATGTATAGATGAAATTGGTTGTGACGAAAATACTGACATTTACATTTTACAAATTAAGGAATAGGACGCGATGACAAGTAACAAGAGTGTTAATTTATGGCTTAAAAGAAAAAATCAAAACGTTATAGAAGGAAGAACGGAAAATTATTGGATTAAGGTTAGAAGAACTAAGGAATATTTTGATGTTTTAATAGGAAAGAAAGGGGAGAAGGCACATATTCACTATGGTCTAAAGCCAGATTACACTTACCAATTCTTAGAAGATAGAGGAAAAGTTAAAAGAGTAACAAAAGAAAAAATAAAATCCGAACAGGAAAGAGAATTAATAGAGGAAAGAACATTCAGTCAGAAAGGAGAACCTCAATTAATAGTCCAGTTTAGATTTAATAGTAGACTTGAAAATGGAAATATTCATACTTACATCACAGACATTACTTTATCAGAAAGAAAATTTGTAAAAAGTAGTTAAAAATCCACAAAGATTTTGAATTATAACCCCTTACTCCTATAAATCAAATTAAGCCATTGATTGCCTTCAAGATTAAGGTTAATTCCTACTTTCTCTATTAGTGTGCTATCTATACGTTCGTTATAAAGCAAGAGGTTATAGCTATCTGCTTCAACACTCCGGTTTTTCCCAAAGCTTATATATAAGAAACTCTCTCTAAACATGAAGAAAGATGGTGAAAGCAGAGCAGTTGATTGCAGCTGTAAGCCCGGACATTTTTTGCGACCCTGAAGTCAGAAAGAATGTCAAGCAGATAGCAAAGGAAAAGGGATATCTAGCCGCAGCTGAAAAAGCAAAATTGATTGAGTCCATGGAGCTGTACAATTGGGACAGAGCGACCAAAGATCCTATGGGCAAATGGGGTTTGAAGTCTCCTGTTGAGAGGCATGAAATAGAATACGACTCTCCTTCAGAAGGGCTTGAACCGATTTATTTCTGGATTCTTGATTTTCTAACCAAAACCGGAGCAGACACTAAAAAACTAGTTGATAACTTCTCATCTTCTGTTGGTTCAGGGCATTTTTCAGAACTGCAGGGCAAGGCAACAAGAATGCAGGAAGAAGCAATGAAAATGCTCGGAAGCGCGAATACAGTTTTAAGGTCAATTTTAAATATCGTATATGACTTGAAGGAATTTAAAATAAGATTGCAGACATACGATGAATTAAATTCAAAAGACCCAAAGATAAGAAATGCAGCGTTTCTTGCACTGAAGCAAATCTGGATGGACAGGGTTGACATGCACCAAAGAGGACCGGGAAGCATAAACGCTCTGGCATCCGGTGCGCTGGATTTTGTTACTCTCAGAGACGCTTTTATGGCTGCTTCTTCTCTATCCGCAATAGACGAATTAGACCTAAACGAAAGAGTAAAAAGAATTCTAAAGCAAAGATTCGGAGAGTTTGAAAAATGGATAAAAGAGTCAGAATCTTCCCTGCGGCAAAGATACGAAATAGAGCGCAAATATTTAAAATCGCAGTACAACTCCCTAAAGCTTTATTCACGCTGGATTAAGCCTTATCTCGAAGCGGCAAAAGCATTGGAGCAGTCGGAAAACGATTCAGCGGCGCTGGTGTCTGCATTTAATACGATTCTCCTCAATCTCACCATAATGGCAAAATACAAATATGATCCTTCAGACGATGTTGACTCAGGGCTTCTTCCTGAAACTTTTAAAAAAATAAAGTTAAGAAAATATTTTCCGATAGTGATAGTGGAATTTTCATTTAGAGGAATACCTCAAAAGTCAGGGCAGCATTACGTTTTCGGAGGGAAAGCCAATATAAAATTTACAAGCTATGCTTTAAATGAAGATGAACTCGATGTTTTTTCTAAGGCTTGGGAGGAAAGCACTGTCATGGATGTCATGAAATACATTCAGGGCGCCACCGAAGAGAGCCTCGCGGAAATTGCAGATGATGTAAAAAAATTTATAGAGGAAGACAAAAAAGAGGATGAGAACAAAAAAAAAGTTTCCGAAGACATAAACCCATTTACAGCCCTTTTTTCGTTTTTGAAGCCAAATGAAAAAAAGGAAAAAGAAAAAAATAAAGCGAAATCAAATTCAATCAGGCCGGACAGCGAATATGAAAAAATTGTCCGCTCTCAGGCTATTCTTGATGCAAGAGGAAAATGCTGGACAGTGTTTGACATTTACAAGCGCGCTCACAGAATGCCTGCTCATCAGGATCCATTTGATGTCACAGCATAATGCCTAAAAAGAAAATAAAAATAAAAGAAAAAAAGCCGAAGATAAAAGAACTTTCGTCAAAAAGCGAATTGGACTCTCTTGAGAATGGAATAGAAGAGTCTGACTTGGAGAACTTTAATGAATTTATTTCAGGAGCAGACACAACTTCAAACGATATTTCCCCCGTTCTGCGTCCGGTCGGCCAGCAATCTGCTCCTCAATTCAGAAGACAAACTCAGGCAGAAAGTCCGTCAGAAGATTCTTTTGAAGAAGGCAGAACTCTGGGCTATGAAGCCCCGCAAAGAAGAGAAAGTACAATCTATCAGGAAAGTTCTCCTGCAATGGCTCCTATCAACTTCGGAACTCCAACTCAGGATGACTTTTTAAGATTCCAAAGAAATCTAGAAGCCGGTGGTTTACGGGAGCAGGATCTATTCCGAAAAGAAGTGATAAAGGATGAAAGACAGCAGACTTACGAAGAAAAACAAAAAGAGCAGAGAAAAAAGCGCCCTTGGGAGCCATAGGTTCTGCGCAAGTTTTTGCATTCAATTCATAGCGATATGTTAAATAAAATGCCTGCAAAAATTAATATGGGTCGGCCGCAGCAGCTTATGCCACAAACAGCCTCGCTTTCAGCGAGAAATTTGAATATCTTTTTATATACTGATTTATTCTATAAAATATGAAAATCTCAGTTTATCACATTCAAATAAACGTTTCAAGTGCAAAAATATCTCTGCCTTTTTACAAAAAATTATTTTCTTATTTTGGCTACAAAATCATAGATGAAAGCGAAGAACATATAGAGTTTAGTAATGGAACAACAGATTTTTGGATAATTCAGACAGAAAAAGCATATATAGACAAGGGATATCATAGAAAAGCCACAGGTCTTAATCACATATCTTTTAGGGTTTCTTCAAAAGAAGAGGTAGACAAGTTTACAATTAATTTTCTAAGAAAGAACAAAATAAAAACCCTGTACAATACTCCCAAGTTACTCCCAGAATATAATAAAGACTATTATGCAGTTTTTTTCGAAGATCCGGATAAGATCAAACTGGAAGTAACTTATGTTCCATAATTAACTTTAGATAATTTTTTAAACTTGTAAATTCTTGATAATTTATGGAAAATGTAAATGTAAAGGCAGAAGATTTAAGGAAACTGATACGAGATGTCGCTCAGATAAAAGAGATTCTTATAGCTGAAAAAGAAGAAAGAGAAATGGAAGAAATAGAATTAACCGATTGGGCAAAAAATGAGTTAGAAGAAGCAAGAAAAAGAAAGACAAAAATACCTCATGAAAAAGCTAAAAAAATGCTTTTTGCAAAATGAGTTTTTCAATAGAATGGGACGAAAAAGTTCTTAGTTTTCTTAAGAAACTACCAAAAGATATCTCCGAAAGAATATTCAATAAAGTTGAATCAATAAAAGAAAATCCCTTTCGTTTTCTGGAGCATTACAAAGGAAAATATTACAAATTAAGAATTGGAGATTATCGTGCATTGATTGATATAGACTTTGAGAAAAAGACCTTAATTGTTCAGGTTTTAGATAAAAGAGGTAGAATTTATAAGAGGTAGCTCAAAATTTCGCGAGCCGACCCGTGAAAACAATACTTGCAGGCACTCTGCGCTTCGCTTGTGACGTTGCACTTTTTCTTACGAAAACGTCACTTAACAGGGCTTATAGAACTCACTCCTGCCGTCGCTCGTCCGAATTTCCTAGCGGAAACTCTCCATAAGCCCGATGTTAACTAACCTTTATGTAAAGTAAACTTTCCAATTTAACATAGTAAAAAAAGAGATTTTCCAATCATTTCTTGAGTTCTATATTAAAATTAAGATAATTATTAATTATGCGAACCTTGCTTTATACAGATTATATAGGGAGCGTTAAGTTATAAACTGGACTTAACACTTTAAGAAGATTTAAATAAATCTTATGGCTTTTATTAAAAGATAAAATGGTTGATAGTGAAATATTTTATTCCGGAGGGCATTACGGTTTTGATTCAGATTTTGAAATAGAGCAGGCTTATGGAGTTAGCTCTGGATATGGGGCAATTGGCTATCAGGTTCCTGCCGGACAGATTGGATTTCCTAGCGATCCAAGAACAGCTAATCAATTAGATGCGGTTTCTAAAAGACTTAGCACGGGAGCAAAAGTCATAGAAGTTTCAGGTGTGAACATTTCCGGCGGGGAAGGAGAAGGCGCCCATATGTCGTTGTTAAACGCCATTCCGAAAAACCAGTTTGATGAAATTCGGAGATTAAAAGAGCTTACCGGAGCTGAATTAACTTTTCATGGGCCTTTAGTTGAACTTTCAGGATTCAGAGGAGGCTCATGGGAGGAGGTTGACAGATTGCGTTCTGAAAGAGAAATGTTGAGAGCAGTTGAAGAAGGACAAAGGCTAAATCCGAAAGGCAACACGCCTATTGTTTTCCATACAACAAATCTTCCGCATATGGAAGAAAAACACTGGGACAAAAAAGCAAAAAAAGAAATTACAACAGAAGCTATTGTAATAAACAAAGCAACAGGAGTTCCTGAAAGATTCAGAATGCCAAAACCAGATTATTTCAAAGGAGCAAAAGTTATTGAGTTGAATCAGGCGATAGAAGAGAGAAATAAACAGGTATGGGATCAATCTCTTTCCAGGCTTAGTTTTGGCGCTTTTCAGGCGCAAAGAATAATAGAAGAAGAACTCAATCAATTAGTTGGAGAATCAAAAAGAGTAAAACTCGCAGAGACAGAAAAAGAGGAGGAGAATAAAAAAATTCTCCTGGATTATTATAAAAAATATGTCACAAATCCGGCAGAAGCAGAGGATTATTTGGAAAAAGTAGCTCCTAAAGACTATCAGAAAAAATTTCTTCAGGACGCGGCTAAAATAATCTCTCACGGAGAAACCTACCTTAAGGGATCGTACCAAGAATTAAAAGAGCTTTATAATCAGGCATATGCTGTTGCCAAAGAAATAGATGACAAAGAAAGCCTAAACAAACTGGATGAATACAGAAAAAGAATAGCTCAAAAAGTAGAAATGTATGAAAAAGACCCAAGTCTGGTAAGGGAATTTGCAGAAGAAATAACCAACGGCGTGTCTGTTTTAAGAAAAGTGCACAACCCAGAGATTTATGAGCCAATGAATAATTTTCTGATAGACAAGTCATCTGAAACTATCTCAAATGTTGCTATAAAATCATTTGATAAATTCAAGAACAACGCTCCTATAATTGCATTAGAAAACCCTCCGGCAGACAGATATGCTTTAAGCAGAGCAGAGGATATAAGGAACCTAATTGAAAACTCAAGAAAAAAATTCATTGAGAAGGCAACAGCTCCCAAGGACAAGGGAGGGCTTGGACTTTCAAAAAGCGAAGCTGATTTTCAGGCAAAAAAGCTTATCGGAGCTACATGGGACACAGGGCACATTAACGCTATGCAGGCCTATGGTTATACAAAAGAAGATGTTATAAAGGAAGCAAAAAAAATAGCTCCTTATGTCAAACATGTTCATGTGGTTGATAACTTCGGGCTTACAGATACAGAGCTTCCTGTCGGGATGGGCACAGCTCCTATAAAAGAACAACTTGAAATCTTCGACAAATATAACAAGCAGGCAAAAAAAATAATGGAAACAGGAGATTGGTATACAAGATTGGGAATGAGAAGCCCGCCGGTATCTCAATCATTTTCAGCATTAGGCTCCCAGATATATCCCTCAGCAGCTGTCTCTCCTTATTGGAGCCAGGTTTTTTCCAGCTACGGTTCTTACTTTTCAGGATTAGGCCCGATAAATCCGGAACAGCATCATAACATGTACGGCGCGGGTTTTGCTAATCTTCCTGTAGAACTAGGAGGCCAGGTTGCAGGGGGAAGGAGCAGAGTTTCAGGAAACGCAATGGAGTAGCAATCTTTAAAAGTATCTATTGCGTTATTTAAAAAACAAAAGAGGGGAAATGAAAAAGAAATCAGTGCATTCATCTAAAAAGACAAAACATAGTCCTAAGAGAAGCAGAGCTGAGAGCTCAAGAGAAATTGATTCAAAAAGAGACGTTGCTGCTGATTTCGCTGTAAAAGTCCATAAGAAATTTGATACAATAATAAAAGCGACAATTTTCTTCGGCTCGCAGGCAAAGCATACCGCCAAGCCAGGATCCGACACAGACATAGTTATAATAGTAGACGATGTTTCTATCAACTGGGACTTGGAATTAATAGCATGGTACAGAGAAGAGTTGGGAAAACTTATATCAGCACAGAGATACAGCAAGGAACTGCATATAGTAACAATAAAATTGTCTACATGGTGGAATGACCTGCTACACGGCGATCCTGTTGTGATAAACATAATCCGCTACGGAGAAGCGCTGATAGACTTAGGAGGGTTTTTTAATCCTCTCAAAGCCCTGCTAGTCCAGGGAAAAATACATTCAACTCCCGAAGCTGTTTATAACGCCCTGCAAAGAGCTCCGATGCATTTGGCAAGAAGCAAATACGCAGAAGTCGGAGCAATAGAAGGCATTTATTGGTGTTTTGTGGATTCAGCACAGGCAGCATTAATGACTATCGGCAGGCTTCCTCCTTCCCCAGAGCACATAACTGCTATGCTGAAAAAAAGCTTCGTAGATAAAAAAATGCTGAAAATGGATTACATTATATGGTATAGAGATATATTCGCGTTGCACAAATCTATCATGCATCGTGAGATAAAAGAGATTCGCGGAGTTCAGATTGACATGTGGCAGGAAAGAGCAGAGCAGTTTATGAAAAAAATGGCTGAAATAATAGACCAGCTAATAGACATTCAAAAAAGGCAATTTAGCCCCTAGGATGCTTTGGAAAACGAATAAATATTATTTCTAACAATTTCACGAGTTCCAACATCTCCAACCATTTCGGCAATTCTTCCCCTTATAATTTCATCAAAACCAGTTCCATGATTGTCAGCAACAGATTTATCATAATTAGCTTTAAACTCGTCTATTAATCTTTGAATTGCTGGAGTAGCATATTGGCCTAGGTCTTCAGATTTAGCATAACCATTTCTAACTGCCAATACAGCAACAACTCTAGCATGATTTTCGGTCCTTGGGCTGACTTCTACTTTTGGATTCTTGGACTTAACTATTCTAACGTTTTCTTCCCCAACAGCCTCTGCAATATGTGCCCTAACAAGCCCTTGTTCATCTTCTCCTAATTCATTTCTAGCATATTTTTCAGGAAGACGTTTAGCATCAGCATAAGCCATATAAGAATCAACTACCTTTCTATTATTATCTTCAATACCTAGCCGAACTTCTTTCAGAGAAGCCATCTTTTCAAGAATACTTGCAGGCACACTCTTAACAAATTGACTGGTTCTCCCGACAAGAATAGTATCAGCTTTATCTATTCCAAGAGATTGTCCTAAAGCAACATAAGCCTTTCTTGAATCATCTTTTATTTGCTCTGGTCCAGAAATATTTCCTCTTAATGCATCAGGAAGATTAGCAAAAGCTTCTCTATTCAACTGTTCCTTAGAGCTCTTTTGTTCAGAAGCATTACCCTTGGCAATAAGCTCTTCAAGAGAGCCAAGTCTATCAACTTCTGACATTGCCTCAATAAATGTCTGATATTCTGTCATTTTAACCTATCTTTCATAAAAAGCCTGGCTTTATAAACTTTTCGGTATGTCCAAACTCAATAGGAGTAACAATACCCAATGTCAGAATATGTCCAAAACCTTGTCTTTTTCCTCTTTATCTCCTGTTTCTTCCTCTTTCCATTGTTCAACAGAAGAATCTTCCCACTCGTCATTTAGCTCAATATTTCCTCTATTGTTTTGCACATAGCTTTCTCCAATTGCGATAGAGCTTCCACTTTTTGCTTCAGTTTGTTCTGAATCGGTTTCCCCGATTTCTTCCCCATCTGAGCCCTCTTCATTTCCTGATATAAGTTTTTCGAGCATGGCTTTTTTTTCAGGCAAGCTCTCTACTTCAGCAACAACATCCTTTAATATTATTTCATTTGTTTCGCTCTCCAAGTCAAAAATTCTCTCCCTGCTCTGGCTTTCAAAATCTTTAGAGCTCACAGGAATTGCCTCATTTAATCTTGGTACGTCTTTGTCTTTTTCGTCAAACCCTGGAAGGTACTCATCTTTGTTATTTTCCTCAGCTTCATCCAAAGCTTTGAGGATTAATTCCTCTTCGCTGATATTTTCAATTTTTGAATCTTCTATTTTTGATTTGACATTGCTATCAGTTTCTTCTGAAAGTTTTTCAGCAGCAAATTCACTGCCCGCCTCTTTTTCATTTTCTTCAGAGCTGTCTTCTTTTTCAGCAACTTTGAATTCAACAGGGCTTGCCCCTGTAATGAACAATTCGTCCCCTTCAAAGCAGAAATCTATCCTGTGCGGAAAGCTGTACATATTCTCAACTCTTATGGCTATCTGAGAAAGCTTCTTAAGCTCATGCGCTGTCAAAACTTGCTTTCTTCTGTCTTCCCCAGATACATTTATTTTTTCTATTCCTGAAGCTCCCGAGACAAAAGCGACAGCTTTATCTCCTATTTTTGATTTGACTATTTCCAAGTCAGAATTAAGATTATATTTGTCAGGCTCAGCGTAATTCTCTTTTTTCATCAAGCTTCCTAACCCCCAAACCGCTTCTGCTACAATACTGCCGTCAGCTTTTTCAGGATCTTTGGAGATAAATCCTGATTTTCTTGAATTAGCAAGTTTTTGTATGATTAAAGCTCCTTCTAAATTGTTGTTTGTTAAAAAATCAAAACCTTCTTTTACAGCAGCAATTAAACTTTCAAAATCTCTGGCCTCTAAAAAAGGCAATTTTTCAAAAACCCCTTTAATCAAAGAAACTCTGACAACAACTTTCGCTTTAGTTGGCGGATTTTCCAGAACACTCAAAGCCTCTCCATTCAAGCTGCCTTTTTCAATGTTCAGCACGTCATATGCTTCTTCAAGTTCATCCTTCAGGCTTTTTTTTATCTCTCCAGATTCCTTAAAATCTTTAAATCCGCTTAAGATTATAACAAATCCAGGCGGAACAGAAAATTTAGCGTTGTACAGCTCAGACAAAACCGCTGCTTTCTCTCCAACATTATCAATATCCTTGGAGCTTAATTCAGAAAACCATTTCACATGCCCCAAAACCTCTTCTCCCATGTTTTCAAAAAAGATAGGAAGTTAATAAATTTAATTAAGCTGCTTTTCTTCCAGCTTGTTTGTAATCGTGGCTTGATGTATACCCTAAAATTGTTGCCTCTGTCCTATCAGGATTATATTCAAAGATTATTCTTCCGCTGTTCCCTACACTTATAGAATAACGCCCATCAAGCCTCCCAGTCAACCTATGCTCATGCCCTTGCCCTGTTCCAATTTTTCTTAGAGCTTTGTAAATAGCATCTCTGTTATGTTTCTTTATATCTTTGATAAATCTGTCACTCAACTCAAGCCCGACACCTGCTTCACTTTCAAGCCTGCTTTCCCTCTCCCTTACAGAAGTGCCTGCAACAAAAAGTAAAATTCCTCCGACAAACAAAACCACTCCCAAAACAAAGCTGGCGTCCCTGTCAATTCCCTCTGCAATCACAAAGCCGGTGATATTAGACGCAGAATTAAACATAAAAGCTGTGCCTGCGAGCATAAAAACAATGCCAAAAAACCACATCAGTTTATGCTTGAAAACCATTGCTTCTCATAATCCCTGAAATATAAATATTTTCTCATTCAATATATCCTCCCTTCTGCAGGCTCCAAAGCTCTTTATACAACCCCCTCTGCCTTATCAAATCGTTATGTTTCCCTGATTGAACAATTTTCCCCTTGTCCATAACAACTATCTTATCGGCTTTCATTATGGTTGAAAGTCTGTGGGCAATAATTATTGACGTTCTTCCTTTCATTAAATTAGCCAAATCTTTTTGTATTTCGTGTTCTGTCCGGCTGTCAAGCGAGGAAGTTGCTTCATCAAGCACAAGTATTTTTTTATCTGCAAGAATTGCCCTCGCAATTGAAACTCTCTGCTTTTCACCTCCAGAAAGCTTCACACCGCGTTCTCCGACAATTGTGTTTTCTTTTTTAGGGAGCTCCTTTATTATTTTGTCCAGCTGCGCAAATTTTATGGCTTTCATAACCTCCTCTCTGCTTGCTTCAGGCTTGGAAAAAGCAATGTTATTGTAAATTGTATCGTCAAACAACACACATTCTTGAGGCACTATGCTTAGCTCTTCTCTTAAGGAAGTTTGCTTTACATCCCTTATGTCTTTTCCGTCTATTAATATTGCTCCGGAATTAACATCATAAAGCCTGTATAATAGCTTGACCAAAGTTGTTTTTCCGCTTCCAGAATGCCCGACTAAAGCCACTTTCTGGTTTTCTTCAATCTTCAGGCTGAAATTTTTGAAAATGCTTCTTTTTCCATAATTAAAGCTGATGTTTTTGAATTCAACCTCTCCCCTTTCTATTTTAATTCTTTCCGCATTCGGTTTGTCTTTAACTTCATTTTCTATTCTGGCGTATGAAAACAAAGACTCAAAATCAGCCATAGATCTATAAAATCCACGCATTCCATTGACAAACCCGTACAAAGGCCCCATAATGTTTCCATAAATCGTGTAAATAAACACAAGAGTTCCAATGGTTATCTCCCCCTGAATCAATCTTAAAACAGGAAATAATATCAAAAGCAAAACTCCTGCATTGATTATGAAGCTGTGCCCTGCATCAAGCCATTTGTAATATCCCCAATGCCAAATCATGGCTTTTCTTGAACGCTCGCTTAATTTCCTGTATTTGGAGATAATAATTTCCTCTTTTCCAAAATTTCTTATTGAATCTATATTAGTGAAAAAATCTCCGATGTTCGCTTTTTCTATATCTTCCGAATTGTTCAGCTCAACGTTGGACTTTTTCTGCAGGTTTTGTATATGAAGGCTGAATAAGAAAAAAACAATCGAAACAGCAAACACAACTATTGCCGACACATAATCAAAATAAATCAGAGCCGCCCCGACTATAACAAGCTCAAAAACCAGAGGCAAAGTATTGAACACCATGAAATCAGTCATCCTTTCTATGGCTCCTGCTCCTCTTGTAATCCTGGATATCATAGAGCCTGTTTTATGGGTCGTGTGGAATTTATGAGAAAGGTTTATTATATGGCTGAAGAATTTTCTTTTTAAGTCAGTAATTAATCCTGAATCAAGCCTGTTCATTAAATGTATCTGGAGCCATTTTGCCGAAACCCTGAAAAAAATATTCACCAAATAAACAGCAAGAACAATCAGCAGAACACTCTTGAAAACATCAATTCCAAGGCCTCCGCTCAAAAAAAGAGAGCCATCGTCAACTATTTTTTTGAAAAGCAACCTGTCTATTAAATGAGTTGCTGAATTTATTAAAACAAGGAATATAATTGTGAAAAATAAAATCTTATATTTCTTCAAGAAACTCCAATACATTTTAAAATTCTCTTTAAAATGTATCTCTTTTGCTCTTTTTATCTTCACCATAAATCAAAAAAGATAATCAGTCCTTAAAAGCTCTTCCCTTTTCGCATAAAGCTTAAATAATTCAGGTTCATTTACTTTTATGCAACAAGAAGACGCAAAGTCAAAAAAATATTTTAGTGGGCCGGAGTTTGCGTCGGAAACCTATTCCAAGCTGGAAGAAAACGAAATCAATGAAGAAGAAAACAACAAAGCCGAAGAATTCCAGTGATTCTTAGAAAAGAAAAATTGTAATTTCTTATTGCTTATCTTTATGGTAGAAATCTAAGAAAATTAACTTATCTTCTGATTTAAAAAAGGTATAAGCAAGCCTGAAAGAGCCAACATAAACTTCTCTAGTGCCTTTTTCAATAATTTTTCGTATCTGTTTTTCAAGCTTAATGAGGTAACTCCTATCTAACTTGCTTTTGATGCCCCTAAAGTTGTTTGTCTCAATTGTTTTTGGCATCTTTCCCTTTTAAAGTTGTCAAAAAATCTTCGGCAGAATCGTATCTGGTATATTTGCCTGCGTCAATCTCTGCCCAGGCTTCTTCAGTTCTTCTCGCAAATTCCAAATCTTCTATATAACTATCTACTTTCTCCAATCTTTTCAAAGCAGCCTCTATCTTAACTAGTTTCTGATATATTTCATTCAAAGATATCTGTTTATTTACCATGAAAAAACAATAGCTTAGTAGTTAATAAAACTTTTTTATTCTTCCTTCTCAAACCTTATGACGCTCTTGCACGGAATCTTCGATTTCAAAGAATTCATGATTTCTCTCGCCTCTCTTGCCGCTTTTTCTGTTTCACAGGCTATGAAAAACATCTCTGTGCCAGGTCTTACCATTGCAGCGCGTCCCTCAACAATTCCAAAAGAGTGTTTCATTCCGCTGCTTAGTCTGTCCGCTCCTGCCCCGGCAGCGGTTTTGTTATTCCTCAAAATATGATGGGGATAAACTTTCACAATCATGTAAAACTGCTTTGGAAGCCTTTTTTCGAGGTTTTTTGTAAGCAGAAGCCTGCAGGATTCCAGAGAGTTGTCCCTGACCTGCGCTTTTTCATCAGCTATAAGCCGGACAATATGTTTTAATTTCCCTGCAACAAAAGCCTCTGTATTACCAAGATTATATTTGACGATTTTATTGTGGGGAACCTGCTTAATATAGGCTTTGGATTTATTTTTAGACACTCGCGTATAAGGCCTAGCTTTCTTCTTGGAATATGATGATGCTTTTCTTAACGACGCCATTAACTGCTCTCCCCGTTTTCATTTCTTTCTTTGTAGTGCCAATCCAATCCTTCGCTTAAAGGTCCTCGGATAAATTCAATTAAGGTGCGCCCTGGTCCCATAATCCTGGAAGAATTTAAGCTCCCAGGATTTACTCCGATTGCATCATACCAAACATCCTCTCTTAGTGTTTGTTCAATTTTATCTACTCTCAGGGGCTGATAACCTTTTTTAATTAATTCATCTTCAATACCCCCCATAGTTTCGACAGTTTCCATCTTTATAAACTCCTGCAAGTTCCTGCACATTCAATTAGATTTCTCGTCGCAGAAAGCCCTCCAGCTCTTTCTTTAGGCTTATAACCTCCTTCACTAATCGAACGAAATCTTTCACTAAAAGCTTCTGCAGTAGTCTGAGGTCCATATTCATGGTCTGGCGCATATAAATACCCTGGAGGTCTTGGACTTTGATTAGGCCCTCTCTGATCGTGGGCTCCTGATTCTTTATAAGGCAACTGCCATCTAGTTTTCCCCATATTTACTTCTTCTCCTTGCTTCCAGACTTCTTCTCAGCCTTTCCATGTTTTTCATTTTCAACATTAGCTCCTTTAACTTCAATTTCTGTTGTTATCGCCTGCCCCGGCAGGCCTTTCTCAAATATTGCCCTGACAAGCCCTTTATTACCATGAGCGTCGGATATCTTGCCTCTGATTAGTCTGCCGCCCGGACTCTTCCACTCAACTTCTTTTCCAGCAAGCTTCTTTGCCTCATCACGGCTGGAGAGCCCCAAGTCAAGCAAAAAATGCCTTTCATGAATTCTGTGTCTTCCGCGCCTAAATTGAACTACAATGCCTTTCATAAAGCTCATATGAAGAAAAGGGTTTTTAAAACTTACCTGCTTCTAACTTTGCTAATAATTCTTTCTTTTGTAATACTTTTGACTGCCGGGGTCCATTTCCCTGGGAAAAAACACTGCATTTAAAATTCTTCTCATCTCATCAGAGGGAGCTAAATATTGATTTCCCAAATAATCTTTCCTCACTTGACAGCCCTGTGCCGTTAGGACTCCAAGCCCCAACAATCCAACCAGTCCAGCAATCTGCACACGTTTTCTTAGTTTCATAACATCTCAAAGAGCAATCTAGTTTTTATATTTTTTCAAACCCAAATCCCACGAGCTCTAATAATCTAAATATTAATCTCAAATTCCCCGAGCTCTTTCTTCAGGACATACAGGATTTCAGAATCCAGCTTAACTTTCATTCTGTCTTTGGTTTCTTTCAGAGCCTTTTCAAATTCTTTTATATCAGAACTCTCAAACTTTGTTTTTCCAATTTTTGCTATTACCTTGCCTTCAACAAAAAACACTCCTGAATCAGTCAAAACAAGCTCTCCTTTTCTGCCCTCGCCGTAAGAAATCTGGACAACGCCTTTTTCTGCAGAAAATATTTCCTTCCTCTGAACATAGTCAATCAGCTCTCTGATAAGTTCACTCGCATCCCTGCTTACCTTATCAACATCTGCCTGGCTGAATTTTTTGTTTTTTGCTTTCTGTCTGACTTCTGAAACATCCCTCAAAACAGGAATAAATCTTTTTTGCATCTTGCCTTTTTTCACAAGCTCTTTTTCAAAATCTTTAATCAGCTCTGCTTTGGCTTTGTTCCCAAATATAGTCTTCAGCAGGCTGAAAACTTCATCTTCAACTCTCTCAGCAGTTTTTTCAGTTATTTTTCCTTCAAGCTTGTTTCTCATTTCTTTTAATTTTTTATCATAGTTGTTGGCCTCTTCCAGAATCTTATCAACTTCAGCCCCTGCGATTTTCTTCATCCTGCCATGTTCATAATCCTTCCAAAGTTTCATCATCTTGTCAAGGAACTGCCACTCCTTTAAGCCCATGATTTTTTCCTGCTCGACAAATACCTTCTTGACTTCTGCGGAAATTTCTTTCGGCGTCGGAGGAGCGTGCCCTATCAGCATCATTAAAGCCTGGGTTGGAGTCACAACACCCCAATAAATATCAACAAAGGCGTCCAGCATTCTCCTTGTGACAAGCCCCTCATTTTGCTCGCCGTATTTCATAAACTTATCAACAGCTTCAGGACTTGGCTTTATTTTTCCCATCTGCAAAAGCAGTTTCCACGGCAGGAAAGTTCCTCTGTCATGCATAGGCACTCCGTCCCTGATGAATGTGAACATGACAGGGTTTGCATCTTTGACAGAATCCCAAAAGTCAGTAAGCAGATACACCTGCACGTTAAGCACATTCTGCACCCCAGCGAGGGCAGTAGCTTCCCTTATATAGTCATAAATTATGCCTCTTAACTTTTCAAGGAGCTGCAGACGCGGCATTCTTTTTACATCAGTGTCATCAATAATCACAAAAGTATCAACATCGCTCGTTTTTTCGGCAGTTCCTCTGACTAAACTGCCTCCCACAACATAGCTGGCAACATACTTTTCAAACTTTCTCAGCACAAGAGTTTTATGTATGACTGCCACTCTCAATGCTCCAAGAAATCCATTGTCATGCAAAGGGAAACTCCCTCCAATGGCGTCAAGAAATTCAGGTTTGCTGTCAAGCCCGTAATTCCAGACATCCACTGGGGTTTTAATATGCACCCAAAGATTCTGCTTGCTCTCGCCTACCAGCTTTATAACTTCAGGCTTTATCTTTTTTGGAATATCTTTAAAATGGTCTTCAGGAATTATAAAAATCAAGTGCGTCGGTTTTTTCTCAATCTCTTCAGGAAGAAACCCCTCATCATCTTCAAATATCTTGTAGGAATTTACAGGCAAAACGCTTAAAGCCATGGCAAAAGGAAATTTTTTAACAAGCTTCTTCTTGAATTCATCAAGCTCTTTCTTTGTTTTCTCAGCCTCTTTCATCGCTTCGCTTGCAATAGGCATTTGTTCAGGAGGTATGTATCTATCGGGAGAAGAAAGCTGTCCGCCTAAATCGGTTTTATGAGGTTTGTTGTTCTGCCCTTCCATATCAAAACCAGTTTTTAATCATATATAAAGCTAACTGCCTATGGCGCATTGTTAACTTTATCTCTTAAATCTATCTACTTTAGTGGATAGAAGTGAGCTGGATCTATCTGGTTCTTAATAATAAATTTTCTTTAATGCCTAATACTTTTCCTTCATTGGAAACGCCTAATAAGAGAACTCCTCCAAGAGTGTTTGATAACCCACATATAATTTTACTAATATCTTGATTGCTATGAAAAGTTTCTTTCAACTCTACTTCCTGACTCTCACCTTTAGAAAGGATAATCTTTATCTGTTCTATTCCCATTGGTTTAGCAGTAATTATAAGTATTAAAAAGTATATATAAGTAAAGTTTTATTGCGAGTAATTATTAGTAAATAAATATATTTAGAAGTAAGACGGCTGGATTTAATAAAATTAGCCAAATCCAAAAAGTAGCTTTTTTTAGCCATTCAGACACCGAAGATTTAACAATTCCCTGCCTATATTTATAAAATCCTCAAGCATATATTGTAATGGAGAAAGAGGGTTTCAGCCACAAATATCTTCCTGAATTTGTATATGGAGGAATTGACGGCGCGGTTACAACTTTTGCAATTGTTGCCGGCTCTCTCGGAGCATCATTGAGCGCCTCAATTATTTTGATACTCGGCTTCGCAAACCTGTTTGCTGACGGATTTTCAATGGCCCTGTCTAATTATCTTTCAATGAAATCTCAGGCAGAACTGCATCTAAATCACAAAGACTCTAAGTTTTACAGGAGACAGACAAAACATCCGGTGAAAACTGGTCTGATGACATTTATCTCCTTCGTAGCCATAGGTTTTATCCCGCTTTTCTCATTCGTATTGGCGATTTTCACTCCAATATCTCCAAGCGCAAAATTAACCATTTCGGCAATACTTACTGCCTTCGCTTTCATAATAGTAGGAGGGATAAGGGGAAAAGTTGTCGGAAAACATTATTTTAAGACATCCATGGAAACTTTCGTAATTGGAGCTTTAGCAGCAGTAATAGCCTTCTTCGTAGGCTATATTTTAAGGGGATTAGTCGGATATTAGCAAAAAGCTTAAAAGCTTTTAATCGTCGGTAATTATATGGTTGACATAAGCGGAATGGTCGCTCAAAGGCAGTCAAGAATTGTAGGAGCCAGTCTTGATAATCATTTAAGAACATCAAGCCATATCTCAAAAAGAACTGCAAATCGGGCAGTTCAAGTTGCAGAAAAAAGACTTGGACCAGGAGGAATTTTCGGAGTTTTAAGATATGATTCTCCAAAAGAAAGAGATCCAAGATGGGACATGTTTGTTAGGAATTTAAGATGTGATACCATAAACACAGGCAACGGAATCTATGTTCCAGAGTTGGATGTTCTAGCAATACATGGACAGGAAGTAACAACTCTTGAAGGATGCGATGTTTTAGCAATAGGGCACTCGCCAGAGCAGACGATAAAACACGGAGAGCCTTTAATGAAGACAGCTTTAGAAATAAGAGAATATGGTGCTATTGGAATAATAGCTGCACCTTATCATGTCAAAGGTGCTGGAAAATTGTTTGAGAAAAGACCCGAACTAATTCGAAACTTTCATGGAGTACAAGTTTTTAGCGGAGAAGCAGAATGGAGTGTTTTCGGAAGTTATCCTCATGCAAATACAAGGGCCGAAGACCTTTACAAAAGACTAAGAGACCAGAATATAGGTTTATTTAGATTTGTAGGAGATGATGGACACTCAATCCAAGAACTAGGAAGAACTTATGCAAAAATAAACATGCCTTCAGATTATATGCAGTTCGAAAATAATCCTCAAAGTTTGGTAAATGCTCTCCTTGAAGGATATAAACATGCCAGCCTTACGGAAGAATTTCATACTGCTCCTGCAAAACTAGGGGCAGTGTGGCATGCAATTGGATTAGCAACCTTAAAATGTGCTTCCAAGTTAGGGTTAAACCCAAACACCCAAACAGCTCCTTTCTTAGAAAGACTAGGGATTCATGTTTAGTTAAAGTTATAAACTCCTTCCCTCATATATCAAAAATAGGTGAAAAATGCCGCAGGCAGTAGCACATATACTTATTCCGATGTTGGCAGTTTCTATATTCAGAGACTTCTTTCTAAACAAGAAAAAAAGAAAAAATTTCCCATTGCATTATGCTCTAATCGCCGGACTAGGCGGAGTTCTGCCGGACATTGATATAATAATTTCTATCTTCCTCAATCTCTCCGGAACTTATAATTGGGACATTCATAAAACATTCACGCACTCTCTGTTTTTTCCGATAATTTTCCTGGCGCTTTTTCTAATAACAAAACCAATCAACGCAAAAGCAAGACTCTGCAACATAGGAAAACACAAATTGAAATTAAGCACGATTTTCCTCATGCTTTTCCTAGGAATTTTCGCTCATATTTTTCTTGATGCGTTCTTCGGAGAAATGGCTTATTTTCTTTATCCCTTCTCTCTCACAGATTACGGAATAAATCTATTTGGCTATCTTCCTTATTCAATACAGAGTCTGGCGCCTGCTGTTCTGGACGGCATTCTCTTAGTAGTCTGGCTTCTTTATCTTGAATTAAAACATAAAATATCTGATTTTATATAAAATGAAAATCCTAAAGTCGCAATTCATAGACAATCAGAAAGAGGGAGACAATTACAAAATCTGCGAAGTCTGCGGATTCAAAATGCATGAATTTTCCTGCAAACTCAGATGTAATCGTTGCGGGTATTTTAGGTCGTGTAGTGATTTGTTTTAAAATGGCCAAAAAGAAATTGACCTGTAAATCATGTGTCTTAGTAATCTTTCAGGCGCTCTTCTGGCACTTTTTTCAGAAGAAGAGATTTCAGGAAGAGGATATTTCTCACTTATAGTTCTGTAAGTTTTATTCTCTGCCAACGCTGGAGAAAATGGACTTCCATTAAGCTTTAGAAGATTTTCAGAATAAGTTTCATCTATTTCTCTGCATATCTTTCTTCCAACATCTTCGGGGAAATTCTCTTCAATCCTTTTTTTCAACAACTCTAAGCTCATCTTCAATGGCCCGTGGAAGAATCGAACTTCCGCATGCTCGGTGTAAACGAGCCGGTCTACCATTAGCCTAACGGGCCCTTAACAAAACAGCAAAAATGGTTTAAAAAACTTCGCAAAACTTTTAAACACACAAATTCAGAAAAAGGCCATGCCCCAAGAAGATTTATTGGAAAATGTTGTAGAACAAATCTCTAAACAGGCAGAAGAAAAGGGAAGAGATTCAA
The DNA here is from genome assembly GCA_020724955.1 of Candidatus Parvarchaeum sp. GTDB lineage: Archaea > Nanobdellota > Nanobdellia > Pacearchaeales > GW2011-AR1 > 1-14-0-10-34-76. Next base: position 62,141 of record DYFY01000001.1, on the reverse strand, counting down.
AAGATGAGGTTATAACAGGAATAAGAGTTTCGTGTCCTAAACCAATAGGATGGTTGGATTTTAATAAAGCTATCAGGTTTTCATCTGAAAGAGGTTTGGATTTTGGAATAGCTTACCTTCAGATAATAAGAGAAACAAAAAGCGGGACAGATTACATTTTAATCTCTCAAAAGGAGAGCACTTCGGCTATCTTTTAGCAAGAGGTGATAGAATAAGCGGTTATATAACTTCAGCAGGAATAATCCCTGAAAAGAAAAAATTTTCTAAAAATGCAAAAAAAGTTATGTAAAGTTAAAAATTAATTGTCGTCGGTAATTATAGTTTTATCACCCGTTCATTATACAGCACCAAGAACAAAAAAGTATAAAAACAATCTGTTTAAGGCATTTGAGTAAGAATTAGATGAGAAAAATAATCCCAAGACCCTCAGTAATAAGAGAATACGAAGGAACTGATAGAGTCGACGTTTCAATAACTCCTTTGGTTTCTAACCTTGTAGATACTATGTGCAGATGGCAAACAAAATACCAACCTCCTTGGGAAGTTCCGATTCTTATACAAGTAGAACAAGGAAGTTTTTTGGAAAGACTGCTTAGCCGTAATAAGGGATTAGGAATAGGGCTTTATACCCAACAAAAAGGAGACAAAAGCGAAATAGCCTCTCTTGTCTTGAGATATGCAGAAGGAGACAGAGTATTAAGCAGAGGAAAAACATTTGATTTAAGAAGAAGACAATTTGGTTTTGAAATAGAAGCCAGAACAGGGTTAGAAGAGGCCTTAACATCAGGTAGAACAATCTATTATTCATTAACCTTTCCGAGCCTGACCTCTGGAATAAGACAAGTAAGAGAAATATCTCCCGAACATCTAAAAAGTCTTGCAGAAAAGGGATATTAAAGGATATGAAAAGCATCTTTGATAAGTTTTAGTAACTGCAATTAAACCATTAAATCTGTGATAATCTAATACCTTCACGTGTTAATACGTATTAATTATTTGAAATATTCAAGTTTGGTTTTTTGTTGCCTAGAGTTTATTAGCCTTACTTCCTCATCTATACCAAAAGCTATGAAACCGATTATTTTAAATAACTCCTTCTTTTATTTTCAAATATCTCCAGGGTTGCTAGACTCAGTTTAAAGGATAGGCCTTAGGGGAAAACTTAGTTCCCAATAAGCGATGGTAGTTTAATGGCAGAACAGGACGTTGCCAACGTTCAGACCGGGGTTCGATTCCCCGTCATCGCATATAAGTTCATAAGGTTAAGCAAACTTTAATTCATTAATTCTCTCAAAATGTTTTTTATTCTGGGTAAGCAACGGCTGATTGTTGGTTATTGCTATTGAAGCAATCATAATATCAGCAATATCTAAAGGGTTTCCTGCCTCTTTCAGAAAGTTAAAAATTTCTGCAGCTTTTTCAGAAGATTTAAAATCAAAATCTAAAACTACAAAGTTTGTTAGAAAGCTCCTAACCTGCTCTTGCTTAACTTTTGAAAATCTGGAAACTCCTTTCAACAACTCAAAAGAATTAATTGAAGTAGTAATCAATTTTTCGTTGTTCTCATTTAATGACTCTATCGCCCTCAAAGCCGATGGCTCATTTCTAAGAAAATTTATTAATACATCTGAATCTATGATCATCTAAAACCTCCTAGATTTAAGCTTTCTCTCAGAATAAATTGCCTTTTTCATTTCCGCTCCTTCCTTATTGGAAAGAGTTCCTGCAAAATCCATTATGCCTTTTCTGGCTTTCTCGCTTACTATCTCAATTATAACTTCTGAAAAAGATTTTTCTGCTTTAAGCTTTTTCAGGGCCATATAAGCTTCATCAGATATGGAAATCACTTTTGTCATGTATATATGCATACATGCATATATTTAAATCTTTCGTTCAGTATTTAATCTAGTCAATCCATTCCTTCATATGGATTCCGGTTCTGTAGCTGTTTTCCGGTTCCAGCTCCAGAAGAAATCAAAACATCATCAATTCTCAAAAGCATTGTTGCAACTTCTGTCGCAGAAATTATCGCCTGTTTCTTCACTTTCATCGGCTCAACAATTCCTGCCGAAAAACAGTCTTCTATCTGGTCATTAAACAAGTTCAGCCCTTCCCTTGCCATTCCAGACTCATGTCTCTTCTTTAGTTCAGTAAGCACATTTATCGGGTCAAGCCCGGCATTTTCAGCAAGAGCTTCAGGAATGCACTCTAAGGAATTTGCAAATTCTTCCACAGCAAGCTGCTCTCTGCCGGATAAAGTTCTTGAGAACTCTCTCAGCCTTTTGGCAAGCTCAATTTCAACAGCTCCTCCTCCAGAAACAACTCTTCCATCTCTCAAAGCAGCGGAAACGTCACCAAGGCCGTCTTTAATAGCACGCTCAACTTCATCCAAAACATGCTCGGTGCTTCCCCTGATAAGAAGAGTTACAACTTTCGGATTTTCACAGCCTCTTATGTACATCATTCCGTCATCGCCCCTCCTGATCTCTTCAACTATTTTAGCAGTTCCAAAACTTCCTGCATCCAATTCTGCCGCATTAGAAACTATCTTCCCGGAAGTGGCTCTTGCTATCTTAATCATATCTGATTTTGATACCCTTCTGCATGCCAAAATCCCCGACTTGGCAAGATAATACTGAGCCACATCATCAATCCCTTTCTGGCAGAAAACAACATTTGCTCCGGAAGAGATAATTTTATCTGTGAGAGCTTTAAGGTTCTTTTCCTCGGACTCTATAAAACCTTGAAGCTGTTCTGGGCTGGATATTGATATTTTCGTCTCAGCTTCCGGACTTTTCAGCTCAAGAGCAAAATCAATCAAAGCTATTCTTGCTCCTTCTATCTTTCTCGGCATTCCATCATGAGCAATTTCTTTTTCAAAAACAACTCCATCAACCAGCTCGCTGTTTTCAAAACTCTCTCCTTTAATTTTCTGTATCTTTATGTCTTCCAAATTGACAGCTCTCTTGTCAGCAATTCTGTCAACTGCGCTGACAATCAACTCGGCAAATCTTTCCCTGTTTCCCTCTGCGCCCTTTCCGGTCATGGCAGTCATCGCAATCTGCTTCAGCACCCGCCTGTCTTCAACCTGAAACGATATCTCTTTGAGAATAGCTAATGCTTTTTCCGAAGCAAGTCCGTATCCCCGGACTATCACGCTGGGATGTATCCTTCTGTCCAAAAGCTTCTCAGCGTTTTCAAGAAGCTGGCCTGCCAGCATAGCTACAGTTGTAGTTCCATCACCGACTTCTTCTTCCTGGGTTTTGGCTATATCTGCAATTAACTTTGCGGCAGGATGCTCTATTTCCATCTCATTGAGTATGGTGACTCCGTCATTTGTGACCACAATATTCCCTGCTGAATCAACAAGCATTTTGTCCATGCCTTTTGGTCCAAGAGTCGTTTTAACAACTTCCGCAATCACTCTGGCTGCCAGAATATTATTTCTCTGCGCGTCTCTGCCGACAGTTCTGGAAACACCCTCAGGAAGAATATAAACAGGCTGTTTGTCGCTCATTCTATTTCTGCAAGAACCACTCTTTTAAACATTTTTACATTCCAGCACCATATAAAAAGAGGCTTAAAGAACATAAATCCTTATATAGAAAAACTTAGTTTTCTAAGCGTGGCAAGAAGAGTAGCTGTCGGAGACATAATGACAAGAAATTTTGTTTCTGTTACTCCAGACACAAATCTGCATAAATGCGCAAAAGAAATGGTAAAAGAAAGGGTAAACAGCGTCTTAGTAGCCAAGAAAAAAAGCTTTATGGAATAATAACTGCAAGAGACATCCTTTGGGCGATAATCAAGAAGTCAAGCCAAGACTTAAAAGACCTGAAGGTGACAGACATAGCCACAAAAAAAGTTGCAGTGGTTAAACCTTCCGCAGACATAAGTCAGGCTTTGCAGAAAATGAGGCAATACGGATTCAGAAGGCTTCCCGTCCTGTCAAGGAATGAATTAGTTGGAATGATTACATTAAAAGATATTTTGAGGGTTGACCCGTTGCTGTACAACCAGCTTGGAGACCTTGCAGACATAAGAGAAGAAGCCGAAAAACTCAGGAAACTGGCAAAAACAGAGGAAGATTCGCTGTCCGATGGGCTATGTGAGGAATGCGGAGCTCTTTCAGACCTAATGAAGTTTGAGGGGCGATGGCTCTGCCATGACTGCTACGATGAACTGTATTGAATCTGAAAACCTTTAAATAGAACTCTTCTTAAATATCTGAGTTAAAGATGGTGGAAAAAGACAACGTATTGAAGGAGAAGATTTTTTACAAAGGGATAGCAAAACTAGAAGATGCATATATCTTTGCATACGACTGGCTGAGAGAAAACGAATTCGACGTCACGGAAAAACTCTATTCTGAAAAAATACAGGCCGGCGGAGCAAAAGACATAGAAATAAAATGGAACGCATCTGTAAAAATATCAGATTATTTCCGTATAACCTTGGAAATTGCCTGGAAACTGCTTGGAATGAAGGAAGTTGAGATAGAAATAGACGGGCAGAAAAAAGAGTCAAATAAATTTTCGGAGTTAAGCATAACTGTGAAAGGCATCCTTGAAAAAGACTGGTCCAACAAATGGGAGCCTAATCCAATTCATAAGTTCTTTAAAGAGCTGTATCAGAAATACATAATCCCCCAAAGAATTGAAGAAAAACAAGACTTAGTAAGAGAAATCACTCAAAAATTCACAGACGAAATGAAAGCTTATTTTGAGCTCGTAGGAAAAAAAAGACCCTCATAGAACATCACAATATTTATATAGAAATTCCATGTGAAACTGCCATGGAAAAAATCTTGATTTTGCTGCTTTTATGCTCTTTCATTTTTTTGCCCGCAGGCATGGCGCAGGCTCTTGATATAAAATCAGAAGAGATAAATTCAGTGGTGATAGCGGAGCTCAACAATCCGATAAAATACAGCTTCTCAATAAAAAACACAGGAGACACAGACGAGTTTGAGATATTCAGTTTTGCAGGGATTAGCTTCTCTCCAAATAAATTCACAATTAATTCAGGTGAAACAAAAAAAATTGATGTTGAAGGAGTATTTTCAGATGAAACTCTGAAAAAAACCCGAGGAGAGTTTCTCATCTCTTATGAAATATACAGCCAGAAAAACAAAGGGACAGAAGGAAAAATCCAGGTCAAAATAATTGAACTTGCCGACCTCTTGGATATAAATATCAAGGACATAAACCCTGGAGATAGTGAAGCAGAAATAAAAATCATAAACCTGGAGAAAATAGCTCTTGAAGATTTGTCTGTCAAAATAGAATCTCCTTTTTTCGAGCTAGAGGATGAAATAAATCTTGCGCAAAAGGAAATGCTTACAATAAAAGCCGGGATAAATCCTGAAAAATCAAAAAAACTTGTGGCAGGAAATTATGAAGCTGATATTCTGATTTCATATTCTGGTAAAAGCGCAGAGAAAAAAACAGGCTTCAATTATCTGGAAAAGGAAGGGCTTGCTGTTTCAGAGGATTCCTCTGGGTTTTTAGTCAGAGAAACAACACTCAAAAAAACAAATGTTGGAAATACTGAAATAACCGCTGAGATTGAAAAAAAGAAAGATATCCTGACAAGGCTTTTTACAACATATAATTTAAAGCCTGATTATTCTGCAAAAAGCGGATTTTTTGCCGAATATAGATGGAGCAAAGAGCTGAAGCCGAATGAGTCCCTTATCGTAATCGAGAAAACCAACTATACATTTCCTTTTATTCTGGCTGTTCTTGTAGTTCTCCTGGTTTTATCTGTAAAAATATTCCTTGAAACTTCACTTGTCGTGACAAAGAAAATTTCTTTCGTAAAAACCAAAGGCAATGAACTGGCTCTTAGAGTAAGGATAAATGTAAAAGCGAAGCGCCACGTGGACAAAATCCAGCTGATAGATAAAGTCCCGGCAATAGCAAAAGTCTACGAAAAATTCCCTGTCAAGCCCGACAAAGTTGACGCAAACACCAGAAGAATTTTCTGGAACATCAACTCCCTTAATGCAGGAGAAGAGCGCTCATTCACATACATAATATATTCAAAAATAAAAATAGTGGGGCGTTTTGAAATCCCGCAGGCAACAGCTATCTATGAAAAAGACGGAAAAACCCTGAAAGTTACATCAAACAAAGCATATTTTGCAGCGGAGACCTCGGCGAGAGAAGCAGATTAAATTCTGGCAATCATTAGATTTTTCCTCAAATCCGTCATAGCCTCACTGAGAAAATCTCTTGCCTCAGCAACATAAGCTTCTAAGGCTTTAACCCCTGCTGGATACGGCTCTTGAGAAGATTTTAAAGCCACAGAAAAAGCATAGAGAGTATCATTTAGGCAGTCCAGGACTTCAACCCCATTTCTAAAACAAGTTGACAACAAACCAGATATTTTCGCTCTTCTAAAAGAGTCCAAGTGAGACCCATATATCTCAGGAGAAGCATAGTGGAGAAAATCAGAATTCTTAACTCTCTCATCAACAAGCTTATCAAAATTAACATCTATAACTGAGTGGCATATCTCTGCAATTATTTCAACATTTCTGGGAATTGTTCTTCTGGACTGCTCAACAAAGTGAACAAGAGCTGGCTGTTCTGAAGAAAGTTCTCTGCTCATAACTTCAGCAGATTTATCCAGATAACGTCTAAAAAATCCAATCTCTTCAGAATCCCCTAAAAAGTATTTTCCCAGAGAAGCGACTGAATCAGCAACACCCTTATATCTTTTTTCTGCAAGAAAAATAGGGTCCTCTTCTGGATTGCTCCCAAAGCTATTTTCTTCTCCGTCTGAAAAATTTGTCATGGAGCAATCATTCTGAAACTTTGCTTTTAAACCTTTGTTTAATTTTCAAAGAAGCAAACCAAATATTTTAAAAGCCCTTAAACTAGAAATAACCAGCCCCTCGTAGCTCAACGGCAGAGCATCCGGCTGTAGACAAAAGTCAGGCGTGGACATTCCATAAGATTTAATGGACAAGAATGAAACGCTTTCAGAATCTTTTCGCAGGAAAAGTAGAAAAAGCAGAACCCGGGTTACCCAAGTTCGACTCTTGGCGAGGGGATAACAAATTCATCGGGCCACTAATTGGTCAATCTCGCCCTTAACCCTTTCAATCAACTCATTTCTTCCAGGCACGTAAGTGTCCGGCTTTTCGCAAGCCAATCCAGCATAGCAATTAGCCAGATGACAAGCAACCTTAATATCGGCGCCTCTCGCAAGAGCAAGAGATAAAGCTGCGAAGGCCATATCTCCCGCGCCGGTTGTATCTACCGCTTCTTTCACAAAAGAGGGAATAATATGATTTCTGCCATTGTAAGCCAACATACCCTCTTCTCCAAGCGTAATAACTACATTTTCAACATTAAATTCATCTCTGATCAGTTTAGCTCTGTCGGCAAAACTAAGAGGGCCATAACCCATCATTGTGCAAAATCTCTCAGATTCTTCTCTGTTTAAAACAATAAGATCTGTCCCTGCAAACAAACGTAGATTCTCTGGCTTAGGAGAAGCCGAAACAAAAGCTCCTCTATTTCTGGCCAATTTAATCAAGTTTTCGCTCAAATATTCATCAAGAGTTCCTTTGTCGTAATCAGAAAACATTAACACATGCAAATCACTTTCAGATCTGCTAATAGATTCTACAATAGACCTTGCTTGCTCTCTGGACAAGCCATAAGGTCTCGGCAAACTATCACTAACATCTCCATGACTAAGCCGAACAACAGGATTTCCCTGACTTCTTATTGTTTCTTTCATAATGGTTTCTCTTCCAGGACCAAACAAAACATAATCAAATTTACCAATCCCATGCATTTTGCGTCTTAACTCTTCCCCATTAAAACCACTCCCAACTGGCCCATAAAGAGTAGGCCTGGCTCCTAAGTAAAAAACACCTTTGGCAGTATTAGCTGCTCCACCAGGGAAATACCTCTCACTTTTAAAGTCCACACTTAAATCCTGTATGTCTCTATGAGCAGGAATATGCCCTCTGACTTTTCCATCAACAACCTTATCTAGAATAGGATCTCCAACGACCGCGACGTACATACTTTCAAACTCTTTAATCAAAGACTCCAAGTGTTTAACAGACCCTTCCATTTTTCTTTCCAGACTAAAAGCATTATAAACATTATTGCACTGAACTACTCCCCAAGAACAAGCTCAACTTCATTATTATTTTCAAACAGCTCATCCACATTATTGTTCGGGTCGGCTGTAAATCCGATTTCCTCAGCTCCACGCCCGATTTTCAGGTTTTCAACGTTCAATATTTTTGTAGAGCCTACTGCTATGTTCCCAAGGTCAAAGAACTTTTTCCCGCTGTTGTGAATCACAAGCTCCCCGTCAGCATAAACTGCCAGCTCCACAGATTCGGCATTTTTAAGCCCCTGATTAACCACCTTTATCTCAAAATTCAGATAAGCTCCTGATTTAGTGGCTTTTATCTCTGAAATTTTTAAATCAGGTTTTCCCGTCACAGAATAAAGGTTGTTGATGTCATCAATCAAATATCTGTCAATCTGCTGTTCGCAATCAAGAGTGGGAAAAAGAATGCTGTCAGGATTGTCATTATGATCAAATCCAAGAACGTGCAGCATCTCATGCAGAGCTATATTGGGTTTTTCACATTTTTCCTCCCTAAAAAGAGAAATTTTGCCCTGCAATATCACTGCATATAAAGAGGTGTTTATTATTTCAGATGGTCCGCCTTCTCCCGCGATAAAATATCCTTTGTTTTCCGGCTCAGGCATGAGGTCAGAGCAGGTAACAATTATCTCCGGCTCAACAGAATCTTCATAAAATTCAAGCACTGTCTCTTCCTTTAGAATCCTTAATGCTTCCTGAAACTGCTCCCTTTTTTTGTTTCCGCAAATCTCCTCAATAGCGTAGCTTATTGTGTTATCCGGAAATCTCATGTTTTTGTAAAACTGGGAGCTTGTAGAATAAGAAACCTTGTCCTGCAACGTCGCTGAAGGTTCATCCACAACTAAATCAACAGGCTCTCCGGGAAGATTTTGGTAAAAAAAATAACCAAGCCCCCCGACTACAACAAGGAAAACCATTAGCATGACAACACCAAAAGCGTTCATGTTGGGAAAAGGTTTTATATCTATATAAACTTTACAGAATTATGAAAAAACAAGTTATTTTTTATTCTGGAATTGGCTTCGCGGTTTTTCTTGCGGTTTCTTATTTCATAAAAATACCTTTAGACTCCGGCAGAAATTACCTTACCTTTGACTCCCTGCTTGGAATAATAATCTTTCACAACCCTTTTATACTGGCAATCTATGTTTTAATTGCGATATTGCTTATAATAAAAGGAATGAGGAAATGAAGCTGAAAAATTATTTTTTTGTCTGGAAGACCGTCTATTCAAAGCCAAAATACGTTGTCTCGGTTTTCGCCATCGCCATCGCTTTTTTTATGCTTAACGTCCTAATAAAAAATTTTAGAGCTCTTTCAGCTTTCCTTCAGGAAAAGGGATTTTTTCAGACAGCAAATCTTTTCTACAGCATGACTCTTGGATTTCACAGCACAATAAAATCCTCTGGTTTTGCCTCTTTAATCATTATAAGTTTCCTGCTTGGAATACTGCTTTCTTTAACCGCATTCAAAATTTCATCAAGAGCAAAGTCCAAATCCAGCAGAACTCTGACAGCTCTGGGAATTTTCCTGGGAATCGCAACTCCATCGTGTGCAGCGTGCGGAATCGGAGTCTTGGCAGTCTTGGGAATAGGGGCAGGATTTATATCTGCAATGCCTTTTGGAGGGCTTGAAATTTCCCTGTTAGCGATAATAATTCTGGCATTTGCTGTTCAAAAGACATCAAAAGGTTTATTAGTGTGCAAATCTTGCCAAATCAAACTTAAAAACAGATGAAAGGAGGGTTAAAATGAGTGAAGAAAAACAAAAAAACGATACAATAACAATAAGAAAAGACAGTTTATGGAAATACTCCACGTTTGCCTTAATTGGCGTTCTTGTTTTGGGAGCAATATTCTTTGTTCTTCCAGGAAAAGATGTTACAGGAAACGCGGTGGCTAATCAGGGAGCGAATAATTTGCCTGCGCCAACTGCAAGTGCAAAAGTTGACATTGAAAGCGAAGACCACTTTTTGAAAGGGAGCCCGAGTTCAAATGTTTTTGTAATAGAGTATTCCGACTTTGAATGTCCATTTTGTGCGAGAGCATATACTGACGCAATAGCAGGAATAAAAAGCTCTTATTCAGATGAAGAAGTTGCTGTCATATACAGACACTTCCCATTAAACAGCATACATCCTAACGCCCAAAAAGCAGCTGAAGCTGCAGAATGCGCAGGAGAGCAGGGAAAGTTCGTTGAAATGCACGATATGCTCTTTGAGCTTGGAGTTGCAGGGGGCTCTGCAACATATAAATCATATGCTTCACAGCTTGGGCTTGACACTGCAAAATTCAACAGCTGTCTTGATTCAGGAAAATATGCTTCAAAGGTAAGTTCTGACTTGCAGGAAGGAAGCTCTCTCGGAATTCAAGGCACCCCTGGGTTTTTTGTAGTTGCCAAAAAAGACCTAGGAAAATCAGGAGCGGCAGTTTCCATTAGTGGAGCACAGCCATTTGTCAATTTCAAACAAGTTATTGATTCAAAGCTTTAATTTTTTATTTTATTTCTTTATTTTTTTCTTTGTTTTCGGCGACAATATATTTACATCCGCACTTTCCAACTTTAGCGCTATGAACTTCTCCAGATTTTACATCAAATCTTTCTCCCTTTCCAAAAACTCTGCTTTTTCCGGAAGCAGTTATCTTAATCTCTCCGGATAAAACAATTCCGCTCACAGCCTCGTGCGAATGCGGAGGATAATAAGCTCCGGCTGAATCCTCCCAGACATAAACATCCCTGAAACCTTCTCCCTTAAGCTTGCTAATAGCCTCTTTTTCTTTCATTTTTAACGCAAAAGTTTTATAACAAACAACAACAATCAATAAATACCTTTCCAAATAGGAAAAGTGATGAAAGAGCTAAAAAAAGCAGGTCTCGGATTTGTGCAGGTTTTTTGGGGAAACGGAAAGGGAAAAAGCACAAGCTCTTTTGGCACCGCGCTAAGAGCCTGCGGAAACGGCTACTCTGTCCATCTGGTTCAGTTTATGAAAAATGGAGCCGATTCTTTGGAAGAACAGATTCCAGGAGAGATAAAATCTCTTTCAAAATTTCAAAATTTTTCATATAAGCGCTTCGGCACAGACGGCTGGGTCATAAAAAAGCCAACCGAAAATCAAATCAAGGCAGCAAAAGAAGCTCTTGACTATGTTAAGGCATCGTTAAAAAACACAAATTACGACATAATAATTGCAGATGAAATACTTTATGCAGTCCAGCTTGGACTTTTAACAGAAGAGGAAATCATAAATCTGATAGAAAACAAGCCAAAAAATAAAGAACTAATCCTGACAGGCTCGCATGTCCCATACCCAAGAATTTTTGAAAAGGCTGATTTAGTTACAGAAATAAAAAAACACAAACATCCCTACGACGCAGGTTTCATAGCCAGAAAAGGAATTGAATATTAGAGTTTATCAAAGCAGTAATGGACCCAGCGAGAATCGAACTCACGCCTCCCGACTGCCAGCCGGACGTTCTGCCACTGAACCATGGGCCCAATGCAAAACCCAGAAAACCTGATTTATAAAATGTGTCATCAGAATTCGCCCTCAGCAATAAAGCAACAAACAAATTTATATAATCTTTTATCTTAATAAAAAAATGGCTGACAGAGCGCGCTGGGCCTCCAGAACAATCTTCATATTTGCAGCGATTGGGAGCGCAGTTGGCCTGGGAAATGTCTGGCGCTTTCCCTATCTGACTCACAAATTCGGAGGAGGAGCTTTTTTAATCCCTTACATACTGGCGTTGTTCATTATTGGAATTCCCCTTTTGATTCTTGAATTTGCAATAGGTCAAAAAATGCAGAAAGGAGCAGTGGAATCCTTCAGAGCAATTAATAAAAAACTCTCAGGAGTAGGAATAGCCGCAATATTTGCCTCATTTATTGTCGTAATTTATTACGCTGTTGTTCTCGCGTGGTCTCTTCTGTTCTTTCTAAAGTCATTCAACCCAAGGCTTCCTTGGGCAGGAAATTCAAAATCATATTTCTTCACCGATGTTCTAGGACTTACTGAAAGTGTGAACATACTTGGAGGGATACAATGGCCTGTTTTAACAGCCCTGCTTGCTGTCTGGATAGCCATTTACTTTATAGTCTGGAAAGGAGTGAAAAGCGTCGGAAAAGTGGTAGTGATAACAATGCCTCTTCCGGTTATTCTTCTCTTCATCCTGCTCATAAGAGGAATAACTCTTCCAGGTTCTTTAGAAGGAATTATAGCCTATCTTAATCCTGATTTTTCTGCTTTGCTGAGTCTTGAATTATGGATGGCTGCAACATCTCAGATATTTTTCTCGCTCAGCGTCGGCTTTGGAGTCATGATTGCCTACGCAAGTTACAATAAAAAGAAAGACAGGGCTGTCGGAAACGCCTACATAACCTCTATTTCCGATGCGGCGATCGGCCTCCTGGCAGGATTCGTGGTATTCTCAATAATTGGTTACATGGCTTTCGCAAACAATGTTCCAATCGAAGATGCAATAACTTCTGGTCCTGGCCTTGCATTTGTCGTGTTTCCAGAAGCGCTTTCCCTAATGCCTTTCGCATGGTTCTTTGCGGCACTATTTTTCCTAATGCTTCTGACGCTTGGAATAGACAGCGCCTTTTCCTTAATCGAAGGAGTCAACGCAGTCATTGCAGACAGGCAAAAGAACCCAAATAGCAAAAAAATAGCGCTATTAACCTGCTCAACCGCATTCGTTCTCGGAATTATTTTCACAACAGGAGCAGGGCTGTACATCTTAGATATAGTTGACCATTTTGTAACAAACTATGTCATAATCCTTGTAGGTCTTTTCACTTCAATAGCTGTTGGATGGGTATATGGGGCAGAAAAAATGAGATTGTTTCTTAACAGCTCAGGCGGAGCAAAAGTTGGAAAATGGTGGAATGTTTCAATAAAATACATAATACCTCTCGCGCTGATTATTCTTCTAATCAATCAATTAATTACAGACATAGCAAATCCCTACGAAGGCTATCCCGCGTGGGCCCTCTCAATCGGTTGGGCAGTTGTAATAATTCCAATTTTGGCATCTCTGGCAGTTTCATTCAGAAAAAAATAGATAATAGAATCCTTCCTCAAATTAGTCATCCCGCGCTTATGTTCTCTTTGTTTTTCCTCTCTTTTGTAAGAGCATTTGATGAGTTGAAGACGAGGAAGTTTAACTAATTTTCGGTTTGATTTCAATAGCTAATAATTTGTAACCAGCAATTCTGGGATCTTTCCTCTTCCATAACTCAGTCCACTTATGCTTCTAGAACCTTCTACCTTAGTTCTGTAATATTCTTTTAATGGATATAATCTCTTAACATTTATAGTTAAATTATTGCTGAGCATAACTTTAGATTCTTTTTTTCTTAGCTCATCTATAAAATTAGATAGTCTGATATTATCAACATGTGAGAATCTTTTCGGAGTGTAATTAGCGAAACTAGTTTTTTTAATAGGATCGTAACAAGGATCTAAATAAACAAAATCTCCTTTCTTAACATATTTTTTTATATCTTCATAATCTTGACATTTAATTACGGCTCCCTTAAGTAACTTGCTTGCAAAAATTATTGCCCATAGAATTTCAAAGGTTTAATTTTTGTGTTGTTTCCATAGTTTTCTTTGAATCTTAAATGACATTTTATTAACAAACCACCAGAACCCAAACATGGATCGTAAACCTCTTCTCCTTCTTTTGGCTCAACAACCATCGCCATCAAAACAGCAACCTCTCTAGGAGTATAGAATTCTCCTGCACTTTGTCCCGAGCCTTCTGCAAATTTTCTTAATAAATATTCATAAGCTCTACCTAAAATATCTGGCTCAACATCTCTCAAGCCAAGTCTATGTTTGTTTAAAATATCAATTAGTAATTTTAGTTTATCATCGCCCACAATTCTTTGACCTGAAGCAGTTGCATTAAAATCTACAAAATCGATAACTCCCTGAAGTTTTGGATTTGTCTTTGCAACAGAACGAACAGCATCAGTAAGAATCTCTCCAAGTTTTGTAGTCTGTTTTATAATATTTGACCACCTTGATTCTTTTGGCAGATAAAACCAGACTAAACTATGGTCTTCTTCAACCAACTCTTCAGACGTTTTTTATCCCCATATTCTTCAGTTAGCTTTTGAATGTCGTCTTCATAAAAATCAGATAATCTTTTTAAGAAAATCAAAGGGAGAATATAATCTTTGTATTTTGCGGCATCAACTTCTCCTCGAATCTTACAAGCAGCTTCCCAAAGCCACCCTTCCAAAGTTTTTATGTCTAACATAATATAGTTACAATAGAGCACATATATAAAGTTTATACTTTTGTATGCCCTATACACTCCCTTATTATTGCTTCTTATTGGTATCCCTGAGGATGTTTATCAATTTTAGTAAGCAATAGGACACAAACAAAGCGAGAGATTCATTAATTCTATCTGAAGATAATCTTCCATGCAATAATTCATTTCTTATATTTGACTGGTCATTATCTATGAACATGACCTTTAATGATTTTTGAAAATCCAAACCTATAAGTTCTTCAACATTTTTATCAGACAATAATCCCCCAAGTTCGATGCCCCTGAAAAATTTGGTTTTATGTTGTTCCAAGACAATCTCAACTTTTCCAGCTTTTTTTATTATCATTCGTATTACTTCTTCGATATAAGGTGTTAGAATGTGTAATCCTGCAACAAAATCTTTTTTCTCTCCAAAGACATGGTTAAAGCCAGTGCTCAACGTAGGTTTAATGTTCTTTATTTCATCTTGACTAATCAAACTTTCAGTAGCCTTTAAGATGTCTACCTCTGGCTCTTTCTTTAACAATTCAAATATCATCTTGCACATAATCTCTCCTATTTTTAATCCTAACAAAATATTTCTTCTAACTTTATGGTCAAATATATCGGTATCATTTGTCATTTTCATAATTGGGTCTTCTCCGCTATAAACTGCAATGGGCACAATAAACTGAAGTGGATGTTGCTTCTTCTGGTCTTCAGTCATCTTTATGGTTTGATCATACTTGGGGAACAAAGAATTATCCTCTAGAAATGCAATTAACAAATCTTTTTTTCTACCTCTTAAATGATTCAAATATTCTTCAATTTGTTTATTAGTTACTGTAATCTCTGTTTGAATTGTTTTATAAGTTATTTTAGAGTTGATTTCCTTCATTTTAAGAATTAATTCTTCAAGTCTTTTTTCAATTTCTTGTTTTTTGTCAGAATATTTCCCTTGCATTTCTTTATACTTTTTAACCGCATCGTTATAAAAAGAAGATTTAACAAGTGCTTCTTCTCTCGCTTCTGCCTCTGTAATATAAGACTCAGCAATCCTTTGATTTAAGTCATAATCATTTTCTGTTTTATAGTTCAATAAAATGCGAAGATGATGTCTTATGAAATGATTGCTTTTCTGTTTATCCTCACTTTTTTCAAATTCAGACTCTAACTGTTTAATGATCTCTTTTATCTTCTCCACACTTTCTTTTTTTATTTCATCAACATTATCTAATGAGTGAATATATTTTGATTCTACTTCAAAGAATTCTAGATACCATCTTTTCTCTCCAAAACTTAAGATAGATATTATATTTGTATGTAATGATTCTAAAACTTTTTTAGCCAAATCCTTGTTTCCAAAAGACAGGCTCAACTTCAATGCAAATTCATAAGCAAATGGTGGGAGTTCATAATATTCTTTGTTGTATACTTTCTTGGTTATATAGTCTTTAGCTGTTTTTAGCCAGTTATCTACAGATTTACTCATCCATTCTAGCCTTTCAGTTCCAGAAGAAAATACCATAACTGCAAAGGCATATCTTGCTTTTGCCAAACTGCTTTTTGTTTGACCATATCTTTCCTTGTAATAATCAATGGCTTCTCTTTTCCATTCACAAAAGGGTGCGTTTGATATTGCTTTAAATTCACCAGTTTCTAATAAAAGTCCCCATTTGTTACTAACTTCTGCGACCTCTTTTCCTTGATAAACGACTACATGCCCCATAGTTCGATTAAGCAAATCTATCTCCCATAAAATTTCTTGTTTGGTTACCTCATCCTTATTTTCTTCAGCTAATTTAAAGAGGGGCAAGAGTTCTCTTTCTATCTCAAAAGGATACATTCTTTCATACTCCGCATCCATTATTTGATTTATCTTCTCTCTTGTCATATAAAACCAATAATTCAATGGTTTTTATTTATTGACATTTACAAGATTCAGTTTTTAATAGAAAAGTTGCTTACGCACCCACAAAATTGACAGACTATCGTAGTTTCTTCTCCAGTCTTGATGAACCTGCTTTGTTGATTGTGACATTGCTGACAAACTAAATTTATCTTGATCGATTTTGATCTAGTGGTAATTTCTGGCAAGTCTTCATCAAGTCTTTCTCGATATCTGTATCTTGGATAGACTGGAATTGGTCTATTTTTAATCTGAAAATCTCTTTTCTGAACTCCCATTTGAGGATTCTCTTTTATTGCCTTTATACAAGAATCTGCTGTTTCTTTCAAACTCATAAGACAAGATGTTGCACCTAATGCGTCTTGTCTGCCTATTAGTTGAGAACAATCAATCGCACTTTTTACAACATTTTTCCCACAATTTTTTAAATGTTTATTCATAGAAATAACAAACTCTTCTTCTATTAATATTTATCCTTTATAAAGAGAGTTCGGAATTTGCGACTTATAATATACCCAAAAACAAGACGCCCCAACCGGGAATCGAACCCGGGTCTCCGCCGTTCTACGAGGTCACCGAACTCCTATTTTAAAGGAAAATTGATGGTCAAGGAAACCTTGGCTCCCTTGCCTCGCGACAGGGCGATGTACTAACCACTATACTATTGAGGCTTATCTAAATGTTGCAATGTCAGTTTTTAAATCTTTTTTCCATGTTAAGTCCAGCTTATAATTTAGAAAATTCAGCGCAAACATTTTTATTCTTTATTGTTCTTGGCCGCATTGGACGTAACTACAAAAAGACAACCCCCGAAATGTTTATAAATCAGAACGTCGTCGGAAAATCATGAATAAAAAGCTTTTTTTCACGCTTGGAATTTCATTGATTGCTCTGCTGGCTCTCTTAGTAACACCGGTTGCGTCAGCGTACCATTACGGCTACACAGACAGCTACTCGAAAACAACAACCTACACTCCTTACGGAAAAACAACAGAAATAAAAAAGGACTCCCCCTCCAAAACAACTTATTATTATTCTTCAGAAGATTATTATAGGCACTATCCCTCGTACAACAGAGTCTACAATTACTGGAGTTACGGGCCTTCTTACCCTCATTACACATATAATTATCCAAGAGTGCATTACATAGACCCTTATTATTCAGACAGCTATTATCGCTCTTCTTATGATTACAGAGGATATTATTATCCAAAATATCATGACGGATATTATTATCATAGATATTAATTTTATTTCTCTACAACAGGTAGTCCAGAGCCATTGATACAGCGTCAACGGCCAATTCAATCCAAACCAGCAAGAACACAATTACAATTGCTGCCACTAAGATAACCATATAAGGCATCTTGTTGAATTTTTTAATTACAAAATTAATTGCCAAACCGGTAATTAGCAATAGAGCTCCCATAACAATAAAGTCTCCCGGCATCCAATCCCAACCTCCTCCTTCGCCTCCGTAAATTGAGGCGTTAGGATTGATTAATGTTAATGTCAATGGCACAAGCAAAATTAATATTGTTACAAGAACAACACAGGCGATATTTTTATCCATAACTATTCCAAATAGAAGCCATATTTATTTCTATAGCAATAATGCAAAAGCCCAAACCTTTAAATAACAAAAAGAATTGTTATATTTGTATTTTAACAAAGGTTAAAAGGAGGTGTTAAATGGCAAGAAGAAGAAGTTCTTCCGGCGGAAACGGGATGAATGCTCTATTGAACTTAGTGGTGTGGATAGCAGGCATTCTTGTTTCTTTGGCTGTTGGTTTCGGGATGATTAGCGGAACACTGCCGGTGTGGTTTATTCCCGATTTTGTAACCGCAATAGCCGGATGGATTGTGGTGGTGCTAACACTTCTAGGAGTGTTGCTGGCTATAGTTGAAAAGGTCAGATAGCTTCAGACTTATTTTTTTATTTTATTTATGATTTATCTGAAGGTTTATAAGCTATGAAATTCTTATTTGTAAAAGATTGAAAGGAGGATAAAAATGAAGCATCTATATTTAATAAACAGGATATTGCTGGGTTTGGTGATGCTTATTCCTGGATTGTACAAGCTTGGAGTTATGCTTGGAATCCTTCAGGGAGACATACCTGGAATGCTCGCAGGATTTGGTTTTCCTGCACCTGTGTTTTTTGCATGGCTTTTGCTCTTAGTGGAAATTGCATTTGGTCTAGCTATACTAGCTAATTGGAATCTCAAATATACGGTATGGCCTCCTATTGTGATATTAGTGGTTGCTGCATTTACAGCATATTTGGAAAACATCGCTCAACTGCTTGTACATCTTGCTCTGGCATCCAACTATCTGGTCTGGGGAATGCACGGCAAAAAAAGCATGACAGGAAAAAGCACGAAGAAGTAAATTCTCAATTTTTATTTTTTTTAAATTTTCCTTCAAAAACAATTTCGTCTAGAGGTTTCCTCTCGCTTGGAATTTCAGATTTTCTCATTCTTTCAGGAATCATATCCAAGCTCCCGGGCTTTCCAATAGCAAAAATGTGTACCACTTCATAATCTTCAGGTATCTCAAGCTCAGCCCTTGTGCGCTCTACATCGAAACCAGCCATTCCATGAACAACCAATCCTTTTAAACTTCCCTGCAGAGCAAGATTTTCCCACGCCGCCCCAGCATCCGACATAAAATTTCTGTTTTCATTCCCTTCTTTGGTAAATGTCTTTTTAGAAACCAGACAGCATAGAACCGAAGCATTTCTGCACCAAATCTGATTAAATTCTATGAGAAGATTAAAAAACCTTTCCCATTGTTCGCTGCCCCGCTTGGCATAAATGAATCTCCATGGCTGTTCATTGCTGGAAGAAGGAGCCCATCTCGCTGCTTCAAACAAACTCATTAATTCATCGTCATCCAAGTCCTCTCCGCTCATTGCACGCGGACTCCACCTATCAAGAAATATTTTATCAATTTCATACTCAGGCTTTCTAAACTCACTTCCTTTTTTATATTGCATAGAAATCCGGTGCAATCAACACTTTTATACTTTTTGGAAAAAGAAAAAGGCTAAGACTCGTTCATTGATTGTTAATTTCCATATCTCTGGGACATTCACATTTACATAAAATTCTTAGTCGCTGTTAAACTCCCAAAAATTGAATCTTTGCTTAGTTTCGCCACGAAAAATTGTACTAAAATCCAAAGTAAAAAATCGGCGTCAAATACGAATAACCATTAGTCAAAAAGTATCATGACAAAAATAATAGAAATCTTTAAATAATAGTCTCTAAATAGTGGTAATATGATTACAACTTTAACAGAGTCTGAAGTAGATAAATTAAGAACTGCTAGCCGCGTTATGTATAGAATTAGTTATGATAGAATAAAATCTGACTTATGTCGCCCAGATGTAGCTTCAAAATTTAGAGGACAAAAGATAATTGATTTGGGCTCTGGAACTGGTTGGTATTTACCTCTTTTTTTCAAAGCAGGATGTAAAGAATTGGTTGTTGTTGAACCCAAGCCAAGACAAGAGTTGGTAGATAAAATAGGAGAAATGAATTCTCAGGGGCAAAGAGTCTTTCTTGAACGTGACGCTTATAATTTTTGGAACAAACATCCAGATGAATCTGCAATTGTCACAAGTTATGGTGTTTTTGACCCTGTAATAATTGGTGGATGTAGATCTATTTTAATAGATGATTCTGATTTGGATGAAATTATTGACAAATATTTTAGAACAGCTGCAAAAGAGATTGAAAGAATCACGCCAACTGGGCAGATTACAGTTCATAGAGGACCATTAGCGTATCTAATTAAAGAATACACAACAAAATTGCAGCCTTATTCTGAAGACGGAACCCACACAGATTGGAGGGAAAGTGATGGCGGAATTTTGCTGAAGCAATAATTAAGAAATTTTAACTATCTTGCAAACTGCAAAACTTCTCTTTCTTGAAATCCACTATGGTTTTCTATAGCCATATTAATTCTTCTTCCCGCCGATAAATTTCTTCCCATTCATATATGGCACAAGAGCATTCGGTATTTTTATGCTTCCGTTCTTTTGCTGATAATTTTCCATAATCGCAACCAAAGCTCTTGAAGTCGCAATAGCTGTATTATTCAAAGTATGCACAAATCTCCTTTCTCCCATTTCATCAAAAAATTTTATATTTAGTCTTCTGGCCTGTGCTTCCTCCATGTTTGTCACTGAGGTTATTTCAAAATATTTTTTTTGTCTCGGACTCCAAGCCTCCAGATCAGCCCCCTTTGCCTTTAAATCAGCCAAATCTCCAGAACACGATTCAAGCTCTCTTATTGGGATTCCAAGCTTCTTGAACAACTCTTTTGAAAGCTTCAAAAGCTCATCATAATATTTGTAGGAATCCTCAGGCCTGCAAATTACAACCATTTCCTGTTTATTAAACTGATGAGTTCTGAAAAGGCCTTTTTCATCAATCCCATGACTTCCTATTTCCTTTCTGAAACACATACTATAAGCAGTAAGTTTAACAGGAAGCTCCTTGTGATTTAACGTCTTGCCAATAAACATTCCAATCACAGGATGCTCAGAAGTGGCAATCAGATACAAATCCTCACCTTCTATTTTGTAAGACATCTGCTCAATCTCGCTTTTGGAATAAACTCCTTTAAGGATATTTTCTTTTATCATCAGAGGAGGCTCTATATACTCATAACCTTTTGAAACCATAAAATCCCTCGAATAGTTTATCAATGCCTGATTTAGCAACGCAAGATCTCCTTTCATAACATAAAATCCCTTTCCTGACAATTCAACAGAGGCATCAAAATCCAAAATTTTAAGATTCTCTCCAAGCTCGGCATGATTTTTTACATCAAAGCTGTTTTTGGCAGGCCTGCCAATTATATCCCTGACAACATTATCTTCCGGGCCTTTTCCAATTGGCACAGATTTATGAAGTATGTTGGGAATTTGCAGCAACATATCGTTTATCTCCATCTCCAGGCTTTTCCCCTTATCTTCAAGTTCTTCTATTTTCTTCGGAATTTCTTTTGCTTTCTTAAGCAAAACTGCCGCGCTCCCTCCGGATTTTTTGGTGTTTGAAATTTCCTTTGAAATTTTGTTTCTCTCGAACCTCAATCTGTCAACCTCAGTTTTTATTTTTCTCCATTCAGAATCAAGTTCAAAAATCTTATCAACCAATCGCAACTTGCTGTGCTGGAACCTCTTCTTAATATTCTCTTTGACCTTATCAGGGCTTTCTCTTATAAGCCTAATATCTATCATAACTCTAAAAGCACAGAACCATATTTAAAATTAACTTTATAAACTTTAAAAACCACCTAAAAAAATGAGTTTGGTTGACTTTACAAAGGGGGTGTTTTTAGATGGGTATAACAATCTTCAATCAGCGATACCAAGTCAATATTCCCCCATTGTGAGCCTTCTGGTTTTTTCAATCCTGATAGCAATATATTCAATATTCACCTGGAAGTTTTACCGCTACCTCTCAAAAAAGAATCTCATAGAATTAAACCTTGCAAAATACAATACAAGCAATCACCCCATCTTCAGCAAGCTTTTTGGAGTAATACTTTATTTTCTGCAGTATATAATCATCCTTCCATTCCTGATATTTTTCTGGTTCGCTGTGCTGGCTTTAATAATTCTTATTCTATCCGAAGAACTAGGGATAAATCAGGTTATAATAGTTTCTGCTGCAATAGTTGCAGCAATAAGGATTTTGGCATATTACGAGGAAGATTTATCAAAAGATTTAGCAAAAATGTTTCCATTTACAGTATTGGCAATTTTTATACTCTCCCCGGGATTCTTTTCTCTGGAAAGGGTAATTACAAACTTGGCACAGGTTCCTGCTCTGGTAACAAACATATTCTATTTCTTGGTGTTTATAATAATTCTTGAAATAATACTCAGAATACTCGATTTGATAGCGACTCCTTTTAGATCCGAAGAGGAAGAGGAAGAATAATCAATCTCCATGATAATCCGAAGTTGGATGCCTGTGTCCCGCCTTAGTCCTTTTTGCCAAATCCTTTAAGTGTCTGTCTCCGATAGGAGCTATTTTTTTCTTGTCAAACTCCGCTTTCACTAACATATGTCCTGCCTGTTCGCCCCCAAGAAAATGAGGCATTATCACATAATCCGCCCCAGAATCATAAAGTTTCTTCGCATCCTCAATGAAATGAGCTGTTGCAATAAAAGCAGTATTCCTTAGATCAACCTGCCTTAAAATAACAAGATTAATGTCCAGATCAGGAATTGTGGAAATAACCATTTTCTTTTCCTTTAGGTTAAGCTCTTTCAGAAATTCGTGGTCTTGGGCATCCCCATAAATGCATGGAACTCCTTCTTTCTGCAATTTGTTGATTGTATCAGGATTATAATCGACAACAAGATAATCTTTTTTGCTTTTGTCCAGGGCTTCCAGAAGGTTGTACCCTATCCTGTTATACCCAAACAAAATTGTGTGATACTCCCTGTCCTTATGTATTCTTCTTTCAGGCCCGGAAGAATCGAAAATTCCGAGAACAGGAGATAAAATTCTGTAAAGAGAATGGGAATAGAAAATTCCATAACTGCTTAGTGCAAAAGTAATCAATGCAACTAGAATAATCAAAGAAAGCACCTGCTGGCTTACCAATCCTGCCGTAAAACCAAGCAATATCAGCACTAAAGAAAATTCACTTATCTGAGCAAGAGAAATCCCTGTCAGGAAATTCACGCGTTTTTTATATCCAAGCCCTTTCATCAAGGCCATTATTATCAGCGGATTTCCCGCCAGAACCAAAGCAGAAAATACAGCGGCTGAAATTATCAATTTTGCATCAAAAGGTCCGGCCAAAAAACTGCCAAAAAAAACAAAGAATAACAAAACAAAGAAGTCCCTTAATCCCTTGGTTTTGCTGCTAATCATCAGGCTGTATTTAGAAGAAGCTAAAGACATTCCAGCCACCAAAGCTCCAATTTCCAAGGAAAATCCAAGGTACTTAAATAATAAAGAAATCAGCAGAGCCCATCCAATCCCAAACAAAAAGAGCACGTCTTCATTTCTGGAGGCAATTGAAAAAATCCCATGAATAACAAAATACGAAAATAAAAATACAACAAAAATCAATAAAGCGACTTTAGCCAGCTGGCTTAAAATCAACGCGCTGCCAAACTCCTGAAGGCTTAACACAGGAACAATGGTCAAAATCAATGCAGCTATAAAATCCTGGACAATTAAAATTCCAAGAGCTATTTTTCCATGCAGGCTCTCAAGCTCCCTTTTGTCGCTTATCAGCTTTACAACAATAAATGTTGAAGAAAAAGCCAGAGCAGCAGCGATATAAACGCTGTGTATTAAGCTAAAGCCAAGCCAAGCTCCGATAAAAAATCCCAAAATCCCGGTGATAATAATTTGTCCAATTCCAACAACCAGAGAAACTTTGGCAAAATTTTTCAGAATCCTGAAATCAAGGCTTATGCCAACAATAAACAGCAAAAAAGCAACTGCAATGTGTGAAAATGATTCAAATATTTCACCTGTTTCTAAAATTCCGAGAAATAAAGGTCCTGCAATAATCCCTGTAACAAGAAAAGCAATCAGAGGAGGCTGTTTGATAAGTTTAGCCAGCAAAGTCAAAACTGCCGCAATCCCAACCACAAGCCCTAGCTGTAAAATCAACTCCATTTCACCTCTTCTCCCAAAAAAATATTGGAAAAACAATTTTAAATACCTTGTCTTTTTCAGATTCCAAAAAGTTATATAATTCAATAATTTAAATTTTGAATGGGCAAAATTATTATAGTTGTTTTTATCATTTTAATTCTAGGTATGATAACTTTGTTAATCTACACATATCTGCCTTTAAACAATAATCAAAATGAAGATAAAAAATACACAGAGGGTGCAACCGACGAGATAGCATGCGGATCCTTATCAGCAGAAGAGCAAACAGCCTGCTGCAAAGCAAGACACAAATTAGAAGAAAGTGAATATCCTTGCAAAAAAGGAGAGTGGTATTACGTGGCCAGGCTTGACTCAAGCTGTATATTTTCCTGCTCAGAATCAAATCAAAAAGACTGCGGCACAGACGTAAAACATTGTCCGGATGGCACTTTCAGAATTCGCGATCCAGCCCTAAATTGTGAATTTAAAGATTGTCTAAACCAATGTAACACTCCAACACGAAGCTGTTAAAACAACATTTAAAAAATCAGTTTGCGCTCCAAATACATAAATAATGTTCATCACACTTGGCTGTGATGGAAGAGCCCTGTTCACGCGGCGAGCAGGGCTCGCCTAAAATCAAAAAAAAGCCAAAAACATTTAAAAACCGCCTTTTTCTATCAACCCTATGGGAAAGGTAAGAATCAAGCTTAGCAGTGTTGACATCTCTGCATTGAATGCAATAATAGAGATGATTAGAGAAATTTCCGGCAGGGCAGGAGTAGCTATGCGCGGGCCAATACCTCTTCCAACAAGACGCATGAAAGTTACAACAAGAAAATCCCCCTGTGGAGACGGAACAGCCACTTTTGACAGATTTGAAATGCGAGTCCATAAAAGGATAATCGACCTACCGGCAGAAGATAGAATTCTCCATCCTATAATGATGCTTAAAATCCCAAGAAGCGTCCAGATTAAAATTGAGATGAAAGATTGAATTCAAAGAAAACCCTTTTAAACTAGTTTCTAGCTGAATTATAATGAGTTCAGATACATCGACGATTTCAACAAGTGTATGTACCATAGTTCCATATCAAAATGGGCTTATAACATTAAAAGAAGCAGATGGAAAACTTTCTCTTTTGGGAGGACACATTCCTTGGGAAAAGGGGTATCAAGAAGGTCTTCAACAAAGAGTTAGAGAAGAAAATGGAATAGAGATAGAACCATACCACATAACACGAATAACCCATCATAAAACCCCTTCAGGGAAAAATGTAGTTAATATAGGTTCTACAGGAGTCATAACAAGTTTTCCATCCCGGAGAAACATAATACAGATAAGTCCAGCAGAAGCTCTGGCGAGAAAAGAAGAATTTAGGACTCCTGATGTTTATACGCTAATCTCTAAAATATTTAGTAGGCATATAGTGCCCCTAGATTTCATTCAGGTTACTGAAGTTCCCAGCGGATACAGGACAGCTCAAATTCCTGGACAATGGGGAAGAACAGATTTCTTAGTCGGAAGCGAGATTCTAAGATACGAAAGAAGTGGAAACGTTGAGTATGCATTTATGAGATGTCAAAGATATAATAATTTATTAAGCTTTTTCGGAGGGAAAATTGAAGAGGGGGAGACTATTGAAGCTGGAATTTCAAGAGAAAGGCTGCAAGAAAGCGGTGGAAAAATGATATCTCATCCTCTTGGATTAGTAGGAATAGCTGTAAATTATGTCGGAATGTATCCAAATCAGAAGGCTCCTTTTGCCGTCAATATAGCTTCGGCGTCCTTGATAGATGAAAAAATAAAAGAAGTTCCAGATAATGTAAAAGATGAAACTTCTGAAATAGTTTGGTTAAACATAAACGACATAGCAAGAATGAAAGAAGAAGAATTTAGGACTCCTGATACCAAACTAAT
This sequence comes from Candidatus Parvarchaeum sp., assembly GCA_020724955.1. GTDB lineage: Archaea > Nanobdellota > Nanobdellia > Pacearchaeales > GW2011-AR1 > 1-14-0-10-34-76. Next base: position 36,256 of record DYFY01000001.1, on the reverse strand, counting down.
GACTTTGAGATGCGAAAGAGCCTACCAAAAGAATCTGTTCGTACCATTCAGCTTCATTGAACAAGTATAAAGACAATAATCTTTATATAAACTCAGTTTATAAAAAAACAATGAATAAAGAGTTTAAAGATTCCATAATTGAAATGAATAAATTATATGGTCTTCCCATAAATGATAAACCCACTGACTTAGGAGTTGATAGATTAAAAAATTTCAAGAAAATTTTAACAGAAGAGATACAGGAGATGGATGAGATAATAAAAAAATATGAAAATATAAAAAACTCAGAGATGAGTGAAGAGGAAAAGCTGGAAATATTAACAGCAATCTCAGACGTTTTTGGAGATATAGTAGTATATGTAAGAAGCGAAGCTCTAAAATATGGCATAGATCTAGAGGAAGTTCTGAAGATAATAATGCAGAGTAATTTCAGCAAGATGGGAGCGGATGGAAAACCAATTTATGACGAAAGAGGAAAAGTCACAAAGGGCCCTAACTACTGGAAACCAGAACCGAAAATAAAGGATATGTTAAAATCAAAATTAGAATTAAAATGATCTCAGGAACAAAATCTCTAAGGCATGTGCATAGAAAAATTTCTGGAGGAGGAGAAGTCTATGTGTTAGACACCGGTGCAACAATCACCAGCGAATCAGAAGCGATGCTACAAGCGCTTCATTCAAGGTCACTTGGAGGGCTTAAGAATCACCTGGAAGTTCTTGAAGAAAAAGGCTCCGCCAATTTTATGGAAAAATTTTACGTAGGATATGGGCATAAGTCTATTGGAGACTGCGGAAGCACAACAATTTTTATAGAGGGAGTCTCCATGCTTGCCGCAAAAGCAATTCAGGACAATAAGCTATACAGCGGACAAGAGGCATCTACAAGGTACATTGACTTCTCAAATCAGCCATTTATCAACCCATTGGGCTCTCAAAAAGGGAATGAAATTTTAGAATCCCAAAGAAAATTCTATCTAAAAATCCTAGAGCCTATAAAAGTCTACTTAAAAGAACAAAACCCAAAGCCAGAGGGAGAAAAAGACAACATATACGAAAAAGCAATTAACGCAAGAGCATTTGACATCGCCAGAGGGTTTCTTCCTGCCGGAGCATCTACAAAACTAGCCTGGCATTCAAACTTAAGACAAGTTGCCGATAAATTGCTTTTTCTTAGGCATCATCCGCTAAAAGAAGTAAGAAATATTGCAGAAGCAATAGAAGACGCAGTTATAGAAGCGCACCCCAGCTCATTTACAAAAAAAAGATACTCCGATACTGAAAATTACCAAGAACTTATTGCAAAAAATTATTTCTACCATGATCCAAAATGTCCAGATTTTCAGATAAACTCAGATATCAACAAAAACCTATTAAAAGAATATCTTGAGTTGCTGCAACAGCGCCCGGCAAAAACAGAACTCCCGAAATTTCTCAGTCATATTGGAAGAATATCTTCCAAATTTAAGCTAGATTTTGGCTCGTTTAGAGACATTCAAAGACACAGAGGAATTGACCAAAGAATGCCATTATTAACTACTCAAATAGGTTTCAATGAATGGTATTTAGACAATCTCTCAGAAAACACCAAAAGAGAAGCCAGAGAGTTTCTAAGAATTTTGGAAGCAAAACTAAAAGAATTGAATATTCAGCCCGAGATCAAACAATACTATATCCCAATGGGTTACAATACTTCAAACTTCGTAGTGGGGGATTTGCCTTCAATGATTTATGTAGCTGAATTAAGATCCACAAGATTTGTCCATCCAACACTAAGAAGAATTGCAAAGAAAATTGGAGAGTATATAGAAAAAGAATTGAGCATTCCGGTAAACTTTGACTTAGAGCCCGACAGATTTGATACTAAAAGAGGAGAACATGACATTATCATCAAATAATAAACCTTTCCGAACTGGAATCTTCATAGCATTTGAAGGCATAGACGGCTGCGGGAAAAGCACGCAGATAAAAAAACTTGTCCAATATATTTTCGAAAAGGACAAACATCACCACATAGTCCTGACAAGAAATCCCTATAAGGATACAAATATCAGAGCAATATTGACACAGGATTCCGATCCTCTTTCTCAGGCGGACAAACTTGCAGAGCTCTTTATAAACGACAGAAGAAAACAGGTCGAAGAGCTTATCCTGCCAAACTTAGAAAAAGGTCATTTCGTGGTAACAGACAGATATAAATTCTCCACAATAGCTTATCAATCAGCTCAGGGAATTCCAATGGAAAACCTGATAAAAAAACAGAACGATCTGCCGATCCCAGAAATTACTTTCATAATAGATATTTCTCCTGAAAAAGCGATGGAGCGGATGAAAAAAGATTCAATAGAAATTAGGGGAAAAGAGCACAAGTTCGAAGCTCACTTGGACTTTATCAGTAAGCTGAGAGAAAACTACCTGAAAGCTGCAGAAATTCAGAAACAAAAAGGAGAAAAAATATTCATAATAAACGGCGAGCGCTCTCCTGAAGAAGTTTTTCAGGAGATTAAAGGGATTTTTGATGAAGAAACAGAAAAGCTAAAAACGCTACAGGCAGCAAACATTCTTTTCTATGACTCCAATGGGAACATACTCTTGCAAAACAGAAAAGGAATTAGTAAATGGGGGGAAGAGTATCATTTTTTTGGCGGACATGTTGAAGACAACGAAACTCCTGAACAAGCATTGAAAAGAGAGATAAAAGAAGAGTTAGGAATAGAGTTAGAAGGGCATAAGCTATTCAAAAAATGGACTCACTACTCAAAACAAGCAGGTTGCAATTACGAAACATTTGTATATATAGCTCCCATGCCAAAACTTGAGGGCTTAAAAGCAGAAGACGGAAAGCTGGAAATATTAAGATTCAAGGATGCAGAAAAATTTAATATGATAAATGGATATGTTGACTTGATAAAAGAAATTGAGAAACATGTAAATAATCAACTAACTTCACAAACTCAGCATTAGCTAAATTATCTTCTTTTTGAATAACAGTCTTTTTAGTTTTAAATTTTCCAAATAGTTCTCTTATACTGTTTCTTTTTGAACAGATATCTATTTTTTAGCGATTTTCCACATTTCGTTAAAATAATTTCTCAAACTTTCTGCAAGAGATTTGGAATGAATTAATACCGAAAAGATACTCTCTCCCCAACAAGTAAACAATACCTTATCTCTGACAATATCAATATTTCCTGGAAGAGGAGAATCTGTAAATTTCATCGTTAGATAATTTGGTTTCTTAGCAAACCAAGAAGTTTTATACTCTTTGTTACAAATTCCTCTATTTTTTGCTTTTTTATTGAGCTCTATAATACTATTATAAAATAAATTAGACTCATCTGCATATCTTTCATTATGAATATAAAAAAATAGTACTTCATCATCTTTTGATATGTTATGAACCAATTTTTCGTAAGCGGTTCTTAATCCTTTTTTTCCTACAAAAACTTCTGCTTCTTGTTTAGATTTTGCCTCCTGCAACTTTTCCAATTCCGGAAGAATCTTTTCTAATGCTTCTTTTTCTTGGATTATTTCTTCTTGCTTTTTATCAAGATACTGAATAAGGTTGGAAGGAGATGCTGCCTGAAAATATTTAGTTTTGTTCTTTATGATAAAGCTCACAATTCCCTTTTCTATTAAGCGGTTTAAAATATCATAGATATTTGAGTAAGCAACTTTTGATTTTTTTACTATAGGTCCAACTGTCGAGCTTCCTAACTCGCTTAGAGCTAAATATACTTTCGCTTCTCCCTCTGTTAATCCAATCTTCAATAAATTAAACATCTCATTATTAGCCATATAAAATAGAAAAATAAACACTATAAAACCTTTTCTATTATACCTTCTGTACAGGGGAGATAAATAATATAAATTCTTTTCTTACAAGAAATTAAGAAGAAACGAAAAATGCCCTATTGCGGATTCAATCAGGAAATGTTAGAAGGAATAGAAAAGTTCCATAAGGGTTTAGTGGAACATGGAATTTTAGAACGTTCTGAAAAGAAGAAACAAACAACTGAACAAACAATAAACAAAGAATTAGAAGATATGGAGAATTTTCTTAGAGAAACACACAATATAAAAGATGAAGACGTAAGAGAATTAACGGAAACGCTTGCTAAATATGTACAGGCATATTACAAATTTATCCAGAAAAGGGGAGTTGATAATTATAAGCGAATTATTCAGTTTTTGAATCAGTTCTATTTCAATATGGACAACAAATATTATTCAGAGTTAGAAGGCAAACCGAAGGCAATGAAACAATTAGCTCTTTATTTAAATGAAATTGGGAGGATGAGATAAAATGCTTGAGAGCAAAATTTCGCCAGATAGGGCTGAAGCTATAAGAAACAAAAGTGGATTAGGTTTTCTTTTATTACTTATGGGAGGTCTTGGAATGTTAGTATCTGGCGGCTCTGCTATCATTTGTTGTAATTCCGGCTCTCCTGAACGATATGAAAAACAACAGGCGAAGCCCACTTCTTCTTACAGTGGAAGGACCTTAGAAAGACCAATAATAATATACACTTTAAGTGGTTTAGCAAGTGGTTTAGTATTTTGTATAGGAGCGTCTTTGATAGGTTCAGCTGATCAAGAGTATTATGGGATAAAGCCAAATGATTGGAGTCCTTTGGGAAGATAAAAGAAAAGGATTAGATAATTATCAAGAAACTGCGCGAAGGGTAAACGACTTCTTCGTAGAAATGGATAGAATGTATTATGGAGAAAAGAAAGGAGAAGGGTTGCAAGGAAAGCCAAACGATATGAGAGACTTGACAGACCATCTGAATGGAATTGTCGTTTAATAACATTATTAAGTTTTCTGTTTCTTTTCTCTTCTCTATAAAAAACCTATTCGCAATTTTCTTATTAATGAAAAAGAAGCAAAAAAAGTCATTTTTTCCAGTTTTTAGCGGTAACTAATTTAAATTCCCTGTCAATAAAACCTAAATTTCCCGCAAAGTTCTTTGACTCTATCCCTGACTTCCTTAAGCAATTCAGGATTTTTATGCTCTTTTATAACATCCGCAATCCACTTTCCAATAAGCTTCATCTCTTCTTCTTTCATCCCGCGCGTTGTCAGAATTGGAGTTCCCAAGCGAAGTCCTGACGGCTTAAAAGGCGTTGAAGGATCATAAGGAATTGTATTGGCATTTAAACAAATCCCCGCCTCCTCCAAAGCCTCAGCAATTTCTTTTCCGAGCCCGACTCCATAAAAGGTTAAATCAATAAGAATTAGATGATTGTCAGTTCCGTCGCTTACCAATTTTATTCCTTCGTTCATCAAAGCTTCAGAAAGCGTTTTGGCGTTCTTCACAACCTGCAGGCTATACCTCTTAAAATCTTCAGAGTCTGCTTCTTTAAATGCAACTGCTTTCGCAGCAATTGTATTCTCATGAGGGCCGCCCTGCATCCCTGGAAAAACAGCCTTGTCTATTTGCTTAGCATACTTCTCCTTACATAAAATCAGCCCTCCCCTTGGTCCGCGCAGGGTTTTATGTGTTGTCGTGACAACAATATCTGTAAAGGGCAGCGGACTCGGATAAACTCCTGAAGCAACAAGCCCTGCAACGTGAGAAATGTCAGCGACATGTATCGCTCCAACTTCTTCTGCAATATCCTGAAATTTCCTGAAATCAATTTTTCTTGGATAAGCTGTGAGCCCTGAAATAATCATTTTTGGTTTTTCTTTTAATGCAATTTCCCTAATCTCATCCATATTCAACAACCCGGTTTCCTTGTCAACTCCGTAAGGAATGTTGTGATAAATCTTTCCGGAAAAATTAACAGGGCTTCCGTGAGTTAGATGTCCTCCGCAAGCCAAGTCCAAACCCATAAATTTATCACCGGGATTTAAAAAAGCCAAAAACACCGCTGCATTGGCAGGGCTTCCAGAAAGAGGCTGGACATTGGCGTGCTCAGCTCCAAAAAGTTTTTTAGCCCTTTCAATGGCTGTTTTTTCAACTTCATCAACATTTTTATTTCCCTGATAATATCTCTTAAAGGGATAGCCTTCAGCATACTTGTTCATCAACACAGAACCGCAAGCCTCCATAACAGCTGAAGAAACATAATTTTCAGAAGGAATCATGTTCAAAACATTTTTCTGCCTTTCCAATTCAGCAGAAATATAAGAATAAATCTCCAAGTCGGAATTCTTCAAACTTTCCATCTCCAAGCAAGAAACGCAAGGCTTATAATAATTGTGGCAACGCAGCTCACATCTAACCCGTTGTTAAAATCTCTAGCTCAATAAATAAAGTCTATCCGGCTTTATCAAAAAACTTAATAATTTCAGGAATCATGTACAGCGAGCCAGTAGCTAAAATCATTTCATCTTTGCTGGCTAATTCAAGAGATTTCTTCAAAGCATCTAAAGGCTCTTTAAAAGAATAAACATTATTACAAAATCTTTCAGCTTCTTCAACCAATTCCAAAATAGGCTTTGGTTTATATTTTCCTTCTGTCGCAACAAATACCTCAAATAAAGGAGCAAGCTCCTTAACCATTTCAAAACTATCCTTGTCATTAGAGACTCCCATAATCAAAACCTTCCTCTTGCTTAAACCTAAAATAAATCTCTTCAAAGCTAAAATCCCCTCAAGATTATGGGCTCCATCAACTATAATCAAAGGATTTTTAGAAATGACTTCCAGCCTTCCTCTTATCATTGCTTTTTTCAATCCAATATTCCAAGAAGATTGAGGTATTGGCTTCCAAATCTCATTAAGCTTGGAGCAGACTATTAATGCAGTTAAAGCGTTCCTAACTTGATGATTTCCCAATAGTTTGAGCTCAAACTCTCCTTGAAAAATTCCCTGAGCCGAAAATTTCTGATGCTCTAAGTTATTTTCTAAAATTTTAAAATCAGTCACATCATCAACAAAAAGCAATTCTGTATTTTTTATCTTGCAAATTTCAGAAAATATTAATTTTATAGTTGGGTCTTCTTCGGCGCTAATACAAATCTGTTTTTCCTTAATTATTCCTGCTTTCTCGATAGCAATCTTACTTTTAGTATTCCCTAATATCTGCTGATGGTCAGAGCCTATGTTGGTTATTACTGAAATTAAAGAATCTGTGATATTTGTAGCATCCAGCCTTCCTCCAAGTCCAACTTCAATCACTGCTATGTCTATTTTATGTTCGACGAAATAAAGAAAGGCAACTGCAGTAATAAATTCAAAAAAAGTAACCTCCATATCAGAACTCTCCAGATGTTTTCTAACCTTAGTAATCAACCTTTCCAAATCGTAATCAGAGATAGGATTCCCATTTATCTCTATCCGTTCATTAAACTTCAAAAGATAAGGGCTGAAATAAGCTCCAACTTTATAGCCTGCTTCTTTTATAATGCTAGAAATCATGGCAGTGGTGCTTCCTTTCCCATTTGTTCCGGCTACATGAATACTCTTAAACTTTTTATGTGGATTGCCTAAAAGCTCCAGAAGCTTACTCATAGGCTCAAGCCCTGATCTAATCCCAAACCTTTTCAGGCTTTCTATATATTGAATATTCTCATCAAGCATTCCAAACTTGAAAGAACAGATTTTATAAACGTGCTGGAATACAATACCAGATGAAGTTAGCTCTCCTGACGTCAGAGCCGGAATACATAGAATCCATAGCGAGAACTGAAAACCTTGCCCTTGTAATTTCAAACATTCCTTCAGCCAAAATCAAATTCATCTGCGCCTCTTTAAACATTCCGCTTAAAGTGATTCCCCATCAATCTTTCATAAACCGCATCGCTCATGACTCGGCAATAAAATCCGAACTGGACAAAATCTCTCCGGATTTGATAATGGCGGCAGGATACAATCGTTTGATAGTTTCTCAGGAACTGCTTGAACAATACAAGAATAAACTAATAAATCTCCATCTCTCGTATTTGCCGGATTTCCCAGGAGCATTCCCGCATGAGGAAGCCTTCAACTCAAAAGCGAAAATCTCCGGATTTACATTCCATTTGATAGACAAAGGCATAGACACTGGAAGAATTCTTTTTCAGCAAAAAATCAATATCTCGGACTGCAAATCAAAAGAAGAAGTGAAAAACAGGCTTCGGAATGCAAGCCTGGATGCCTTGCATGAATTTCTGAAACTTGAAATCAGCTCTGTCATAAATAATTAACAATAAATCTGAGATGGCTTGCTCATAGGATAATTTGAAGAATTAAACTCTAACTTCATTCTCCAAACAACAGATGACTTAGATAATTATCATCAAAATTAGCAATCAGCTTATTAACAAAAACTTCTATCTTGATAGAGTTATCAGATTTCATATTTTTGCCTTTATTTCCTGTCTATCTGAGATACTTCCAAGCTAAAAATCTTTAAAAGCATTCCTTCTTTCCATCAATTATGCCCGGATGGCCCAGCGGTTACGGCGCGGGTTTGGAGAACCCGTTTCCTCACGGATTCCCAGGTTCGAATCCTGGTCCGGGCGTGTTTTTCACCGAGAACAAAAACCTATTTAATTAAAAGGGGAGTTTACCGATTTCTTCTGTAAGTCAACAGATCTTGAATGTCTCAATTAGAATTTGCTAAGTGAGATAATTTACAATACAATAATCATTATAAAAGATTAATTACGAAAAGATTTATGCAGATAGATGATCGCATTTATGGCCCTGTAGAAATATCTGAGCCAGTTTTAACGGAATTAATAGAATCTCCAGCCATTCAAAGGCTAAAAGGAATACATCAATTTGGAATGCCGCAAAGATTCTACCCTTATCCAGGATTTAGCAGATATGAACACTCTGTGGGAGTTATGTTAGTCCTTAGAAAGTTAGGGGCAGATGTTGAAGAACAGGCTGCCGGGTTAATTCATGACGTTTCGCATACTGCTTTTTCACATCTAGTTGATTGGGTTATGGGAGACAGAGAGAAAGAAGACCATCAAGATAAGAATTTACAACGAGTGGTATCTCTTTCAACTATCCCTGAAATATTACATAAACATGGTCTGGATTCTGATAAAGTTACTGATGTCAAACAATATGGGTTGCTAGAAAGACCTGCCCCCTATTTATGTGCTGATAGAATTGATTATTCATTAAGAGAGTTCCATACTTGGGCTGATCCGAAAATTGTGACACAATGTATTGACGATTTAGTTAATCATAATGGACAAATTGCATTTAGAAATAAAGATTCTGCTAAAAAATTTGCATATGCTTACGCTAAATGTCAGAAGGAGCATTGGGGCGGAGCAGAGTGTACTGTTAGATGGGAACTACTTGCTAGAGCCTTGAAAGCAGGCTTATCTGAAGGAGTTGTTAATCCAGAAGACTTTTATCAAAAAGATGAACACCTTATTGCAAAACTTAGAGATGGTGGAATTGATGAGGTTAGTAAGGTGTTATCTATTTTGGAAAGACCTCGATTAAAATTAGTTGAAAATAGAAATAACCCTCAGTTTGATTTAAGAAAGAAGTTTAGATATATTGATCCCCATTATGTAGTTAATGGTTTCATAAATACATTAAGCGAATCTGATTCGAATTATAAGTCATTTTTGGAAGAACAAAGAAGAATAAATGAACGTGGAATAAAAGTTGACTTAATAGAGTAGTATACTCTTTGTTAGGCAACACTGAATAGTCATAAAGTACATTCAAGAAAAACCAATGGAATAAACATAAAGTTGGTACATAGGTCCCAACTGAGAAACTTTTTTCTTGAGCCTGGTCCGGGCGTTTATCCATCTTGACAAAAAGGCGAACAAAAGACTTAAAAGTGAACTGAAAGTTAATTTTCTATGACATCAGGAACCTTAGAATTCCAAACCGCATTAGCTGAATTGCGTGAACTAAACAGATTAGTAGGAGACAGATTTTTCTATGGCGGGCAAACATTCAGAGCGTTGGAACATTACACAGCAATACCTGCCAACTCCAGAAGCAGAACCGATCATAATAACATAGCTTGTACAATGGCAAGAATGGCAGAAAAAATAGGATATCCACAATTACATGAAACAGCCATTGAATACTATCTCCTAGCATTAAAGTTCTCTCCAGAAAGCTCGCTATCAGACGAAAAAATTGAAGAAAGAATAAGATTTAGCCAGCAAAGGCTCAGAGAGTCTATACAAAATACTTCAAATAACTAGGCTACTATTTGTATGTGGATTATTCCCGCGAGTTAAAAGAAAAATTATAATTTCTGCCAGAAAACCAAGACTTTCCAAAAACTATTCGGGTAAAGCCAAACAAGCCCAAAGTTTTATAAAGGAGAGGATGTTGATAACAACATCACTAAGGAAAGAATTATTTCATAATTCACCTTCATAATAACAATCACATTCACGTCCCGGGGAGTTGTTAGCCCTGGAAAGCGAGAAGAGATTATAAGTCTGAAGAGCGCGAAAAAGAAAAATTCTTTCTGATAAAGTGAATAGTAAAAATGGCAAAAATAAGCCCTGTTTCGGTAAAATACATGATTTATGCTACTTTTAGGTCTGAGGGGCCGGTTGAAAAGCCTGATGTCATAGGAGCTATTTTTGGGCAGACTGAAGGGCTTCTTGGCAGTGACTTGGAAATGCGTGAGCTTCAAAAAGAAGGCAAAATAGGAAGAATTGAAGTTGAATTAAACACTGTTGATGGAAAATCAGTGGGAGAAATCAAGCTTCCAAGCGCCTTGGACAAATCCGAGACTACTATAATTGCAGCAACACTTGAGACAATTGACAGAATCGGACCAACAGAAGCAAGAATAGAAGTCACAAAAATTGAAGATGTAAGAGGAAGCAAAAGAGATTACATTATTGACAGGGCAAAAAAACTGCTCGAGGGTCTTGAAGGAGGGGGAGATTCCAGAATCTCAAGAACTCTAAAAGAAGAGTCAAGAGTTTCAAAAATACAGGAATATGGAGAAGAAAAGCTTCCTGCAGGGGATTTGTCAGGAGACGAAATAATAGTAGTTGAGGGCAGAGCCGATGTGGTCAACCTGCTGAAAAACAGGGTAAACAACGTGGTAGGCATGAATGGAACCAAGCTTCCAAAAGAGATTGCAGTCCTTGGGAACGAAAAAGAAATAACTTTATTTGTAGATGGAGATAGAGGAGGAAAGCTAATTGCAAAAAACGTAATTGAAAACGCCAAAGTCGCATACGTTGCAGTTGCGCCCGACGGAAAAGAGGTTGAAGAACTGACAGGAAAAGAAATTCTCATGAGTTTGAGAAAAAAAATTCCGGCAGGTGAATTTCTAAGAAGGAACGGCTCAGCCAATGACGGATATTCAAAAACCTATGAAGAGGCTGAAGAAGACGTCGAGGAATTCAGCGGAGACACTAAGTCAGAGCTTAAGAAAAAATATGATGAAATAAAAGGCACCAGAAATGCTGTTTTTCTGGACGCAGGCCTCAACGAAGTAAAAAAAATTTCCTCAAGCACTGCCTCAGGGGCTTTGGCAAGATCAAGAAAGAAAATAAGCGCAGTTCTGGTGGACGGGCCCGCAACATCATCCTTAATAAAAGCCTGCGATGAAAAAGGAGTTTCATATTTAGGCGCAAACAACTTTGCATATGTAAAAGATTCCAAGGTCAAACTCGTAAGTTTTTAAAATGCCGGATTTGACTTGACTATATATTTAAATATAAGATATTTCTACTTAGTTTATGAGAGGAAAGAGGGTAAAAGAGGTTGTTGTCGTCATAGCCCTTGTTGTAATCATCGCGTTGGGAGTATATTTCTTTTTCGGCGCAGGAAAAACATGTGAAGATTTGGATTGTTATAACAGCATAATGCAGAAATGCATAAAGGGAAGCTACATCAGCGAAAAACCCGAGGCGTCATGGAAATATATAATAAAAGGAAAAGAAGCCGGAAATCTTTGTGAGATAGAGGTTGTTCTTCTGCAGGCAAAAGAAGGGGACATCAGGTTGAGAGAGTTTGAAGGCTCAAGCATGACTTGCCTTTATGAAGTAGGGGTATTATCTCATCCTGAAAAGGACATTTCTAAATGCCACGGGATACTGAAAGAAAACATACAGGATTTGTTCATAAGAAAACTGCATGAATATATCTTAGACAATCTTGATGAGGTTGAAAAAAACCTTCTTTAAAAATTATAGGGCTTGCCAATCGTCAGGCAATTGCATCTATAAAACACAACAAGGTAAAATTACGAGTATCTCCGATGAGTTTTTCTAACTGAAGAATTAAACTCAGATTTTGTATCAAAATAGTTTATTTTTTGGATAATTAGTATTAAAAATCAAGAATTAATGAATTAACAAGAATTCCTAACTTGATTAAAGTTATCAGATTTCATTATTTTTACCCCCATTTCCTGTCTATCGGAGATACTCATTACAGAAAAGGTTTTATTAAGCCTCTTTGTTTTTTTCTTTCATGCAGGTAAAAATAGGCCCTGCCGGGCTGGGAAGCGTAAAAGCCGCTGTTGAAACTCTGGAAAAATACAACTCGTTGGGGTTCAAAGCATGCGAAATAGCTTTCACTTACGGAATTTACATAAAAAATAAAGAAGACGCCGAAAAGATTGGGAAAAAAGCAAAAGAGCTCGGAATCAGCCTGAGCATCCACGCCCCCTATTACGTGAATTTAAATTCTTCTGAAAAGTCAAAAAGAGAAGCCACAAAATCCAGAATACTTGGCTGCTGTGAAGTCGGAGAATGGCTCGGAGCCGAAAGAGTGGTTTTTCATCCTGGATATTACGGAAAAAACAGGGAAGAATCTTACAATAACATAAAAGAAGGAATTAATGAACTAATGGCAGAGATTAAGAAAAAAAACTGGAAAATAAAGCTGGCTCCAGAAACAATGGGAAAAATCAACGTCTTTGGGAGTGCTGAAGAAATATCCTCTTTGGTAAAAGACACAGGCTGCGACTTCTGCATAGACTTTGCCCACATATTAGCAAGAGAAAAAGAAGTTGATTACGGAAAAATCAGAAGGCTTTTTCCCCAAAAAAAATGGCACGTACATTTTTCAGGAATTATATACGGAGAAAAGGGGGAAAAGAGACACAAAACAACAGAAAAAAAAGAATGGCTTGACCTTTTCAGCAACCTGCCTAAAGGCAAAGATATTGTGATAATCAATGAGAGTCCGACAATGCTGAATGACTGCATCGAAGCGCTTAAGATTGTCCAGAAACTTTAGATTTTTGCAGTTCAGAAGAAGTTCTTTCCTTCCTTGAAGCGTCTATCTTCCTAAGATTTAAACGCGCCTGTTCAGGATTGATTCTGCATATGTTGAGTATGTTCAAAATATTGTTCAAAACTTCATCATATGTCTCTCTTCTGTAAACTTTCAGCCTGTCTATTCTCTCTTTAGTTTTTCTCTCCAGTTTTATGGTTGTTACAGTATTTTCTTTTCCCATTGCAGTATACCAAAAGACACCTATTTATACCTTTTGTTACTTTCAAATTACTTATTTTTGTTATCATCGTAAAGTTTATAAAGCCCGCTTTTGTTGTCTTTTTAACTAAATAAAATGAAAACGAAAACAATGAAATCAATGAAATTTTTGGTTTCACTTGTAGCAGTTTTTGCACTGGTGTTTGTTTTCTCGGCGAGCGTTAGCGCCCAGTCTGTTGTTATAGACAGAATAGGTGTAAATGCTCAATACACTGCAACTGGACAGAACAGAATTCCTACAGTTACAGCAGGAGAAAACATGGATATCGAAGTAGTTTTTACTTCAAATCTCGCCAATACAGTAAGTGATGTAATTGTTGAAGCAAAACTTATTGGAAAAAGCGGATATGTGGTTGAAACTGAAGAGTTCGATGTCCTTGGAAACGGCCACACGTACAACAGAAGACTGAGTATGCAAGTGCCTTTTGATGTAGACTTCAATGAGAAGTTTGCATTAAGAATTTCTGTAGAAGGAAGAAGCGGAGTTCTTGCTACCCAGACAATTGACTTGGTCGTCCAGAGTGAAAATGACTTGCTGGAGATTCTCTCAATAGAGAATGAGCCTGAAGTCAAAGCAGGAGAAAACCTAGCTATTGATGTAATCCTCAAGAACAGAGGAAGACACAAAGCTGAAGACAACTATGTTATTGCAAGAATCCCTACATTGGGGATAAGCAAAACAGTCTACTTCGGTGACCTGTCTGTAGTTGACACTTCAGACCCTGACTTTGAAGACTCAGCTGAGAGAAGAATCTACCTGAAAATACCGGAGAACGCAGCCGAAGGGCTCTACACAATAGAGTTTGAAGCCTACAACTCCGAAACATCCAGCCTGGCGACAAAGAAAATCTTTGTTTCTAAGGCAGGAAGCCAGGTGGTAAAATCTCAAGAAAGCAAGACATTTGCAGCAGGAGAAACACAAACATACACTATGACTGTAGTTAACACAGGAAACAGCATAAAAGTTTACAACTTGGTTGTAAACGCTGACAGTTCCTTGAATGTTGACCTCGCAGACACAGTAGTGGTTGTTCCTGCAGGTTCAAGCCAGTCTGTAAGATTTGATGTCTCCTCTTCTGAAGAAGGGACTCATCAGTTTACAGTAAATGTTGAATCTGAAGGGCAGATTATTGACAGTGCAGTCTTCACAGCAAATGTGGAAGGAAGAAACATCGCAGGAAATGCAGCTGTATTGCTTACAGTCGTTCTTGCAATAATCTTCGTTGTGCTGTTGATAGTGCTTATAGTGCTGCTGACAAGAAAACCTGAAACAAAAGAAGAAATCGGGGAAAGTTATTACTAAATTTAATTTTTAATTTTATTTTTTTATTTATTTTTGGTTGTTCCCCGAATCTCACTGGCATTTCTGTCTGAAAAATTCTTATTCAACTTGTGGAAGGCATAGGAATTTAGACAATGAATAATAGTGTGCAACTAAGCTTTTTTGTAGATTAACCTTTGAATTAACAGCAAAAGCCACATTGTCCCATTAAAAAATGAGACTAATGTAGATAAATATAAATTAAGAGTAAAAAACGCAAAAGACAACGCATACAAACCTAATGTTGTTGGAGCAGATGCCTGTATTGTTAAAAACCCCTTTTTCTCTTTAAATCCATGATATACTTGAAAAGCTAAAGAATATCCAAAAAGAACATTTGCTATTGCAATAACAACATCCTGCCACACCATTTTTTACCCTTATTATTATCAAGTGTAATCCCATTTTAAAAGGTTACTAATTGTATAAGCACGCGCACTATTAAGTGGAAAAAAACTCTTAAATTTCCCTGATCCGAAGAAGATAATGATGAGTAGTGTGAGCGCCAAAATAAACATTGTGCCAAAAACATAACTGATAAACTATACCTGATTATTCTCTCCGGTCTGGTCATGCAAATCGTGCGTCTGTTCAGGAAGAGAATTGCTCTGGCTTTGAGCGCCATGAGTGCCCTGAGCCTCAGCCACTTCTTCATCAAGCTTTAGGCCAAAAACCTTGGAAATTCCGTCATGCATTGAAACTCCATAAAGGATATTTGAATCCATTATCAAAGCGTCGTTATGTGTGATGACAATATACTGGCCCTTTGTCATGTATTTTCTGAGCAAAGCTGAAAGGCGTTCCGAGTTTCTCTTGTCCAACGCAGCATCTATCTCATCAAGTATATAAAAATGATAAGGTCTGTATTCCTGAATCGCAAAAAGAAGAGAAATAGCTATGAGGGTCTGCTCTCCTCCGGAAAGAGAAGTCACATCAAAATACTTTCCTTTCGCCAGCTTAACCACTATATTTACTCCTCCTTCAAAAATATTTTCATTATCCTCTATCTCGAGAAAAGCCCTTCCTTTAGATGAGAGCCTTGAAAAATTCGAGCTAAAAAGTTCATTAATTCCTTTGTAGGTTTTCATAAAGGTGCGCTTCTTTTTTTTGTCTATCTCCTCTATGATTCCCATTATCTGAAGCTTCTCCTTCTCAAGAGTCTCCACCTTTTCCTGAACTTTGTCATACTCTTGTTTCACTTCATCGTACACTTCCAACGCTCTCATATTGATTGAGCCTATTATTTGAATCGCCTCCTGCGACTTTTTAAGCCTCTCTTGTAAAAACTCAAGCGAGCCCTTTATAATCTCAGCGCCTGAATACTCTTTTATCTCCATTTCAAGAGCTTCCTTTTCAGCCCCTAGTTTCGCGTTTCCAACCTTAAGGTAATTTATTTGGTCTTCAATCTGATAAAGCTCGGTCTGCGCCTCTGAAAGAGAAAGGCTTGACTGCTGGATTTTCTCTTGGGCTGAATCCCTCTCAGCAAAAAGCTTCCTGAACCTTTCCGACAACTCCTTGTCCTCTGCCTCCTTCAGCTCCAAAAGAGAGGATTTAGCCTCAATATCCGTTTGTATATCAAAAATCTCCTGCTCCATTTCATTCAAATCGCGCTTGGACAACTTGATAACCTCCCTTATTTTCTCAAGCTCGCGCTCTTTATACATTAAAGTTTTGTCCAGATCTTCCGACGTCCTGGCCGAGATCTCCTCTATTTCCATTATCTTGCCGGCATATTTTTCATCGATTCTGGAAGTGTCAAGAGTCTGAGCCTGCAGAAAATCCCTTTTGGAAATAAGAGAAGACAATTCCATTCTCAAAGAATTTTCATGCTCAACAAGGTTCTTCATATAAGACTTTTTATGTTCAATCAATTGATGGCTTGAATGCTGGTTTTCTAAAGCCGAAATTTTCTGCTGCAATGAAGAAATCTCAGATAATAATCTCTTTCTGCTCTCCGCCAATTCCGCAAGTGATTTCTCAGCCTCATTCATGGATTTTTTAGCGGCAAATATTTTTGAATCAGACTCTTTTGTTACATGAAACACATGCTGTTCAGTCATTTTGTTCTGGCACAAAGGACAAACATCCAGCTTAGTTATTTTTGATTTTATTTCTTCAGAGTGTGAAATTGTAGTCTGAGCCGAAGAAATCAGCTTATTGGCTTCAATTTCCTTTTTTGACATTTCATCACTCTTCTGCCTGTTTTCCTTAAGGATTTTTTTGAGCTTCTCAAGCTCATTATAACACATTTCCAGAGTCTCGTGTTCAAGTTCAGAAGACAAAGACTCTATTTCTTTCAAAACTAAATCAGACTGCCTGCCTATCCTCTGAATTTCAGCTTCCTTGTCTTTTATCCTCTCTTTCACCGAAGAAAGCTCCGTCTTCAAAGAATAAATTTTTCTTTTTTCCTCTTCAAGCTCCTGCAATTCTTTTTTCTTCTTCCTGAGCTCTTCCTGTTTTTGGGCGATAATGGGAGTCTCCCTTCTCAGGCTCTTTATCTCGGTTTCATAACCAGGCAATGACTTCTCCATTTCCGCAATTCTCCTCTGAATTTCCGCACTTCTGTTCTCATAATTTTCTCTTCTGACTTTAAGCCCCTCTATCTCTGCCCTTAAATTTGAAACCTGATTTCTCAACGATTCCTGCTCCACTCCTGTTGAACGCTGTATATGTTTGTTTATTTTAGCAATACTTTCATTAAAAGAGTCTATTTTGTTCTGCAACTCAAGAATCCTGCTTTTTATCTTCTCTTTTTTCTCAAGCTTTTCAGAAATGGACTTCTGAACAGAACTCAGCTCACGCTCTTTGTCATTTATTTTTTTATGAAGAATTGAAGCCTTGCAACGTTTTATCGTAGTTTCCAATTCTTTGTATTTCAAAGCCTGTGAACGCTCCTTTTCCAGATTGCTTAAAAACGAACGCCTCTCCCTCAGGATAGTTGAAATTTCTTTCAGCCGCAATTCCGTTTTTTCAAGTTCCTTCAGAGATTTTTCCTTTCTTGATTCATAAATTGAAATTCCAGCAACTTCTTCAACTATTTTTCTTCTTTCCTCAGGATGCATTTTTACTATCGCCTGAATCTGCCCTTGTAACACAAGATTGAATCCATGTGGATCAATTCCGGCTTGGGCAAGTGTTTCTATCACATCAGAGCGGGTTTTAACCTCATTATTTATCTTATAGACTCCCTGCCCGTTGTGCTTTACAGTGCGCTTCAGCGAAACCTCGTTCACAGGAAGATTAAAAGTTCCTTGAGAGTTGTCAAATACAATCTCAACAGAAGCTTCTCTGGCAGGCTTGTGAATCTTTGTACCCATAAAAAGAAGATTCTTTGATTTTGCCGCACGCATGGATTTTATAGAAAGACGCCCCAGAACAAAACATAAAGCATCCGATATGTTGGACTTTCCCGAACCATTTGGACCTACTATGACATTAATGCCTTTATCAAAGTTAATCTCCGTTTTGGGGGCAAAAGACTTGAATCCCTGCATAATCAGCTTCTTGATATAAGTCATTCAAAGATATTGAGAAAAGGATATATAAAAGTTTATTATACTAATTTTCAGCCCAACAATATTTTTAAGCAAAGATTTCCAAAACTGTTGATGGTTCGCTCTGGACTTAGCGCTGAAGAATTGTTTGTAAGAGGAATTGGAATCACCTACGATGGCTTTGATCTTCTTGGTACTCAATTTTCTACGATAACTAAACAAGATGTTTCTTTAAGAACGAGTTTAGGAAAAGGAATTGAATTAGCTGTCCCTATAATGGCTTCTCCAATGGATTCTGTTGTAAGTCCTGAAATGGCAATAGCAATGGCCCAACTTGGAGGCATTGCAGTCATTCACTATAACCATAAAGACGCAGAAGGAAGACCAAGCATACCCAAACAAGTTGAAGATATAAGCAGAGTGAAAAGATACCAAGCTGGCTTCATAGAAAATCCAATAGTAGTTGCTCCAGAAATGACAATTTCACGCGTTTTGGAAATAGCAGAAGCCAACAAAGTAGGAGGTAATCTTATCAACACATTCCCAGTAACACAAAACGGAAAGAGTAATGGAACACTTGTTGGACTACTGAGAGAAGACGATTATTTTCCAGGTGAACGCCTGGACTGTCTTGTTAGGGACAGAATGCTTGATATGGAAAAATTAATTACAGGCAAAAGCGGGATAACTCTAGAACAAGCAAAAGAAATTTTATGGGAAAAAAGAATAAAATCTCTGCCGATAGTTGATGAAAAAGGTAACCTTGCTTACCTTGTAACAAGAAGAGACATAGAAAAAAGATTTGACTTTCCCGATTCTACTATTGACGAAAATGGAAGATTAAGAGTTTTGTTTGCAGTTAGCACCTGGCCGGAATCCTACGAGAGAGTTAAAGAAGGATTTAAAGCTGGAGCTGACGGAGTAGTTGTTGATACTTCGCAAGGTTATACTAAACTTGCAATAGATATGTTAGAGCATATAGCTAAAAATTATCCAGACAAATTGCTAATTGGAGGTAATATTTCGACCGCTGAAGCTGCAAGAGCGTTAGCTCAAAGGGGATTTGTAGACGCCTATAGATGCGGACAGGGCTCCGGGTCAATCTGCACTACCGCAAAAGTCATTGGAATAGGAAGGGCAAACGCAACTGCTGTATATGAATGTGCAAAAGCTGACAGAGAAGATATTGGAAGCGGAATAGTAGCCATAGCTGATGGAGGCTTAAAAGAAACTGGAGATATCTTTAAAGCACTTGGCCTAGGGGCTGGAGCTGTTATGTTAGGAGGAATGCTAGCAGGCCACAAAGAATGTCCTGGAGAGGTTGTTTATGACGAAAGAGGCGTTCCTGTAAAACAATATTGGGGCATGGGTTCAAAAAAAGCTAATGTTGGAGGAGATGAAAGAATTAGAGGTTATGGAAGACATGAAGAAGGAATTGTCACGATAATTCCTTTTAGAGGAAGTATACACGATAGTTTCCCTTCTATGATTGATGCTCTTAGACATTCTTTTGCAAGCATGAATTGTAGAGATATAAAAAAATTGCAGAACGGAGTTAGAAATAAAGAAATTAGATTTGAAAAACATGGTTAAAAGTGGATTGGAGAAACTTGTTGATGGAGTGCAAATAGCGGCGGTAGTATGTATGCAGTATGGAGATACAGGCAAGGGCAAAATTGTAGATCTTCTTGCCTCTCAATGGGCAGATGTTATTGCAAGAGGCACAGGAGGAAATAATGCCGGACATACAGTAATCGTTAACGAACAGGAAAGAATTTATCATTTGCTTCCTGCTGGAATAACATATGACTCTGCAGGAAAAACCAATGTATTGGGGAGCGGAATGGTAATTGATCCTTTTGCCCTTTGCCATGAGCTTGACAATTTAGAGGCTGTAGGAGGAACCTACAATAATCTAAGAATCAGCGAAGATGCTGGAGTGATTATGCCATGGCATATTGAATCAGATAGACAAAAAAATAAATCTCTGAGAGATGGAGGAATTGGCTCAACAGGAAGAGGCATAGGACCTGCTTATGCAGACAAGACAGCAAGAATAGGAATTGACATCAGAGATCTATTTGATAGAGATACTCTTGCCGCAAAAATCAAAAAAATGAGAGAGATATATCCAGGCCAAAAGATCAATACTGATGAAATTATTGATGAATTAAATCCTTGCGCTCAAAAATTAGAACCTTTTGTGACAGATACTGTGGCATTGATGCACGATTTTATTAGGCAAAAAAAGAGAATAGTATTGGAAGGGGCGCAAGGGACTCTTCTGAGCATCGAGCATGGTGTGAAACCCTACGTTACATCTTCTGACAGCTCTATAAATGGAACTGCAGGAGGAGTTGGATTATCTGCCAAAGCTGTTGATTTGGTTTTAGGAATTGTCAAGTTTCCTTTTATGACTAGAGTTGGAGGAGGTCCTTTTGTAACAGAGCTTGGAGGAAAAGAATCAGAAGAGTATTGCGCAGCAGGAGTTGACCACGACGTATTTTATGAAGTAAATACTTACCTAAGCGGAAATTTCGATTTAAATGAAATAAAACAATTGAGAGAAAGAGGAGACATCAGTGAGATCACAAAACTGACAAAACAAGCTCGCTTATATGTAAGAAACAACATGGACAAGATTGCTGAATTGATGAATAGTGATAATGAATTTATACAAGGAGTCGGAATACGTTTAGCTGCCGATGAATACGGGGCAACAACGCAAAGACCAAGAAGAATTGGCTGGACAGATGCTGTTGCAGCAAGATATGCAATTGGTATCAATGCGCCTCTAAAAGTAGTTTTAACAAAACCAGATTCTGTTGTAGGTGTGAATAGCTTCGAAGTTTGTTTTGGACACAATTACGGAGAAGGTAAGGCAAGTGACAGATTTAGCAGAAGAGTATCTGATCAAAGAAACGCTGTTCCGATTCTTAGACATTACAAAGGTTTTGGGGATGAAATCAGAAGCGCAGAAAGTTTCTCTGACTTGCCAGCCCAATTTCACACAGCGATTGAAGACTTTGAAGGATATACAGAGGCAAAAGTTGCTATGATCTCAACAGGACCTGACAAAGAAAGCACAATTATTCTTTAGAAACCGATTGCTTCTTCCTGAAGCCATCTATCAACTATATGGGCACAGACAAAAGACTTATAAATATGTGCCCATATATAAGATTATGGTTTATCATGAAGTAAGGAATGTGGATGGAAAAAAAGCCAATTATCTTATTAGCAATAAGAGGAAAAACGGGAAGTGGACAAAAAAATCAAAATTTCTTGGTTATGGCGAGATTACTAAAAAGAAAATTGAAGAACTAAAGGAAAATTTTGAAATTGAAATCATATCAGAAAAAAAATATCCTTTCCTGAAAAAGGAAGAAGTGAGAAAAGTAGAGATTCTGAAAAAAACATACAATAAAAAAATAAAAAACTTGAGAAAAGAAGAATATGAGCAATTCGAGAAAGCTTTTTTTACAGAACTTACATATAACAGCAATGCGATAGAAGGAAGCTCCCTCTCGTTGCAGGAAACAAACCTTGTGATAAATGAAGGGCTTGCTCCTGAAGGAAAAACTCTGAGAGAGATACATGAAGCGAAAAACCATCTAGAAGCAATAAAGTTTGTTAAATCTTACAAAGGAGAACTTACTGAGGCATTTATATTAAGTCTGCATTCGCTTATTCTAAAAAATATTTCTGACAGGTTTGCAGGCAGATATCGAGAAACAAATGTAAGAATATTTGGGAGCGATGTTAAATTCCCGGATGCTGAAAAAGTACCGCAGCTTGTGAAAAACTTAGTGTATAGGTATAAAAAAAACAAAAACAAGTATCATCAATTTGAACTGGCGGTTATTACATCTATGGAGCTTGTTACAATACACCCCTTTGTAGATGGAAACGGAAGATTATCAAGGCTTGTTATGAATTTTCTTCTAGGTAAAAAAGGTTATCCCTGGATTAACGTTTATAATAAACAAAGGCAAAAGTATCTTGAAGCAGTTAGGAAAGGAAATAATGGAGATTATTCATTGATTTTTCCTTTTCTCATAAAGAGTCTGGAAGAAAACTTGAGAGATTTTAATTTAATTGATTAAACATTTTATGCGAGTATATGGGCACAAATATTTATCTAGTAAATTCGTGCCCACATAATTATCTTACTTCTTCTTAAATCCCTCTACATAGATAGTCTGTGTTGGAAAAGCAAATGCAATTTTTTCCTTTTCAAACGCCTCTTTTATCTTGAAATGTATCTCTTGTTGAACATCCATGTAAACATTATAATCCGCGCTTTTAACATAATAAACAACTTCATAATTCAGGCTCGAATCTCCAAACTCCTTAAAATGCGACCTGTCAAATCTTGTGTTTTTAGTAGTTTCAACCGCTCTCTTTACAATAGAATTTATTTTTTTCAATTTCTTTGAAGGTGTGTTGTATTCAACTCCGAAAGAAAAAGCTATCCTTCTTTCCTGCATTCTCTTGTAGTTATTAATTCTTGAATTTGTCAGCTCTGTATTTGAAACTACAAGCTCCTGCCCTCCAAGAGACTGGATTCTGGTAGTTTTAATTCCAATGTGCTTCACAGTCCCCATATCATTTCCTATAATTATGAAATCCCCTTCCTTGAAAGGCTTGTCAAAATAAATAGCAAAGGCTGCAAACATGTCTGACAAAACAGACTGCAAGGCTATGGCTATTGCGATTCCGCCAACCCCTAAAGAAGCTATAAGAGGAGTTATTTCTATCCCTAAATTGGCTAAAACCATAAGCAGTCCAACGCTGTAGATTGCTATTTTAAAAATAGTGCCAAAAGTTTTTATCATTGAAGTGTTGGATGAATTATCTGACTGCTTCCTTTTTTCTATCTGCCTATTGGTAAAATGGTCAACTACTCTTGAAAGCCCCTGAGCCGCATAAAAAGCTATGAAAATTATGAGCAGATAATAAAGAGCCCTGTCAAGCAGTTCTGGAAGCACAAGATAAACAGAAGCTGCATAAAATGAGATATAAGCATAAAACTGCCAGTGTATTGCACTGAAAAAATCAAAAACAATATCATCCCACCCAAACTTCGTCTTCCTGGCAGCTTTCTTGAACAAAACAACCAGATATCTGTCAAATATCTTAAAAAAGACAAACAACCCTGCAAAAACAGCCAAAGCTACCAAATAATCCCTTCCAGTGTTATTCCAAAATTGAAACCCAGATAAATCATCAAGCAACGGCATTTTATAACAACTGGAAAAAAGAAACAGGTTTTATATAAGTTTTGGAAATGTTAAGTCCAGTTTATAACTTAACGCTCCCTATATAATCTGTATAAAGCAAGGTTCGCATAATTAATAATTATCTTAATTTTAATATAGAACTCAAGAAATGATTGGAAAATCTCTTTTTTTACTATGTTAAATTGGAAAGTTTACTTTACAGGAAAATTTAAGGATAAAAAAATTGTTAAAACCAAAAAAATCTATGTCATTGTGCTCAGATAAGTCTCAACTGAAATTAGAGAAAAACTTTCAGAAGTCAAACAGCTTCTTCTGTTTTTTATCCGGGAATACATCTTTCCAGGTAGCCCATGTTTTTCTGAATATTCCGGAATTCTTCAGGGCATTTCCGCGCATTTTAAGAAAATTCTTCGTCAAAGGGTCGGAAGGATATCCTGAACCGAAATCCCCAAACTTTTCCTTTAATCTGGAAATTTCCTCTTCCCTCCTTACTTTGGCAAGAATAGACGCCGCCGATACTGAAGGATGATTGAAATCCGCCTTGTGTTCGCAAACAACAATCAGATTTTCTGCGTGGGATATAAACTCAAGAAGCTTATTTTTCCAGGCAACTGTATTGACAGACGGGCAGTCAACTATGACTTTTATTTTTTCCTTTTTTAAATTCAAAAAATTAATTATCTCCGCTGTTTTTTTTGCTTCCAGAGTGTTTAAATTAATTCCAGAACTTATTGAAAAATCTATTTCTTCCGGAGTTGAAATCACAAGATAAACTCTCCTGGATATTTTTTCTATTTCCTTTGCTATTTTTATTCTTGAAGAATGTAAAACAAGCTTTGAGTCTTTTACCCCTAAAGACCTCAGTTTTTTTTCCTGCTCCGCCGTAACAAGAACACCTGCCAAAACCATAGGCCCTATCAAAGGCCCGCGTCCTGCGTCGTCTATGCCTAAAATCAACATCTCACTCCTTTTTTCATATAGCGGGGGCGGGATTTGAACACCGCGATCTCGAGGTTATGGGCCTCGCGAGTTAACCAGGCTACTCCACCCCGCTGCAATATTAATGGCAAAGAAGCACTTTTAAACTTTAGCGTCCTGCTTAATTTATGTCAGGACCTGGAGAAGGAAAAATAAAAATCGGAAAAGCAGATGTTTATCTGCACCTGAAAGGCAAATCAAATGCCAGTGTAACTCACATTGATATAGAGCTCCCTGAATTAAACAAAATAATAAAATCAGGAGAAAACACTTACGTCGGCGGAAAGGACGGCGGTGTGTTCATAGGTCTGAAGAAGAATATGATTGAAAGGGCTGAAAAAAAGCTGAAAGAAAACAAATATGAAAAATAAAGAAGATCATCTTTGTTTCATATTCAGTAAGACTGGCTTTTTTGTGCAATTTTAAGCGCTCTTATTTAAAAAACAAAAAGATATAAAAAGTCCGAAAAGCTCTCCGCTACATGCCGAGCAATAAAGAGTCTGTGAAAGGAATTTCATTATTTTTGCTTAGAGTTCTGGTTGGGCTTGTTTTTGTCTGGCATGGATATCCCAAAATAGGAAGCTCTCCGGCTCTTTTAGGGCTTCCCGGAGAAATTGGAATGTTGGTCGGGATAGTGGAAGTAGTGTTCGGAATCTTGTTAATTATCGGCTTATGGTTCCCTTACATAATATATCCGTTGTTTGCAGTAATAATAGTGGCTCTGCTCGGAGTTCAAATACCCGGCTCAATGGAAAGAGGAATTGGCTCCGGACTGGAAAGAGATTTGCTGATATTCGTATCGTTAATTGTGATGTATGCTTTTGGTCTTGGAAAATGGGCGTTTCCTAATAAGAAGAGAAAGTAAACTTCGTGAGTTTTGCCTGGGCAATATTTAAAAGCTAATTCTGTCCTAATAAGTTGTGCCCGGATGGCCCAGTGGTTACGGCGCGGGATTGCTAATCCCGTTTCCCTCGTGGATTCCCAGGTTCAAATCCTGGTCCGGGCGTCACTTTTTACTATCGCTAAATATTTATTTTGGAAAAACCGAGAGTCTGAACTACAAGATTAGTTTTATTAAATTGTGGTTTCTTGTACCTAAATGAAGACTGACTATTATTTAGACACTTGTATTTGGCTTAATTTATTCAAAAAAGAAACAGGTCCAGAAAAGAACAAGCCTTACTGGAAATCTGCCAGGAATTTTATTGAGAAAGTTGAGGAAAACAATGAGAAAATAATAGTTTCCAGTATAGCCTTAAAAGAAATTTATTTTGTGGCAAGAAACAAATTTAAACCGATTAAGGATTTTCTGAAAGAATCCGAATGTGTTAAAATTATCAAAACATATCCAGAAGATTATGATCTTGCAAGAAAATGGGAGAAAGAGGATAATTCTCTAAGTTTTTATGATTATATTCATATTGCAATCGCTAAGAGATTAAATTTAAATCTTATAACAAGAGATGAAGAGTTAATAATTTTCGCCAAAAAACATGTGAAAGTTTCAAAACCGGAAGAAGTTTAATCTGCAAGCGAGTTTATTTCATCCAAATCAAACTTCTCTTTAGATAAATTCTTTCGTATATTCTTTATTTGTTTTATTGAATCTTCTTTTCCAGAAATTACTCCCGCTAATTTATCTAAAACAAGCCTTCTGACAGCGTCCCTCAATACATCCGACCGACTAGAATAAACTCCAGTTCCAACTAATTCATCTATTTTCTTTACAAGACCTGGACCCAACCTTACCTGAATTGTATCCATTACCATAGTATTACTATTGTAGCTACAAATATTTAAATCTTTGCAGTAAAAATTAATGTTTTGCCTATTCTTTTTCAATTAAAATAGTGGTTTGCTGTTTTCTCCAATAAGTTGATAAGTCCCGAATGTTTAGTTAGAAGTTGCTAAGTGGGACAAAAACAACTAACTTTATCTATTGTAAATTTCCTATGTTTGGAAGTGCTGACGAGAAACTAACGGAGCAAAGATAGAAACATAAAATTGATTTTGATACAGAAGAATCCATAAATAAGATGCCTGAAAACATTTAAGTATAAACATTCACTTTCTTAACCGATTAAGATGGCTTTATATGAAACTATTCTAAGCTTGCTGGCTCTGACCTTTGAGCCTGAAGTGCTTTGGAACGTAATTCCACTTGTATTCGCTACACTGCTGATTATTCTTTATTTCGGAAGATACAGCGACGAAAACCCGGGATGGAACACATACCTCACCAACTCACTTGTTTTGATTTTTGTCTCCATGGGTCTTTTGAGATATATACATAGCATAGACAATGCCGGAGCCGTAAATTTCATTTATTATCAAAGCAAAAGCCTCGCCGCAGTTTTTCTGCTTCTAATAGGCTCAATTCTGCTGAGGTTCAACTTTGAGCATATCCTGCCGGAAAGATTTGCAAAATACATCAGCTCTCCCATGACAATCAATTTGTCTGCCTTTGCGATAATTTTATTTGTATATTCCAAACTGCCGAGCAACTTTGAGATGCTTGTTTCTTTGATAATAATAGTGCTCGGGCTTTCAATAATATTCAATTTGCTAAAGCTCCCTGCCAGAAAACTTTTCAAATACATTGAGAGAGAAAAGAAAAAAGAGAAAATAAGGAATATAAAAGAGGAGAAATACCAGATTGAAGAGCTGAAAAGACAGCTCAAGGCCAAGGAAAAAGAGCTTAAAAGTATAAAGAAACACGCCGAAGAAGAAAAAAAAGAAGCTCTCAGGCTTAAAAAAATAATAGGAAAGTAAATGGAGCTGAAAAAAATTACATTGGAGCTTGGAAATCTAAAAAATTGGAGCTTGGAAAACAGTTCAATATGCAAAGTATTTGAGTTCTCAAATTTCAAAGAGGCGTTGATTTTTGTCAACAAAGTCGGTGAAATATCCGAAGAAGCAGGGCATCATCCGGACATAATCATCAGCTATAATAAGGTAAAACTCAAAATTTTTACCCATTCTGAAAACAGCCTTACTGAAAAGGATTTTGAGCTTGCAAAAAAGATAGACAAGCTGGATTAAATGGAGTGGATTTTCAAAACCCTGACAGCAATTTTCCTTGGAGTTTTGCTAGCTTTCAGTCTGGCGGCTTTTGTTTCTCTCAGCTCAATATCATCAGTCATTGAAGAAAAAAACATCAACGGGCTTGTAGAAGAAGTTGTCGACGCAGCGGTCGAAGATGTTGTGGAAGCAGAATTCAATGATACTGATTTTAATAATATTGCAGGAAACCTGCTGGAAAAATGCAAAAGCGCGGACAGAGTCTTTTTCGGAAATGAAGATGAGGAGATTAAAATAAAAATCAACTGCTCTGAGCTTGAAGAAGCTGGAAAGTCTGAATTTAAAGAGCTCGTTAAGGAAGAAATAAAAAAAGACATTGTTGCAAAAATAGAAAGTCTGGGAATTGAAAGCAAGCTAAAATTGGTAAAAATGCTGTCCTGGGTGTTTGGCATCGCCTCTATGGTTTTAGCGCTTGCCATCTCCTTTATTGTTCCTGTAATATCAATGTTAATTATAGGTGTATCTGCCTTATCGGTCGGAGCAGGATTCATTGCAGTTGAAGGCGTAAAAGCCAATATTCTCCTGGCAATAAAGCAAGGTCTTGCCGAATCCGGAATCGGCACAATTCCAGGCAATATATCTTCCCTGATTGACGGACTTGCATCAAATATTCACGCCTACCTCTTAACAACCTTTGTTATCGGAGCAGTCTTTGTGTTTATAGGATTGATACTTTTTATTGTATTTTCCAAAAAAAAGAAGGCTGAAAAAAGAGGTAAAAAGAAAAGCAGAAAATGAAAGAAAATCTAATTGTTTTATTGCTGCTTTCCCTGTCTGTTCCAGTCGGTCTGTACATTTCATGGCTTTCCAGAGACGAGCTGGTTAACGGAAGGTTCTGGTTTAAGGCTATCTCGGTATCTTCACTAATAGCGGGATTCATAGGAGGGATTTCAGGAAAAACCGAGATAACTCTTGTCTCAAGCTTTATTATCCTGGTGTCCTTCACTGCTTTAGAAAAAAGCTTCAATGAAAAATGGCAAAAGTAAGATATAAAAGGCTTTGTTCTGAATATTTGTATGGTTGATGTGAGCTCCAGAGAACTTGAAGTTTTGAAATTCTGGAAAAAAGATAAAACTTTTCAGAAATCTTTAGTTGGAAAAAAGAAAAGCTTTGTTTTTTATGACGGGCCTCCGTTTGCCACTGGATTGCCACATTATGGACATCTGTTAGCTAGCACAATAAAAGACACCATACCCCGGTTCTGGACAATGAAAGGGTATAAAGTTGAAAGAGTTTGGGGATGGGATTGTCATGGGCTTCCCGTTGAAAATATAGCTGAAAAAAAACTCGGGTTTAAATCTAAAAAAGATATAGAGCGTTATGGTGTGGATAAATTCTGTGAAAGTTGCAGAAAAATGGTTTTAGGCTATGCTAATGAATGGAAAAACACAATAGAAAGACTTGGTAGATGGGTTGAATTCGATAAATCTTACAAAACAATGGACAATAAATATATGGAGTCTGTTTGGTGGGCATTTAAAGAAATATGGAAGAAGGGTTTAATTTACGAAGGCCGAAAAGTGCTGCTTTATTGTCCTAGATGCGAAACTCCTCTTGCAAATGCAGAGATTGCCATGGATAACAGCTACAAGAATATTAAAGAAGAAAGTGTCGTTGTTAAATTTAAAATTAAAAACAAAGATGAGTTCCTCCTAGCTTGGACTACTACACCTTGGACTCTAGTAGGAAATGCTGCTTTGGCAGTAAACCCCGGTGCCAAATATGTTAAAATCAAGAACAAAGGTGAAGTCTACATTCTTGCAACAGAAAGATTAAATGAACTAACTGGGGAATACAAAATATTGTCTGAATTTAAAGGCTCTGATTTAGAAGATACAGAATATGAACCCCTTTATAATATTCCAACAGAAAAGAGAGGCTATTATGTAATCTCTGGAGGAGATGGCGTTAGCACTATAGACGGAACAGGAATAGTACATATGGCTGCTTACGGGGAATTTGATTATGAAATGATTAAGAAATATGATCTTCCCCTGATAGAACACATAGGTAAAGAGGGAAAATTAAATTTGGGGCCTAGAAAATGGATAGGCAAATGGTTTAAGGATGTTGATAAAGAAGTTATAGAAGATTTAGAGTCGAGAAACCTATTGTACAAAAAAGAAAAGCATCTCCATTCTTATCCCTTCTGTTATCGGTGTAACACTCCTTTATTCTATGCCTTGCTCCCCTCCTGGTTTATCGATATACAAAAAATGAAAAAATTATTGTTAAAGAATAACGAAAAGATAAATTGGTTTCCGCATTATCTTAAAGAAGGAAGATTTAGAAAAAATTTGGAAAGTGCGCCTGACTGGAACATTTCTAGAAATAGGTATTGGGCTTCTGTAATCCCTATATGGAAATGTGATTGTGGAGAAATAAAAGTTATTGGAAGTGTGGCTGAACTTAAGAAAGAAGCAATTAATCTTCCACCTAAATTAGATTTACACAAACATATGATGGATAAAGTGAGACTTAAGTGTAAATGTGGAAAGTCTATGAGCAGAGTTTCTGAAGTTATGGACTGTTGGTTTGAATCTGGATCTATGCCTTTTGCCCAGGTTCATTACCCAATGGAGAATAAGAAATGGTTCGAGAATAACTTTCCAGGAGATTTTGTTTCAGAATATATAGCTCAAACTAGAACATGGTTCTATTATAGCCTCGTCGTGTCTTCACTAGTATTTGGAAAACCTCCCTTTCTAAATGTTTTAACTACTGGGAATATTTTAGCTGAAGATGGAGAAAAAATGAGCAAGTCAAAAGGTAATTTCCCGGATCCAATGAAAATGATTGAGAAATTTGGAGCGGATGCGTTGAGATTTTATTTTCTGGATTCTCCAGTTATGAAATCCGAAGATGTGAGGTTTTCTGAGAAAGGTGTGGAGGAGATATATAAGAAAGTTCTCTTGCTTCTTTACAATGTAAGCAACTTTTACTCTATGAATTCAGACATCAGATCTGCCAAAATTGTTAGATCAAAAAATATCTTGGATGAATGGATAATATCCAGACTAAACGAGCTAAATAGAGATGTAGAAAAATCCCTTAATGAATACGATAGCGTGAACGCTACTAGACACATTAGAAAATTTATAGAGGACTTATCTACTTGGTATTTAAGAAGAAGCAGAGATAGATTTAATAGTGATGAAGCTGGTGAAGCTAAAAAAGTGTTAGAAATTGTGTTGGAGAAAACTTGTAGAGTCCTTGCTCCTGTTCTTCCTTTCTCGACCGAGTCTATCTATCTCAAAATGTATAAAAGATCTGTGCATCTACAAAGCTGGCCTAAAGTTGAAACCAACAAAATAAATGATAAATTAAATAAAGAAATGGATTTGGCTAGAGAATTAGTTAGTTTAGCCCTGAAGGAAAGAGATAGAAATGGAATATCTGTTAGGCAACCTCTTTTAAAAATCTCTGTCTATGGTATAAAGCTTAGTAACAAATTAGAAAAAATAATTCTTGATGAGCTTAACATAAAAAAAATAGTCTGGAAAAAAGAAAAAACAAGTGAAATAAAAGTTGAGCTTGACACTAAAATAACTCCCGAGCTCGAAGCAGAGGGTTTTGCCAGAGAGATTGCCAGAAGAGTTCAGGCTGAAAGAAAAAACATGGGTCTTAAAAAAGAGAATCCGATAGAGCTTTATATAAATGCGGATTCTGAAATGGCAAAAAAGCTGAAAAATCAGCTTGAATTTATCAGAGAAAGAACAAACTCAAAAAAAATCGAATTTACCGACGACAAAAATGGTTTTGCCGAGTTTAAAATCAAAAATCATGAGTTTGGCATTAAAATCTGCAGGCTGAATTAACCGGAAAGTTTCGTAATTCCGTAGCAACAAATCTGGAAAAACATTTAAATACTCAGCTGGCTTTGGTAGGCTATAAATTAAGATGATAGTTAATGAAGAGTTTTTAAGCAGGCTGAGAAAAATATTTGACTTAAACCTATACGAGGTCAAGGTCTGGACCTCCTTGCTGTCCAGAGGAGTTTCCACTGCTGGAGAATTAAGCAATATCTCTGATGTTCCAAGATCTAGGACTTATGACATTCTTGAAAGTCTTGAAAAAAAAGGATTCATTGTGATGAAACTGGGAAAACCCATCAAGTTTATCGCCCTAAAACCAGAAGAAGTCATAGAAAGAGTGAAAAAGAATCTTGTTGTTGATGCTCATGAAAAAGCAAAAAGACTTGAGAAGCTCAAGGGTGATGAGGTTCTAGAGGAGCTTAACAGCCTGTTTGTAAATGGAATTAAGTTCGTGGAGCCTTCCGATTTATCCGGAAGCATAAAGGGCAGGCAAAATATGTATAACCATCTTGATATGATGATTAACAACGCAGAAAAAAATGCAGTGATTGTGACAACAGCAGATGGTCTAAGCAGAAAAATGGAGGCGCTTATGCCTTCAATGGAAAAAGCCAGGAAAAGAGGAATAAACATAAGAATTGCAGCGCCTATAAATGAAAGCAACTACAAGGTCGCCAAACAGCTATCCAAAGTAGCTGAAGTGAGGTCAGTCAACAATAAATCTTTGGGAAGATTCGCCGTTATAGATGATAAACAGCTTATGTTCATGCTGCTGGACGACAAACAGGTCCACCCTAACTACGACGTAGCTGTATGGCTTTCAAGTGATTTTTTTGCGCAGTCTTTGGGGCATATGTTTAACTCGGCCTGGAAGGATTTCACTCCTCTAAGCAAAATAAAAGGCGGGTACATTGTAACGTAAGCGGGAGTTATTGGACTCAAAAAAATTATTTCTTCTTCCTGGCTGGTTTATCCCAATAAGCAGATTTACAATTTGGGCATAAAGTAGGATATTCTTTTTTTCTTGGTATCCACTCATGGTTACACCTTTCACATTTATAACCTTTAACTTCTATTTTTATTTCTGCCATATCTAAATATAGAGGTTTGCTCTTTATAAAACTTACTTTCTAAAGTATTAACTATGTAGTTACTAATTAGTTAACGAAACATTTATATAGTTTAACTTACTTATATAATTAGTTATTAGTTAAGTAAAAATAAAGAGGGCGTAAAGCCCTCTAGATTCCAAATCGGCTACCAACCAAAATGAAATCCAAAGATATAATTCAGCAGAAGTATAAAAATGTAATCTGTCCTAAATGTAATTTTAATCAGATTAAAAAAGATGGTAAAAGAAAAACGCAGAACAGGGGAAAGATACAAAGATATAGATGTAATGAATGCAACTTCAGATTTGTTATTGATGATGGTTTTTATAGAATGAGGAATAATGAGAACAAAATTACTGCTGGAATTGATTTATATTACAAAGGCGTTTCATTAAGAAAGGTGCAAGAGCATTTTCAAGCTTTTTATCCTCATAATTCAAGCCATATGTCAGTTTATAGGTGGATTGTAAAATATGCTACAATGGTCAGCAACTTAATTGATAATATTCCAATAAAATGCGGGAAAGAAATGCAAAGCGATGAAATGGAATATTATAGAAGAAAAAGTAAATATCAGAAAGGTAAAGAACAGAATTGGTTTGTTGATGCTTTTGATGTAGAAACTAAATTTATGGTAACAGGTGAATATATGAGAAGTAGGACTAATGAGAATTTAATTAAAGTTATGAAAAGAGCAAAGTTTAAAGTTGGAGAACAAGTTGAGATTGTTACAACAGATGGATTAAGAGGCTATCCAAGAGTATTAAGAAAAGTCTTCAGTTTACAATCTCCTTATCATGCCTCTTCTAGAACTAAAAGTAAGATAGTTCATAATGTTGTGATAGCAGATGAAAGAGGGTTTAATTATCCTATTGAAAGATTGCATAATACAATTAGAGAAAGAACAAAGGTCATGAGGGGTTTTCATGGTTGTTTAGAATCTGCTCACGCAATAATGAAAGGTCTAGAAATTAACTATAATTTTAATAGAAAACATATGTCTTTAGGCAAAAAGACACCTGCGGAAGTTGCTATACCTCAATTAGAATTAGGGGTTAATAAGTGGCTGGATTTGATTAAGATGAGTAAGGTTTAATCAATTTAGCAATTTTAATAAACTGATTTAATCTACTTATTTTCATGACAGAATGTAGTTATTGTGGCAAGAAGATAGATGGAGTCTTACCCCATAAATGTAAATTTTGTGGTCAAATTCATTGTCATAATCATTTATTACCAGAGTCTCACGATTGTATTGGTTTAGAAGAATATAAGAAAAGAAATATTGAAAGATGGAGAGATGCTTCCATATTTTCATCAGTCAAACAATATGAAAATGAAAAACCAGAAGAAATTATAGAAAGACCCAGAAAGGACATATATAAATCTCATTCCAAAAGAAATAATAAAAAACAAGATTTTAATAGCAAAGTTAAAAACTATTTTTTAACAAAATATGAAGATTTAATTTATTGGTTAAAAAAGCGAGAACATTATAAATATGATTATAGTAGTAGAGCAAATTATCTGATAACCACAATACTTATTTTTGTTGCTTCTATAGTCGGATTTAATATTTTTTATTCTAATGCTACAAAGCTGAATGAAATTAATCTTTGGATAATAAAATTAGGAGGAGTTCTAATTTTAACTTCTTTATTCTTTGCCATCAAATTTGGATGGAGGTTAGGAAAAGAGGGAATAAATATTCTAAAAAGACAAAGAAATTGGTTAAAATACCTTATAATCATTTTAATTATATTTTTGCTTTGGCAGGCATATACAAATAAAGATACTGTTCTAAATCCAGTTTTTGATACATACAATAAAACTAATTTTAGTTTATTTGCTCCAGTTAGTTTTGGGAATTTTAGTTTTGAAAGTGATTCAAATCCAGATAGTACTTATTCAAATAAAAATAAAGGAAGTTCTGGATTTGGAGATTTTGTACAAGGAGTGTTTGACCCAAAAAGCCAAATTGATATTTCAGAACTAGAGCAAGAAGTACATCGTCGTATAAATCTTGAAAGAACAAACAATGGATTAAAGCCATTGAGTTGGGATAGTAAAATCTACCAAATAGCCAAAGAACATAGTGAAGATATGATTATTAGAAACTTTTATTCTCATGATAATCCTGATGGAGAAGACCCAACAGACAGAGCCGATAGGCACGGATACTCTTGCATGAAAGACTATGGTTCATATTACACATATGGGTTAGCTGAAAATATAGCAATTACTCCCATATATTCAGATGTTATAGGTTGTGGAAGTACGACTAGTTTAGATAGTTTAGCTGAATGTATTGTTGATGGCTGGATGACAAGCCCAGGTCATAGGGAGAATATATTAACTAGCACATACACCAAAACAGGAATAGGAATTGCTTATAGTGATAATGATGAAGCATATTCAACACAAAACTTTTGTTAATAGTTTCTTGTTTATTTTAATCTCAAAGTGTAATCAACATCATAGGCATTATAATTCCAAACTATAATTCCTCCAGAAGAAACAGTGCACCTTATTTCTCCACTACTTCTTTCTTCAATTATACATTCATCATATATCTCGTAATCTAGTCCGTCAATGAAGTTATTAAAGTCCTGTTCACTTTTTACAATAAAGACACTTAAAGGATAATCGCTTTCAAATCCAATAATAGAATCAGACACTATATTCTGGTTTTGAAATTCATGATAAACAGCAGTTTCGGCTTCAAGGGAATATTCTTGTTCAAATTCTTGCGGTGTTCCTGCCACTTTAAATCCTGCTGTTTCTATATTTTGTGGAAATAAGGAAGACAATATCGTTATCAGGAAAAGAGTGCCCAATACTATAAGGAAAACTACTCCTAATCTCTTCCATTCTATTTTGGTTTTCTTAAAGGTATTCTTTGCTCTTTTTGACACACTGAGATAAGAGAACCAAATTCCGAAGAAGACCAAGCTACGAAATAAATCAATAAATAATAAATCTTGTTCTTCAAGAGTGTATAAATCAAAATAAAGGAAAGTAAAAACTATTCCTAAAACCAGAGAGACAATAAGAAATTCTTTAGCCCAAATAATTGCCTTTTCCTTCTTATTCCAAATAGAAATTCCTATAACTACACTCCAAATAGCTAAAGCAAAAACCCAAAGAAGAGATGTTAAATCGTAAACTCCACTTGAAAAAGAATAAAACGATGGATTTGCTAAAATATCAAACAATAAATATAAAGGTTGTATAAAAGTTAGAATTATAACAAAAAGAAAAAGCCACCCGCTTACTCCTTTAAGTTCTTCTTTAGCCATTATAAATTAACAAGAATTTTAATTCTTAAAAAGCTATCTATTTCTTATGAACTTGAAGTATAGGAAAATTGTAACCCCTCCAATTATCAAAAACCAAACAAACCACTCATGCTGGAGAAAATTAAGCATACCCTCGCCTAATTGAACTCTAAACATCTTATCAGGATTACAGATATCCCCCGCAAGAATTTTATCAGGTGTTTGTAAGTTAAAAGGCAATCTAATAAATATCTTAAATAAACAGCTCCAAAGACCACGAGTAATGAATATTAAAGCTAAAACTATAAAAGCTACAAATAGTCCCATAGGACTTCCTGTTATGATTCCTGGAAGTTCGCTAAGTTTTGGGATACGCTCATTTGCCATAAATTCTTGATAAACAAGAACCTTATAAAATCTTCTAACTTTTAAAAACTCCCTTTAACGTTACAATGTTAAAGGCGGGTAATCTTTAAATACTATTGTGTTATCCGAAAATTAGTTCTCAACGCTGATATAAATCAGCGTATGAAATTAA
>DYFY01000010.1 GCA_020724955.1 Candidatus Parvarchaeum sp. | reverse complement strand
GTTCTTATACTCTTAAATGTTGTGGCTACACAAATTCATATAGATTACATACTATAAGTTATTGCAGAGAGGAATGCAAAACCATCCTGATTTATTAGTTGTTGGCCCTGAATTGATTGATGAGATTGAAAGGCTTAAAGAGGAAGAGCAAGAAAAGTAGTTTTTTATTTTGTAGATGTAAATTCTGACTGACTTAGTTAAAAGATTAGTCTGTATAGATTTTAACCAAGCTTACCAAAACCTTTTAATCCAAGTTAGTTTAATTAGGCAGAGGAAGAGAATGAAAACTAAAAAGAACATTTTTCTCTGGGCGCTTTATGATTTTGCAAATTCTATGGTGAGCGTTGTCTTCTTTTTATACTTCGCGCAATGGATTGTTATAGACAGAGGAATTGCAGATATATACTTCAATCTAACTCTTACTGCTTCAGCGTTATTGCTTTTGCTTACAGTTCCATTTACAGGAGCTCTTTTGGATAAGTCTTGGAGGAGAATAAGCGGACTTAGATACTCTACAATTGCTAGTGTTCTTTTCTATGGCCTCTGCTCTTGGGCAGTCATCTCTGGCCAAAATGTTCTTGCTCTAATATTTTTTACTATCGGGCTCTATTCCTACTTGTTGTCTTTTACTTTCTACACTCCCTTGTTAAATGACATTGCTTCCCAAGAAAAAAGAGGTAGAATTTCCGGATTTGGAATTGCTGCTAACTACCTAGGCCAATTTGCAGGACTTTTGCTTGTTCTTCCACTTTCAAATGGAACTCTTAATTTTTTTGGGGCTTCCCCGAGAGCTGAGACGCTTCTGCCAGCAGTAATCGGATTTTTTGTTTTTTCATTGCCTATGCTAATCTTCTTCAAAGAGCCTAAAAAGCCGGTCTTAAAAATCTCTGAGGAGTCAGTTATCAAAACAACCATAAAAGAAACTAAGCTTCTCTTATCTGCGTCAAGCGTTGTATTTTTTATTTTAGCTTATTTTCTTTTCAATGATGCTATTTTAACAGCTGTGAATAATTTCCCCATATTCTTAGAGCAGGTGTGGAAAATTTCTGACACGATAAAGACTTACTTATTACTTGGTGTAATTGTGACTTGTGGGATAGGAGCAGGATTATCCGGATTTGTAGCGGATAAATTTGGGTCTAAAAAAACTCTGATGACTATTCTTATCGGATGGATTATACTTCTTCCCCTTGTTGGTTGGCTTACTAGCTTCACTATATTTGTTATTTCATCAATAATGATAGGATTATGGTATGGGGCTACATGGGCTGTTTCCCGCTCATTAATGGGAGACATTTCCCCTAAAGGAAAACATAATCTTTCTTTTGCTTATTTCGGATTAGCTGAAAGGGCTTCTTCTCTCATTGGCCCAGTTATATGGGGATTAGTTGTTACCGGACTTGTTGACTTAGGGAGTGTTAGATATAGGATTGCTATGTCAGTAGTCAGTATTTTTGTGATATTGGGCGTGTTGGCTCTTCTAAAAGTTAAAGTCGGAGGAAAGTCTTGATGAAAGAAAAAATCAAATCTTATTTTGAAAATTTAAATCCTAAAAAACTTAATCTCGGCAGTCAGATAAGGATCAGCAAGATAAAAAAGCTTGGACAAGGATCTAGTAACATCAATTATCTCGTTGTTGCGAATGGCAAAAAATTAGTTTTTAGGCTAAACGCTCATCCAGAAGGAGAGGGTAAGCTTAAAAGAGAGTATCTTGGATTGAAAGCAATTGAGAATTTGGGCATCTCTCCAAAAGCTTTGTTTTTTGATGGGTCTAAGAAGAAATTTAGTAATGAAGTTTTAGTTTTGAAATATATTGAAGGCAGAAAAATGAGTTTAAGAGATTTAAATGTAAACTTTGTTAAAAGACTTGCAAGAATCTCGGCGAAAATTCACAGATTTGATATATCCAATCTAAAAATTCCTTTTTATCTTAGAAGCTCTGGATTGAAAGAGATAGAAGATTACAAGAAAAAATTCAGAAGATTTCTGAAAGATAGGAGTTTTTTTGAAATGTATGAATTAAGCCTTGAAAGAATTAGAGATGATTTCAAAAAACTGTCTGCTAAAAAAAGACTTGCTCTGAATCATAGCGACATTCAAGTTGGGAATATAATCACTCAAAAAAATAAGATAAAGTTAATTGACTGGGAATTTATGTATAAGGGAGACCCTGCGGGGGAAGTTGCTTACATCTTTACAGATTTTGGTAGAGTTTTTACCGAAAAAGAGAAAAGGGTTTTTTATGAAAATTATTTGCGAGTTTCTAATGAATTCAAAAATGATGTTAAAATATATCAAAGAATTAGATTTCTTGAGGGCTTCTATTGGGCTGTTTGGCATGCATTAAAGGTAAAAAAAGGTTTAATGGATAAAGAATATGTTAAGAACACAAGCAAGGAAAGCCACATAAAATTTGCTGAAAAATTATTCAAAAGAGCTGTTAAGCATGGGGTAATAAACAAAAAATATTCTAAGTTGAATTTGAGGAGGATCGTAAGATGAAATTAGTTATAGCGCTTGGCGGGAATGCGATTTTGAAGAAAGAGTGAAGAAGTAGCTTAAGATTACGCTGGTAGTTTCTTAATAGGAATAATTATTTCGTCAAAAAGCTCCACTATTTTTTTTACAAATGAGTTTTTTAAATTAAGCTTATAAAGTTTTGCATTACCTATTTGTCTAGTTTGTTTCACAATCCTGTTTTTTTCTAAATCTGGCCAGAGTCTGAATAACGTAGTTCTGCCTACTCCAGAGCCTTCTACTATATCGCTCAAGCTATGGTCTAACTCTCTTGCCTCTATGAGAAATTCTAAAACTCTAATTTTCGGTGTGTCTCCTATTGCTTTTCTAAATAATGTTTCCATGAATTTAGAGCGCGTAAAACTATATAAATGTTCCCTTTTTGGAACATTAGCGTTCCATGAAAAAGCGTTCCATGAAAAATCAGAAGATTTAAGATAAACAAACGCGTTGGAAAGCAATGACTCTAGAAACGGATATTATGAAAAGATTTCTAAGAAAACTAATAAACTTAAATATTTGGGGAGGCAGGCATACAGAATTAAAGAATTTAGTTAAGGCGCTTCCAAGGCATTTGAGGGGGAGTAAGGAATGTAAGGGAGCTATAAAAGAGTTATTAAATAGAGAGTTGTTAACTATCAAAATGTCTACTAAAGAACATCATGTTTCTCTAAACAGCCATAAGCAAAAAGAAATCTATGAATTTTTAGAGAGGGGAAGATGAAAATAATTATCGCTCTGGGAGGTAATGCTATATTAAGCAAAAATGAGAACCCTATAATAAAAGTGCAAGAAAATAATATAAAAAAAGCAATGAAATCTATTTTGCCTCTAGTTAAAAAGTCAAGTGTTGCCTTAGTACACGGCTCGGGTCCTCAAGTGGGATATCTTATGTTGAAGCAAGACGCAACATCACTTGAGATCTTGGATGCACAAATAGAAGGACAAATCGGCTATCTAATCCAGCAGAATCTGCATAATTTAATGAAGAAGAAAGTTGTTACGTTAATAACGCAGGTTCTTGTAGATAAAAAAGACCCTGCATTTGCAAACCCGAGCAAGTTTATTGGGCCCTATTACAAAAATAAGCTTCCAAGGTTTAAAATGAAAAAAGACCCCCGCGGGGGCTTTAGGAGGGTTGTTGCAAGCCCCAAACCTATAAAGATTATAGAAGCTGAAGTTATCAAAAATCTGCTGGAAAAAGGAGTCATTGTTATTGCTGCCGGCGGAGGGGGAATTCCTGTAATAAACAAAGCAGGAAAACTTGATGGAGTTGAGGCAGTTGTTGATAAAGACCTTGCGAGCGCTTGCTTAGGAAATTCTGTGAAGGCAGATAGTTTAATAATGATTACAGATGTCTCAAACGCCTATATCAATTTCAAAAAACCTGGACAGAAAGCGATCGGGAAAACAACACTGAAGGAAATCAAAAAATATTATGCTGAGGGGCATTTTCTTCCCGGAAGCATGGGCCCTAAAATTCAGGCAGCAATTAATTTCCTTGAGGGCGGAGGAAAGAAGGCTATAATAACTAATACTGCGCTGTTTAGCAAAGCAATGAAGGGAAAAGGGGGGACTGTGATAACTAAATAAGCAATTCTTCTTCCTTTAGATCTGGAAGAGCGTTCTTTTTTGTGAGACTCCAATCAAGTTTTATGATATTCTTAACAAAAGAATTATTCAAGTTCAGTTTGTAATAGTCGGATTTGCCTATTTTTCTTGTTTTAACTACAATCTCTTTTTCTGCCCATGCAGGGAAAAAGGAAACAAGGGAATTGTAGCTAACATTGCTGCCTCTTGCTATTTCTGTTAGTGGGAAGTCAAAAAAATGATTGTCTATCAAGAAATCTAAGACTCTCAATTCAGAGGTGTCTCCAAGATATTCCAAAAATATTGATTTGTTTTCTTTTTGTTTCATTGTTTAATAATGATTATTAATAATGATATTTAAATGTTTCTATAAATTAGGATATATTTCAAAAATAGAAATATTTAAATAATTGTTTTTCTTTGGAAAAAAACATGCCAAAAAGCGATTTGGAATTAGAGAAAGCACAAGTTATGTTTAAACTGGCAAGAAAAAATAATTGGGGTCATAAATACGATAGACTTGAACATTTTAAAAGATTCCAAAACCTTGATATTATAATAAAAGAACTTTCCAAAGACGGCTGGATTTTGACTTACAAAAAACCAAACTTTACAGGGATTTCATTAAACACACAAAGAAAAAAGGAAATTATTGATTTTATTGTAAGGAAGATGCCGCATATTAGAGGCATGATAAGATAGGTTTTTATACAATTCTGCTTTTTAATTACAAAGAGGAAAGATGAAACACCTGCTGTCTTTAAATGACTGGAGCAAGAAAGAGATAGAAGATACGATAGAGCTTGCTATAAAGCTAAAGAAAAATCCTCATAAGTGCATTAACGCGCTGAGTTGCAAAACTCTTTTGATGTTATTTGCCAAGCCATCTTTAAGGACGCATTTGAGCTTTGATATTGCGATGTATCAGCTTGGCGGACACGCGATATTTTACGATTTATCTCATTCAACTCTCGGAGAAAAAGAGTCAATAAAAGATTTTTCCAAAGTCATCAGCAGATATGCTGATGTTGTTATGGCCAGACTTTATGCTCATAAGGATATCGAGGAGTTAGCCAGGTATTCTGACGTTCCTGTGGTAAACGGACTTACGGATTATTATCATCCGTGTCAGGCTCTAGGGGATTTTATGACTATAAAAGAAAAACTCGGGAAAATTCGCGGAGTTAAAGTTGTATATTTAGGGGATGCAAACAACAATGTAACTCACTCGCTCATTTTAGAAGCCCAGAGAGTTGGCGCTTCTCTAATTGTAAGCTCTCCAAATAAAAAAGAATTCCTTCCTAATCCTGCTGCAATCGGAAAAGCCAGATATGAATATGAAAAAAATCCGGAAAGAGCTGTGAAAAACGCAGATGTTATTTACACAGATACTTGGATGAGTTATCAGATTCCTAAATCACAAGAGAAAAGAAGAATGAAATTCCTAAAGATGTATCAAGCAAATGGCAGGCTTTTTGCAGTAAACAAAAAAGCGCTGTTTATGCACTGCCTCCCTGCAAAACGCGGTGCGGAAGTTACAGATGAAGTTATGGACTCTCCGAGAAGCATTGTCTACGACCAAGCCGAGAATCGCATGTGGAGTGAGAAAGCGATTTTGCTTAAGTTGTTGGGAGCCAAGATAAAGTGAGGATAAAACATGCAGGCAAACCTGAAATAAACGCAAGGGAAATTGACTATATAAAAAAAGCTCTCTTTAGATTAAGAAATGGAAATGCTTGAGTATACATCAGTGGAAAATAATGCTGATTTTTTGAGAGATATAATTTATAATGAAAGAAATGAGCTGGCAGAACTGCATAATGAACAATTCTGCTAGAAAGAATTGTTGAAACAGAATAACTTCAAAAAGCACAACTTATTTAATAACTGATTTCCATTGTTCATTGAGCCAGCATGAAAGCACACAAAAACTACATTGATGGAAAGTGGGTGAGCTCTAGTTCCGGGCAGGCATTTGAGAGCCTGAATCCTGCAACCGAGAGCGTGATTGGGAAGTTTCAGAAGTCAAATAAAGAGGATGTTAAAAAAGCTGTTGCTGCGGCGGACAAGGCCTTTCATAATTGGAGAGACACGCCTGCTCCTGCAAGGGCTAAATATCTCTGGAAAATTAAGGACTTGCTGATTGAAAACAAAGAGAAACTCGCCAGGCTTGAAGTGCAGGAAATGGGAAAAGTCATAACTGAAGCAAGGGGAGATGTTCAGGAAGCCATTGATATTTTTGAGTATATGGCTGGAGAAGGAAGAAGATTGTTTGGACATACAACGAAATCTGAATTAAGAGACAAGTTCGCCATGAGCGTGAGGAATCCGGT
Source organism: Candidatus Parvarchaeum sp. (assembly GCA_020724955.1). GTDB lineage: Archaea > Nanobdellota > Nanobdellia > Pacearchaeales > GW2011-AR1 > 1-14-0-10-34-76. Next base: position 22,246 of record DYFY01000010.1, on the reverse strand, counting down.
TGGAGTTGTCGGGCTAATTACTCCGTGGAATTTTCCTATTGCTATTCCTGCATGGAAGCTTGCTCCTGCTTTAATTTGTGGAAATACAATTGTGTTTAAGCCATCCAGTGACACGCCTTTGTGCGCTGTTGAACTTATAAAAATAATTGAAAAAGCTGGTGTGCCAAGAGGGGTTGTTAATCTGGTTACTGGCTCTGGAAATGATGTCGGAGCTGAAATTGTTGAAAACCCTAAAATTTATGGAGTTTCTTTTACAGGGAGCAAAGAAACAGGGGAAAATATACTCAAATCTGCCGGAGTGAAAAAAGTTGGGCTTGAGCTTGGAGGGAAGAATGTGATTATAGTTATGGATGACGCCAATCTTGAGCTTGCTGTTTCTGGCGTCGTTTGGGGAGCTTTTGGAACAACTGGACAGAGATGTACGGCAACTTCTAGAGTTGTAGTTCACAAGAAAGTAAAGAAAAAGTTTGAGAGCATGTTGCTTAACAGAGTCAAAAAGCTTAAGCTTGGTCCCGGAGAGACATCTGACATCGGGCCTTTAATAAATAAATCTGCTGTTGAAAAATCTGCGAGGTATAGTGAAATTGGCAAAGCTGAAGGAGCCAAGTTGCTTTGTGGAGGGAAGCCTGTTAAAATTAATGGAAGAGGGTATTTCTTCCAGCCGACAATATTTACTGATTGCAAGCCAGATATGAAAATATGCCGGGAAGAAATTTTCGGACCGATACTGGCAATTATTGAAACAAAAAATTTTGATGAAGCTGTCAAAATTGCCAATGGTGTGGAATATGGATTAAGCTCTTCGATTTACACCGAAAACATGAATTTTGCTTTTCGCGCTATTAACGAACTGGAAACAGGATTGACTTACATTAATTCAAGCACTATCGGAAGCGAGGTGCATCTGCCCTTTGGAGGAGTTAAAGGCACGGGAAATGGCGCACGCGAGGCGGGAATTCTCGGAATTGAAGAATTCAGCGAGATAAAAACGGTTTATTTTGATTATTCTGGAAAATTGCAAAAAGCGCAAATAGACAATGAATAATATGAAAAATAAAAAAATTTTCTGGGTTGGAGCATTTGTTGGTGGGATATATGCTCTTATCCCTTTTCTTGGATATATTTATTGGTGGTTATTTTCTACAATGTCAGAACCAGGACCAGCGTTTTTAATGGTTCTTCCTCCTTTTTGGCCAGCACTTTTAACTTATGGTATAATAAGCTGGTTTTTTATTATGTTTTTTAAGATTTTAATGATTTTTGAAAAGAATGCTCTTTCTTTACAAATAACATCAAATTTGATAAACGTAATCTTATGGATTGTTATCGGAGGGTTTGTAGGTTGGCTGATTTCTAGAGTGAATAAAAACAAAAATCCAGGATGCAGAAACCTTTAAATATCACATAATATTAATTAGTATTATATGGTTAAAATAATAACTGATAGAGAATGGGAGATTATAAGGAAGAAAGTTAAAGGCCATAAATTGAGCCAGAATGAATCTAATATTCTAAGCAAAGCGGTTAGGCCTAAGCTGAAAGAGATAAGCAGGATAAATTCAGAGGAGCTTTTAAGCAGGCTGGAATACAACCAAAGAGCTGTTTCAATTGAAAATAAAATAAGAAAAATAGTTCTTAAAAATTCTTCAAATGTTGACTCAATAATTCTCTGCGGTTCTGTAATTCAAAATAATTACGAAGATTACAAAGACATAGATGTTATAATCGCCACTAAAAAATCTATGAAGCCTGAAAAGAAAAGAGAAATTCTGGGCAAAATTGTTAAAGATGGCAGAGTGGCAGGGCTTGACCTGGATGTCCAGATTTACAGCAAAAAGTCAATTTTATCTCAATATCCAAGAAGTCCCTCCTTAATTTATCAGTTAAAAGATTCCAAGATTATTTATGGGAGATTAAAAATCCAGAATAAAATAAACCTTTCTAAAGTTGATTTGAAGATGAAGCTGGACTGGAGCGAGGGGCTGAACGCAAATTCAGAAGCTAAAGAGATATATCTCGCCATTAGAAATGCCGTGCTTGTTCTGCTTTTGATGAACAAGAAAGTGGATAACATGGAATTAAAGGGAAACTTGAGAAGTGTTTTGGGGGATGATTTAATTAATAGACTAAAAGAAAATAAAGCATCTAAACCAGAGAAAAAACTTGCTTTGGGGTATCTAAATCTGATGATTGGGCATCTTGAAAGTGAATTGAAAAATTCAAAATGGGAAAAAATAGAGATAGAGAATCCTTAATCAGAATGTTGGTTAATGTTGTTGTCCATAGAATTGTAATTAGGCATACAAATAAGCCGGAATCTAAGAACTTTCTTAATTTTGAAGTCGTTGAATATCGAGGGCAGACGGAAAAAATGGCTGTTAGTCGTAAATGGAATGATAAAGATAGAAAGTATATTTTTGATAAGGTAGCAAGGAAAGCTATTGATAAACTTGGGTCTAAATATTCTGATGTTTCTTTTCGGAAAGAAGATGTTGAAAAAGTAATAAAGAGTGAAATAAAAGCATTGGATTTGCTTAAATTGGATTAATTACAAATTTTTCTCAACAAATGGGCAAAGACTTAAAAACCTGTTTCTGATTGATTTTCCATGAAATTCCGAGGATTTTTACTCTCGATAGTAGTTATTTTAGCTATGGCTGGAGTAATCGGAGCAAATGATTCTGACGGCGGAGTTATTGAGCTTTATGACTGCGGAGTTCTGGATGTGCCAAACGGATATTATGTTCTTATGAATGACATAACAACAAGCGGGACTTGTTTTGAAATTAAAGCTGATGGAATCACATTGGATTTAAATTCTCGTAGAATCACAGGAAATGAAAAAGGAGAGGGTATTGTCATCAGGGATTTTGGTTCTGCGACTATTATGAACGGACAAATCTATAGCTTTAGCGAAGGAATATCTTTGCAAAATTCAAATAATGACAAAATACTGGCTAATTTAATAGCAAATAATGATGATATTGGGATCTATCTAGACGATTCCTCTAATAATTTGATTAAAGATAATTTTGTACAAAGTAACCAAGAGGCTGGAATTTTTATTGATGATGGTTTTGGAAATAATATTTCCGATAGCTTTGTTATTAATGGCGATGATACTGGAATTTATTTGGATGGGACATTTGATACTCTTATTAAAAATACTATAATCCAGAACAATCTTATTGATTTCCATATTGATGCTTATTCAGATGACGAATGTGAAAATACTTTAGTTGATGTTATCGGAAGTGATAATAAACCAATTTATTATTTTAATGAAAAAGTTGATGTTAAAGACCTTGAAGCTAGCGAGGTGATTTTATGCAATGCCGACAATTCTGTACTCGAAGACATAAGTGTAATCCAAAAAACAAGGAAGAATAATGGAATATATATTCATAGAACGGAAAACTCTCACTTATCCAAGGTAAGAGTAGAAAAAACCTTTGATGGAATTTTTATTGAAGACAGTCATAAAAATGTCCTTACAAAAATGCATTTAATATCTAATTATGGGGGCGGGATTACTATTTATGATAGCACTAATAACATTATAAAAGACAGTTACATAATAGACACTGTAAAGGGAGGAATTATTCTTGATGAAAGTCATTCCAATAAATTTTATAATAACTTTTTTAACAATAGCAATAATTTTTTTGCATATAACAAGTATCCAAATGCTTGGAATGTTTCTCAAAAGAATGGTCCTAATATTATAAAGGGACCTTTTATTGGGGGAAATTTTTGGGGAAATCCAAAAGGAACTGGATATAGCCAAATTTGTAAAGATAGCAATGATGATGGCTTTTGCGATGAACCTTTAATTTTGGGAGAGAATAATGTTGATTATCTTCCTCTTTCACTTCCTGAACCCAGATTATTTAACTTTTCTAATAGCGCATTAAAAATGACAGATGTTTCTGTTAGCATTACGATAAACCCTTCTAAACCTAAACTCGGTGAAAATGTTATGGCTTTGATAACAATAGAGAACTTGGGAAATTTCCCTACTAATGTAAGTCTTACAAGTGGAATTACTTGGCCTCCTGGCAGTGGTGGTCCAGGTGGCGGAGGTGGTGGAAGTTGTAATTATTGTATATCATTAAATCCAGGAGAAAAACATTATACTATCCAAAATATTGCTACACCAAACCCTGGAAAGTATACAGTAAGCGCTTCGATAGACTCTTATATTTTGGATCCTAACCAGAAAAATAACAAAGCATTTTTGGAATTTGTTGTTTAAAAACGAGAAGATTTATATAACAGACAACCCTGCTCAAGATTAATGCAAAAAAAGAATATTCTCCAAGTTATAGGAGGTTTAATTCTTATTCTTGCCATTTTTTTTATTATATCTTATTTTAGCTCTCCGATCTCTGTAGACTTCTTTGCCTTGCCAACAGGAATAATCGAGGATGATGCAGAATTATATCAATTAATCCTGGAATTAAATTCAAAAAAAGATTTGTATGGTTTGAATGGGAGAATAATCTTACCCGAAGGTTTTGAACTTGCAGATGGAGATTTAAACTGGAATTTTGATTTACAAAAAAATGAACCAATTAAAACAGATATCTTGATTAAACCAGTTAGTGAAGGAGAATGGAACATTGGGGTTATTATAGGAATGGAAAACAAAAAATCACTCGTGTCAAAGGAATTGACTCTCAATGTTGACCCTTCGCTTAAGATTTATATGAGTGAAGAAGAATGGATTGCTAGAGAAAAAGAAAAGCTAAATAATCCATATTGGATAGAAAGATATTATAGAGTGTGTGATGTCGATTGCTTTGTCCCAAAACCATTAAAAGGAGATGAATTGAACGAATATTTTAAATCTCTCAATTTGAAAGATGAAAACATTTATGTTATGGTTCAGTTTGATGTACTAGGAGCAGATCCTTCTAAAAATCAAATAGAAAAATTAGAAGGGGATGGAGTAATTTTATTGGATAATGCAGCTAGACATACATGGTTTGCGAAGGCTCCTAAAGAATTTCTTGAAACAAAGTCTTATGATTTTATTAGATGGATTGGAATTCCTAGCAGCCAAGGAAAAAGAATCTCTTTAATAAGAGAAAAAATCACTAACAAAAATTGTTCTGGAACCTTTAATGCTAGAATTATTTTTTATGAAGGGATTGATGAAGTAGGAGTTGAGGAAATTGGGAAAGTTTTAAATACGTTTCCTTCTTTGGGTTCTAAGGAGATGGTAACCATACTAAATCTTGATGTCTTGGATAAAATAGCCTCATTAAATTTTGTTAAGGAGATTGGTGTCCAAGCCAAAGGAATTCCTTTACCGAAGATAGGCAAATTTAGGGATTCTGAAGTTAATTTTTTAGATCAAATAATTTGTAGCTAAAAAAAATGATAAAAAAGAGGAGTCGGAATAAAAAATTGATTTTCCTTTTCTTACTCGAAGTAATCTTGTTTTTTGTTGTGCATACAAATTATGTTTCATCCTCTATAGAAGAAAGTACTCAAAAAAATAGACCAAGCTATCCCACTTTTAGCGGAGGTAACACACTTAATCAACAAGAATATCCGCTTCCTAATCAGTTCCCTGCTTTGGAAGAGATAAATCTTAAGAAAAAAGATAGCGTTGAACCTTCTGAAGAAATCTTTTCTAATGGGACTGAAGTAAGATATAGAACATTTAATATTTATCGAGACAGTGAAGAATTTGTTCCCAAACCATTAAAAGGAGATGAATTGAACGAATATTTTAAATCTCTCAATTTGAAAGATGAAAACATTTATGTTATGGTTCAGTTTGAGGGATTTGATGGAGATCCTTCTCTAGATCAAATAGAAATCTTAGAGCAAGACGGTGTGGAACTCTTTGAATATTATAGGGATCATACTTACTTTGCTAGATTCTCTAAGGAAATATTAGAAACAAAGTCTTATGATTTTATTAGATGGATTGGACTACCAAGTTTAAATTTTGAAAGCAAAATAAATCCTTTTGTCAAAAAGCAAGTTGAGGAAAGTGATAGTGAATCTCTTGAAATTAGCTTAAAATTTTATGAATTCCCAAATGAAGAACAATTAGATACATTAACTGAGTTCATTAGAGAGATCAAATATTCTGATAACTTTTCTCCTGTTTTACTAGTAGAGATTGAGCCTAGTAAGATTCTGGATTTGGCAAAAGAAAATTTTGTTCGTCAGATAAATCCAAAGCCCAAAGGAGAATTATTACTTGACAGAGGATCTCGGATTGTGGCTGCGGATTATGTATGGGGATCAAATACCGCCTCCGGTATAACTGTTGGTAGTATTGATTCTGGGATAGAACACAATCATAATCACTTTGACCAAATAAATGTTTACGATGCTTATGACTATGTAGATAACGATACTAATCCAGAAGCTTTCGGAAATGAACATGGAACTCTTGTTGCAGGAATAATCTCTGGAGAGGGATCTTTTAATAGCAGGTTGTTGAAAGGCATATCTTATAAGGCTAATCTTGTTGTCCAAAGAACTCACAACTCTTCTGGCGATAATGTTGCTCCCCCATCTTATCAAAACACAATTTGGAATAATATTTTAGATCCAGATGACGATGGTAATTATTTTGAACCGTCTTCGGCTGATTTAATAAGTATTTCTTGGGGAGATACAGCTGGTGGATCTTTCGGAGATTATGATGATACATCAGAGAAAGTTGATGAAGTTGTATTAGGTTATTTAGGTAAGGAAGTTTTAGTTGTTATGGCTGCTGGAAATTCTGAGCTTAGTAATAGAGGGGTAGTGCCAAATGCTGCTGCTAAAAATGCTATAACTGTAGGCAACTCTGCAGATTGCGAATCTTCTTTTGAAACATGTAGTCTTTTTGGTCCTAGTTACGATCCCAATAATCTATATGTGGTGGAAACCAGCTCCAGAAACACTAGTGACGGAAGAGTTAAACCCGATGTTTTGGCACCCGGTTATTCCATAACTTCCTCCAGTTTAGGAAACTCATATGATGCGGTCGGAGGAACCTCTTATGCTGCTCCTCACGTTGCAGCAATAGTTGCCCAAGTAATAAAACAATATCCCTCACTTTCACCAGCTGGAATTAAGGCTTTGATAGTTTCCAACACAGTTGGTGGTGGCACTACTGATAATATAAATTACGATCAAGGCTGGGGAAGGATAGATGCATTCAGAACTTTATATAAGCTAGATGATGATTATATAGACAGTTACAATGAAGCTACAGTCGGAGAATTTTTGTCTGGATTCCCCAGTACAATTTGCTATAATATTGGTGTTCCTACTGGTGCTGATAGATTAGTAGCTGTTATTGCTTGGTCTGATGTCCCTGGAGACGCCTCTGGGGGTAATACTCAAACCCTCTATAATGACTTAGATTTGTGGCTAAAAGATGAAACTGGAGCTATACTTTCTTGGACAGAAAATGATGACGACATTAATAATGTTGAGAAATACGTAATAAATTCTCCTGATCAAGGAACTTGGCAAGCCTGTGTTTCTGAAAAAAGCTTGGTAGGACCACTTGGAACAGGAAAACAGAATTTTGCTATTAGTTTTCAAGTTAATAAACAGGCAAATACTCCTGTTCTACAAGTAGATCTTTTTCCTGGAACTCTTTCTTTGGTTGGGGGTCAAACTACAACAATATATGCAAAGGTAGGAGTTAGCGAGGGCTTTTATGCATACGATCTTAATACAACCTTGCAAGTTCCTAGCGGTATTACAATAACATCTGGGGAGTTTGATGGTTCTGATGCGGATAAAGATAGGGTTGGTGATGTACCGATTAATGGTGTTAGGAATACAAGAGCTTGGACCATAAGGGGAGACACTCTTGGTACCAAGGAGATTTCTGTTCACGTTAGTGGCAAAAGAATTGATGGAGGAACCTACACAGGGTCGGATTCTGTTTTTATTGATGTTGTGAATGAAACCCAAGCTACTACAGGAAATGTTACTCTTTGTGAGTATCCTGGTTACGAATTTTGTATTGAATATGAAGAGCCAGACCCGATGATTCATTGTGAGGTAAGTATTGCTATCAACTTATACGAAAATTCTAATGAAATAAAATGGGGTGGAGTAAATGATGCTTCAGATCCTTACGTTATTCACAATTATACAATTGGATGGGTTGATGTAGATGCGGATAAAATGTATTATGATGTAAATAATCCTAATAGCGGTGGTTGTAACAAGGATAATTGCACAGGAGAATTATTAGCTGATGAAGGCACTAAGGCTGTCGTTTTTGCTCCCGCAGTTGCATCCCATGAAGAAATTTTAGGGTGGGAAAAAGCCGCTTTTGGAGTTGACGAGGCTTGTTGGGTTTGGTTTCTCCCTTTTCAGCCAAATTATGGGTCAAGTAATCCTATTTACGTACTAAATTGTTTTGAAGATAGCGACTGTCCGATTGGGGATTATTGTAAGAAGCTTGGTAATTGGGATAATTGGAAGTGCTTCCCACAAAAAACTAACGGTGCTACTTGCGCACGTGACTCTGAGTGTGCTTCTGGTTTTTGTGATAATGACAATTTAGGATTGGAAGATGATGGATGGTGCTTTGAACGACATAACAGTTATTTTGATAGTCAAGAACCGCTTTATTGCGAAGTTTCTACTGGACTTGGGATAGAGCAGTGTGATGAGAGACAGGTTGGAGAGAGTTATTCTGCTTGTAATACTGGAGGAGAGACTTATTTTGCTGATAGATGTACCAATATATGTGGAGGAGAAGATGCGGATAATGTTTGTAGGTCTTCTGCTTTTGCCTTTGGATGTACTGCAGATCCTTTGTGCAATAACGTGACTGCTGGAACTGGGAATTGCAACCCTGATTGCACGTATAACTCTCAACAGCCAACAAATTCTACTATCCTCAGACCCAATGGAGGAGAAGTCCTCTACGAGAGTACTTCAATTAATTGGTCTATCTCACATGACCCAGACAATTGGTTTGTGAGATATTTCCTTCAATATTCAAATGATTCTGGAAATAATTGGTACAGTATAGTTTCCAATTATGGGCATAAGAATATGTTTAACGATAGCCTGACTTCTAAAGAATTGAACTTTGGTGGAAATGAAAATAAAACTGTATATTTTAGGCTACCTAAAGATGCAGAAATTAAGCATGTTAGACTTAAATTGGAGGGAAAAGAAGCTTAAATGTTTTGGAATAAACTTTTTGTATCGGCTTTATTTGGTTTGTTTATAGTTGCATTCAGTTTGGTACTTGTGAATGCAGAATTTGAAGGTGATTTGGAGGTATTGAATAGAACTGCTACGGTAGATGATTATAGGAATGTTACTTCAAATATTACTTTTATGAGAGTGTATTCAACTGAAGTGAACTTGCCAAATTTGACTGGCTCACACTTACCTTATACACAGGTTACTAATCTATCAGCCAACAGCTACAATATGAGCTTAGTTTGGAATGATAGGTCTGTAGTGTTTGACTTCTATACTAAGAATGAAAGTGGATATAAAGAATACTTGTCTGAGAAATCTCAGCAAGACATTGATGATTTAGAATTAATTACTTCTATATTTTCTTTTAGGAGTTCTTATCACTATACCCACAACATGACAAGTAACTTGTCGTTACAACCCTATATCTTTGGTTACGATTTCATTTTGGAAAACACTGATTGTTCTGCTCAAAATTATACCTTGCTCTGTGATGAGCAAGCAATTTATTTTCAAGATGCTGTATTGGAACAAAACTTAAGTGTGAATCTAACACAGCAGAGTGTTGAATTTTCTGGCAATGACTTGAGCTATATTGATCCAACAACAAGAATTAAGGCTTTACCAACAAATAATGGAGCTACAGATGAAATAGAAAAGTTTTGTGATCCTGGTCCAGGTCATGAAACTTATGAGTACGAAGAGGATAGGCTTTGGGATATTGGTACCGAGGATTCTCCTTCTAATACGGAGGGAAAAAATACTAGAGGCTGGATAATTTTCGATCTTGATAAAAATCTTCCAACTAATGTCGTGACTGTTACTGATGTCAATTTAACAGTGGAATTTACTGATATCGATAATGTTGACTGTTCAAATGTTGATATAGAGCTTCGTCGTATCGATGGGGAAAATTATGATATGAATCCAAATACCGAACCACTAGCTGGAGAATTATATGAAGCCATCGATGATAATGTTAAGTACGCGGAATTCGCTAATTTAGAGGATGAAGATGAGGGATTACACACTATTGATCTCGGCGAGGATGCGGTTGTTGAAGTTCAGCAGAATCTTAATGGTGTTCCGGATGACGATTTTATAATTGGAATTTTTAGTAATGATGAGCAGTGTCCTGGAGAGGTATGCGATGTTGATATAGAGGATCTTCTTGGACCGAATCCTCCTTATATAGACGTTAGATATACAGCAGCAGACATCACACCTCCAAATACTACTGCAACAGCTACTTCTCCTCCTGGAGGCGCTTCCTATGCCTTTGGTACAACGGCAAACAAAGATGTTGAAATTACTTTAAGTTGTTTGGACACTGGCGGTGATCCAGGACCTAGCGGGTGTGACGTTACTAAATATTGTATAAATAGCTCGGATAATTGTGAGCCTGTGACAACATACTCTTCGCCTTTTACAATAATGTTAGAAGGAACACATTATGTTCGATTTAGAAGCATTGATAATGCAGGCAATGTAGAATTAATTCAAAGTCGGACAGTAGTTATAGACAAAGATTTTCCAACGAATCCGGCAGTGTATGTGAATGGACTGAAAGTATGGGAACATGGCGGTTCTTTTCAAGTTTCAGATGTTACTGATAATTTTGCTCAGGAGTTACAAGGGGCATTGGCTAACTGTGCTCCTGACAGCGAAGGATATTGTGATATTCCTATTGTAATTCATACAGATACGGCTGGAATTGTAAACGTGAGTGATATAAATATATACTTTGAAACTGGAGAGTATTTTTGGAACATCAGCTCTTTAGCGGAGCTATCTACTTATAGAACAAGAGTTAGCGCCACTGATGGCATGTTTAATACTAGTTGGGATGAAAGCGATTCTGACTTTAAAATAACTAAAACTCCAATAGGTGCTCCTGGAATAAGTTTTGTTAGTCCGACTCCTGCCAATGAAAGCTTGCTGAATGCTACTAACACTGTTGGAATTAATTTATCTACTCAAGACAGTACTGACGACCATTACACATTCGTTAATTTTGATGAAGATTTGGTTTTGTGGATAAGAATGGATGATAGAGATCTTGAGGGAAACCCTCTTGATTTAAGCTCTTACTCTAATAATGGTAGCCTTGAAGGAGATGCCTATATAGACTCGCTTGGCTATTTTGGGAATACTGGACAATTCAGCGGGAGCAGTGGAAGCCAGATTAGAATTCCTAATTCGGATAGCTTGAGATTTACGGCTAACGAGAGCTTTTCTATTAGCACTTGGGTTTATGTTCCTTCCTTGCCTAATGCGTGGAAAGGAATTATAACTAAATCAAGAAGCTCTGGAACATGGTATGGACTTTGGATAAAAGCAACAAATAATAAATGGGTATTTGGCGGGCAGAGTAACCTTGTAGGAAGCACAGCACAGACTGGCTGGAATCATATTGTCCTCGTTCAAGATGGAAAGAAAAACAAAAGAAAGATATTTCTTAATGGAGTTTTGGATATTGATACTGGTTCTGCTGAGGACGCAAATGGCACAGGAGACTTAATTATCGGAAGTTCTAATTTCTCTACAGAAAATTTTAATGGCTCTGTTGATGAAGTAATAATCTTTAACAGAGCATTAAGCATTGGAGAAGTTCAGTCTTTGTACAATTCAACAGCTTACCAGTATTATAATGAATTTTCTGATTTGGATAACGGCAATTATGTTTTTACAGGTCATGCTGTTGATACTGAAGGAAACAGAAATCAAACTGAAGAGAGGCAAGTCACAATAGAGCTGGCTGACTTAAATGCTCCAAGCATTAGCTTTGTTAATCCGACTCCATCTAATGGAAGCAGTCAGAGCAGTACAAGCATTTTTGTTAATATTTCAAGTTCTGATCTGGAAGGAAGCGATCATTACACATTCACAGACTTTAATTCAGATTTGATTTTGTGGGATAGAATGGATGACGTCAGTGGAAACAATATAATTGACTTAAGTAGTCATAACCATAATGGTACATTAAGAGGAAATGCCTTAATTGGCTCTGGAATTTATGGAGATGCTTTGAACTTAGATGGCAACAATAGTTATGTATTTACAAATGTTGCGAAAGAAGAATTGCCTGATTCTGAGATAACAATAACAGCTTGGGTTAAGCCGGACGTTTTGACAGGAGATAACTTCAGATCTATTATAACTACATATACAAATAATTCCGGAGGATATGGCTTAAGACTAATTGGAGATGGCGCAGATTCAGGAAAACTGCAGTTTTATTATAGAAGTGCTGGAACATGGCATGATAACACAAACGGAACGACTTCTCTTCCATTAAATGAATGGAGCTTTGTTGCTGTGACTTATGATGGAAACAGTGTTAAACTTTACGTAAATGGAGCAGAAGACGCTTCATACACAAATTCAGATCCTCTAATTCCAATGAATGATTTGACAATAGGTTCTCTAAACTTCAGCAATAATGGAGTTTTAGACTACTGGGACGGCTCGATTGACGAAGTTCTTATGTTTAACAGAGCTTTATCTGCTGGAGAGGTATCTGCGTTATATAACGCTTCAGCAAATCAGTATTCCCATGAGTTTGCAGGACTTTCCAACGGGCAAATTTATCATTTTGTTGGACATTCTGTTGATGTATTTGCTAACAGAAACCAAACTGAGACAAGAACGGTGGAGGTATCTGCTGTTCTGAACATTCCAGAATTAAAAGTGGTTTATCAGAACTTGACTGAAAGAGTATTTAGATTTGTGATTAACAATTCATTCACTTCTTCAATAGCGGGAGTATCATGGACGCTCGATACAGGAGAGAGCAACATAACAGCAGAGCAGAACGCAAGCCTTCAGTCAGGAGAAGATTTGGATGTTTATGTTTATCACAATTACACTTCTTCAGGAAACTATACTATAATTGCAAGCGCAACAAACGGCACATATTCAGATGAAAGGAGTATACAGATAGAAGTATAATGAAAAAAATAATAATCTCAGTGGTGATTGCGTTGTCTTTAGCAGTTGTGTTTGGAGGATTGTATTCAACATTAGCACAGCAAAAAGTTGAGAAAGGAGCTAATTGGGAGACTGAATGCAATGAAGAGCAATGTCAGACTACTATTTATTCTTACGAAAAATACTGGAAAAACTCTCAGGGAGAATGGGAGGAAATAGACGAAAACTTCTATGACTGCTCTTCCGGAGGAGAAAAGAAATACTGCACTAAAACCTATCACTTTTATGTTGAAGCAGATGCTTTGGGAAATGTTAAGTCTGTCCAGAATGCAAAGAATTTCAACATGAAGCTTTCTAATTTTAAAAATACACAGCCATCTTTCTCTCCAAGAGTGAATGGAAGTGTTTTAATTTATGAGAATGTAATTCCTAATGTTGATTTAAGATACCAATATCTGCCTAGAAAAGTGAAAGAAGAGATTGTGATAAAAGAAAAATTGCCTAACCTCGGGACAGAAGATTTTAACATCAGCTTTGAGAAATCAGGAAATACTCAAGTGAAATTTGCCGAATTTTATATTTGCGATAATGGGGGCTTCTGCGAGTATATGCAGTCTTTTGTAGGAGAGGATGAGATAATAGTTCAGATTCCTGTTCAATTCTTAAATGAAGCTGAATATCCTGTTGTAATTGATCCGAGCATAGAGCTTAATCATTCTGACATTTCGTGGAATGGGTTTGTTTTATTTGATTCTGGGGATGTGCCTTCTTATACAAGATTTAATAATCCAACATCCATAACTCTTTCTCCAGTAGCAAGGGGGGACATAGATTGGAATTTGTCTTCGATTCCTGACGGCTCTGAAATTGTGAACGCAAGTCTTGACTTAAAACTTGGAGCACCTTCTTTTCCTTACAACTTAAGCATCTGGCACATGGAAGGCAATAATAATAGTTATCCTGACACAACAGGAGATTGCCCTAGTGGAAATTGTTTGTTCTACAATGATATGGCTAACGGAACAGAATACAACAGAAGCATTATTGGATTTAAGAACGGGCACATTATTATTGAAATGCCTCCCTCTGCTGTTTCTGACATAGAAAACAGCCTTTCTGATGATTTGTGGAGCATTGGATTAAGCACAACTCACACAAGCTCTGTTTCTGTCGGAGCAAAAGACAACAGTATTCCTGAAAACAGGCCTAAAATTACGATAGTTTATGGAGCAAATCAAACGAACTCTGATTCTGCGATTGAAAAAGGTATAAACAATTCTCTTCCGGGAAATCCTGTAAAGAGCGCTCAGCAGGTATATTTAGTCAATGAAAATGGAAACCATTATCTTGGGACATTTAATAAAGCTACAATACTCTACAACCAAACGTGGGTGTTTTACTATACAAATAATCCTGCAACTCTTCTTAATATTCCTTCGTTGTTTAGTGTGCTTAATGTCTGGGAGAATCAAACTTTGTCTTATGAAGAAATAGTAAGCCAAGTTGAGAGTTTTATAAATAATACTAAATATTAGAAAAACAATATGATCAAGCTAAAGACAAAAATTCCGGGAGCTAGAAGTTCTAAAATTCTAGAAGAGCTAAAGGCAAGGAATGGAGGCTGGAATGTTCCCCATCCGCTTGTGTTTTCTGGCAGAGGGAAAGGAGCATACTGCGAGGATATAGATGGCAATGTGTTTTTGGATTTTGCATCTCAGGTTGCAAGCAATCCTCTTGGATATAATCATCCTGAATTAATTGATGTTGTCAGGAAATGCAAGAAGATATCTCCTGTAAAATATGCCGGGCAGGATTTTGCAGTTGAAGAGCACTTGGAGCTTATTAAAAAGTTATTGGAAATTTCTCCTCGGGGGATGAACTCTGCTTTTTTAATTAACTCCGGAGCTGAGGCTGTTGAGAACGCAGGAAAAATTTGCATGTGGAAAAGGCAAAATGCGAAGTTCAGCGTGTCTTTTGAGGGAGCTTTTCATGGGAGAACATTGGGAGCATTAAGCTTGCACCATTCAAGGCCGTTGCATAGAGAGGGCTTTCCGCTATTACAAAATAAGGAGTTGCCATTTAACGATTCCGCATCTGAAGTGCTGAAAAACATGATAAAAAGATACGGAGCTGATACAATTAGTTTTGTTATTCTCGAGCATTTGCAGGGAGAGGGAGGATATAGAATTCCAAATAATAAGATGGTGCTTGGGGTTAGAAGTGTGTGTAAGGAGCATGGAATTCCATACATTGCTGATGAAGTGCAGGCTGGGCTTGGACGAACAGGAAAATGGTGGGCGTTTGAGCATTACAATATTACGCCTGATGTGTTTTCTTCTGCGAAAGCGCTTCAAGTTGGAGCGGTAGTTGCAAACAGAAAAATGTTTCCCGGCAAGCCTGGAATTATATCATCTACCTGGGGAGGAGGGCATGTTTTGGACATGATGATTGGGATGAAAATTATAGACATAATTAAGAGGGATAAACTTTTGGGGAGGAACAAAAAAATGGGAGATTATATTGTTAAACGTCTTGGCGAGATTCATGGGATTTCTGGACAGCGTGGGCTCGGACTTATGTGCGCTTTCGACTTATCTAACTCCGGCTTGAGAGATAATGTTGTTATTGAGTGCGCCCGCCTTGGGTTGCTTGTTCTTGGAGCTGGAGAAAAAAGCATTAGACTAATTCCGTCATATATAATCAGCGAGAAGGAAATTGATGAGGCTCTAAGCGTAATTGAACGAGCTGTTAAGACTTGCTCTAAGAGCAGGTTTAGCCATAAGGGAAAGATTTGTGACTTTATGGGCTGTGCTCTGGATGCTACCTGATTACATCGGACATAGGAAGCTTTAAATATACCTACCAATTGGTATGTACATGTTAAGACAAACAAGCAAAAAAAATAATGTTGTCATTAGACTTTTTCGTTCTCCAACTCTTGAAACAATTAAAATGGTAGAGAGAACAATAAAAGAATACAACGGGGAGCTTAAGAAAACATCCCTTTGGGAAAAGCTACCAAGAAAAGTGCAGTGGGGAACTTATTTAACAATTCTGGATTACTTACAAGAAATAAACAAGATAGTTATTGCAGATGATGGAATAATCGTGTACATATGGAATCCGAAGCTTGCAAAGAAAATTGACTCTAGAAAATCTTATTAAGTTTGTTTCTCAATTCCCTGCATGCCAAAGTTGGTTAGAGTTAAGTTCCTTAATGACAACTTGGAAAGAGAATATCTCGCTCTCTCTGAAAATGACCTCCTCAAGAAAAGAATTGATTGGGTGATCGAAAGATTAAAACAAAATCCTGCTTTTGGCCGGCCAATAGCAAAAAGCTTAATTCCAAAAGAATATAAAAAAGAGGGAGTAGACAATGCTTTTTGGGTTGAATTAAACAAGGGAAGGGGCTGGCGTTTGATTTATTCCCTGACTTCAGAAGATGAGATTGAAATAATTGCGATTATTTTGGAATGGTTTACAAGGCATAAGGAATATGAGAGGAGATTTGGTTATTAGTAGCTTTCCTGATAAACTAAATGATATTAAGCTTCTGCGCAGGTTTCTATGGCTTCTTTAATCCTTTCAAGAACTTCCTGAACAGTTTTTCCTTGGGTATAACATCCTTGTATATCAGGAACTTTCGCTAAATAAATTCCGTCTTCGTCTTGTTCTATGATTATTGTGAAATCCATAAAATAATCAAAAGTCTGCTGTATTTAAGTCTGTCGGGAGATTTTATTTATATCCCTCGGCTTGTAATCTGAACAGTTTAGAATACAACCCATTTTTTCTTAAAAGTTCTCTGTGGCTTCCTTTTTCTGTTATTTTTCCTCTATGTATTACAATTATTTCGTCTGCCATTCTTACTGTTGAGAAACGATGAGAAATTAAAATTGTTGTTTTGTTTTTAGTTAGATTCCTGAATTTCTGAAAAAGTTTGTACTCTGCTTTGGCATCTACTGCCGCTGTTGGCTCATCTAAGATAAGCAACTGCGCATCTTTGAAAAATGCTCTGGCAAGTGCTATTTTTTGCCATTGCCCTACTGAGAGTTCTGTTCCTTCTTCCTTCAAAGTTTTGCCTAAATGGGTCCTGTACTTTTTGTCTAATTCTTTAATGAATTCCCATGCCTCTGATTTAACAGAAGCCTTGTGCACTTTTTCTCTTTTATTAATTTCTTCCAACCTTCCAAAACCAATATTTTCTTCAACAAGCGCTTCGTATTTCATAAAATCCTGGAATATAACTCCAATATTATTATGAAGATCTTCCAAAGAATATTTTTTTATATTTATTCCGTCAATTAAGATTTCTCCTTCAGTTACATCATAAAGCCTTGTTAGGAGTTTTATTAATGTTGTTTTTCCTGAACCGTTTTCCCCAACTAAAGAAACACTTTCACCCGGTTTTATTGTGAAACTAACTTTACTCAAAGCAGGGGTTTTTGATCCTGGATAATAAAATGTTACGTTTTTGAATTCAATTCCGTGTTTTAGCTTTTGAGGAAACTTCACAGGTTTTAATGGCTCCCTTATTTGGGGCTTAAATTTGTTTATTCTTACCAAAGGTGTTGTGAATGTTGCATTAGAATTCATTTCGCCTATCATTCTAACCATCCATCTGGCGTGGTCTGCAAATTGAAATAACAAAGCCCATAAAAATGTAAATTCTCCTATAGTTATTTCTCCTTGAAGAAAGCCCTGAACTACAAGCCATGCCGCAATAACTGCTAAAATTCCTTCCGCTATTCCGATAAAGATAAGCACGAAGAATTCCTTCCAAGCAGCCCTTTCCTGTTTTTTCATGAATTCTGTGAAAAGCTCATCGAATTTGTTCATAAAATGTGGCCTAAGCTTGAAGAGTTTTATTTCCCTTATTGCTTCTGCGCTCTCTATCATTAGCCCCCTGTAATAATGAGCTTGCCTAAATATTGGTGAATCAGAGGAAAAAGCGCTCCATACTATTTGTGTCGATTTAAACATCAGAATTATGCTGGGAAGGATACTTGCAACTATTAAAATTACAATTCTGAAATCAAATAACCAAAGCGCTCCGATTATTACTAATACGCTAATAAGCTGGCCTATAAAATAAGTGAATTGCCAGAAAAATTCATTTACTCTCCATACATTCTGATTTGCTTTTGTTATCTCATTATAATATTCTGGTTTCTCGAAATAAATTGCGTCTAGAGAAGAAACCTTTTTCATCATCTCATTGGTGGCATAGCGATCGATTCTTTGAGAATGCATTCTTTTTATGATAGATTGAACATCCCAAAAAATACTCTCGATTATTCTAACCACACCATACATAATCAAAATGCCTGCTATTCCTAAAGCTATACCTGCGCCTAAAGTGAAAGTTTGCTCATTAGTTATTTCATCTATTATTAATTTAAATATGTAAGGAGTAGCGATTGTTAATAAACCGCCTAAAATAGTGATGAAAAAAATAACTGCTGTTAATGATTTTGACGCATTCCATGTATATTCCATAGATATTTTTAGTGCTTCAAATCTCTCTTTCCAGTTTACTTTTTCTTTATTTTCTTTAGGCATTATTAAGTAAGAGAAAAAGAATATATAAACTTTCTAAGCTGTGGAAGAAATTTTTTTCGCTAAAATTTAAATAATAAGATTTCTTTGTAGAGCAAGAAGAAAAATGAAAAAGAGGAATGTTTGTATTTTGGGGGCTGCCGGAAGAGATTACCACAATTTTCTTGTGAAATATGCTAATAACAAAGCTTATGATGTGAAGTTTTTTACTGCGGAGCAGATTCCCGGAATTTCCGAAAGAAAGTTTCCGCATGAGCTAGCCGGAAAGCTGTATAGCAGGGATATCCCTATATTTCACGAAGCTGATTTGCCTAAGCTTATTGAAAAATATAAAATAGACGATGTTGTGCTTGCTTATTCTGATTTGAATCATCTCGATGTCATGCATAAAGCATCAATTTCAATCGCGAATGGAGCTAATTTTGTCCTTCTTGGAGGGAAAGAGACTATGATAAAATCAACAAAGAAGGTCGTGTCAATCTGCGCCGTAAGGACCGGGAGCGGAAAGAGCCAGACTTCACGGAGGGTTGCTGACATTCTGAAAGCCCGGGGAATCAGGGTGGTAGCGATAAGACATCCCATGCCTTACGGCAATTTGTTGAAACAGGAATTTCAAAGATTTGCAGAATACTCGGATTTGGATAAGCAAAACTGCACTATTGAAGAGCGCGAGGAATACGAGCCATGGATTGAAAAGGAAATTCCGATTTATGCCGGTGTGAATTATGAAAAAATAGTGAGGGCTGCTGAAAAAGAGGCTGATGTCATAATTTGGGATGGAGGGAATAATGATCTGCCTTTCTATAAGCCTGATTTGCATATTGTGGTTGTAGATCCGCACAGGGCAGGGCATGAAATGCTTTATCATCCAGGAGAAAGCAATTTCAGAATGGCTGATGTTATTGTAATAAATAAAATGGATACTGCTCCTAAAGCCGGAGTCAAAAAAGTTGAGGAAAACATCAAGAAATTTAATCCGGAAGCGCTTGTTGTAAAAGCAGATTCAAAACTTATAGTTTCAAATGAAAAACTTCTTCGGGGAAAAAGAGCTCTTGTTGTTGAAGACGGGCCGACTTTGACACATGGAGAAATGAGCTTTGGGGCGGGATTTGTTGTGGCTAGGCGCGCAGGCGCAAAAATTGTCAATCCAAGGCTGCACGCCGTCGGCTCAATAAAAAAAGTTTTTGACAATTTCAAACAACTGCATGATGTTCTGCCGGCAATGGGATACGGAAAAAAACAGATAGAAGAGTTGGAAAGCACAATAAACAGAACAAACTGCGATGTTGTAGTGGATGGAACTCCGGTAGGGCTTGCGAAGATAATGAAAATCAATAAGCCTGTTGTGGATGTTGATTATGTGTTGAAAGAAAGAAACATAAAGCTAGACAAAGTCTTGAAGAAGTTTGGAATTTTTTGATTTACTACTCTTTGAAACGAGGAAAGTCTTTTCCTAAAGATAGTTCAAAGTTAGCTTCTTCGGCAGAGAGGTCTGTTCTGAGCTGACCTATCCTCTGCATTAATCTTTCGATTCCTTTTTCTTGTTCTTGTAACCAAAGAGAACGTCTTCGCATTACTCCAGAGTGTGCTTTTCTTAAAGTATCTTCGTTGGCTTCTCCGCATACCCAGTACAAAAAGCCGTTTGAAACAGGATGGTTTGATTTCAAATTAGGATAGCTATAGGCCATATAATCATTCGGATCAAAGGTAAGGGAAATTTGGGCTGCCGCCATTTCACTAGGACAAAGGGCGAAAAAGAAATCTGGAAAAGGAAATTTTCTCCTTATTCCAGCAAACTCTTCTTTATCTATAGGAATTATTGTCTTAGGTTCTTCAACCAAAGAAACATCGATCCCCAATCTGCTTTCCTCGTTTCTTCTATAAGTAAGGTCCCTATAAGAGATTAGAAGAGGTGGTTCAAAACCCAATTCTCTTGCTCTAAAGATTATTGGTCTGGCAACCTCTTCATCTTCCCCTTTTTCGTTAAGCAGGGCAATTCCTAAATATCTGACATAGCTGTCATCAAAAAGGGTTGGCCCTAATCTTTCATGTAAAACCAGAGACTCTAGAAAACCAGGAAACCATAGGCCATTAGGTCTTAGAACCTCCACTTCATAGATTAGGCTTTGTGGAAAGTTAAGTCCTGATATCCCGTTTCCTTTCTTTGGCCACAGTTCGTTAAAATTCGGAATCTCTTTACTAGCTCCCATCTGGGGCCATTTTTGGTAAAGCATTCCCATGGTGCCTCTTGTTGGTTTAGCGGCGTAAGTATAAGAATCATTATCAGTTTTACCGATAACTATCAAATCTCTTGTGTCTTTCAAAACATCGGGTAATTCTTCTGACATTAAAAAACTTTGAATATCTGATTTATAAACCTTTCTAATTGCCCTTACTTTCTAAAGGTAACTAAGCGGAAGACTTAAATACCTATATGAGCACTCATATTGGTATGGGTAGTGTGAATATATCAATCAAAGATGAGGCCTACAGGTTTTTAAAGTCCTTAAAAAGGAAAGACCAGAGCTTTTCAGAAGTTATACTTGGGTTTAGAGAGAAGAAAGGCGACAAAGAAAATTTAATGAGGTTTTTTGGCGCATTAAAAAATAAAGAAATCGCTTGGAAGGAAAGAGAGAAGCGGATGAAAGAATTTAGAGAGGAATTTGGTAAAAGAACGGAGGAAACAGCCAATTATATGGAAAAGGCGCGGAAAGAAAAATGATCGGGTTGGACACTACAGCAATAATTGATTTTTTTAAGGAAAATCAGGATTTGAAACTTGTTTTGGATGGTATTGAAGATAAACTTGCTACAACTATAATTAATTATCAAGAGATAATGTTTGGGCTGAATCCAAAAGATGACAAACATAAATTGGAAAAAGAATGGTATGAAGCTTTTTTTAATAACTTGGTGATACTTGAGCTCGATACAAATTCTGCAAAAAAAGCTTCTGAAATATTATGGGCTCTTAAAGAGAAAGGAAATGCAGTCGGTAGTTTCGATTCTATGATTGCGGGAATACTTCTTGCTAATGGAGCCAATAAGATAATAACCAAAAACGTAAAACATTTTGAGCAAATAAAGGGGCTTGAAGTTATCTGGTATTGAGTGCGGTAGATATAATGGAGAGTTAGAAAGACTACAAAGGAAATGGACAGAGCAAGAAGAGCTGGAACTTTTGCTAAGGGAAAATCTGGAGTTGAAATAATAAGATAATGGAGAGAAAAAAGAAAACAGGAGGGCTGATCCATGTAAGGTGAAACTCAATTGTAACATTCTTGAGCTTAACTTTGTTTTATATGACTTGTTCACTGGATAATGTTGAATTGCTAAAAAATCTTTATTAGTGTAAAGTAAGCTTTCCAATTTAACATAGTATACAAAAGAGATTTTCCAATTATTTCTCAGATTCTATATTAAAATTAAGATAATATTATTTATGCAAACTTTGATTTATGCAAATTATACAGGGAGTGTTAAGCTATAAACTGGACTTAACAAATTAGGCTTTGCGTGAGATTTACTTTGCTTTAGCAAAGTAAGATAACCTTCTAAAGTT
>DYFY01000020.1 GCA_020724955.1 Candidatus Parvarchaeum sp. | reverse complement strand
GGTGGACCAAACTTCAAAAACATCTCTTTGTTAAAATCAGATATCCTGCTCTTCCGGAGTCTCATCCGAAAGCTTTGATTGCGATTTCGGCTGTTCTTTTTCTCCAGGAAGAGTGTCTTCTTCGGTTTTAAGTTCGGTTTCTTTTATTGAATTTATCGCGTCTTTAAATTGCTTGAAATGCTCAGCAGGGATTCTTGTCCCTGCTTTTGTAAAGCCAGTGTAACGCTCTGACCTTACAAACTCCCTTATTGTGAGCCCAACGCGCCCGCCGAAGTCATCTATTCTTATTATTATATCTGTTTCAGGATTTTTCGGTATTTTTCCAACATCCTTTTCCATCCAAGTTTTAAAAATGCGCATTATATAAAGATTGTTATAAACAAGGATATTTTACGTTTTTCCGGCGTTTTCAATTTCCGGATTTGCCTGTTCCTTGTTTGGGGCAGAAGCATTCAGCCGGAGCGGGAGAAACATCCTGGAGAAACTCAAGAACATTTATGCCAGAATAATTGTCATGTCCAAACCAATATGCAACTATCTCAACACCCTCATACTCGTTTATTATTTCAATTTGCTTTCGTGAAACTTCTTCAGGGACTTTTTGGAAAGCGTTATTTGAATTTAAGTTGGCTATGTGCCCTCCCATTGCAGCAATTACCGGTAAATGCTCTCCTTTGCCATTTGTCATTTCCAGAGCACTTTCCACACCAAGGCGAGTCATGTCTTCGTAAGTATAAAAGAGAGGGCCGTCATCAGGGCCGTATCTTATGTACAGATTTGTTATAAAATAGTCCAGCTCATCATAAACCCCTGCTTGAGCCATTTTTTTATGGCCTATCATTTGCTGTATTTGCCCTGGGTTGTTTTTGTTCCCCTTGCTGTGAACATTTGGAGTATTCCAAAGCACGAGTTTTGCATTGGGAAGCGCTTCTCTGACAACCTCTATCCTCATCTTTATTGCAGCCATTACTTTTTTCTGGAGCTCTGTGTCGTTCCCATAATTCTGCTCTATCCTGTTGGCCATCAACTCCTCTTCAATATCTATGTTGATGAAATCACTGGTGTCTTTTTTAAGTTCAGGATGATTGTTGAGGTATTTGTCAAAGTTTTTTGCGACATCCTCTTTGCTGAAGGACAGAACAGTTTCAAGAGGGTAGCCATGGGCAAGCAAATGCCCTCCATTAAGAGACCATCCTCTTTTAGTCATTCCAAGTTCAGTCAAATCAAGCTCGCTGTATTTGTTTTGCTGAATCAATCTGTAATCGCAGACCTTTGGATTTTTCAAATCGCTGGTGTATTTGGGAGGACTGCATGAAGCAGTCTTGGATGCAGAAGATGAGCCAGAAGCTCCTCCAGATGAAGCTCCGCCGCTGCCTCCAGCTGCTGACGGAGCATTCTCTTTGGCAGTTGTTATCGTTTCCTGTGACTTGGGTATAATTTCTATTTTTCCGCTGGTCACCGAGTCAAAATCGTGTGAAGCTTCAAAATAAAACTCTCCAGGGGTTGCAAACCAAAATGCAACAGCCTTATCCCTCACGAATTTTCTTTCTCCCAAATCCTGAACTAAGTTTCCTTCAGAATCAAAAACTTTCATCCTTATTGAGATTGATTGGCATTTCGCTCCGCGGACAGACAAAGCTATTCTTTCTCCTTCATTTGCGCTCTGTATCTCAGCGAGCCCGGAAACCCATTCCCCTTTTTCCAATTTGCACTCCTTGGCCTGCTGAATGCTTGCAGAGCTATTTAATTTCACGGAATTAAGAAATCCTTTATAAGCAGATTCAGGCAAGAAAACAAAAAGTATTGCTCCTGCGAGAATTGTTATTAAAATCACAAGAATCAAAACAACCCTTGACATCCCCCTTCTTTTCATAAAGCTAAGGAAAAAACTTTATATAAATAGTTTGTTGTCTAATCTGATGAAAAAAGCTTTTCTTTCAGCGTTTTTTGTTCTCTTGCTTTTGTTTGGAATAGCAGAGGCATACACCGCAGAGCTTAAGATAGAAACAAAATATCCTGATGCGGGGATATTGATTGACATTTTGCACCCAGAAGAGCTTTACAGCTTGGACCAAGTTTATACTGAAACGGATTCTGAAGGGTTGGCTTATTTCGACTACAAAAATGATTTTTACTCTTCTGCAGGATTCAGAGTAAGTGTAATTAGTGTTTTCGGAGATGTTGAAGATGAGCGTGAATTTTTAGGCCCATATTATTTCGAGGAAGGAGAAATAGTTTTAAGTTTTTTAGAGCCATTGATTCCAGAAGCTCCAGTTCCTCCGGCAGACGATTCCGATAGCTCTCAAGGATCAGATAAAAGAAACTTTTATAGTGCTTCTGATGATGAAGCTTTTATAATAAATTCGGATTCCAAACCAGGTGAAGATGCCGGTCTGATTGATGCAGATTTTATAACTGCTTTTGTATCCAAAGAAGTTATCGGCAAGCCTGTTTTCGCGGCTTTTGTCATCCTTGTGTTTATGTTCTTGGCTTGGTGGTTGTGGAGCAAGAAGCACGGAAAGAAAAAAGCTTAATTAAAACCCATTGTGCCGTCAATACGTGAAAAGGGATTATAGCCATATTTATCCCATAACGATGGATCATATTCAATTTCCATTCCTAAAATGTCTATTTTTTTATCGAAAAATAAAGTATTTTGTGTTCTCCAAGTAGTTTTTTCTATCTGCTCAGATGACATTCCGAGCTGTTGGAGTTTTCCTATCAAAAACGGCCAAATAGGAATTACAGGTATTCCTGATGGAGGATTGTCAGAGTCTTTTTTTTCAATTGGATGTGGCGCATGATCAGTTGCTATTACATCTGTTTTTCCATCGATAACTCTCTCCAAAACTCCGCGCTGGCTTGCAGGGGTTCTTAATGGAGGATTCATCTTTACTCTATTTCCATGGATAATGTAATCATCTGTATTAAGAAACATATGGTGGGGAGTTGTTTCTATTATTATTTGAAATGGAAGTTTTTTTCTTTCTGCATTTAGAAAATCAATTGTGTCAGGGCTTGAAACATGATGGAAAACCATTACTCCCTTATATTTTGAGTCTACAGCATATCTAATTTGTCTTTCTGATTGTATTTGCTCCCCTTTTTCTGATTGGTGCAATGAATGAGTGATTGGATTTTTAGAGTCGAAAGGTTTTTTTTCATCATACTCATCTTCATCTTCCATGTGGGCCATTGATGGTCTGTCATAATTTAGCTCTCCTCTTATTGACCAATTACGCAGCTGAATCCAATGTTTAAGTATTCCCATATTTCCTGTTGAGTGCACATAGAAGGTTTTGTCCCCTCCAATTAATTCTGGGAAATCCATTGCGGCCTTTAACGCTTCTCTAACTTGCTGTTCATCATTTGTCATTCCGATATATGCTTTATAGGAAATTTTCTCAGCGCCAGCTTCTTTCCTTATTTTTTCTATTAATGCTCTCCTAGCTTTTATCAAACCCAGAGAAATTAACTGCGGGTCAGGGTTTGGTTGTTCAATCACGGCCCTTAAGCCAACCGCCTTGGCGTCTTGAAATGCCCATAAAGCGAACTCATGACTAGGATATTCCAATCCTCTAAGATGAACGTGCATGTCTATTGGCGACCAGTATCTTATTGCAACCATTTTTCTTCTTGACATTTAAGATATAAAAATACTTGTTATTTCTTAGTACAAGTGAAAAAATTGTAGATAGATTTAATTATGTTCCGCTTTTTCATCTTTAAATGAATTTGCTAAGAAATTTTGTTGATAGGTGGTATGATAGACACAGAGATGAAATATTTGAGAGAACGAAAGATGATCCCGAGGAAGCTCACGCTGAATTTGTTGGTATTGCTAAAAGAATTCATAAATTTAAACTTGAGAGACTTTTATTGAATTGCCATGAAAATAGACTTGATCCAGGATTTGAAATTTCCAATGCCGCTGGATTCAACAAAAATGGAGCAATTCCCCCTACTTTTTTAAAAGGTGATTAGCCGTTTTTCGGACTAAACACGCCTCCTTACACATATATCAAACAAC
>DYFY01000009.1 GCA_020724955.1 Candidatus Parvarchaeum sp. | reverse complement strand
GAGGGATGGAAAAGTTATAAAAGAAAGCTTTAATAAACATTGGAAATTGGTTTAAGTTATTGGGGAGATAATATGTACATTGCACTGGCGCCATTTAAACTGAAAGAAGGCACGGATGAACGAACACTCATCGAGCAGTCTGATAAATTTGAAAAAGAGTTTGTTCAGAAACAAAAAGGAATTATCAGGAGAATACTTATGAAAAATGTAGATGGAAGCTACGCTGATTTGGTTTTTTTTGAAAATAAAGAGGATTTTGAGCGTGTGCTGAAGGCAGAGCAAACAACTCCGCAATTTTTTGCGCTTATGGATGATTTACCTGGCGCCGGCTTTCAGGTTATAAAAACATACGAAAAGAAAAGCTGACCAATGGCGGAGAAAATTCTTCTCAAAGACGTTCTGTTCAATAAGGCAAAAGTTGAACGGATAGCCAAAGAAATACATCGTGTGTACCCGTCGTTTAAGACGAAAGAATTCATCGACGAAGCTGTTGCAAAGTTTCCTGAACTTGAACTAAAGGCGCGCATTTCTTGGATAGCAGAATGCTTAAAAAAATATCTGCCTGGTGACTATCAAAGCGCAGTCAGAATTCTCATTGATGCATTGCCAGATCCAAACAATCCGGATCTTTCTGATAATGATTTCGGAGATTTTATTTATGCTTCCTATGAAGAGTTCGTTGCAAAAAATGGATGCACTAAAGAGCGCTTGCAGCTCTCACTTTATGCACTTTATGAAATGACACAGCGCTTCTCGGCAGAAGATGCAATTCGCTATTTTATCAATGCATTTCCGGAGGAAACACTAAAAGAGCTTTTGAAGTGGAGCAGAGACCCGCATTATCATGTCCGCAGATTGTGCAGCGAGGGGACTCGACCTAAACTTCCATGGTCGCAAAAAATCAATTTACCTTTAACTTCTTCCATCCAAATACTCAACAATCTTTTTTCCGACAAAACGCGGTTCGTCGCACGCTCAGTTGCCAATCACATAAACGATATTTCAAAGACAGATCCTGACTTGGCTATTGATACTCTTGTGCGGTGGAAGAAGTCTAAGAGGCAAAGCCCTGAAGAAATGAATTATATAATTCGTCATGCACTTCGCTCGCTTGTTAAAAAAGGAAATGCTAAAGCGCTCAAACTTTTGGGTATTTCGCATGAGGCAAATGTGCATGTCTTTGATTTCAAAGTACCTGAAAGGGTAAGAATGAACACTGCGCTCGATTTTTCATTTTCAATAAAATCTGATGAAGATGCAGATGTTATAATTGATTACATTATTTATTTTCAGAATAAATCCGGCAAACTCAATAACAAAAAGGTGTTTAAACTCAAAAAAATACGCCTTAAAAGAGGCCAAGTTGCTGCAATTTCCAAGAAGCACGCACTTCGCCAATTTATGACTACACGCATTCTTTATTGTGGGCAACACGAAATTGAATTGCAGATAAACGGAAAGCCGCTTGCAAAAAAATCTTTTCAGGTAGAATAAAGCTGTTGCCTATAAAGACATAAGTTTCATGCTTGTTTGGCAGACATCAACAGCTGGCTTAATAGAACTCACAACTTCGGCAGGTTTTTATATTTAGAAATTCTGTTAGAATTATGAAAAGGGGGAAGCTTGCAGGAAGAGCGGGGAGAAAGGGCTTTTTGAATTCTGAAAAGTTCATTACAGGCTTTTTGATTTTTGCCATCGCTCTTGTTGCTTTTTTAACTATACAGAGTTACGATATGAGCTTTACGGGAAGAGCTGGACATGATCCTCCGCTGGCAAGCCCGTTCGCGTTCGGCCCTGCCTGTGAAGGAGATACGATTACCTGTCCTGACGGGAGCGTTGTAGGCAGAGACCCGAACAACAATTGCCAGTTTTACGAATGCCCGTTTGGAAGCGCACAAAATTGCCAGATAAAAACAATCACATGCCCCAACGGAGAGGTGCTTTCTTATAACACTTGTTTCACTCCTCAATCAGAGATACCGGTTTGTTCTGATCCGTCTTCATCAGGAGCATCCGGAAGTTCCGGCGGTTTTGGAGTAAGCTCTTCGGGAGAATCCATAAACGGGCAGTCGCTCACTATTTTGTCTCCAAGCGTGGTTTTTTCCAATACACAGGTTTCTGCGAGACTGGCGGGTGAAGGGGCAAGAGAGATAATTTCAAATGAGGATATTTTTATTGAGGAGCCGGAGCCGGTCTCTGCAAAATCAAATCAGCTTTCTCAATGGAAAACCAATGTGAGGGTAAATAAGAGAGCGGATAAAACCAAAATTATGATTACCATTCCAAATGCCAAATATGTCCGCACAAGAGGTCCGGGAGAGGTCTCAATAGAGCCGAGAACTATTTCTCCAGGATTATTCGAGGGGTTTTCAAGCGCGTCAAAAGATATTCAGGAAACCGATATAACTATAGAGCCTTTGGAAGGGGTTTATGAAATTTCTTATTTTACAAATCCAATCACTATCAGTTCTGAAGAAGAGCTTCCGAATAACGGAAAAAGAGTGGTTGTTACCAATTCGCTTGATATAGATTATGATTCAGCCAGTGTTTTGGTTAAGATGAGAGCGCTGAAGGAAAATGAGTATTTTATTGTCAGAGGCCTTGCGGATGGAAAAATCTATGAGCTGAAGGTTCTTGTTTCTGACTTTACAGATGAGAATATCGTTAAGTTTGTAATTTCAGCTCCGGCCAATTCGGAGCAGATGTTTGATATAATAAGAGAGAGCTTTGATTCTGAAGAGCCAGGAGAGGAAGACAAAGTTGTTGTTTCTGACCTGGAAAGCGAGATTGCAGATGAAAAAATTTCATTGACCTCTTCTTTTCTTTTGACTGATGAATGTGAAGCCAGCCTTAAGTGTGAAGAAAGTTTGTGCGAGCCTCCAAAAAGTGCGGGAAGAATGTTTTTTGCCGATGGGTTTTCAGGAGTAAAGGAAAGCGTCTGCAGGTCTGACAATCCTGACTGCCCAAGCGTGGTGAGAAAAGTTGAGTCATGCAGTTTCGGAAAAGAAATCAGCTTTTCAAAGGAAGAGAAAGATATTCTTCCATTTGTTTCTCAAATTGAGAGCGCTGAATCCATGAAAGTCAGTTCTTTGGCTATTTTTGACAAGGAAAAAAACACCAGAGAAGCAGTTATCTTGTTTGCATCTGGTTCGAGAGGGGAAAAATATTTAGACATAATCTTCAGGTAGTTTTTCAAGGACAAACCGGCTTCCGGCAAATTTTGAGGTTACTCCTATCAACCTTGTATTTTCATAAACTGCATTTATCAACCCGTTTTTCACAGAGGCTCCTGAAATTTTTGAAAACTCTTCAAAGAATTTTTTTATTTCTTTTTCTTTAAGAGTGAGTTTATGCAAAAATGACTTTCCCATTTTTCTTACAAGCAGTTTTTCTTCAGGACCGGAACATTCTATTCTTTCCACGCCAGGAATTTTTATAATTTCAAAGATTTTTTCTGCAATAGAGCCTCTTTCCGGCAGAATATAACTTTCTTGTTTTTTTTCCGGAAACACTGGATTATTTATACGGCTTTCTGTTTTAAATGCCAGATTCGTGTTTTTTTTGGAATTGATGATTAGCGATACAACGAACCTTTTCAGAAATTCTTCCCTTATGTCGTGGCTGTTCATCTTCTAGGCTGAGGGTAGTTGTAATAGTTTGGCTGAGGGCTGTATTGCTGTTGTCCATAAAGCCTTTCCCTCATTTTCGCTTCCATCAGAGTCAGCCCTTTGGCGATTGTTTTGTTTTGGTCTAAGAGCTTGTCTATTTTGTCAAGAAACTCTTTGTCTTTTTCTGTGGCAATTACTCCTGGCTGGGATGAAAAAGATCTTGCAGTCATTTCAAAAAGACTTAACAATTCTGATATTTGGTTTGATAGTTTGTCGAATTTTTCGGCAAGATTGGTGTGGATTTTTTGCAGTTCCACAAAATTATGGAGAAGTTTTTCTTCAATCTCGTTCGAAGAGCGCGTTTTTTTACGTGTTTTCACTCTTTTTCTGGGCATTTTTAAAGAAGGGGCATTTTGTTTATAAATGTTCTCTATCAGATGGCTTTTTTGACAAGTCGTTTCCGAAGAGGGTTAATTTTAAATAGGCGGGAATATATTGATTTTTGGTTAAAATGGAGTTTGGGAGAAGCTTTTGGGCTTTGGCTGCTGTTTTTTTAGTTCTCTTAGCTCCTTCTGTAAGCTCTTTGGATTTTAAGGATTTTTATCCAACTGAATCCAAAATAAATCCTTATGTTTCTGAAGCTTTTGAGTCAGGGGAGGGAGAGGTGGATGTGAGCGTAATTCTTAAGGGCGCTTTTTCAGATGAGACAGACAGCCATGTTTCGCGGGAGAGGTTTGAGAGAATTTTGAGTAGCGTGAGAGACGGAGAGATGATAAAAGATTTTTATCCTCATGGATTTGTTGCAAGGCTAAGCAGAAATGATGTGGAAAGGCTTGCAAGGTATTCTGATGTTGAATACATAGAAATGGCTCCTGTTGTTACAACAACCCTTGGAGATGCAACCAAGATAATTAATGTTGAAAAAGTCTGGGACGAAAAGCTTTTCGGATGGGGAGAAACATATACAGGAAAAGGACAGACAGCGTGCCTGATTGATACTGGTGTTGATTTTACACATCCTGATTTGCAGGATGCCAATGCTTTGCCCGGAGGAATGCAGCTTGATTGTTATAATCTGGATCAGAATGGAAATTGCGTTATGACTTCAAACGTTCAGGATTTAAACGGCCATGGAACCCAGATGGCGGGAATCTTAACTGCCAGCGGAGGAAAAAAAGGAGTGGCTCCTGATTCAAAGATAATTTCCCTAAAAGTATTTGAAGGCTCAAGCAACACGTTTGAAAGCCTTCTTCCAGTGATAAAGGCTATTGATTGGTGCACAAAAAACGCCCAGCAATACGGGATTAGTGCAATATCCATGAGTTTGGGAACTGCTATTCTTTTTACTGGCGAATGCGACAGCTTCAGCCCATCAACTGCTTTCTTTATCAACGAGGCAAATAAGAATGGAATTGCAGCTGTTGTCTCAACAGGAAACCAGGCAAATCCCGGAGCAATAGCTCTTCCATCCTGCATGTCTTCAGCCATCCCTGTTTCAGCCACAGATAAACAGGATGTTATAGCCAGCTTTGCAAACAGGAATTCATTGGTGAAGCTCTTTGCTCCCGGAAAGAATGTTGAAACAACCAAATCCGGCGGAGGATATGGATATGCAAGCGGAACTTCTGTTTCAACTCCAATGGTTGCAGGAGCGATAATGATAATCAATCAAATCATGATGGGGGTCAACGGAGTGCAGACAGCCACTCCTCTTCAGATTGAAGATTCTTTGTATGAAAACGGATACAAATTCCCGCAAAGCGGAACTGATTACAGAAGAATAGACGTGGGGAATACAACAAAAGAATATGATTCAAAGGTCAAACTGAGCAAAAGCAAGCTTTAAATATTTACGAGTTTTTTCCTAATATGCGAAAGAATGATTTGAGCCTGGTTTTGGCTGTGATGGCTGTTGTTATCGGACTTTTGTCTTTTTCTTTTTCAGGGCAGGTTTTTTTATCTCCTGACTATTCTTCTGATATCTTCAGCCCGAAAATAAACTCTTATGTTCTTGAGAGCCTGGCGGTTGAAGGAGAGGCTGATGTGAAAGTTGCTGTTTATATGAAAGGATTTACTCAAGACAGATTTTTTTCAAAACCCAGATTTAATAAAGCGGTTAGTTTAGTGAGAGACGGAGAGATGATAAAAGATTTTTATCCTCATGGATTTGTTGCAAGGCTAAGCAGAAATGATGTGGAAAGGCTTGCAAGGTATTCTGATGTTGAATACATAGAAATGGCTCCTGTTGTTACAACAACCCTTGGAGATGCAACCAAGATAATTAATGTTGAAAAAGTCTGGGACGAAAAGCTTTTCGGATGGGGAGAAACATATACAGGAAAAGGACAGACAGCGTGCCTGATTGATACTGGTGTTGATTTTACACATCCTGATTTGCAGGATGCCAATGCTTTGCCCGGAGGAATGCAGCTTGATTGTTATAATCTGGATCAGAATGGAAATTGCGTTATGACTTCAAACGTTCAGGATTTAAACGGCCATGGAACCCAGATGGCGGGAATCTTAACTGCCAGCGGAGGAAAAAAAGGAGTGGCTCCTGATTCAAAGATAATTTCCCTAAAAGTATTTGAAGGCTCAAGCAACACGTTTGAAAGCCTTCTTCCAGTGATAAAGGCTATTGATTGGTGCACAAAAAACGCCCAGCAATACGGGATTAGTGCAATATCCATGAGTTTGGGAACTGCTATTCTTTTTACTGGCGAATGCGACAGCTTCAGCCCATCAACTGCTTTCTTTATCAACGAGGCAAATAAGAATGGAATTGCAGCTGTTGTCTCAACAGGAAACCAGGCAAATCCCGGAGCAATAGCTCTTCCATCCTGCATGTCTTCAGCCATCCCTGTTTCAGCCACAGATAAACAGGATGTTATAGCCAGCTTTGCAAACAGGAATTCATTGGTGAAGCTCTTTGCTCCCGGAAAGAATGTTGAAACAACCAAATCCGGCGGAGGATATGGATATGCAAGCGGAACTTCTGTTTCAACTCCAATGGTTGCAGGAGCGATAATGATAATCAATCAAATCATGATGGGGGTCAACGGAGTGCAGACAGCCACTCCTCTTCAGATTGAAGATTCTTTGTATGAAAACGGATTTGAGATAATAGGCACAGGAGAGTCTTCGGGGATTTACAGAAGAATAGACGTAGGAAACACGATAAAAGAATACGACAGCAAAACCAAGATAGGACCTAGCAATGTTGGGGCCTGATATTTTGTTATTATTTTTCTGGCGATGCATAAAACAAAATTAGTATACAGGATGAAAGAATTATCAAATTAAACTTTCTAATTATAATGTGAGAATATTTAGTGAAGAATATAATTGAGCACGGATTTATGTTCTTTGAATATAGCAACAAACATTTTATTCAATTATTTAAGCCTGTTGCTATATTTGTTAGAAGCTTTAACACTGAATTAATTTGTCAAACATTACCTTAAGATTAGGCATTAGCATTTACTATTTTGTTTTTGGAAAAAGGGATTTTTATCTTCTTCTGTGTTTTCTTCGGGAGAATCTGGATTTTGGAGCAAATCTAACTGCAAAGAAGATAATTATTATTACTGCTACTATTGAGACTGCATAAAGCGCTAGTATCAGGCTTGTTTCAGGAATTATTGATCTTTTCTGAGTGAACTCTGCTCTGTTCTCTTCATCCTGCAAATACGCTTCAAATATCGGCTCAAATTCAGGCTCTTGCTGTGTCGCCTGCTCTTCTTCAACAGAAGCAAGCGTTACGAAAGCTGTTTCTTCTCCACCGGTTTCTTCTAAGATTTGGTCTACTTTAATAGCTATTCCTCTGTCACCGAGATTTATTTTTCTTATTTCTCCTATTTCAATGATAAATTCCTCGTTCAGCGGCTTTATTAAGATGGTAACGAAGTTGTTTTCAATTTTTTGTATAACTATTGTGTAATCGACATTTTCCATTGAGAAAAGGATTTCATCAAGAGGATTTACTCCTAGTTCCACATAACTTTTTTCTTTGAACTCTTCTCCTTCTCCTCCGACTTTGTAAGTTGATTTTACAGCGTTTGATGGAATTCCGGGAATTCCTGCTGTCGGCTGCTGGCTTGCTGTTGAGCCAGAAGACGTTGTTCCTTTCGAAGGAGTTCCAGGGTTTCCGCTTCCAGGCGTCGGTGTTGTTGGCTTGCTTATGCAGTCTTCGTTAGATTCACACTGATTTTCTCCTGATCCTGGAACAATAACGCACTGCTGGTTTACACATTCTGTATGTTCAATGGTACCTGTTCCAAATTCAACAGCACATTTGCTGGAGCATCCATCTCCGTTTTCAGTATTTCCATCGTCACATTCTTCACAAGCGTTTGGACTTCCAGGAGGAAGAAACAGACATCCTGATATTTTTACATAGCCGTCTCCGCAATAAGCTTCCACACATGCAAATTGATTCGCCAAATCAATTATACAATTATCATTATTGTTTGAATTCCCATCGTCGCATTCTTCAAATCCCGGGGAGCCATATACGTTCGGCCCTCCTCCAATTCCTGCTCCGTTAGGCGTTTGAACCACTCCGTCTCCGCAATAGGAAATCTGGCAGTATTTTTCTGATATTTTGCATTCTCCTGTGCATGTCAGACTTCCTTCGTCATTGTATTTGAAGGCTTCTTTGCATTCCTGAGTACATATTGGACCTGCCGGCAGAGTTTGAGAATTTAAGACAGAGCATCCTATTGTTCCTGTTCCGTATTGGCCGAAGTTGTCTCCGTCGCATTCTTCGCCTTCATCTACAACTTTATTTCCGCAGAGCTGGGCAGATGGCTCTCTGGTGGTGCCTCCAGAGCCTCCTCCTGAACTTGATGGAGCACTAGAATCAGTAGGAGAGGTTTCATCTCCTGTTATTGGACTTGATGCCGGAGCAGTAGGATCAGAAGCCGAATCTCCGGAATCAGTAGGGCTTGATTCTGGAGCAGTGCCGAAAGCTATTGGACCTGACGGACCTGACGAACTACCATCAACGGCGAATGGCAGTCCGGTTATCATACCTTTTTCTATGTAGATGAACTGAACATAAAAAACAATTAAGACGATTAAAGTAACAAAGCTTATTGCCAACGCCCACCTAGTTCTTTTTTCCATCACCAACTCAAAAGACTCCCTCTTTTTCACACCTAACAATGTTTTCTTTAGTTTATAAATGTTTTTTGCGTGATGGCTTTGCGTGAGTTTGTGCCATAACAGATAATTGTATATTTACATTCATAATTATATTTAAAGTAAAAAGTACGGATTTAGTATTAGCGAGGAGATTAATGACGATAGCTTGATATGTCTTCTGCTAAATAAAAAGGTATCAAAAGAAATGAACTTGACTGCTTTCATAAATAAAGGGCTATGTTTTTTGTTTGATTATAAATAATTGTGAATCTCATGTAAAACCTTTGAAGGCAGTTCTTGCAGAAAAAGTTCCAATTATTATAATAAAAATATTAGCGGAGCATGTTATAATGTTTCTTAGAATTAAAAAACGGCGGTAACAAACAAAAAATTTGATGTATTGTTGGGCAATAGGAGTATCTAACAAAGGCAGAGGCTAAATCCTGTAAAACGTTTTTGAGCTTTTTAGCAAAGCTTAAAACTGCTGTTTTTGTTAAAAGAGCAGGGCGCGTAGGCTAGTGGTAAACTGACTGGCTCCAGAGTTTTTGCGGAGCGACCAGTATTCGGGGGTTCGATTCCCTCCGTGCCCATAAAATTCCGACGGCTTAAAAAGACAAAGATGTTAGGCAATACACAGGGTAAATTTGCAATCCAGAAATTAGAAAGCTTGCTGTCAAAATTTGAACAGCAATATTAATATACTTGTTGCTCTCTTATTAAGCATGAAGGTTTTGCTTGACAGCAGTTTTATTTTGTCTTGCGTTATGAAAAGGATTGACTTTCTTTCACAGCTTGAAGAGCAGGGATTCAGAGTAGAGGTTCCGAGGGAAGTTTTACAGGAACTAAAGGATTTGAAGCACAAGGACAAGACTTCCAGGGACGAAAGAACAGCTATTGACACAGCTCTTCAGATGATTGAGGGCAGGAAAATCAAAAAGACAACTCTTGGAGAGGGAAGCGTCGATGAGTGGCTTATCCGCAGAGGCAATGAAGGTTTTTTTATAGCTACTCTTGATAACGAAATAAAGAGGAGTGTTCCTAACAAGATAGTGATTTTTGATTCCAAAAAAAGCGTTGGAGCCGAATGACTCTATGATGAGTGAGCTGGCTGAAATGCAGACTTTGTTGTTCGAGAAAGCTTTAAAAAGCCAAAATTTCTTTGTTAAAGATGTTCTATCTAGCAGATGTTAAAGATCATATAAGGGTTGAGCCGAAGCATTTTGGGCTTGCTACAAGGGAAGCTGTTGAGCAGCAGCTTAACGAGAGTTATGTAGGAAGTGTCAGCAAGGATTATGGATTTGTTATTTGTGTTGTTGAGATTCAGGATGTTGGGGAAGGAGTTATAATTCCGGGAGATGGAGCGACATATTATGAATCAAGATTTAAAATCCTCATCTGGAGACCGGAATTGCATGAGCTGGTCTATGGGACTATACAGGAAATAACTAATTTTGGGGCGTTTATGAATCTTGGAGTTATGCAAGGGATGATTCATGTTTCTCAGACTATGGATGATTATGTTACGCTTAGCAAGACAGGAACTCTTTCTGGCAAGTCTTCAAGAAGGTCTTTGGGGGTTGGAGACAAATGCGTTGCCAGAATAGTGGCTATAAGCTACAAGATGGGAGAGCCAAAAATAGGCCTGACGATGAGACAGCCGGGCTTAGGGAAAATTGAGTGGCTTGAAGAAAAAAAGAAGAAAGCTGAAAGCGAAGCCAAAAGAACTGCGAGCAAGGAAAAGAAGGGAGGCAATAAAAAATAATGCAACAAAATATTTACAAAGTTGAAGAAATAACTGAAAAAGGAGAGTTTAAGGCTGTTAAGGAATCAAAGGAGTTGCCTTCTAGTCTGAAAGGAACGCTTGCAATACTGAGCCCTGAAAATTCTGAAATAGCGAAGAAACTTTCTATAATTGAAAAGGGAGTGTATTCTGTTAAGAGAAGATGAATTTAATCAGGGAATTTAGGAATGAACTTTTAGGAAGGAATGAAATTGAGTTTAGTTTCTCGAGCCAGGCTAATCCAGGGTTTGAGGTTGTGTCTCAGATGATTGCTGACGAGAAAAAAGCCGAAAAGGATTTGATTTGCATAAAGTCTCTTAAAGGCAATTACGGGCTTCATAATTTTTTTGCTGAGGCTTTTATCTATGACAGCGTTGAGCAGAAGAACAGGATAGAGCCGAAGAAAAAGGAGAAAAAGAAATAATGGCAAAAAAATCAGGCGCTAACAAAAAAGGCAAGAAGCCGCATAAGAATAACAAGACGAGCAGAAAATATGCACGATATTCTATTGAAGGAGACAAAATCAGAAGAACCCCACACTGCCCAAGATGCGGTCCTGGAATTTTTTTGGCTGTTGGAGATGGGAGAAGCCGCTGCGGGAAGTGTAGTTATACAGAGTTTGCGGAAAAAGCAACGGCTTGATTTTTTGACAGCTACGAATAGATTGTGCAAATTAAATGCCCTCTGCTTATAAAAATTTTAAAATAAAAAAATAAAAAACTTCTTTTTAGTGTCTTGCCAGACTGAAAACGTGCCTGATGGCGACGATCACTGTTGCTGGCACAAAAATCACCAGAAGCGCTTGCAGCACGTTGTTCAACAAAGGCACAGAGTTCAATACATCTTGTCCGAATGCACTGGCAATTATCAATATAGCTCCAGACATAAGGAAAGGAGTTGACTCGTTATCAGCTATGTTCAACAAACCTACGATGAGTCCTATTATTACAAGCACCCAAACCCATGTTGAGTTCAGAGAGCCGAGAAATCCAAGAACTACCGCGAGAACTACTCCGATAAGAAAAGCCCAGCCTCCGAAAGACCCCATGCTGTTTCTTCCTCTTTTAGCCATTTTTAACCTCCTTTTACCTCTTTATCTATTCAATTATTGAGGATTTTTTTATTTAAATATGCTTTGGTTTTGTTAAGTGCAGTTTATAACTTAAAATTATTCAATGAGCAGGCCATTTCAGATTTATTGTTAATTATTTAACAGCAGAGCTGATGAGCTGTCTGTTGGCTTATGTTAGTGTTCGTGCAAGACAAGGTTAGAGCCAGAGATGTTGCAATTAATGGTTTGATTTACAGGTTAGTATGCAGATAATAAACCGGATATTTCATCTGCGTCTGTTAGAATTTCGTGTGCGGAATATGTGAATATGGTTTTGCCTTCATCAAAATAAGATTGACGAATTTCATAATGGCTGGGTATTTCTAATCGAGGCAGGGCGATGTTTAAACTGGAGACACGAGAATGAAGCACAGGGTGCCTGTTGTCTGTATCAATAAATCCAATTAATCTCAATCCAAAATAAATTTCAGTCCAAAGATTTTCGCCGTTTGATGTTATTCTTCCTTCTGATGAAAATACTATTGCCGGAGGCAAAGTGTATACCGGACTGCGGTCTCTGACAAGAAAAATTCCTCCAGATCTTAAAATTCTATTGATTTCTTTTTGTTTTTTTTCAAATTCTTTTTTTCTCAGAGCCAGTCTTAATTTTGCGATTCTCTGCCCAGTCATTTTTTATTTAGCTGTTTATCTTCTTTTGTTTTTAATTTCTTTTTATTGGGGTTTATAATTTTTGCCTTCTGCTAATCGTGCCTAGTTTTAGATAGGAAATAGAGAAGGCAAGCCTGGAATTTAAACCCTGGAAGAGGAGATCCAATCCAGCTAAAATAGACAGACCGGATGTCCTCTTCTGGGAAAAAGAGGTGATAGTTATCTTGGGATTTTGGGGTTTTTAAACTTTTCGGTATGTTGTAACTTTTGAATAGAAACAACTCTTTTACAAAAATTTAACAGGAAGTGATTTAAACTATCCAAACACATATTCCGAATGAGCGAGGTTTCAGAAAAGGCCGAGAAGGTGGGGCAGGAGCAGGTGCATGACCTTTTGTTCGGAGAAAGGCTTGGATGGCAGGCAATCATTTACGATTTAATAAACACTGAACAGCTTGACCCATGGGATATTGATGTTTCTCTTCTTGCGAACAAATACCTTGAAAAAGTCCGCGAGCTGGAAGAGGCGAATTTTTTTGTGTCAAGCAAAGTGCTTTTAGCCGCTTCTTTGTTGCTGAGGATAAAGTCGGAGATTTTGCTTAACTATGACTTGAGAAGCCTGGATGATATTCTTTTCGGCAAAAAAGAGGAAAAAAAATACCAGCAGGAGAGAATTGAGCTTGATGATGAGGTTCCTGAGCTTGTTCCGAGGACGCCATTACCAAGATTTAAGCGCGTTAGCTTGCAGGAGTTAATGGAAGCGCTTGGAAAAGCTATAAAGACAGAAACCAGGAGAATCAGGAGGGAAATTATTTTTAAACAGCAGGAGAGAGAGGCAGGCATTGTTTTGCCTAGAAACAGCGTGAATTTGCAGGAAAAGATAAGAGAGGTGTATTCCAAACTTAGGAATGTATTTTCATCACGTTCTGAAAAATATGCTTTCTCAGAGCTTATGCATGAAGCCAAAACAAAAGAAGAAAAGGTGACTGGTTTTGTTTCCCTGCTGCATCTTGATAATCAGCAGAAGATATGGCTTGAGCAGGAAAATCACTTTGAGGAAATTTGGATTTTGCTAAAAAAGATGTATGAGGAGCAGAACAAAGAGAAGCTTGCGAAGCTTCGCGAGGAGATGGAGAAGCTGGAGGAGGAAAACTAAGATGAGACTTTTTCTGAAACTAACTGATAAAGATTTAGGATTAGATGAGAAAGTTGTTTCTTTTGAAAAGAGTGAATTTGCCAGAGCAGTTTTAAGAGAAGGCAATAAAATTGCGCTTCTTTATGTTTCTAATTATAACTACTATAAGCTTCCTGGAGGAAGAATTGAAAAAGGAGAGGATATTGAAGGGGCACTTAGGCGCGAAATAAAGGAGGAAACTGGTTGTACCATGGAAATCCTAGGGGAAATTGGAAAAACTATGGAGTTTAAGTCTGTTGAGAAAGTTGAACATATTTCTTATTGTTTTTTTGGAAATGTTTTGGAAAAAGGAGAGCCGGAGTTTAGCCAACGTGAGGTAGATGCGGGATTCAAATTAGTTTGGGTTACTTTAGATGAAGCTATTAACTTGGTTAAGAATAGCAAGCCCCAAACTTATCTTGGGAAGTTTATAGTAAAAAGAGATTTGGCTATTTTGTTGGAAGCTAAAAGATTGGAAGTTGTTTAGTCACTTCAGCTTCCTAATTAGCTGAGCTTCTGTAAGAAGCTTTTCCTCTCCGGAAGACATGTCTTTTAGTTTGAATTTCTTTTTTTGAATTTCTTCATTTCCTATTAAAATTACATTTTTGATTTTCTGGGAGTTTGCATAATCCAGCGCTTTGCTTATTTTTCCTAACATTGTCAGGCAGGGAATTCCGGCCTTTCTCAATTTTTGCGCTAACTTTATTGTTTCTTTATCTCTTTCTATTGAGATTAAAACAGTTTGGTTGCTGGAAGAATCTACATTTGCCAGCTCTGTGAGCCTTTCCAGCCCAAAGGAAATTCCGACGGCTGGAATTTCTTTGTAAAGATATTTTCCAACCGTGTTGTCATAACGCCCTCCCCCGGCTATAGATTTTTTGGCTCCGGCGAGTTTGACTTCAAATATATTTCCCGTATAATACGAGAGCCCTCTTGCTAAAAAGGGATTGAATTTTATTTTATATCCGTATAGTTTTAGGGAGTCTTCAAGCTTTTTTATCTCTTCAGCTCCTTCAAAAAGATTCTTAATGAAAAACTCAAGGTCTTTTGCCAAAAGTTTGAAGAGAGTCATTATCTGGTAAGTGTCGGCGTATTTTTTCAAGTTTATCTTCAGTTCATCTTCTCCTATTTTGTCCATTTTATCCAGTTCCTTCATTATCGCTTTTTTGTTTTGTATCTGGCAGGATTCTATTATCGCATTCAACAGCTTTTTGTTGTTGACTTCTGCTTCTCCCTGTATTTTCAAGTCTTTCAGAATATCAAGAAAAACAGCAAGACATTCGGAGTCTGCTTTTTCGGAAGCATCTCCTATTATATCTATGTCGCACTGAGTGAATTCTTTGTATCTCCCGGAGGAAGTTGGCTCATCTCTGAAGACTTTTCCGATTTGGTATTTTCTGAATGGTAGCTTAAGATTTGGATTTTGCTTAAATATCCTTGAAAGCTGAAATGTAAATTCGTATCTGAGCCCCAGATTTCTTCCTGCCCGGTCTTTCAGCCTGAATCTATCGGAAATGGCTTCGTCTTCTTCTTCAAGGGAGTCAGTGCGCATCAGCTCGTCGTATTCTATTGTAGGAGTTTCAACAGGAAGAAAGCCGTAGAGCCTGAAAGTTTTCTCTACAATTTTCTTTACAGCTTCGCGCTTTTCTGATTCCGGGGGCAAAAATTCCGGGAAGCCCTTAACTCTTTCTGGCTCGAATTTCATTTTATATCTCCTTCCATTAGAACGCTCTCAGAGCTTTGGTTAAGTCCTGCTTTTTTAAATAACCCAAAAGATTTGGAATTTTTGTTTATTATTCCCATAAAGGTTTTGTACCCCTTAGTCTTGTAATAGGAGAATATTTTTTTAATGGCTTTTGTGGCGATCTTTCTGTTTTGAAATTCTGACTTGATGGCCATTTCTTCTCCAAAAATTATATTTCCAGGACACCACTGATTAGGATTTATAATTATAAAACCGACTATCTCATTTTGAGAGATTATTTTCCAAATATCACAATATTTTGAGAATAATTTGAGTTTGGTTAGAGCTTTTTTTAGAGTCCAATCTTCTTCATAAGGTGGCTTAGAAAATTCTTCGGAGTAGATTTTTGCTATTTCTTCAAAATCTTTCTTATTTGTTATTTCTAGTTTCATTTCAATTCTCCTTTTTTGACAGAGCTTTTTTTAAAGCGGAAGGAGGGAATCGAACCCTCGTCTTGCGAGCCACAGTCGCACGTTCTAACCATTGAACTACAACCGCCGTTTTGTATCATACGACTATCAACTAAAAAAGAGTTTGCTTTATAAGAATTAGGGTTGCAACTAGAAATCTTTTTAATTGCTTTTTTTATTGGAGATATGGGGATACCTCCGGGATTGTGAATTACTCATGCTCTTTTAAGAAAAGCGCAGCTTTTAAGCTTTTGGTAAACATTAAATAGTTGGGGATAGTATTTCTGACATGAAAAAAGAGAGCCAGAGAAAGGATGTTGTTCTTTATTTTCTCATTGTTTCGGTAGCTCTTTTTGTCATTTCAGCTTATTTTTTTATTGAAAAACCTGATTTTTGGAGAGAGAGTTTTTTGGTCGGCGACAGCGTTTGCGGAAGTTTCAATGATGAAGAAGCGCAAGACAATTGCTGTGCCGAAGGACATAAGGGAGATATAGCTGCTGACTGCCTGGGAGATTGGATATATCTCAATCCTGAAAGAAATTGTCAGTTTGTTTGTGAAGGGGCTGAGCCTGTCTGCACAGAAGATGCTAAGATTTGTGACAATGGAATTGTAGTTTCCAGAAATGCAAGTTTGGAATGCGAGTTTAATCCCTGCCCATGAATTTCAGCAAATCTTATAAAAGATAAAGTTTATTTTTTGATGAATGAAAAGAGGCTTTAGAACTGCATTTGCGGTAATTTTTGCTGTCTTGTTTGCTTATCCAAGCTTAGGAGCTTTGCAGACAGACCCAACAGAAATAGGAGACATACTTACAAATACAAGCGAAAAGACTTTAGTGATAGCTTTAGGGCCGAGCAATCAGAGGGCGGAATGGAAAAATGATGGAGATTATTATACTTTGTATTCTGCGCTTCCTGAGGTATGGAAAGTAACTTTGTCAGGATTGCCTGCTTTTACTTTTTCTAATTCTGTTAATGTAAATATCTCTATGTGGGTCAGGCCTGACCCATTTGATGAAAATGGATATACTTTATTCAGGTCTCAAGTTGGAGAGCAAATTCATGATTATGGAGAGTTAAGCTATGGAGATTTTCCTTTTGAAATGCAAGTCATAAATTTTACATCTGACATAGGCAATAATGTAATAAATTATCAGAATGCATGGGTCAGGCCTTCTCCTGCGGAAAATTACACTTATGCAGCTAATGTTTCAATGTTTATGAGCACGCAGCATACTGTTGAGCATGTGCTGATTAGATATTCCCCGAACATAAGCGTTAATGTTCCAAAAGAAACCTCTCCTAAACACAGATTAAAATGGACAAGGGTTCTTCCCGGAGCAGAGCTTATTTTAAATGACCCGATAAACTGGAGTTTTCCTGGAAACAACAGCATTTATACTCAAGTGAGGAGTTTTGGAAGCATGCCTACTACTGATAATGATGTTTGGGTTCCAACAGCAGAAATTTTGGGAGGTCCTTTAAATGACACTGGCTTGATAGCTTTTAGGGAGATGATAAGGGTGCAGAACGAAAGTGGAGTTATGTTTTGGCCGATGGGAAGAGGCAACTGGGGGTATAACAGCACTTTGACAGATGACAACTGGCTTAATCAGACTGCTATATCAAATCAATCATGGAAAGAAGGTCTTTCTGCGATCAGAGCTCCTAATTACACAAGATTATTAATATTTGACCATATAGGATTGGCAGACATAGTTGGAGGAAATAATATATCGAGTGCTCTTGTTCCGGAAATTGCCAATTTTCATTCCAAGTTGAGGAATGTCTCTGCAGAAGCAGGATTCACCAATGTTATTATTGTAAATGTTGTTGACCCTCTGATTCCTGCAACAACTTCTGACAAAATACAGGATTTGGCTTCTGTAAAACAGCAGGCGGCTGGCAATGATACCGGGACTTCTTATTTTATTGATTTGGCTAAGTTGTTGAGCAATGACACTGCATCTTCGTATGCTCCACAGCCTGCTAGCTGGGTTGCCGATACAAGGCATAGCACTTATCTTGGGACTGTGG
Organism: Candidatus Parvarchaeum sp.; assembly: GCA_020724955.1. Classification (GTDB taxonomy): domain Archaea; phylum Nanobdellota; class Nanobdellia; order Pacearchaeales; family GW2011-AR1; genus 1-14-0-10-34-76. The sequence continues at coordinate 14,175 of DYFY01000009.1, read as the reverse complement.
AAATAATGAAGCTTTTGTGGAAAGAGCTTACGACTTATTACGGCACGGATGGAATCATTTATTGGGAGACAAGTTCCAGGAAGGTTACAAACAAGACAATTGATTCACAGACTTTGCTGTTCAATAATACAGATACAAGAGAGAGGCCTGTGAGATTGTATAATCTGACAGATACTTTGATTTATTTCCAAAATGGAAGTGTTGTGTGCTCCAATATATCTGCTTGCATGGGAAATGTTAATTACACATTAAATGCAGGAAATTATACTTATGTGCTGGATAACTTTAATTTAACCGAGGGAGAGACAAGAGACAACAGCCCTGTTTCGTTTATTTCTTCCAGCACAACGCAGAAGGATATAAACTCCACTCTTAACAGCAGTATAAACATGACGGTTGTGGCAAGTGTTTCTTCGTGCGATATCTCAAGCGTCAGTCTTGACGGAGCAAACCCGAGTTATTCATGCGAAAATTCAAAGATTACTATAAATATAACACAGATAGATGCAGGGAATAACATCTTGAGCATATCTTATCCTGCTGCAGCCGCGGCGGCAACCAATGACCCTGGCGGAGGAACTCCTGCAGAATGGAGAGGAACTTTTGCAGAGGATAAAGTGGAATTGTCTGCATTGGGAAGCATAACCAAAAATTTTGGGGTGAAATACAGAGTAAAATTCAGGGTGCATAATGAAACGCATCATGTTGGAATATTAAATCTGACAGAAAAAAGCGTCATAATAGAAGTTGCTTCAACCTCCCAGAAGGCAGAGTTGTTTGTAGGAGATGAAGAAAGATTTGAGCTTAACGGAGATGAATTTTACGATATAAAAGTCAGGCTTAATAAAATAAATCAGGACAGGGCAGAGATATCTGTTTTTTATATACAAGAGGAGGTAGAGAAAGAGAAGAAGATTGACTTTTCCGATGAAGAAACAAGCAGTTATGAAATTGCGATTGTGGCCGGAGCGATAATTGTTGTAGTTATTGGGATTTTTGTCTGGGTGATTGCAAGGAAGAGGAAGCGGAGATAAATCAGTTCTATAGTTAGATTTAATTAATAACTTTTATTTGATTTAAATGGTTAAGTTCAGATTTTATGCTTTGAAGCTCTGCCTCTTGATGATAGGAATATTTGCTTTGCAAATTATTTTTTCTGGATTTACAGACATGTTTGTTTTGAATCAGAGTTCTTATATTGAAATTTGGAGATTTGTAACGGCTGTGTTTCTGCACGGAGGTTTGGGACATTTGGCTTATAATCTTTTTGCTCTTGCTTTGTTTGGAAGTATTTTGGAGAAGCTTGTTGGAGAGAAAAAATTTATGTTTGTGTTTTTAGTTACTGGAATTTTGGCCAATTTATTTTCAGTTAATTTTTATTCCTCTTCTCTCGGGGCTTCAGGAGCTATCTTTGGAGTAATTGGAGCTTTGATTGTTGTAAGACCTTTGATGTTTGTCTGGGCTTTTGGGTTGCCCATGCCAATTTTTGTTGCAGGGATTTTATGGGCTGTCGGAGATTTAATCGGAGCAGTTGCTTTTTTTACTGGCAATTCTTTGGATAATATTGGAAACCTGGCTCATCTATCAGGAATGGTTTTCGGACTGATTTTCGGGATTTTATTCAGAGATTGGAAATTTAGAAAGAAAAGAAAAAGCAAGGCGATTTTCGACGAGAAATCTGTCAGAAATTGGGAAGACTATTACTTGCGTTAGAAAAGTTTAATTAGTTGTTTTGCCTTAGATTTCAAAAGAGGTAAATAAGTATGGCGGCAAGAAGAAAGGCAGCGGCAAGGAAGACAACAAGGAGAAAGTCTTCCAGAGCTTCCTCTTCCAGGACAGGAAGAAGAAGATAATTGAGTTTTATTTTTTTTTCTTTTTTGGTTTTATCTCACCAAAGACTTATAAACACCAAAATCTCGTTTTATAGGTTGTTTAAGTCAAAGATTGACACCTTTTTCTTTAACTGCTTTTGATATTCATGGCATACGGTAGGAGATTCGGCAGAGTTTTTGCGAGAGAAAAAATGATTGGCTGTTCGTGCGGTGCACAGGCCAAGCTTGGCTCTAGAAAGAACTATCCGTTCGGAAGGAAATCAGACTCAGTGACTTCCCAGTTTTATAGATGCAAGTCCTGCAGAAAAATAACTTTTCTTAATAAAAATGCGGGAGGTAAAAAATGAATAGAGACAGAAGCAAAAAAGGGAGCTCTGGAAGCTTCAGGCAAGGAGGATTCAGAAGAAATAATTTTGATGGAGGCTTTAGAGAAATGCACAAAGCTATATGCTCTGATTGCAAGCAGGATTGTGAAGTTCCTTTCAAGCCGACACAAGGCAAGCCAGTTTATTGCAAAGAATGTTACTCAAAACACAAAAAGTTTTGACGCGAGTACAGTGGGAGGACATAAGTCTTTTTTTGGCTTGGTTAGTATATCCCGCAGCTCTGCTGCGGATGGGTTGTTGTAGCTGGGTTATTGATAACTTTGTCCGAAAAAACTTAGCCATAATGCCTGTTTGTTGATTATTAATCACCTCTTATTACATGTCATACTTATCAAAAAAACAATCATTACACATTCCTTCATGCCAGTATAAATTATGCTTCCCTATTGATTTGTTGCATTCTTTACAATTAAACACTTTGGGATCATTTGGTTTTTCCTCAAAGTATTTCATTCTTTCTTCATAATCCGGATCATTAGTACTTATTGTTTCTACATATGCTCCTTCATTCCATAATTCATCTTTAAATTTATCTGCAAATTTCCTTTTTGTAAGCATCATATCTATTTTATCATCAACTTTCTTTTTTGTTTTCTCATCTAAAAGTGGAATTATTATATCTAAACCAACTCTAATTCCACCTAAAAACATATTGTAACCTACATTTTCTTTGCTGTCTTTTTTAATAAATTCCTCAGCCTCATTTAATAGGCTATCATAATAGGCATCTGCCAATTTGGTTGCAGTATTATTATTTTTCTCCCATATCCTTTTAACTTCCGGATCAAAATTATTAAAAAACTCTTTTCTCTCTTTTTCACTTAATACTTTTATTTTCAAGTCTTCAAAATCAAAACCCAAATCTAAGGGGGTGATCTTATTAATGCAATATTCAATAGACCTTCTTTTATTATCAGAAACTTCCTCTCTGAATTTTAATATTCTATCATAAATTTTATCAAAGTCTGCTTTATTTATATCAGCCTTTAAGTAGTGTATAGCATTAGCTGCAGCAATTCTTAAATTTCCGTTGTCGGCTGTTAAAAATTCTAAACATTTTTCTATAATTTTAAGAAGTTCCTCATAACTTACTGTTTTAGCATCCTGCTTTTTCTTAAAAGTTCCTTCACCAAATAGCTCATCAAATTGATCAGATAATGGAAATCCTCTAGTTCTGCTAATCACTTGCAACGCAATTATTTTTTCTTTGTCTGATCCTTTGTCAAGGATCTCAATTCCTTTTCTGATTATCTCTATGTTTTCTTCAGGCTCTCTTCTTTCATTCAGCCAGAAATTTTCAAGTATTCTGTTCTTTTCCTTGTTATCTGTAGAATTAGCTATTTTTTCAAAAATGTCTTGTTTATTTTTTTCCATTTTCTCTAGATGATCTATTTTTGTTTTTTCTTATCGGACACGAAGTAAAATCTTCTTTAGTCAACAAAACATATTTGTAAACAGATTTTATTAATTCATTGGAAGTTGAGAACATAGCCTTTCTTCCTTTTTCATAATATGTATAGAGGATTGTCTTTATTCCTCTCATCTTTAAATTGTTTATTACTGGAACAAAATCAGAATCCGACGCAATAATGATGATTTTCTTGACGTCGGGATAATCAATTACAACATTAACTAAATCTATAACTGCTAAAGAATCAACACCTTTCTGTTTGTATACAAAATCTCCATCAATTTTTAATCTTTGAACTCTTCCTTCCCGTATGGTGAAATCTTTGTTTTTGGAAAGTTTTCCAATAAAGTTATCATAGTTCTTTTTTCTTTTTGTTTCTTCAGTAGAAGGTTTATCCGAGATAAATGGCGGAGCAGTATAATAAAAAGTCTTTTTGCAGAGGAGATTTTGTTTTTTCGCAATAAACTTTGGAAATTCAAACAAATCAAAAGATAAGTATTCTCCCTTACCAAAGTTTTGAGAAACCTTGGATAAGAATCCTGCATCGATAAACACTAAGGTATTTTCCATCCATTGGCATATTTAGCAAGATTTAAATAATTAAGCAAAAAGACTCATCTGGCAACCCCGTAGGATCACCAGGGATCATGTTCATATTGTTACTATTATTCACTTTATAAAACTTCCGATAGTGTTAAGTCAACTTCCCAATTGTAAAAATTATTTTCTAACTACCACATAAACCTTCTTTTCGAGAAATTCTTTAAGGGCATCTATTTTTGCTCCAAAATTAAATTCATCGCTTTCAACCAAATCAACTAAAACGTTGGCATCTAGGCCGATAAAATCTTCAACAATAATTAAATCTGAATGGTTTTTACTTTCGTATCTTTGCATTTTATCTTCTCTTTGCTGAATTGTTACGGAATGTGTGGACTGCATATTCATAAAGCCAGAAGTTGAATGTTAAAAATGCTTTGCTGATAAGGCCACTATTATTTTTAACAAAAGTTAATAGTCAGGGAGAGATTCTTGAAGACGATTCTCCACCATCTATCTCATAGGTTGAAGCGGTTATAAAATGCGATTTGTCTGACGCTAAAAACACAGCAACACGGGCAACATCTTCTGTGGATCCTATCTTTTTCATCGGATTTGTTTTGGCGTACTCATTTAGTTCTTTTTGGGTCTTGAATGATTTGCGTAATAGGGGTGTATCTATTGGCCCAGGCAAGATTGCATTGGCTCTAATTCCTTTAGCTGCATTTGCCTGAGCTATACATTTAGTGAGCATTATAACTGCTGCTTTTGACGAGCAATACGCTGGAGACTCATTTTCAGGGTTAACTCCGAGGGCAGAAGCGATATTAATTATATTGCCTTTAGACTCTTTCAGTAGAGGCAAGGCATATTTACTGACTAGATAGGTTCCTTTAAAATTGGTATCGATAACTTTATCTAATTGTTCTGGCGTGGTGTTTTCGACAAACCCTGGTTCGTATACTCCGGCATTATTTACCAAAATATCAAGGCGTTTTATTTCGGCAAATGCTTTTTCTATTTGCTTGTTATCTGTTACATCTACTTTGAAAAAAGCAGTCTGAAAATCTGGTTTTTGAATATCGAAGATAATTACCTGGGCACCCTCTTCCAAAAAAGCCTTTGCAATTGCTTTCCCTATTCCATTTGAGCCTCCAGTTATAAGGGCGGTTTTTCCTTTAAGTTCCATATATTAGCTTGGCATTACGAATTTAAAAATTGTTCTAATAAGCATAGAAGTGCCCCTGCGTGGGAAGTCATTTGCCATTTTTTGGAAAATGCTCGATATAGGCATGGACTTAAGTGCAATACTCTGCGAAGGATTTGTCAATCAGGTAAATTCAAATTGTATTAATTCGTCAGAGTTCAACTAATCTTCTGTTTTCATCGCATCAATAATGCTCCTTACTTTGTTTACAAATTCATAAGCATTTTTCATGCTTGCTTCTGCAATAGCGTACGTTATTGCTTCTGTAACATTATATTGCGCTATTTCTCTATTTTCTTTTCCTTTAGAAAGATTGTCAACGTCTTGTTTGTTTATCTGGTCCTTCGAGTGTTGGAGTATAGCCAAATACTCATGTCCTATCAAGTCTTTTTTAACAAAGAATTTCTCTAATGCAAGAATAGTTGCAGTATGGTTATCGCTTTTGTAACCTATTTTCGCTAACAATGCAAGTGCGGAGCGATACATCGCAAAATAAGAAGTAACAATTACCCATTCATTATTCGAATAATTTTCAGGTAACTTCAAAGCTTTTTGTGCTTTTTTGTTCTTGCTCAACTCAGATATAATGCTCATTAGTTCGAGATTCTTGTCTGCTGCTTCCAAATGTTTGGAGACCAGATTTATCACAGCCAGGTCTTTGATTAATCCTCTTGGCAATTTTTCTTTTTTAGGTCGCATAGGCGTAATAGTAAAATAAATCATATCCCATAAATATCCTTCCATAATTAACTAAGTCGTTCCAAAACTCAGGATTCTCCTTTTTTATCTTGCCTAATTCTGTTCTCGGCATAATTATAGCTTGAATATCCAAATTAAACTTTCTCTTTATTGAAGAAATAGACTTTTCTATCTCTTCTTTTTTGAATGTGGCACATATCAAATCAACATCGCTATCTTTTTTTTCTGTTTCTTTTGCATAACTCCCAAAAATAGCAAGAAAGTCTATTTTTTCCTCCGGCAGTTCTTTAAGCGCTAAGGCAATTGTTTTATGCTTTTCTAAAAACTTTCTTGCTCTTTCTTTAGCATAAAGATAAAATGCTATTCGAGAATGCCAATTATTTGGGATTAAAGAATATCTTAATGTCTTTCCAATTTTCTCTTCTTTTATAACTCCTTTCTTTGTTAAAGACTTTAGATAAGAATTATTTCTCTCATAAGATGAATAAGAAGTGTTTTTCATTATTTCTTTTATTTCTAGGTCTTTCGCTTTTGGATAGAAACTTCTAAGAATAACATATTCTGTTTCACTGACTTCTGAATCAAAATATCCCATTTATTTTACCGTTATTTCAGTAATATTACTGATTTTTCAGTATTTAAGGGTTTCTGTTTGCGTGTTTGGTTTTGGATTTACAGAAAAGTTAATATGGTTTGTTTTGTGCTAAATATTAATGATTATTTTGCATTAGAGTACAGGAAAGATCTACGTGAAACTCCCCATAGCTTGTTATTGGGAGCTTCACTGGTTTAGAAGATGATACCAGTGAGCGTTTTGATCGTGTCTGAAACCTTTTTTTCGAAAGAAATTTATGGCTATAACATTTGTAGGTTGCGCATAAACTACACATACACCTCGTGCTTTGGCATCTGAGAGGATATAATCCAATACTTGAGAACCAATACCACAACGTCGATTAGAAGTTGCACTGTGGGGATAGAAAAAGGTTTCAGCAATAAGGTATCCATGATGAATATTGTGTGTTCTCAAAACACGCTCCATGTGATGACCCTTATCAAAATCCATAATTCTTAGATCCGCACTTCCAATACTTCCATCTTCATGGATTACTAAGTATTCAATATATCCTTCATCTTCGTTAGATATCTCAACTCTAATACCCATAAATGAGGGGATTGAGATCAATATTTAAATGAAGTGGTAAAAAAGTGGATAGGCAATGAGAAAATTTCACTTAACTTATTATTATGTGCCCCCACCGGGATTCGAACCCGGGTTTCGGCCGCGAAAGGGCCGCGTCCTTGGCCTCTAGACTATGAGGGCTTAAATAATTATGATTTGGATGGCTTTTAAAGTTGTTGTATGGTTGGAGCTTATTTTAACTTAAATGTTTTTGAAAATCTTGATCGTAATGAGCCTGCCAAGATTTGAACTTGGGACCCCTGCCTCTCTCCGAAACTACAAACCTCTTGTTTTCGAGGAGATTCTTGCTCTGACGAGCAATTTCTTATAAGAGCAGTGCTCTAACCAGGCTGAGCTACAGGCTCACTTGAAAGACAGAATCATAGTATATATAAACGTTAAGTTTTTTCTTTGGACATGATAATTGGAGTCACAGGTCCAATATGCTCCGGGACCAGTCTGTTAATGGATTTGCTTGCCAAGGCAGGTTTTGAATCTTTTTCTTATTCAGATATTTTGCGCGATGAATTGAGAAAGAGGAATTTGCAAATAACCCGCAAAGCTCTGCAGGATATCGGAGATGAGCTCAGGAAGAAGGAAGGGCTTGGGGTTTTGTCTAGAAAGATAATTGATAAGATGGAGCGCGGAAAAAATTATGTTGTCGGTAATATTAGGAACCCCGGCGAAGTTGAAGAATTTAAAAAAAGATTCGGGGATGATTTTGTTTTGGTCAAGGTTGATGCTTCTTTTGATGTGAGGTTTGAAAGAGCCAGGGCAAGAATGAGGGAAAATGAGCCTCTTGGATTGGAAGAGTTTAGGGAGATGGAAAAAAGGGACTTGGGAATTGAACAGTCTGAAAGCGGACAGCAACATCAGACTGTATTTGGCTTGGCAGAGCAGATTGTTGTTAATAATGGAAGCATTGAAGAGCTGAGGCAAAAAGCTGAAATGCTTCTGAATGATATCTCCAAAAAATATGGAAAACTATAAAAAGAATTTAAAAGTCTTACTAAGATGAAAATGAGTAATTCAGTTCTTCTTTTTTTCGCTTTGCTTTTTGTTGTTGGAGTCGGAGTGGGAAGCGCTTATTTCTCCCCTTCTTTGATGGAGAGCCCATTTGAAAACTTTGGAAGCAATGAGCTTGAGCTGGTTTCTGAAAATAGTTTAACTGAGGGAAATTTAGATGATAGCAATATAGCAGTTGAAGAGGACAACAGACTTGAGGAAGTTGTTGCGGAAGAACCAGTTGAAAAACCTGTGATTGAGAGTGAGCCTATTGTTTTCAGCTCAAAAGTGAACGAGCATGTCTGGGATTTTTTTGAAGGTGATTCTTCTGAGGATGTTAAAAGAGTTAATGTCGTTGTTCTTCTTTCCGGCGCTTTTAGTGAAGGCTCTGTTTCGAGGGAAGACTTCGATTCTTTAATTGAGATGTCTTCTTCCTACGGAGAAATTATTGAAGAATTTTATCCTGACGCATTTGTAGTGAATATAGATGAATCAGGAGTTCATGCACTGGCCAGCGATGATAAGGTGGAATATATTGAGCTGGCTTTTTCAGGAGGAATAGTCTTGGATGATGCAGTTCAGATAACAGGAGCTGAAAACACTTGGGTTAAGAAGCCTTATACTTGGAGCAACGGATTGACAGGGAAAGGAAAAACTATTTGCATAGTTGATACTGGTGTGGATTTCACACATCCTGATTTACAACACGCTGATATTTTGAATGGATACCAGCTTGAGTGTGTTGATGGGGATCCAAACACAGGAGATTGTCTTTTAAGCAATAACATTAGCGATGAAAACGGACATGGGACTTATGTAGCTGGAATTGCAGCAGCCAACGGAGGGAAAAAAGGCATTGCCCCAGAAGTTGACATTATTTCTCTTAAGGTTTTTAATGGCTCAAGCGGAACTTTTAGTTCTTTCTTTCCTATCTGGAGAGCATTAAAATGGTGCACTGAAAATTCAGATACCTATGATATTTCAGCCATTTCGCTCAGTCTTTCTTCAAATTCTCTTTTTGAGAACAATTCAGCCTGCGATAGTTTCAGCCCGCTGACCGCTCAGCTTGTTAATAATGCTGTTGCTAAAAACATTTCTGTTGTAGCGGCAACCGGAAATAATTATAATTTAACTGTAATAGGCATGCCTTCTTGCAATTCCAATGCAATTCCTGTTGCTTCCACGGATAAAAACGATAGTTTTGCTGATTTTTCAAATAGAAACGATTTAGTTAAGCTTGTTGCTCCGGGGAAAGACGTCATTTCCACCTGTCTTGGGGGAAATTATTGCACTGCAAGCGGGACATCTGTTTCAACTCCAATGGTGTCTGCTTCTATTGCTATAACACACCAGCTAATTGATACACAAGGAAGAGAAATACCCCATCCTCTTGATTTAGAGCAGGTGTTTTATGATTTGGGGAAGAAAGTTGTTGATTCAGCTACCAGCTTGGAGTTTTCCAGAATTGATGTAAATAAAGTTACAGGTTTTTATGACTTATCCCAAGAGTTAAGCAAAAGAACAGGTTTTGGACATTTGGGAATGGATAATCAGGATATTTTCTTCTATTTGCCTTTTGATGACAATGTAAAACCAACTAAAGTTTATGATTATGCCGGCTCTGGAGAGGAAGGGGTTGTAAAAGGAGAGGCGCATTTCGTTGCTGATGGGAAATACGGAGGAGCTTATGAGTTTGATGGAAAGGCAGGAGCCTCGGATAATGTCAGGTTTTCTAATTTTGACCCTGACATTAATTTTGCAGACAGCTTCACTATATCTGCATGGGTTAGGTCGTATGGAATAGGAATAACAGGATTAAAAGATATAGTTGCAACAAATGCCAAAGCAGATTTAGATGACAGGGCAGGGTTTGTTTTCAGAACCAATAAGAACGGGAATATATTTTTCTCTTTATCTAACGGGACAAAAAGCTCGGGAAGTGTAAAGGGAGGACAAATAGCTGATAAGGGATGGAGCCATATTGTTGCGGTTTATGACGAGAGCACTCCAAGCATCGCTTTGTATATAGACGGAGTTGGAGGAGTAAAGGCAAGCGGAGTTGAGAATGTTTCTTTGAACGGAGGAGCATCTGGAAGAACTTTGTTTGTCGGAAGTTCTGGAGGAGCAGGGAGAGTTTTCAACGGAACAATTGATGAATTGATGTTTTTCAGCAGGGCTTTGGATGCATCTGAGGTAGCTGACTTGTATAATGGGAACTTAAAAAGATTTTATTCCATAGGGGAGCTTGAGCATAGCGGTTATAATGTTGCAAACACAGGCAGCGAGACAAAGGTTGATGTCTCATTTAATGCTCTGGAGAATTATCCCGGAGTGAGTTTTGATGTGCAGGTTGGAAACAGCGACGGAAACGGGGGGTATGTTTATGGAGATATTTATCCTGCTGTTAATGGAGCTGCTGTTGGAATACCAATAACAACTCCAGCTGATTTATCTGTTAAAATAATATTTAATTCAGATTCTGAAATGTTTTACACGCCGATTATGAAAGGAATAGGGCTTGGTAATATAAATGTTGTTGGGTATTAGGCTTTGAAAGCCAGCTTAGAAATGATTAAATAACTTCCTGTCTTATTCTGCTGAATGGATAAAAGAGGTATCAGTCCAATAGTCGCGACAGTGCTTATGATTTTGCTTGTGATTGTCGGGATTAGCGCTGTCTTTGTTTCTGTCAGGGAAGTCAGCCAGCAGACAAGCTCTGTGCCTGTTGTTCAGCAGTGTTTGACTCTGAATGCGAGAGCTGAGAGCTGTGTTATTGACGCAACAGGAGAGGATAAAAGTGTGCAGGTAAAGGTTGTTAGAGGAACTGGAGAAGGAGAGCTAAGCATGATTAAAATATTGTTTGATACTCCGGAAGGGCTTAAGGTTCAAGAGGAGAGTGTTTCGTTAGGTCCGTTAGAGGCAATGGTTTTTACTTATCAAGATCCAGAACTTCTGGAAAGCACGGAAGTTGATGTTCTTGGAGTTATTGACGGAAATTTATGCCGGGCGACGGGAAGCCCTGTCAAATGCGTGGCAGGGGAAATTGAGGGACCTGAAAGCCAGAAAACCATTGGAGAGCCAGACTATATTTCTTTTAAATGCACGAATTATCCCGTGGTTAACACCTGCGACTTCAGGATTTCTATGCATAACGGATATAATGATTACATTCCTCCTCCTCAATTAAACAGACTTTACGAGACTTACAGAGTCAGGTTTGATTCTATTACTTTAAGCGGGACATCTGTGGCTGCTCCGAACGGAATTAGCTTCGAAGAATATTTTACAACAACCAAAGAAGAAGTTTTTGATTCTTTGGAAAATTTTGTTAAACAGAATAAAATTGACAGAGCTACTACTGATTTGTTAGTTGTTCATATTGAAAATCCAATAACTCAAGCCAGCCTCGGAGAATTTTTGGAGGAGCAGGGAATAGAGAACTTTACATTATATGTAAACGGAACAAAAACAAGACTTGCTGCAGTCAGAGAATTTTTCCCAAATGCAAGAATTTCCATATCTGCCACAATCAGGCCATTTGGCAAAGGAGATGTTCCTAAAGAGGGTTTCGAGAGGATGATGAAAGGCTATTTCACTGCTAACGATTTAGGAATGTATGAAAAATTGGATTATCTTACTCCAACTGTATTTGTCACTCTTGGGGATAAGGAAAAAGGATATAAATTTATTGAGAATATAACTCAAGTTGCAGTTGATAACAGGCTAAGCATAAAATACGGAGGCGGCCTAGGCGGAACTTCCGGGACAGGAGGAGTTTTTGTGAGGAATCCTCCTATAGCTCCTTATTTATCTATAGAAGTGATAAACGCTCTTGAGCGTGTACCTCCTGACATCGCCAGAAGGCAAGTTGAAAATTTACAGAGAAATTTAAGGTCAGATGATGCTATTTTAATATGGTTTGGCCCAAATTCTAATAGATACTTATATGATTATCTCGAGGATGGGAAAATTGTTCCATGCAGTTGTTTTGAATAGATTTTGTGTAAAACAACTGACAGAAATTCCAATTTAATTCAGTTATCAAGTTTTGTTATTTTTACTCTATTTGGCGGAAAGTCTTTGGTTTTTTATGGTTAGGTAAACTTTTTTGAGAGGGATAAATCAATATTACTCTCCTGCAAAAAATGTAAAGTAAATCCTTTAACTGCACTTCTTTAAGTTTATAGCGGGCGACATGCGAAATTCCTCAATTTGTCGTCCTTTATTTAAGAAAAGACTTATGCCCTTCACTATAAATTATCTCTAAAATCTCTTGGTGATTATAGCTAAACGAGCATATCTGTTTATTAGACGTAATTCTCATGGAAATATTATTAATGAAATTTATGTACAATTGGGAAGTTGACTTAACAAAAAAAGGAAGGTTTAAATTAACTGATTTTGTTTTTTTCTCATGCTACTCGGATTAGTTGGCAAGCCTAATGTTGGAAAATCCACGTTTTTCAAAGCTGTTACTATGGCTGATGTTCTAATTGCAAATTATCCGTTTGCAACTATAAAGCCAAATCATGGAATTGGTTATGTAAAGATACATGACCTTGCGGCTGATTTTGGGAGAGTCAGTAATCCGAGGGAAGGTTATGTAAAATCCGGATGGAGATTTGTTCCTGTTGAGATTTATGATGTTGCAGGGCTTGTTTCGGGAGCTTCCGAGGGCAAGGGGCTTGGAAATGAATTTCTTAATGACCTTGCCGGCGTAGATGCCTTTATTCATGTCGTTGATATGAGCGGAGAGACAGACGCAGAAGGGAAGCCTTTTCCTAAAAGCGATTACAATCCTGCCGAAGACATTAGATTTATTGAACATGAGCTTGATTTATGGTATTTTGGCATTTTGAAGAAAACATGGGAAAAATTTGCAAGAGCTGTTGAAGTGCAGAAGAGCAAATTTTCTGAGGCAGTTGCCAGGCAGTTTTCAGGGCTTAAAGTCATGGAGGATGATGTTAAATCTGTTATTTTGAAAATTGGTTTAAATGCAGAAAAGCCGAGTTCTTGGAAACCAGAAGATTTGGCAAAATTTTCAGGAGAGCTTAGAAAAATCAGCAAGCCGATGATAATTGCGGCAAATAAAATTGACAGGCCTAATGGAAAAAGCAATTATGATAATGTAAGGAAAGAGTTTGGTTATCCTGTAGTTCCATGTTTTGCAGAGGGCGAGCTTACTTTAAGGAATGCGGATAAATCAGGATTGATTGAGTATATTCCTGGTGAAAGCGAGTTTGAAATAAAAAAAGAGTTAAATGATAAGCAAGCTGATGCATTGAAGTCTATAAAGAAGATACTGGATGAATTTGGAAGCACAGGAGTTCAGGATGTTTTGAATGCGATGATTTTTGATATTCTTGGCTATGTTGCTGTTTACCCGGCAGGGAGCAAGCTAGAAGACAGCAAGGGGAATGTTCTGCCGGATTGTTATCTGATGCCTCCAGGCTCTACAGCTCTTGACTTTGCCTATAAGCTTCATACAGATATTGGAAAGGCATTTGTCAAGGCAATTCATGTTAAAACAAAACAAGCTGTCGGGAAGGATTATGTTCTGAAAAATGGTGACGGACTTGAGATCCTTACTAGATGATTTTTGTTGTGTGTGCGTTAAATTTATATAAAAAAATTCTCTTTTTAAGTCATGAAAAGAGTGTTGATGATATTTTCTCTGATTTTCTTCTTCGTTTTATTTATTAAGCCAATTTTCGCATTACAGACAGACCCAACAGAAATTGGAGATATTTTAACAAATACAAGCGAAAAGACTTTAGTGATAGCTTTAGGGCCGAGCAATCAGATGGCTACTTGGAGAGATTCAGCCGAATACTATGGTTTGTACTCTTCAATTTTAGAAACGTGGGATATAAAGATAACTGGAATTCCTTCTTTTACTTTTACTGATTTAC
>DYFY01000008.1 GCA_020724955.1 Candidatus Parvarchaeum sp. | reverse complement strand
GTTAATAGAATGGAAGCACAATTTTATTGGTTATGGCACAAACTCACGCAAAGCCGAGTGTGGAGAAACCTTTATAAACCTCTGAGTTTTATGAAAATTGCATTTGTAAATTGACAAAATGAAAAGAAGAGGGATTGGATTCATTGGGTTGGCAGGGAAGCTGTTGATTAATAAAAAAGCCAAAGAGAGTTTTTTAGCTGTGTTGTTGTTTAGTGTGACTTTAAGTGTTTTGCTTATGGCAGGATATGTTTTTGCTTTTGCAAGTGAAGCGGGAGTTGACGCTGGAATAGTAAAAGTCTACAACTCCAGTGGAAGTTTGAACACGCTGTCTGTGAATCCCAACCTAACTCTTGCCAGTGAAGGAACCCAATTCTATTTCTTTATTAATATTAGTAACCCAGAGGTTGCCCAAAGTGGTGTTGGTGCGGCCCAAACGAATATAACTAATGTTACGATAACTTTTGATAGGAGTGTTATAATCACTGGGTATAACATGAGTCATGGGAATAATAGTGGGGGAACGAGCCAAGGAGGCGTGTTTAATAATAACTCTGAATTTGGGAATGAATACGTTTGGTTTGGGCAAAATTTGATCAACACCTCTGGAAATGGTACTTTTGAGTTCAATGGAATCATAAATGTGCCTGGAACTTATAACATAACTATCCAGTTAGGGAATGCCACGGCAACAGGAGGGGTGAACTTCATTAATGTGACTTACTTCTACATAAATGATTCTACTGGACCAAACAATGTTACTGCTTATTCGAATAGTACTGGGTTGGACAAAGTTACACCAGTGTACAGGACTTTCCCTACTACTAGAGCTAATGTTTCTGACAACACTACTTATTTGAGTGTCAACGTCCGTGATTTTTATGAGTGTGGGGCTGGGGGCGTCTGTTACAGAGGAGAGAATATTAGTAGCGTTAACTTTAGCCTATATTACCAGAACAGTAGTAGTGTACTGAATAGTAGCTTAATCCACAACGCTAACTTGGGGGACATAAATGAATCTTTCGCTATGAACTGGACTAATCTAGCAGATGGACACTATTATATTAATGTTAGTTTTGTGAATGACAGTAAGGGAAACATCAATTACACTGGTCTTGGGTTTAACATCACATTAGACAAAACTGTTCCGAGTGTATCTTTGGCTAAGTCTGGAAGCTCAACAAAGAATAAGCTTGTAATTGATATTACCGTTTCGGATGCGACAAGTGGTATCAATGGGAAAACATGCACTGTCACTGGAGGAAATGGTAAGGCAGTAGTTACGGGCAATAGTGGAAGTCAATCGTTTGAGGAAGATGGACTGAGCTGTAGTGGAAGCTACACTTATGATGTTACTTGTACAGACCACTCTGGAAACAGCAAAAAAGTTTCTCAGTCTTTTGAGCCGGATGGTTGTGATGGTGGTAGTTCGTCAGGAGGCGGAGGAGGAAGCGGCGGATCTACAACAGTGTGGAAGAATACTATTGTAGAAGATAAACTAGAGTTATCTGAAATAGGTGTTGTGAGCAAGCAGATGGCTGAGAAGGAAAGAGTAAAACTTAAGGTTAACGGAAAAGAGCATTTTGTAGGAGTTAAAGAAATATCAGGAAACAAGGTAACTGTAGAGGTTTCTAGTAATCCTTCGGAATTAGAATTGGCTGTGGGAGAGACCGGAAAGTTTGATTTGGAGGAGGATGGATTTTATGATCTTTCTGTTAAGTTAGAGTCCTTGGAAGGTCAGAAAGCTAACCTGATTATCGAGCAGATTAATGAAAGAGTTCCTGAAGAGCAACCAACTGATCAAGAAGGAGAAGCCGAAACAGAATCCGAAGGCAGTGGGAAAAAGGCTGTTTGGATTATCGTGCCTATTTTGATTATTATCGGAGTTGTGTTAGCTGTCTTTTTGAGAAGGAATAGATTTAAATAGTGTTTGTTTCTCGAAGAGGAGTCGTATAACTACATCCAGGCATAATAAAAGTTCTATGGATGTCTGGCGGAATGTAGGAGGCTAAATGGAAAGTGTCGGATTGAAACAGGCTCTTGAAGAGCTAAGGAAGGAAAAGAAAAGAAAATTCACCCAGTCGGTGGATCTGGTTGTTAATCTTAAAGGCATTGACTTAAGAAGAGACAACATTTCGGTGGTGGCAAGCATACCTTACAAAGTAAAGGAAAAAAAAGTCTGCGGATTTCTTGAAGAAAAAAATCCAGCAATTAAGACTATCACCAAACCTGAATTTGAAAAGTATAAGGATAAAGATGCATTAAAATCGCTTGTTGACGAATATGACTTTTTTATTTCTAATGCGAAGCTCATGCCGGCCGTGGCAACCATCTTCGGAAAAGCTCTTGGGCCTGCTGGAAAAATGCCTTCTCCTCAGCTCGGAATAATTACAGAAGAAAAAAGCGAAACAATAAAATCGCTGGTTGAAAAAATTTCCAAATCCGTAAAGCTCAGAGCCAAAGAAGCAAGCCTGAAAGTTTGTGTTGGAAAAGAGGATATGGATGATGAGAAAATAATTGAAAACGTAAGGGCTGTGCATGCGGCAATTGTGAATTCTTTGCCAAAGAAGGAGGAGAACCTGAAGAACACCAAGATTAAATTTACGATGACTAGAGCTATTAATGTGGAGGTCAGCAAATGATAAAAGATAAATATGTCAGAGAAAATCCTGTGCCTGAAAGAAAAAAAAGTTTGGTTAAAAATCTCAGCGAGAAAATAAAATCGTCAAGAACAGTTTTAATCGCCTCGTGCAAGAACCTGCCAAGCTCGCAGTTCCAGAGCATTAAGAAAAAACTCAGGGGCAAAGCTGAAATAAAATTTATTAAAAAATCTGCTTTGAACAGGGCAATAAATCTGACTGAAAAAGGGGCTCTGCAGCAGCTGAAAAAAGAACTGACTGCGGATTTCGCAGTTTTTTTCTCGGAGCTGGATGCTTTTGAACTTTCCGGGCTTCTGACAGAAAGCCAGGTTCCGACAAAAGCAAAGGCAGGAGACATTGCTCCACACGATATTGAAATAGAGCCAGGTCCTACTGACTTGATTCCTGGTCCTGCAATTTCTGAACTTGGAAGTGTCGGATTAAAAGTGATTGTGAAAGAAGGAAAGCTTGAGATTCAAAAAGGAGCGGTGGTTGCCAAGGAAGGGGAAGCGATAAATGAAAAAGTTGCAGGAGTTCTGGCTAAGCTTGGAATCAGCCCAATGAAAGTTGGATTTATTCCAATAGCTGCTTATGATTCAAAAGAAGACAAAGTTTATACCGGAATAAAAATAGATAAAGAAGGGACATTGGAAGAATTAAGAGCTTTAATTGGAAAGGCTTTGGGTTTTGCTGTCAATATTAAATATCCTGCTAAAGAAACAATCAGCTTCTTTATAGCTAAGGCAAGCGCTGAGGAAAAAGCTTTGAAAAAAATTATTGAAGGCAAATCCTCTGGCGGAGAAGAAAAAAAAGAGGAAATCAGCGAGGAAACAAAGCCGGAGGAAAATCAGGATAATTCTCAAGAAGATACAAAGGAGGAAAATGCCTGATGGAATACATATATGCCGCTCTTCTGCTGCATAAAGTCGGACAGCCGGTTAATGAAGAAAACCTGAAAAAAGTTATCTCTGCTACCGGAGTGCAAGTCGATGAAAGCAAGGTAAAGACGCTGATTGCGAGCCTGCAGGGAGTTGATATCGCTGCTGAATTAGAAAACGCCAGCGTTGCAGTTGCAGCACCTGCCGCAAGTGCCGGAGCCGGTGAAGCAAAAGCAGAAGAGAAAAAGGAAGAGAAAAAGGACGCTGGAGAGTCAGCTGCTGGATTAGCAAGCCTATTCGGATAAGTTTATTTTTATTTTTTAATCTGAATAGATAAATTCTTATATAGAGTGAAATGCTGAAGAGAATATGAATCTCAGAGTGAATGCAAATGCTATTGTCACCAATTCTGAAGGGAAATTTCTTTTAATCAAGCTGAAAAGAGGGCCTTTTGCAGGAGGATTGTGCATTCCGGGAGGCGGAATTTATCCTGGCGAGTTGAGCCATGATGCAGCAAGACGCGAGGTTTTTGAAGAAACAGGAATTTTTGTTGAATCAGATTTTAAGCCTTTTGGATTTTGCGAGTTGAGAAGCGATAAAGTGAAACAGCATAAAATAGTAATGCTGCTGCATGCTGAGGCTGAAGGCTCTCCGAAAAATACAGAAGAGGGAGAAGCTGAATGGTATAGCTATGAAGAAGCAGAGCCAAATTTGATTCTGTTCGCCAAGGAAGCAATTATAATATGGAAGAACAATGAGGCGCACTTCAGATTGGTTGATGAAGATGTTGACATTCGAGATTATTCGCAACAAACAAGCCAGCAGGAGAAATAAAAATGAGCGGAGATAAATTAGTCAGAGATAATTTGCCTGAAATTTATAAAGACAAGACTTATCATGTTGCAAACGATTCCGAATATCACCGGGAATTAATAAAAAAGCTGCAGGAAGAGGTTGATGAGTTCAAAGAAAGCGAGGAGGTTGAAGAACTGGCAGATATCCTTGAAGTAGTTTATGCTATTGCTAATTTTAAAGAGGTTTCTGCTGAAGAGCTAAATAAAATCCGGGAAAAGAAAGCTGAACAGAAAGGGAGATTTGAAAAAAAGATTATTTATGAAAGCTAAAGTGAAAGACATAAGTCTTTCCCTAAATAGCAGACGACAAACTAGGGGATTTTGCATGCCGTCTGCTATAGTCCGAAGGTTTAAAAGTTAATTTTGTCCTATATTCTTATGCCGGCGTTGGGCAGTGGTAGCCCGGTGGTCTTGAAAACCACTTTCCTTTGGATGTGTAGGTTCGATTCCTACCGCCGGCGTTTGATATTTTGGTTACAGATGCCTTTGGTTTTTTATGCCTGAAAGAGTTTGTTTAGAAAAATTTTTGCAGGAAAAATCCCTCTGTAAATAATTGACTAAATGAATATTAATTAGATGATGAAGGTGAAGAATAGGAAATTGGCACAGAAGATTCTACTTCCTGAAAAATCTTTTAAATAAGGATTTTTTTGATGGCCTGAAATTCTGGACATCTATTTTTGGCTCAACAACCTCATATTTTATGTCCGGCTTTGTTTTTAAAACAGGAGCATTTTTCGCCATTTCCTCCTGAAGCTTTTGAAACGCCTTGTCTATTTCTATTCTTGAATGCCCTTGATTTATTAAAGCCCATTTCAGTGACTCTTTGGTATAGCCTTTCCTTAAATTCTTCTTTAGATAATCAACCAGCTGCTTATTATAAAATAAATCTGAATCTCTCATGACTAACAGATAAAAAAGAGATATATAAAATTAGCTATTCTGACTGGAACATGTCCGCCAGCGCTTTGTTTTTGTAGGCTTCTATAAAAAGGATGACATACGACAAAACAAGCGGGCCTATTATTATTCCCAACACTCCAAAAACAAAAAGCCCTCCTATCATTCCAACCAGCACTATTACCGAGGAGGATTTTGTTTTTCTTGCTACGAGGTACGGGCGGAGGAAATTATCTATTGAAGAGACTATCAAAGCGTTGTAGAGAACAAACAAAATCGCAATTGTCGTGTTTCCCTGCATGAGGAGATATATGGCTACCGGGACCCAAATCAACCAAACTCCTACTACAGGAATTATAGCTGCAAATACTGCAAAGACAGTAAGTAATAATGCGCTCGGAACCCCAAAGATTATGAGCCCTATACCTGTGGCCACTCCCTGAATTATACCGACGACTACATACCCATAAACGATTGATGAGGTCATGTCTTTAAACTGCTTTACCAAGAGCTTTTCTTTTTCCTTCTTCAAAGGAGATATTCCTGAAACAAACTCTTTCAGCTTGTCCTGATCACGAAGCGTGAAGAAAAAGACAAAAATTACAACCGATAAATGAAGAAGAAGAGTGGGGATATTCAGAAGAAAGTCCGCCAGCGCTGAAAGAGATGCCGAAGTTATTTTGCTTATAAAATTAATTACGGCGTTGGTGAGATCTGTCTGCAATCTGGCCGATGTTATCGGGAGAATGGTCTGGATAAATCCTCCAACATCAAGAGACTGCAGTTCTTTGAAAGTGTCAAAAACCTGCTGGATTATCAATGGAATCAGAAACCAGAGAGGTATAAAGATTATGAGAACAATTATCAGACCGACGGAAAAAGCAGCCGTGTTTTTCTCCCTGACTATTTTTTTTATCCTGTGGTAAAAAGGATTGAAGGCGTAAGCCAGAATGAGGCCTGTGACAATCGACAGCAGAATCGGTCGTATTATTACGAAAGCCAGGGCGATAAGAAGAACTATCAGAGCAAAAATCGAGTATTTTTTCAAATCCGAATGTTTTACAGGCATTCTATTTCGAAGATTGCCTGGCTTAATAAGTTTTGTGTGGAACAAAACAACCAACTTAAGTTTATAAACTGAAAAACCTGGCTAAGAGGATGGAATTTTTCATTAAGAAAATCTTCGAAGGAAACAGCGACAACCTTGTGCACCTGCAGTTTCAAAAGTTCAGCAGAGGAGTATTCAAGAACAGAGCAATGATTAATGCAAAAAATTCCAAAGGCAGATATTCAGTCTCTACTACTCCTGAATATGCTAATGAGCTTGTCAGGGCTGCTGCTGAAGTCCTTGGGGACAAAAAAACAAGAGTGAGTGGAGTGGTTGTTTCTACCAAAGACTTAGCTGGGAAACTAAGATTTAAGGAAAAAAAGCAGTTTCAGGGGGTTAAGCAGTATGTTATGGATGAAGAAATGTCCGGAAGAGAGATTATGAAACTCTGTGATGATTTTCCAGAGAGTTTTATCGCTCTTTCTTTTAATGCAGAAGGCAATGAACTGAAAATAAAAGCCAAAGCTCCAAAAACCGGCAAACCTTCCGCAAAAGGAGATGAAACTCCAAAAGTTGATTTCTGCAGGCTGAAAACAGAGGATAGGAAAATCATTAATGCTATGATTTTTGAAAGCCAGGATTTTAAGGAAGCAAATGTATCACATGATTTTATAATAGAAGAAATAGAAATTCCTCCCGGCATAGAAGACCCTGGTGAGATGAGGAGGCTTGCTAAGAGAAGAGGTAAGGTAATAAGGAAAATAAATATTGATGGAAAAGAGATAGTAAGCGAGAAAAATTTTGTGGCGTGACGGCAAAGATAGATTTAAAAACCTGTATTTCTGACTAAATCTGGTTGTAGAATATCTGATTGGAGATAAATGGGAGAGTTGCACCCGATAAAATGAGAAAGTTTAAAGTATGCCCAAGAAAAACAGACCTAGATTTGGAAGCTTGCAGTACTGGCCGAGAAAGAGAGCCAGAAAGTCTATTCCTAGAGTAAACTGGGGCAGTGTCAAGAGTTCTGAAGAAGGTTTACAGGGATTTCTTGCATATAAAGTTGGAATGGCCTCTGCCGTTGTCAAAGACGACACAGACAAATCCATGACTAAGGGGAAAAAACTTGTGGTTCCTGTCACAATTTTGGAAATCCCTAAAATGAAAATATTTTCTGTAAGAATGTACAAAAATGGAAGGGTTGCCAAAGAGATTATAGTTTCAAACGATAAAATTCTCAAGAGAAAAGTCAAACTCCCAAAGGAAACAAAAAGCTTTGAAAATGCAGAAGATTTTGATGAAGTTAGAGTCATAATTTACTCTGTCTTGAAAAATGGCTTTAAAAAAACTCCAGACCTTGCTGAAGTTGTTGTGAATTCCAGCGATAAAATAGGTTTTGTCAAGAGGCTTATTGGAAAAGAAATAGGGTTAAATGAATTGGCAAAATGGAATGTTGTTGATGTAAGAGGACTAACCAAAGGCAAAGGTCTGCAGGGGCCTGTAAAACGATTTGGAATTACGTTAAAAGCTCATAAGTCTGAAAAGGGAGTGAGAAATCCTGGAAGCATTGGTCCATGGCATCCTGCAAGAGTCACATTCAGAGTTCCAATGGCTGGACAGCTTGGAATGTTCAGCAGGGTGACCAACAACTTAAAAGCATTGAGATATGGAGAGGTCTCTGAAGGAGAGAAAAACATCAACAAAAGTGAGGGATTTAAAAACTACGGAAAGATTCAGGGGAGCTATGTTATAGTTAGCGGAAGCGTGCAGGGGCCTGCAAAAAGACAGCTTCTAATCACTCCTGCGGCGAGGCCTAACAAAAAACAGACAAAAAGAAAATGGGAGATTATTGAGCTAAAATGAAAACAAAATTATACGATTTGAAAGGAAAAGAAGGAGAAGAGATTGAACTTCCTAAAGTATTCAGCCAAAAAATAAGAGAGGATATTGTTGTTAAACATTTTGAGGCAGACAAATTTATTCATCCATATTCTCATGATCCAAGGGCGGGAAGAAAACACTCTGCTTCAGGAACCATTAGCCACAAAAGACATGATTGGAAGGGGCATTATGGGAGAGGAATTTCCAGAGCTCCAAGAAAAACCATGTGGAGAAGAGGAACCCAATTTTACTGGATAGGTGCGGAGGCGTCAGGAGCAAGAGGAGGAAGAAGAGTTCATGGTCCGAAGGGCATAGGAAAAGAAAGAAAAATCAACAAAAAAGAAATTCAAATTTCTATGGCTTCCGCCTTTGCCTCTACCGCCAATGAAAACTATATATTAAAAAGATATTCCGGGCTGAAGAGAATTGAATTTAAACCGCCGATAGTCCTCCAATCTGGATTTGAAAAACTAAAAACTAAGGAGGCAATGGGAGTTCTTAAAGAAATTTTTGGAAAAAATTTGGAAAAATTTCTCAAAAACAGAAAGGTGAGGGCTGGAAAAGGAAAAACAAGGGGAAGAAAGTATAAAACTTCGGCAGGAATTCTTTTGGTTATGGGAGAAAAAGAAAAAGCCAAATTTAACGGAATTGATGTGAGGAGAGTGAAAGAGATTTCTGTTGCAGACCTGTTTCCTTTGGGAAGAGTTTGTGTTTATACTGAAAAGGCAATTAAAGAACTCGGAGAAATAAAATGATATTGAAGCCTGTAACCACTGAAAAAGCTGTTAAGAGAATTGACATTGACAACACTCTGACTTTTGAGGTCGGGAGGAGAGAGAGAAAAGAAGAAATAGGGAAAGAAGTTGAAAGAACCTTCAAAGTCAAAGTCGATAAAGTAAGAACATTAATTAAAAGCAACAAAAAAATAGCATTTGTCAGGCTGGATAAAAGCAATCCTGCAATTGACATTGCAACTAAACTTGGTATGATATAATGGGGAAGAGAATAATTTCACAGGCGAGAGGAAAGGGAAGCATGACTTACAGAGTCAGAAGAGCAGCCTACTCCCATAAAGTTTCATATCCTATCGGGGAAAAGAAAGGGATTATTTTAGATATTGTAAAATCCGCTGGGCATTCAGCACCTTTGATAAAAGTGAAGACCGGCTCAGGAATTTTCTTTAACGTCGCTTTTGACGGAGCTGTTCAGGGGCAGGAGGTAATAATCGAAGATGGAGAAGCCAGAGAAGGAAACATTTTGAGAATAAAAGACATTCCGGTCGGGACAAAGATTTTCAACATTGAAAGAAATCCCGGAGACGGGGGAAAGATGATAAGGTCATCAGGAAGCAGCGCTACAATTAACAAAATTTATGAGTTCAACAAAGTCGGGATTTTAATGCCTCATAGAAAAGAAGTTAAACTTGACGGAAATTGCAGAGCGACAATCGGGATTATCGCCGGAGATGGAAGAAAGCAAAAACCATTTTTGAAAGCAGGAAGAAGATATCACAAAATGAAAGCAAGAGGGAAGCTCTACCCAAGAATTTCTGCCGTAAGCGTTAATGCCATTGATCATCCATTCGGCTCTGGAAGAGGGAAGAGAATTAAATCAAAAACAGCCAAGAGAAACGCTCCTCCTGGAAGAAGAGTAGGGCATTTGAGGCCGAGAAAGACAGGGAAGAAGAGATAAAATGGAAGAAGTAAAAATAAAATCAAAAGAACTGAAATACAGGGGAAAGTCGTTAGAGGAGCTTCAGAGTCTTGATGTCAGAGAGGTTGCTAAATATCTTCCTTCCAGAAGCAGAAGGTCTGTTTTCCGAAACTTTGACGTTATAACCAAATTCATAAGAAGATGCGAGAAAAAAGATGCGAGAAAAAAGAAAATAAGGACGCACCAAAGGGATATAGTTATAGTCCCGAGGCTTGTGGGGAAGACAATAGGAATCTACGACGGGAGAGGATTCCAGAATGTTGAAATTACAATTGACATGATAGGACACAGACTTGGAGAATTCGCTCTGACTAGGAAAAAGCCTGTCCACACTTCTGCAGGCATAGGGGCTACAAAAGGATCCAGGGCTAAGAAGAAATAATTGAAAATGGCTGAAGAAAAAACAAACAACGAAAAGAAAGAAGAAATGCCAGCTGGAGCTGGAAAGCAGGAAAATTTGGCTGAAGAAAAAAAACCAGAAGACAAGCCTGTGAAAAAAAAGCAGGATGAAAAAAAGATAGTTAAGAAAGAAGAAGCTGTTGCAAGAACCAAAGGAGCCCATATTTCTATGAAGCATGCAAAATATATCTGCAGGTTCATAAAGTGGAAACATATTGAAAAAGCTATTTCCGATCTTGAGCAAGTGTCGGAAAAAAAGAAAGTGGTTCCATTCAAAGGAGAGATACCTCACAGAAAGGGAAAAGGGATGATGTCCGGGAGATATCCTGTTAAAGCATCAAAAGTATTCATTAAAGCTTTAAAGGGGCTCAAGGGAAATGTCATCATAAACGGGATGGATTTAGATAAAAGTGTTGTGTGTGAAGCCAGCGCAAGCTGGGCATACAGGCCTGCGAAAACCGGCGGAAGAGAAGCGAAGAGAACCAATATAATCATAAAAGCAAAGGAGATGAACAGAGAGAAAAATGGATGAAAAAAAATTTGTCGGGTTTAAGGAAGAAGAATTAGGAGTTAGAGAATACGTAAAAGGAGCTTTAGGCAAGGGCAGAATCAGTGAAGTCTTGATAGAATACACTCCTGTTGGGGAAAAAATAGTCGTTTCAACCAACAGACCTGGATTAGTCATAGGAAAAAGCGGAGAGAGAATAGATGAGCTTACCCAGATACTTAAGAAAAAATTTAAAATGGACAATCCCCATATAGAGATCAAGGACATTCAGAATGAGATGCTTGACCCTCAAATAGTGGCTGACAATATCGCTCTTAATCTTGAAAGAAAGGGTTCTCTGAAGTTCAAGCTAATTGCTTACAAGTCTCTTCAAGATATAATAAAGGCGGGAGCAATGGGCGCTGAAATTGTTTTGTCCGGAAGGCTTCCGAGCGAACGGGCAAAAACGTGGAGATTCAGCCACGGCTATCTCAAAAAAACGGGAGACCCTGCAAAAGTTGTGAAGAGAGCTATGACGCAGGCAACTACAAGACAAGGAGTTGTGGGAGTGAAAGTAAGCATACTTCCTCCTGACGCAGAGATACATGACCAGATAAAAATAGATGAAAATTTTCTCAGCAGAATCAAGCCGATTGCTGAAGAAAGTTCTGTAAAAATTGAAAAAAAGAAAGCGAAAAAGAAAACGGAGGCAAAGAAATAATGGCTGTCTTAAAAGCAAAAGATATCAGGAAAATGAATGAAAACGAAATGAATTCAAAGCTTGATGAGCTCAAATTTGAACTTGCAAAGGCAAATGTAACTGCCAACAGGACAAATGCGAAAACGAAAGAGATTAAAAAGGCTATTGCGCGACTAATTACATACAAAAATATCACCAAATCCCAAAAGGAGGAGGTGAAAAATAAATAGACATGGAGATAGATCCAAGAACAGGCTTGCCTGTTGAAGCTATCGCATGGGAAGACCTCGCAAAGAGCGAACAAAAAATAACTGTGAGAACCGAAACGAGAAGGTATGGGAAATCCATCACTATTGTTTCCGGATTTGACAAAAGCATCGACATAAAGGGAACAGCGAAGTCCCTGAAGGCAGCTCTTGCATGTGGCGGGACAGTGAAGGACGGAGAAATTGAACTGCAAGGGAACCACAAAAAACAAGTAAAACCGGTTTTGGTTAAACTTGGGTTTTCAGAAGATGCGATAGACGATAGCTGACAGGGGTGAAAAGAAAAATGGAAAAGAAAAAGAAAAACATAGAGAAGAAAGGGAAAGAGATAGTTTCTACCAGAGGAAGAACTTTCCACGGGCATGTAGTCAAAAAATTTAGCAAAAGAATTGTCGTTGAATTTGAAAGGACAGTCAAAATAAAAAAGTTTGAAAGATTCACAAAAAGAAAGACAAGACTGCACGCAAGAATTCCCGAAGGAGCGGATGTGCACGCCGGAGATTATGTTAAGGTTAGAGAGTGCAGGCCATTGAGCAAGATTATTCATTTCAATTTTATAGAAGTTGTCAAGCCGAGGGAGACAAAATGAAAGCGATACCTGCAAGAGCAACTCGTGGTTTGCATATAGGAAGCTTAGTCGTTGCTGCAGACAATAGCGGAGCGAGAATTGTAAGAATAACTGGGGTGAAGAGAGGAAAAGTCGCAAAGGGCACTCAACAGTATGCCAAAATAGCAGATTATGTGAAAGTTTCTGTAAGGGCAGGGAAGCCTGATATGAAAGGACAGGTTTTTGATGCAGTGGTAATAAGGCAGAAAAGAGCTTACAGAAGGAATACTGGAGAAAGGGTTATGTTTGAAGACAATGCAGTTGCGTTAATGAAAGACAACAAAGGCAATCCAAAAGGAACACAGATTAAAGGCCCGGTGGCCAGAGAAGTTGCAGAAAGATGGAAGGGGGTCGCAAAAATTGCGCAGTTTGTATTATGAAAAAACAATTTTCAACATCGTGGAAAGCGAGCAGACAGCCAAGAAAGCAGAGAAAATATAGGGCTGAGGCTCCTCTTCATTTGAGGCATAAGTTTTTAAGCTCACATTTATCAAAAGAGTTGAGGAAAAAGTATGGCAAGAGAAACCTCCCGTTGAGAACGGGTGACGAAGTGCTTGTCATGCGGGGAAATTTTGCCAAAAAAAAAGCTAAGGTTCTTTCTGTAGATGTTAAAAGAGAAAGAGTAATTCTTGAAGGGCTAAACAGACAGAAAAAAGACGGGACGAAAATAAGCGTTTTTTTCAATCCAAGCAACTTACAGATTCAAACTCTTAATCTTGAGGACAAAAAAAGAGCCAAAAAACTGAACCTTAAAAAAATTCCTGAAGAATCAGAAGACTCAAAAATCAAAAAAATCACGGAGAAAAAGTAAATGCATTTAACTAGGGCTCAAAGCAGTAGAAAATTACCTGTGAAAAGAAAGGGAACAAAATACATAGCAAGAGCTTTGAGCCACAAGAACGAATCTGTTCCTGTTGTTGTAGCTGTGAGAGATATACTGAAGCTTGCCGGAACAGCAAGAGAGGTGAAGTATATGATTCAAAAAAAACTTCTTAAAATAAATGGAAAAGAAGTAAAGGACATGAAGGAGAGCATAAGAATTTTCAACATTTTTACCGCCGGAGGGAAAAATTACAGGCTTTCAATTCTCCCCAGCAAAAGGTTTTTTCTTTCGGAAACCAACGAATCAAAAAGAGTTGTGAAAGTAGTAGGAAAAACTCTTCTCAAAAATGGAGCTGTGCAGTTGAATCTGCATGACGGAACAAATATTCTTGAAAAAGAGAAGACTAGAATAAATGACAGCCTTGAAATAGATTTTTCAGGAAAAATAGTCGGTAAAATTGCTTTTGAAAAGGGAAAGAACGCTTTTGTTTTTTCCGGCAAAAGCGCAGGAAAATTCGGAAAGCTGGAAGAGGTTAATGGCGGGAAAGCGAAAATAAAACTTGAAGAAAAAACTGTTGAATTAAATAAATCCCACCTTATTGTCACAGGATAAAAATGGAAGAAAATATAATGAGAAAACCTAAGCTGGTGAAAGTTATTTTAAGCGCCGGAGCGACAGGAGCTGAGCTTGAAAAGTCAGCGAAGCTTCTGGAAATGTTGAGCGGAATGAAGGCTCAAATAATAAAAGCAGGCCCAAGGACTAGAATTCCGGCTTTTAACGTCCGTCCTGGACTGGAGCTTGGAACCAGAGTCACATTAAGAGGAGAGAAAGCCATCAAAATTCTGATGAGGCTTCTTGGAGCCATAGACAACTCATTAAAGGAGAGCCAGATAAGTGAAAATCATTTCTCGTTTGGAATAAAAGAATATATTGAAATACCTGATATGGAATACAGCAGAGAACTTGGAACAAGAGGGTTTAATGTTAGCGTTGTTTTTGAAAGAGCGGGGACGAGAGTGAAGAACAGAAAGATAAAGAGAGGGACTCTTCCAAAAAAGCAGGCTGTCAGCAAAGGAGAGATAATAGAATATATGAAAAATAATTTTAGAACAAATGTGGAGGAAGGAAGATGACTGCAAGCGACTGGAACAAAGTGCTAAAACAGATTAAGAAAAAAAGCTCAAAATCAAGAAGATTTTTGAAACACAACAGGCCAAAAGAAAGAAAGGCAGGAATAGCCGCACAAAAATGCAAGAGATGCGGAAGGTTTGGAGCGCACCTTAACCAATACAATATACATTTGTGCAGACATTGTTTCAGAGAAATTGCGGAGGAGATTGGATTTAAAAAATACAGCTAAAAAAATGAGCCAAGACGTTATTGCAGATGCTATGAATCAGATTATGAATTCCAAAAGGGCTAGAAAGAGCTCTGTTAATTTAAAAAAGCACTCCAAATTCCTCTTAAACATCCTTGCAATAGGAAAGCTCAAGGGATACATAAAGGAATATCAGATTCGCGACGGCTCTCTTGAAGTTGAGTTTGGGGAAAAGCTTAATGCCTGCAGGGCGATAAAGCCAAGATACATCGTGAAAAACAGAGATATAGAAAAATATGTGAAAAGGTATCTTCCTGCAAGAGACATGGGAATATTAATAATTTCAACCAATCAGGGACTTGTTACTCATCAAACTGCTCTTGATAAAAAGCTAGGAGGAAGCATTATTGCTTATTTCTATTAATGAAAAGAAAAATAACACTAAGCTGCGAAATTCCTGAAGGAGTTGAATGCTCTTACGAGAAAGGCATATTTATATGCAGGAAAGGGGAAATCTCCAACTCCAGAAAAATTGAAATTCCTGGAGCGAAAATTGAAATTACGAAAAACAAAGTTGAAATAATAAAGGAAAGAGGGAACAAAAAAGATAATGCTCTAATCGCAACCAATATTGCTCATATAAGAAACGCTATATCCGGACTTGAAAATAAATTTATATATGAAATGGAAATCTGCCATGTGCACTTTCCTATGGGGGTCAAGGTACAGGAAAAAGAAATAATAATAGATAATTTTTTGGGGGAAAAATTTAAAAGAAGGGCGCGAATTCTTGACAAAGTTGATGTTGAAATAAAAGGAAACAAAATTTTTCTCAGCGGAAATGATCTTGAAAAAGTCGGCCAGACTGCGGCGAACATAGAAAAAGCAACTAAAGTTCCGAAAAAAGACAGGAAAATTTTCCAGGACGGAATTTTCATAGTCTCAAAAGACGGGAGGGCTGTATGAAAAAAAAGTTCATTAGGTCGGATTATATGAGATATTCAAAACTTGGCAAAAAAAGAAAAAAACTGCAGAAATGGAGGAGGTCCAAGGGAAGACACAGCAAAATAAGGCAGAAGTGGAGGAATTATCCTGTCTCTCCGAATATCGGATACCGGACATCCAGAAAAAAATCCGGTAAAACAGGGAAAGAAACTGCTTTTGTTGTGAGAAATAGCGCTGAACTGGAAAAAGCAGGAAATGGAGCAGCAATTATCCTTGGAAGAGTGGGAGCTAGAAAAAAAATTGAGATTATGAAAAAAGCCTCTGAAATGAATATTAGGATATTAAATGCCTCTGGAGGAACAAAATGAATCTTGAAAAGAAAAAGCTTCTCGCGGCAAGAACGCTTGGAGTGGGAAAAGACAGAATCGGGTTTAACGCGCAAAGACTGGATGAAATAAAAGAAGCGATTACAAGACAGGATATCAGAGACTTGATGGTTTCGAAGGCTATTTTTGTCAAAGAGGTAAAAGGCAGGAAAAAAGCGGTAAAGAGAAGAACGAGAAGAAGAAGCGGAAGCATCAAGATAAAAGTCAAGAAGAAAAAAGAAGAGTATATGACATTGACAAGAAAACTCAGGGATTTTGCAAAAGAATTGAGAAAAAAAGGGGTGCTGAGTTCTGAGCAACATATGACTATAAGAAAAGAAATCAGGGCAAGAGCTTTCAAAAACAAAACTCAATTAAAGGAGAGAATAAAAAATTTTGAAAAGGAAGATTAAGATGGACAAAATAAGAAGAACACTGAAGAGAAGAAGAAAAGAAGGGAAAACAGACTATCGTTCGCGTATTGAAATCTTAAAAGCCGGGGTTCCAAGACTGGCTGTAAGAAAGACAAACAAATACCTCATAGCGGAGATAATTGAATCTGACTCGGCGCAGGACAGGATAATTCTTGGAGCCAGTTCAAAAGAACTGCTGAAAGAAGGATGGCCGAAGGAAAAAGCAGGCTCGTTAAAAAGCAAACCTGCTTCATACTTGACAGGGCTTATTCTCGCCAAGAAGTCTGAAAAAAAAATAAAATGTATTCTTGATATAGGCCTTCAGAGAAATTCTGCAAGAGGAAGGATATATTCTCTTCTTAAAGGAGTGATTGACGGAGGAATTGAAGTCGCACATTCAGAAAAGGCGCTTCCTGGCGAAGAAGAAATTGTGCAAAACAAGGAATTAAGGGAAATATTTAATAAATTAAAGGAGAAACTTGGCTAAATGGCAGAAGAAGAAACAAAAAACAACCCAAAAGAAATGATAGAGGCAACTCCTGAAAATCTTGCTGATGATGAGGACAAGTCGGTTGAGGAGATAATAGATTCTGCGGAAAAATCAGGAGAAGGAATTAAACAGGAAAAAGATATGAGTTTTGAAGAAAGAAGGGCAAACAGAGAAAAGACTGAAAACCGGGAGAGACTTGCATCCTGGATTCCGAAGACAAAACTTGGAAGAGACGTAAAAAACGGCAAAGAGTCCAGCATAGACAATGTATTAAAAAACAGGAAGAAGATTCTTGAGTCTGAGATAGTTGACTTTCTTATAAAAAACCTTGAAAGCGATTTAATCTCGATAGGACAGGCAAAAGGAAAATTCGGGGGCGGGAAAAGAAGAGCGTGGAGGCAGACTCAAAAAAAGACAAAAGAAGGAAATGTTCTTACTTTCTCTGCAATGGCTGTCGTCGGCGACAAAAATGGACATGTTGGACTGGGCACCGGAAAAGCCAAAGAAACCCTTCCTGCAAGAGAAAAAGCTGTAAGAAAAGCCAAACTGGAGATAATAAAAGTTGAGAGAGGATTTGAAGACCCAAATGACAAATTCAGAGACGACCCTCACACAACTCCGTTCATTGTACATGGAAAATCGGGGAGCGTAAGGGTCAAACTTATACCTGCGCCGAGAGGGACAGGATTGGTTGTTGGAAACGAGCTTAAAAAAATTCTGACTCTCGCCGGAATCAAAGATGTTTATTGCGTCAGCAAAGGACATACTAGAACGACATTCAACTATGTAAAGGCGTGTTTTGACGCTTTAAATAAAACTACTAAAATGATAAAATGATTTTGGCTATAAGAATATCAGGGCTTGTAAAAATTGACAAAGACATAGAGGAAACGCTGTACCGAATAAGACTAAGAAGAAAATACTCTGCTGTTCTTCTTCAAGATAATCCTGAAAACAGAAAGCTGCTTAGAAAAGTCAGGAATTTTGTTGCCTATGGAGACATAAGCGAAGAGATGACTAAAAAGCTTATAGAATTAAGGGGCAAGGGAAAAAACAGAGCAAAAATTGACTCAAAAAAAATCGCGGAAGAGCTTGGAAAAAAAAGCCTTGAGAAACTCGGGCTTAAGCCTTTTTTCAGGCTTCATCCTCCAAGAGGAGGAATTGAAAGCAAAAAACACTTCGGAGTTGGAAGGGGTGTTTTAGGAGACAACAAAGACAAGATAAACTCTCTTTTGGAGAAAATGTTATAAAATGAAAATAAAAAAAAGAAAAAAGTCAACGAGATTCAGAGGCACCCATACTCATGGACGAGGCTTTAAGAAAAAAGCCAGAGGAAGCGGACATAGAGGAGGAGTTGGAAAGGCCGGAAGCGGAAAACGCGGAGACCAAAAGAAAAACCTGTCTCTGGACAAGTTTGGAAACCCTTCTGAAAAAGGATATTTTGGAAAAAGCAAGACGTTAAGAAGAGGAAAAATTTTCAGGAGGAAATCTATGAGCCTGGAAACTATTCAGTCAAAGATAGACTGGCTGAAAAAAAATGGACTGGCTGTTGAGAAATCAGGGGTTTGCGAAATTAACCTAAGAGAATACAAAATTATTGGAAATACCGACTTAAAGTTCAAAGTCAAGGTATTTGCTTTTTCCGCATCCAATGGAGCTAAAAAAGCTGTTGAAAAAGCCGGCGGAGAGATAATAACTGAAAGGGAAAATGGAAGTTAGGCTCTTTATAACTCTGTTTAAAGCCGACTTGGACTCCAAACTAAGTGATTTGAATCCTGACAAACCATCGGGGAAAGTACTTGTTTCGGCGGAGCATATTCCTGAATACCTCGCTGACACGCCTTCTCGGGATATTTATTGTATTGTCGGAGAAGGTATTTGTGGTTTAGTATCCAGAGATTTTTTAAAAAATTTTGAAAAGGACTGCCCTCTTTCAAGAATAGTTGCAGATGAAAGTCCTGTAGGGTTTTTTCCCTTGGATGTAAAACTTTATGGTCATCTCCGTGAATTGCGATAAACGATATAAAAATGATGCTGTTGTATCTTGGAAAGCTGATTTAATGAAAGACTAGGATTTAAAAACCTCATTTTATTAAGGAAAACATGGCTTTAAAACAGATTTTCGCTTTTATACCTGAGGTCAAAAAACCGGAAGAGAAAAAAGTTGACTTTAGGACAAAACTGAAATGGACGCTGATTGTTCTTGGGGCTTTTTTCATACTTTACAATATTCCTCTTCACGGGCTTAGTGCAAATGCTCTTGATAGATTCAAATTTCTTGCAACAATTCTTGGAACTGATTTCGGAAGCGTCATTAGTCTTGGAATCGGGCCTATAGTAATGTCATCCATCATTCTGCAACTTCTTGTCGGCTCGGGGATATTGAGTATAGACACCAAAACTCCCGAAGGAAAAAAATATTTTCAAGGTATACAAAAACTTGGAGTCATATTTTTCATATTTTTTGAGGCAGTTGTTTATGTGCTGATGCAGGGGCTTCAGGCTGCTCCGGGATTTACAGGGATTGTCATATTCCAATTGATTCTTGGAGGGTTTGCAATCATGTTTATGGATGAGGTTTCGAATAAATGGGGCTTTGGCTCTGGAGTTTCAATGTTTATCCTCGCGGGAGTTGCCTTGCAGCTTTTCACAGGGCTTTTCCAGTTTACAGATCCGACAGGAGCCAACTGCTTGGTTAATTTTGGACAGGGGCAGTGCACAGGGCAGATACTTGTTATCCTGCAGTCAATTATCAATGGAGATGTGCAGCAATTATTTCTTGCAGTGACAATTATTTTGGTGACTATTCTTGTGTTTCTTGGCGTTGTATGGGCGCAAAGCCTGAAAGTGGAAATTCCGCTAAGTTACGACAGGCTGAGAGGATACGGGGTAAAATGGCCTCTTGCCTTCTTTTACGCATCGGTTATTCCGGTTATTTTAGTATCTGCTTTGATAGCAAATCTCCAGTTGTTTGGCGGGCTTCTTGAAAACTGGCTCGGGAGGCCGACATTTTTGGGGAGTTTTTCCAACGGAGTGCCTGTGTCAGGACTCGCATACTGGCTCGGCTCATCAAACTTGGTTGAAGCTTTCATAAGAGGGAGCGTGACAACTCCTCAAATCTTTCAAGGAATAACTCATCTCTTGTTCTACATGGTTTTTTCAGCTGTTTTTTCTGTCTTTTGGGTTAAAACCGCCGGAATGGACGCTTCAAGCCAGGCTAAAAACATCATGTCGTCAGGCCTTCAAATTCCAGGATTTAGAAAAGACCAAAGGATTTTGGAAAGCATATTATCAAGGTATATAATGCCTTTAACTGTTATGGGCGGACTGGCTGTCGGAGCGCTGGCTGCGGTGGCAAATTCTTTTGGAGCGCTTACTTCAGGAACAGCCATTTTATTGGCAGTAATGATATCCTATCAATTCTACCAAAACATCGCGCAACAGCATGCGGTTGACATGCATCCTGCAATGAGGAAGTTCATTGGATGATTTACTGAACCTTTAAAAACTATCTTTCTTTAAATCTGATTATTCAAAGATAAAAATGGTAATTGAAACTATTCAGGCATATCCAAGAACCAGCATACTTGCTATTGCTGCGCTTGTGTCTCTTTTTATCAGCATTATAAATTATTTTGTCCTTGACAAAGAAAAAATGAAAGCCTCCAGGGCGAGGCAAAAAGAGCTCAGCAGAGGAATGAAGGAAAACAAGGAGAATCCTGCTAAAGTTATGGAAATGCAGAAAGAGCTGATGAGCCATACAATGGAGCAGATGAAACATTCTTTCAAACCGATGATTATAACAATGATTCCTATTCTGGTTGCTTTTTGGTGGATAAAAGGAGTCTTCGCTGAAACTACTCTTTCCGGAAGCTGGTTTTGGTGGTATCTTATTGGAGCGATAGCGTTCAGTCTAATTTTCAGGAAACTTTTTAAACTTCCGTGAGAGGAGATTTTATGGATGAAGAAAATATCCAGATTCTGCAGGAAAAGTATCAGGAATCAAACTCGCTGGAGGAGCAGCTTCAGATAATAATTCAGCAGAGCAATGAGCTTAAACTTTTCGGCGAGTCTTTGAAGGAACTTGAAAAAAGAAAAGAAAATGAAATTTTTGCATCGGTCGGCAAAGGGGTTTACATTAAATCGGAGTTGAAAGAAAGGAATTTTTTTGTAGATGTTGGAGCAGGAATTCTTGTCAAAAAAACTCCTGAGGAAGCAGAGAGAATAATAGAAAATCAAGTGAGAAAGCTCGGCGAGTTGAAAATCCAGCTGCAAGAAATGCTTGAATCTCTTGCCATGGAAATGCAGGACATTATAAGAAAACTGGAGGAAAAATAGATTTCTCCAGGCAGAATTCAGATTGTTCGCAAACTATTGCTTGATTTGGCACATCAGTTTGTTAAAATATAGTTGATATGCCGAATTTATGTTTTTGTCTTTCAGGATAATTGCCATGGAAATGCTATGATGACATTTATAATTGAAAAGCTGAACTTCAGAGAAACATATTTAAGTTAAGTTAGAAATAAAAAGCTATGTTAGAGATGCTAATAAGCCCTCGGAAAGCGGAAAGAAGACCTTGGGAGCTATTTTTTGTAGGGGCTTTTTATGCAAGCATATCAGTCATTCTCGTAAACTGGATTTTCGCCCAGGACGCTGTGCTTTCCAACTATTCTGGAATCCTTATAGTGACTTTCAGCGTTATGTTTTCTATGCCGTTTGTGTATTATCTGATAAAGCTGGAGGAGGAAAAAATAACTCAGAATATAGGCATGCTGAGACTGCTTAGGGAACACGAAAAAGCTTTGTGGGCTTTTCTCTGGCTGTTTTTCGGCTTTGTCGTTGCTTTTTCTTTTTGGTACATCCTCCTTCCAAGCACGGACAGCTTCAAAGCCCAGATAGACACTTACTGCCTTATAAACCGTCCGGGAAATTTTCAGGAGTGCGTTGAGCAATATGGAGTTAAGAGCACTTCAACAACAGCGTTTACTACAAGCGCTGAGAGGCTGTTTCTGATTTTTGCGAATAACATTTATGTTTTGATGTTTACTCTTATTTTCTCTCTCGTGTTTGGGGCGGGAGTCATATTTATCCTTGCGTGGAATGCAAGCGTAATAGCTGCAGCAGTAGGGATATTTTCGCAGTCCAGCCTCAGCTCTTTGCCAATAGGGCTTTTTAGATATATGATTCACGGGCTTCCTGAAATAGCTTCTTATTTTGTCGCGGCGATAGCCGGAGGCATTGTTTCAGTAGCTGTGATAAAACACGAGGTTGGCTCTGAAAAATTCTGGGAGGTGCTGCAGGATTCCTTGAATCTGATAATTGTAGCCGTTGTTGTGCTGTTTCTTGCCGCCCTGATTGAAGTTTTTGTCACCCCTATTTTGTTTAGGTGACTGAAGGAATCTTATAAACAGCAAAAATTCTTAAAGAGTGATTAACTTGGGATGTTAATGGCAAAGGGAAAAAGAGAAGTTATCCGCTTGGAAGGTGTAAAAAAATATTATTTCATGGGAGAGAATATTGTTAAAGCTGTTGATGGGGTTGACATGGTAATAAATCATGGCGACTTTGTAGCCATAATGGGTCCTTCCGGGAGCGGCAAAAGCACTACTATGAATTTAGTTGGAAGCCTGGATCTGCCAACAGATGGAGAAATATATCTCGACGGGCACAATATAGCCAGATTAAGTGAATCGAGTCTTGCCCAGATAAGAGGGAAAAAAATAGGATTTATATTTCAAAGTTTTAATCTGATTCCTAACTTGACTGCCAAAGAAAACATCATGCTTCCCATGCTTTTTCAGGGCCTGCGTATTGATGAGAGAGAGTTGAAGGCTGAAAAACTACTTGAATTAGTTGAATTGACAGACAGAAAAAATCATTACCCCAACCAACTTTCAGGAGGCCAACAACAAAGGGTGGCTATAGCCAGAGCATTGGCAAACGACCCAGATGTAATTCTTGCCGATGAGCCTACTGGAAACCTCGATACTAAGACAGGAGAAAAAGTTATGAATTTTCTGGAGGAGTTCAACCGGAAAGGAAAAACAATAATAATGGTTACTCACGATCCAGAGCTTGCAAAAGAGCATGCCAAAATTGTTTATTGGATGAAAGATGGGAAAATCGAAAAAACCACTAAAACTAAAAAAGCAAGATAAATTTTATTCATGATTAAAGATTATGCGGGTCTGGCGGTAAAAAATCTAAAAAGAAGAGGATTGCGCAGTTACCTCACTCTTCTTGGAATTCTGATAGGGATAACTGCTGTGATTGCGCTCATCACTCTTGGCAACGGGCTCCGCACCGCTGTTATCTCACAATTTGGAATTTCCTCTACAGAAGTCATTAGCGTGCAGGCCGGAGGAGTCAATGCCTTTGGCCCGCCTGGAAGCGGAGTAACAAATCCGCTTAGATTGGAAGATGTTGAAGCTATTGAAAAATTGAATGGTGTTGAAAGAGCTGTCAGAAGAAATATTCCGACAGGAAAGCTGGAGTTTAAAGATGAAGTTATTTTCGGAGTGATAATGTCTATCCCGGATGGGGAAGACAGGAAATTTGTGTACGAGGAATTGAACATTAATCCTGTGGAAGGCAGGCTTCTAAAAGATCGGGACATTGGAAAAGTTGTTCTGGGAAATAATTTTCTGACTGAAAAAGCCGGGCTTAGCAACCCTGTAAAAGTCGGAAATAAGGTTAGAATATCAGACAAAACATTTGAAGTTGTAGGAATTACGGAGAAAAAGGGGAGTTTTATCTTCGATAACGTTGTGCACATGAATGAGAACGATCTTGAAGCATTGGCAGGGTATGGAGATAAAGTTGATCTAATAGCTGTAAAAATAAAGGATAAAGGAGAAATAGAAAAAGTCAAGGAAGACATAGAAAAGTTATTAAGAGAAAGAAGAAATGTTGAGGAAGGAGAAGAAGATTTTGAGGTTTCAACTCCTGAAGCTGAGCTTGAAACAGTTGACCAAGTTCTCGGAGGTGTTCAGGCATTTATAGTTTTAATAGCTTTTGTAGCTATTGTAGTCGGAGCGATTGGAATTGTAAATACTATGACTACATCTGTGTTGGAGAGAAAGAAGGAAATTGGGGTGATGAAAGCTATCGGGGCGAAAAATTCTGACATCTTTTTTCAGTTTTTTATAGAATCCGGTCTGCTTGGGCTTGTCGGCGGAATCGCAGGAATATTTTTTGGCATAATTATAGGATTCTTTGGAACAATTGGGATAAACAGCTTTCTCGGTTCATCTGCATCCCCTAAAATAGATTTAATACTTATATTTCTCTCTTTAATTGGTAGTTTTCTTATCGGATCTATAGCAGGCATAACTCCGGCACTGAGAGCGGCAAAACAACATCCAGTTAAAGCATTAAGGAGCTAAATGATAAGCAAAGAAAGCATTGTATACTCGTTGAGAAATTTAATTCAGAGAAAGTCCAGAAGCTTCCTTACCATCCTTTCTATTTTTGTCGGAATAATTACAATTTTTATATTTATAAGCTTTGGATTAGGCCTGATAAATTATATTGAAAGTCTGAAAACCGAATCAACAGTGGATAAAATCAACATACAACCCAAGGGAGTTGGCCCTCCTGGGCTGGATGATACTTTTGCTCTCAGCGAGGAAGATCTGGAAGCAGTGGACAAAACTTCAGGAGTTATTGAAGCTTCTGGCGTTTATTTCAAGCCTGCCGAAGTTAGAAAAAATAAAGAACTTAGGTTCGTCTGGGCAATTTCCTATGATCCGGAAAAACCCCTTGTAATCGAAATGTTCGGGACAAAAATAGCAAAGGGAAGAGAGCTAAGGTCAGGAGATTCAGGAAAGGCTGTATTGGGATACAATTATCTTTTAAAGGACAAAATTTTTTCTGAACAATCTGACATTAATGACAGAATAGAACTCAACGGAAAAGAGCTCAAAATAGTTGGATTTTTTGACGCTGTGGGAAACCCGCAAGATGATTCTAACATTTACATAACCCACGATGATTTTCTTGAAATTTACAGAGGCAATTCAACCGGATTCAACTGGATTATCGCCGAAGTTGATTCTGAAAGAATAGAAGAAATTATAGAAAAAGTGGAGGACAGCGTGAGAAAATCCAGAAACCTTGAAAAAGGAAAAGAAGATTTTTTTGTCCAGTCGTTTGAAGATTTGCTTGAGCAATTTAACAGAATTCTTTTATTTATAGTTGTTTTTGTTATCGCGATAGCACTTGTTTCGGTTCTCGTTTCTGCAGTTAATACTGCCAACACAATGGTTACTTCAACTCTCGAGAGAAAGAAGGAAATTGGGGTGATGAAAGCTATCGGGGCGAAAAATTCCGAGGTGGTGAAGATATTTCTCTTTGAATCTGCATTCTTAGGGCTTGTGGCAGGCGTGTTGGGAGTAATATTTGGTTTTTTTATAAGCTACGCAGGAGCTGAATTTCTTAAAAGAGCAGGATATGGATTTTTAAATCCAAACTTTTCTCCGATATTGTTTATAGGATTAATTCTTTTCGCAGGTGTAACTGGAGCGATATCCGGAACATGGCCTGCACTAAGAGCTTCAAAGACAAGACCTACTGATGCTCTAAGATATGAATAAATTTATGGATAATTCCAAAGGCAAAAATAGCAGACGATAAATTTAGGTTTTGCGCATCGTCAGTTGTAGTATGTTACGGCTTGTCATGATGGGAGTGGTGCTTCAGGCTGTGATGTTTAAGATGATGCAATTTTCTTCTCCTGATTCTGTTCCTTGCTAAAACCACTCCTGCTATCACCACTGCAATAATTATTATTATCCAGGTCAATGAGATTCCTGAATTATCTCGAGATCTTCCCTCAAAATAAGAAGGTTCAAATAAAATTTTTTTCTCTAATGACCTTCTGGCTCCTGTTTTATCTGTATATAAGAGATTAACCAGAATTTCTCCTTTTTTTGGAATTGCTTCAAAATCAAAAGTAGTGTCCTCGCTGGAATCCAGACTTCCAATGATGTTTCTGTTTGAACCCTTTACTTCTATGTTTTCCTGCTTCGGAATTTCAGCTGTGAGGGCGTCCACATCTGCTTTTCCTATGTTGAGAATTTCAAAAGTCATTGTGTTTGTTGATTTTTCATAGTCTTTTATTGAAACTTCAAAATCTGTTCTTACATCCTCGACCGTAAAGTTAAATTCTTCTTTTTTAAGCAAGGTGTTTGAGCCGTAATTAGAAGAATAAAAGACTTCCAAAGTGTTTTCTCCGTCCAGAGCATCTGGATCAACTCTTACTTTATAAGGGAAAAGAACAAAAGACTGGAACCCTTGCGAATAACTTCCGGACTGGATTACAGAAACTCTGCTCGCTCCAGGATCAAAAGAAATCGGAAAATTTTCCGCGAGCTCAAAATAAATTTTTCCACAAGATGGGTTTGTTACTCCATTGCCTGAAAGCTGGAAAATAAGCTTTACGTAATCTCCTTGTATTGCAGGGTAGGGGTCCTGGCTAACAAGCTTCGCCTCCAGATTGCAAGAAGGCAAAATCTGCGAGGAAGCAAGAGCTGCGGATAACACAAAAAAAGCCGTGAAAAAAATTATTCCTCTTTTCATAAATACCTATAAACATATCTGGTTTTAAAAGTTTCCCTAAATATTTATATACCTTAAAAATTTAGAAGCGCTTTAAAATGGCGAAAAAATGCGTTTATTGTTCTGCAGAACTAAGCGGAGAAAATGCTGTAGATGTATGCGAGAGATGCGGAATAAGCGTCTGGGGTGAAAAAATGTTTCAAGCGATAAAAGACAACATGAACGCTGCCAGAGACAGCGGGGATCTCAATCAGGGAAATATAGGTATTGCCAGCTAATTCTGCTAAGAAAAAGGTTTTTAAACTGCTATCCTCAGGTTATTACTAGGAGAAGACTATGATTAAAAGGAAAAGAATAAGGCAGAAAGGAAAGATATCTCTCAGCAGGTATTTTCAGGAATTTGACGAGGGAGAGTCGGTGGCGATAGTCAGAGAACTGGCTATGCAGAGTCCTGGATTTCCGAAGAGAATGCAGGGCCGCACAGGAAAAGTTCTCGAGAAGAGAGGAAAAGCGTATGTGATTGAGATAAGTGATTTTAACAAGCAGAAAAAGCTTATAGTAAATCCAATTCATTTGAGGAGGATAAAATGATTCTTGATATTAAGCCGGTCAGCCTCGCAGAGGTGAAAGAAATAGTGAAAAGCATGCCTTCGGAGAATGAAAGCCTGAGTAATTATATTAAAGTGTACTGCAGGCTTAGTCCAGAGAAGTCGAAAGAATTAAAGGAAGAAATTTTCTCGCTGAACAACTTAAAGATAAAGGAAGATCATGCCGTGAAAGTAGCTGACTTTCTTCCGAAGGATTCTGAAGATGTCAACAAAATTTTTAATGATGTTTCGCTGACCGAGGAGGAAATAAATGCAATCGTTGAGATTGTCAAGAAGTATTGAGAATGGCGGAAAAAGACGATTTTGCTATTGTCCTAGATTATCTTCAGAATGGGTATCCTTTAGAGAGGAGAATGTCTCCGGTTGTGCAAGCAATCGGGGAAAAACACCTTGCTTTGCTTGAGCTTGTTCCTACAAGAGGAGTCAGCTTTAGCCTTCAGGAAAAGGTTTATATAGGCCCTCAGAAAAGAGATAAGATATACTTTATCCGAGGAAGATTGCCCAAGGATAAATTAACTGAAACTGCAAAGATCCAATTACAGGAGTTTGTCTCCAAGATAGTTGCGGAGCAGGAAAAGGAATTTGTTGATTTCTTTAATTCTGCTCAGGCCATTAATACAAGGCTTCATCAACTTGAGCTTCTTCCTGGTTTTGGAAAAAAGCACACTATAGAAATAGTGAAGGCGAGGGAGGAAAAGAAATTTGAATCTTTTCACGACTTAAAAGAAAGAGTGAAGAGCCTTCCTGACCCGAAAAAATCAGTGGAGAAAAGAATCCTTGAAGAGATTCTTGACTCTCCGAGACAAAGATTGTTTGTAAAATGAGCGCAAAAGAAAGCAGAACACAGGAAGAAACGGTTTCTCTAGTTAGAATTCTGGGAAAAGATGTAAAGGGAGACAGAAAAATCTATGCAGGGCTGACAAAAATAAAAGGAGTTTCATGGGCTATTTCCAATGCTATTTGTGTGAAACTGAAGCTCGACAGAAATCTGAGAATGTCTGACTTAAAGAAGGAAGATATAAAGAGAATAGAAGAAGAGTTAAAAAATCCTGCAATACCCTCGTTCATGAAAAACAGAAAAAACGATCTTTCTGATGGTGAAGACAAACATCTTACTGGAATAAATCTTGAACTTTCAAAAGAGTTTGACGTAAAAAGAATGAAGAAAATAAAAAGCTACAAAGGAATGAGGCACGCTTATAACCTTCCAGTCCGGGGACAAAGGACAAGAAGCCATTTCAGAAGGAGTGGGAAGGTCGTAGGAGTTAAGAAAGCTAAACAGGGGAAGAAGAGTTAATATGATAAGAAAAAGCAAAAATTTTGTTTGGCCAAGAAAGCTTTATCAGAAGGACAGAATACAGGCAGAAAACAACTTGATGAAAAAATACGGGCTGAAAAATAAACGAGAGATATGGAGAACAGAGGCCCAGGTCAATTATTTAAGAGCTAGGGCGAAGAAGCTGGTCAACCTCAGCAGGGAAGAACAGGAGATATTTATCATGAACCTTAAAAATCTTGGGCTTAATGTAAACTCGCTTACTGAAGTTCTTGCGCTGAAAGTTGAGGATCTTTTAAAGAGAAATCTCATCAGCATTGTTGTTTCCAAAAATCTTGCCAATACACACAGGCAGGCAAGACAAATGATTTCACACAAAAAAATAATTGTTGGCGATAAAATGGTTGGTTCGCCTAGATATATAGTGAAGGTGGGTGAAGAGGATAGAATAAAAGTGAAAGATAAAATCAAAAAAAGCGGAGAGAAAACAAACCAGAAAGATATTGAGCTGATGGAGGGCGGAGCAGATGAGAGAAACTGAACACGAAGCTTCTCAGATTGATGAGCAAATTCAAGAAGAGGCAACTGGAGAAAAAGTAAAAGAAGCGAAAAAATCCAAGGAGGAAAGAGCTGGAATAGCTTATATATACAGCTCTTACAACAACACCATTGTGCATATTACAGACATGGCAGGAAATACAATTTCGAGAGTTACCGGAGGCATGGTCACCAAACATGACAGACTTAAAGCAAACCCTACAACTGCGATGTTTGTGGCAAAAAATGCTGCTGAAAGAGCCAAAGATGTTGGATTTACAAGCTTATACATAAGAACAAGAGGCAAGACAAGAAGCCCTGGAATAGGTCCTGGAGCTCATGCTGCGATAAAAGCTCTTGGGAAAGAGGGTTTCAAAATAATAAATATTCTTGACACTACTAAGATTCCCCGGGGCGGTCCAAAGAAAAAGGGAGGAAAGAGAGGCAGGAGAGTCTAATGTTAAAATTTAAAAGGGCTCTTAAAGTAACATAAAAATGGAAACTATTGTTGAATCCCCAGAAAAGATTGTTGTCAGAATCGGCAAAAACAACAGCCTTGCGAATGCAATCAGGAGAAGTGTCGAAGAAGTCCCTGTGCTTGCAGTAGATGAAGTTGAGTTCTTCAAAAATGATTCTGCGTTGTATGATGAATTCTTATCCCATAGAATCGGACTTATCCCTCTGAAGACTGAGAAAAAAATGAGCTCAAAAACAGAGATACTTCTTAAGTTGAAAAAATCAGGACCTTGTAAAGTATATTCTTCTGACCTTTCCGGAGGAGCTGAAATTGTTTTTCCAAGAATACCTATAACTCTGCTTGAAAAGGGGCAGGAGCTCGAAGTGGTTGCCACTGCCAGGCTTGGAAGAGGAATCGAACACGCAAAATACGTCCCTGGACTTTGTTTTTACAGAGAGCTGTTTGAAGTAAGTTCCAAAGGGGAAGAAGTGGTTGCCAAGTCAAAGGGGTTTGTAAAAGAAAAAAAAGGCAGTTCATGGATTGCTGACCTGAATGAAGCAGAAGTGGAGGAAATAGAAAAAATAGACAAAAATGCTGTAAAAGAAAGTGAAGAAATCTTATTTATAATAGAGTCTTTTGGCCAAATGAAGGCTAAAGATATTTTGACAGGAGCAATTGATGTCCTGAACGCCAATTTAAGTGAAATAGAGAAGTCGCTTAAATAAGCCGTGGGGATGCCGGAGCGGTCAAACGGGCTGCGTTAAGGCCGCAGTGGCTTAGTGCCTGCGAAGGTTCGAATCCTTCTCCCCACATCAAACAAGATGATAAGCAAAACAAAAATAAACAGAAGAGTAAAGAGAAAAACAAATTCAGAAATAGTTGAGACTCTGAAACAGGCCAATAAAAACCCTTCATGGAGAAAAGTTGCCCAAAAAATATCGGCAGGAAGAAGAAATTATTTGTCTATAAATCTGAATGAAATTGACAAAAAAACTTCTGAAGGAGACACGGTCGCTGTTGTTGGAAAAATTCTTGGAAAAGGAGAAGTTACAAAAAAAGTGAGGGTGTGTGCACTTGGTTTCTCTGAATCTGCATTGGAAAAGATGAAGTCTGTAAAGTCAGAAGCTGTCAGACTGATAGACGAGATAAAGAAAAACCCTAAAGCTGAAGGAGTAAAAATAATATGAATAAAGAAATTATTATAGATGCCAAAGGAGCCATCTTGGGGAGATTGGCCAGCTTTGCTGCCAAGCAGGCTTTGATTGGAAAAAATGTAATCGTCGTTAATTGCCAAGAAGCTTTAATTACTGGAAAGGCAAAATCTGTCATTG
This sequence comes from Candidatus Parvarchaeum sp., assembly GCA_020724955.1. GTDB lineage: Archaea > Nanobdellota > Nanobdellia > Pacearchaeales > GW2011-AR1 > 1-14-0-10-34-76. The sequence goes on along the minus strand of DYFY01000008.1, from coordinate 4,509 downwards.
AAGACTACAGAAAGGCGAGAAAAAAAGGGGGAGCTAATTTAAGAGGGCCTTATTTTCCGAAGCATCCTGAAAAAATCGTCAAAAGAACTATCAGAGGAATGCTGGCTCACAGACAAACCCGCGGGGCAGAGGCTCTAAAAAGAATCAGGTGTTATAACGATCTTCCTGAAAAATACCTGGAAGCCGGGAAGATTCTCGCTGGCAAAGAAAAAAACACCAAAACCATCAGCCTTTTGGAGCTGAGCAGGGAGATTTAAATGAAAAAACAAATTATAGTTTCTGGAAGGAGAAAAAGCGCGATTGCGAAGGCAAAAATAAATGAGGGAACTGGAAGAATAACTTTTAACGGACTTCCTTATGAAAAGCTAATGACCTTCCATAAACTTGCTTTGCAAGAGCCTGCTGAAATATGCAAACAGGTTTTGGGAAATTTCAACTTTGACATTGAAATAAAAACATCTGGAGGGGGAAAGGAGGCTCAAATTGAGGCAGGAAGGCAGGCGATTGCGAAGGCTGTTGTGAAGATGACAAATTCTGCTGAAATCAAAAAAGCATTTCTCGAATATGACAGAAGAATTCTTGTGGCAGACACGAGAAGAAAAGAAACCAGAAAGCCAGGAGATTCCAAAGCGAGGGCGAAGAGGCAGACTAGTTATAGATAAATTGAAAAGTTTCATGTATAAACACATAACAGCAGAGAAGATAATAACACGAAATGCACACATCTGGTGCAGTGAGAATGGCACTAATTTATGCTATGATGTCACAATTTATTTGCGAAATGATAGGGAAGGAATTGTCCTAGGTTATGAAACTACTGATTGGGAAGAAGAGCTGTTAGGTTATTTTGTAGGAAAAAGAACTGGAGCAGGAGTGCCAATTATTGAAGTTCATGGAACAACTATGGGTTCATTTAGAAGAGAAATTGATTGCGCACCTTCTAACTTAGAGGCATATCTAGAATGTGTTAGAAGAGCAAGAGCTTCCATGGAATTAGTTCAATGCGAGTTATCCGAGCTTACCTTAGGCACTGTTTTCACTGAAGACCGATTAAAACAAGTTGCCTAACAAGATCCTTTCTTCCGTATGTGGTCCGAGATTATTGTCATTTTATCATATCCAGAGGGTTTTTGACTTTTTTCAACTGATCTGAGGATACGTGGGTGTAAATTTGGGTTGTATTCAGCGAGGAATGCCCTAAGAGAGATTGAATCAGCCTTATGTCAGTCCCATTTTCAAGAAGATGTGTGGCGTAACTATGGCGTAAAGTATGAGGAGTTATTTTTTTGTTTATTCCTGATTTTTCCCTGACTTTCTTAACTATTTTTTGAATATTTCTTGTTGTCAGGGGTTTTTCTTTTGAAAAAACATATTTGTTGCTCTTTTTTTTAAGATATTCCTTGAGCTCAGATGAGAGGGACTCAGAAAGAATAAAAAACCTGTCTTTCGAGCCTTTTCCTTTTCTCACCCATCCTGAACTTTCCTCAAAATTTAAATCCTGCGGGCGCAAATTCACAATTTCTGAAACGCGAAGTCCGGATGAATAAATAAGAGAGATTATGAGTCTTGATTTTTTTGTATCCGCGCAGTTTAATAACTTTTTGACCTCTTCTTTCGTCAGGACTTCCGGAAGTTTTTTTTCCTTTTTTGGAACTTTCACCCCGCTGAATTCTTTTTTAAGTATCTCTATGTAAAAAAATTTCAAAGCGGCTGCGGCCAGCATTATTGTGTTTTTTGACTTATCCCTGAATAAATTAGAGAGATAAGATTTTGCATCATCTTGGTTCAGCTGTTCTGCTGGTTTGTTAGAGAATTCCAGGAATTTATTTACAAAAAAACTATAATTGCGAACTGTCATTGGAGAAAATCCGCGCAGTTTAAGCTCAACCCCTAATTTTTCAACAAGCTCCATGCTATCCAGTCATAGAAAAATAGTTTATTTAAGTTTATGTGGAAGGGTTTAAAAACTACTTTTATTTAGAACATTTATGGGTGAAAGAGGAGAAGCGCTGATGAGAATCATTGTTGGAATAGTCAGCGGAGCGATTCTTTATTTTTGGGCTTATTTGATAGGAGTGTTTGTTGTTATCAACTTTATCTGGACAATCATATCCGGAAAAAGAATAAGAGATGTTGCAGAGCTCTGTGAAATTTGGAACACCCAAAAATACTCCTTTGTGAGATATATGGTTTTCCTTACAAATGAAAGGCCTTTCCCTTTCAGAAGACTAGATAAAAACATAAGCAAGTTCAGAAGCAACTAACATTCGGTCAGGCTGATTTTTTCCAATTCGCATGAATTTATTTTAAAGATGAGTTCGACAGGATTTTCGTTTGAAGGTATGAAGTAGGTTTTTTCTTCTCCCGGAAAAGGAACTTTGCATCCATAGCCGCAGAGGTCTGAACAGGCCCATTCTTTCGACTTGGAAGAGAAGCCAAAACTTTCTATTTTTGAGATATCGGTTATGTCTCTCGACAGCTTTATTTCCATCATTTTTGATTTTGAATCAAAACATCCAGAGGTGATTTTAATCGGAGAGGAAATCCGCAAATCTGCACAGGATAGAGCAGGGGACAAACTTAAAGCCGAGTTTTTTACGGAAACTCCTATAATAGTTGCAGAAGCTATTGAAACTAATATTAAAAAAACTCCTGCCACAATTCCAGTCAGCGCCTTTTTATTTTTCATTTTATTCTGCAAAGTTGATTTTGTTGATTTTCTATGTTGTGCTGTGCGGCTATGTTGCCTGCTGAATCTTTAATCGTTATTTCGCCTCCTTCTGGGCCCGGAACTGAAAGAGTGAATTCAACATTATCTGTCTCCAGCACTTCTCCAGAAATTTGCTCCCGGCTTTCAGATTGAGATTCTGTAAATATCAAAGAAGGATTAAATTCTCCGGAAAGAGAACGCGTTTCAAAACTGAAATCTCCGGAAGAAACTTCGGGAGAGCATCCTTGTTCAAGTGAGAAAGAGGTTATTTTCAAATTTCCAGAGTCTGAATTTCCTCTTATCAGAAAATAGTTTTTCTCGCGGCAGGAAGAAACAGATCTTATTGCGGAGCCGGCAATAACTGGTTTTGTGTTTCTTGAAATTTTTGATTCTATCAGCTGTGAATTAAATTCCCCATAATGTGATGAATGAAGAGTTCTCATCACGCTGTTTTCCGAGGCACGGAACAAAGAGGATTTCGAGCACCCTTCAAAGCATCCCTCTATTTCGCCGTCAAAATCAGAGCATTTTGAAACACAATTTTTGGAATTGAAAGGAAGTTTTGCGGGCACGTATTCCTCTGCTAGGTTGGCAAAAAGATGTCCAAACTCGTGAATTATCACTGCCTCAGGATGATTCAGGTTTATACTCCCTATATTAAGATATGCTGAGCTTCTTATTGAAGATGGTTCGTCTTTTAAAACAAAAATAAAATCATTGGGGCATGACGCTGCTTTCTTAACCAATTCTGCTGAATGGCAGAAAATTGCAGCGTCCTTGTATATTTTGCATTCCGGAACATAAGAATCTATGTAAAACACGTTAAAGGCTTCTGAGTTCTCATCGAGGGGATGAGCTGAAAGCAGGGTTTCAGAATACTTCTCTGCCTGCTCTTTTGTTGAGAAAAATACAAGGTCTATTTTACCCTCGCCGTTATAAAGCAGAGGTTTGCATTCCTCCAGCTCTGAATACGCCGATACTGCAGGAGAATAATTTGCTGATATAAACAAAGAAATTAAGATAGAAAATCCTAGGATAAGAATTGCTGTTATTATAATCGGCTTTGAATCCATATTAAAACAAGTTCACGAAATATTTTAAACCCTTACATTTATAGTTAATTATGAAAGGCAAATATGATGTTTTGATTATAGGGGCAGGGGTGTCCGGGAGCGCCCTTGCTTATGTGCTGAGCAAATATACAAATATCAAAAAAATTGCCTTGATTGAAAAAGAAAGCAAGGCTGCGCAAGTCAATTCAAACACGCACAATAACAGCCAAACCCTTCATTTCGGAGATATAGAAACAAACTACAAACTTGAGAAAGCAAAAAAAGTGAAAAGGGCTGCTGATTTAGTTAAGAATTATGTTTTGAAGAATGACAAGAAAAAAACAACATATAGCAAATATCATAAAATGGTATTGGCTGTTGGAGAGGAGCAAGTTTCTGAACTTGGAAAAAGATACGAAGAATTCAAAAAGCTTTTTCCCAATCTTAAAAAAATCGGGAAAAAAGAAATCTCCAGGCTGGAGCCAAATGTAGTCAAGGAACGCCCTGAAAATGAGGAAATTCTGGCATTGTACAGCGAAGACGGATATACTATGGACTATCAGAAACTCTCTGAATCCTTTTTAGACAGCGCCAAAAAAGAAAACAAAAATCTGGAAATTTATTTTAGGGAGAGGGCTGAAAATATTGAAAAACGCGCTGACTTTTGGAAAGTAAAAACAGCCGACATGGAGCTGACTGCAAAAATATTGATTGTGAGCGCCGGAGCCCATAGCCTGTTAATAGCTA
>DYFY01000019.1 GCA_020724955.1 Candidatus Parvarchaeum sp. | reverse complement strand
GTCGTAGTTTTGCTTAATTATAAGCCTTTTTGGTCCGTTTTTTACCTAATCACCTTTTAAAATATCTTGGCTTTGATAGAGTTGTAGTCGGAACTGTAACTGCTGACCCTTGGGAAGGAAACTCTAAGTCTAAACATGGACAGAGAATTTGGCGCTATCCGGCTACGAAATCTATGGTTAATTGGTTGGGTTTGCCTGGGCTTGGGGCTGAGAGAGTTGCTGATATTCTATATGGGTTTGGAAACCATGGCGTGCCAATCACGATTAATTTTATGTCTACTCCTGGAAAACAGGGTTCTGAATTGCTTGCAGATCTGCAAAAGACGGCTAGGATTACAAAAGAATTGCCCTTTGTTGATGCTTGGCAGCTTAATATCTCTTGTCCAAATACTCATGGGTCCTCCGGGCAGGATTCCCGGCGAGATTATCAAAAGCAATTGGGAGCTATGTTCGGCGCTGTTGAAGAAGTCATAGGTTATGTTCCTCGTTTGGAAGTAAAAGTTTCCCCTGACCTAGATATAAAAAGGGTTAGAGACATTGTTGACGTTTCCTCAAATCACTCAGTTGTTTCGAAGTTTGTTATAGGAAACACAACTACCGAACATGATTCCGATTATATTGAATTTTCTCCTGGAGTTGGAGGGGCTAGTGGTGATGCTGTTTATAATAGATCCTTTGCAGTTCAAAAAATGTTTGCTAATGAAATAGAGAGTCGTGGCTTGCCTCATGGTTTAAGAGTCTGTGGAGGGATAAGGTCCGCCCAAAGGGCTAGACAAAGAGTGTCTTATGGCCCTGTTAAGGGTATTGAATTCTTTACACCTTTGATTTATGAAGGACCTAAATTGCTAAGGGAGTTGAGAGCAGCTTGATAAACTATAAAACTACTCTATGTTTTCTTTGCTGATGAAACCCCTAAAAATTGGAAACTTGAAATTGAAAAACCGGCTGTTTTTAGCGCCCATGGTAGAAGTCACCGACTTGGCATATAGGTTTCTTTGCCGGAAAGCCGGAGCAGGAATGGCTTATACTGAAATGTTGTATATAGATGCAATTTTGCATGAAAATGAAAAGACAAAGAAACTGATGCTTACATCTAGGACTGATAAGCCCGTCGGACTTCAGATTACAGGCAACGGAATTGCTGAATTTAAGAAACTTACCAAGCGTGATGAGATTTGGAATTATGATTTGATTGATGTTAATTGCGGATGCCCAAGTATTAGGATTACAGGAAATGAGGCAGGAAGCTATCTGTTAAGAAATCCCAGGAAGATTGGGGAAATAATTAAGGTTCTGAAAAATACCGGGCAGATTGTAACAGCTAAAATCAGGCTTGGGTTTAAGGAAAATAATGTTCTGAAAGTTGCTAAAGCTGTTGAGAGGGCTGGAGCTGATTTGCTTACAGTTCATGCAAGGCTTGCAAATCAGGGAGCTTCTGTAAAAGCTGATTGGAGCCAGATAGAGAAGGTGAAAAAAAGCATTGGAATTCCTGTCGTCGGAAATGGAGATATCTTTTCAGGGAATGATGCAGAAAAAATGCTGGACATTTGCGACGGAGTGATGATTGCCAGAGCAGCCATAGGGAATACTTTGATATTCAGCGAGATTTTGCATTATTTGAAGACAGGAAAAGAAAAGAAAACCAGTTGGAAAAAAGAATAGAGAGTTTTAAAGAGTATTTGGAATTGGCTGAAAAACATGATTTTATTGACATTGGGAGAATAAAATATTTAGGAAGTAACTTCCTGAGAGGTTTTGAAGGAGCTGCAGGGGCAAGACAGGAGTTTGCCAAACTTAAGAGCCTTGAGGAGATCAGGGAATTTATAGGAAATATCAAATAACACAAAGTTACAAATTTGGTTATATTGTTATATCAATATGCCTAAGGAGGAGGCTGATGAGTATGCTGAAGATTATTATCCTTTTGTAGTTGAAGTAACTCTTGACGATATAAAAATGACGATGGATTAAAGATTAAGAATAAAAAATGTCTATTCCAGACGTTATTGAATACATAGTTTCCAAAGGGCATGGCTTTGAATTTCCAGCTGGAAACGGAGATTTTAATGGATTCGATAATGTTGAGCTCGTCAAAAAGTAGAAACCCTTAAATTAGCTGTTTAACTTCAAAGAGCATGATTAAGCTGTATAACACCCTTATTAGAAAAAAAGAAGTCTTCAAACCTATTAATAAAGATAGGGTTGGAATATATAGTTGCGGACCGACCGTTTATTCCCATCAGCACATAGGAAACATCAGGACTTACATTTTTTCCGATTTGCTGAAACGTGTTTTGATTTACAATGGCTTTAAAGTGAAGCACGTTATTAATGTTACTGACGTCGGGCATTTAACAAGCGACGCTGATGTTGGAGAGGACAAGATGGATCTGGCCGTTAGAAAAGAAGGTAAAAAAGCAGGGGCAATAGCTGACTTTTACTTCAGGCAATTTAAGAGCGATTTAAAAAAAGTTAATGTGCTTTTTCCGGATGTTTGGCCGAAAGCCACTGAACACATTAAGGAGCAGATTGCCCTGATTAAGAAGCTGGAAAAAAAGGGGTTTATTTATAAAACATCTGATGGAATTTACTTTGACAGCACGAAATTCAAAGGTTATGGAAAGCTCGCGGGGTTGAACATTAAAGGATTAATAGAAGGCAAAAGGGTCGCCAAAGCGGAGAAAAAGCATAAAACAGATTTCGCTCTTTGGAAATTCAGCTCTCCCGATTCAAAAAGAGAGCAGGAATGGAATTCCCCTTGGGGATTGGGGTTCCCAGGCTGGCATTTGGAGTGCAGTGCTATGAGCATGAAATACCTCGGAGCCAGGTTTGACATTCACACAGGCGGAGAAGACCATATACAAATACACCACACAAACGAAATAGCCCAGAGCGAAGCTGCCACAGGAAAGAAATTTGTCAATTATTGGCTTCATGGAGCTTATCTTTTGTATAAAGATAAGAAAGTTTCTAAGTCAACTGGCGGACTTTACACTATCTCGGAGCTTGAAGAGCTCGGTTTTTCTGCCGGAGCTTTCAGATATTTGTGTCTGCTGACGCATTACAGAAAACAGCTTAATTTTAGCCTGGATAATTTGGATTCTGCCCAAAAGGCCTATGATAAAGCCAGACGCAAAATAATTGAACTGCGAAATGAAAAACACAAAGGAGCGGATTTTACCAGAGATTATGAGCTTAAATTTTTAGAAGCAATTAATGATGATTTGAATATGCCAAGAGCTCTTGGAATTTTTCTTGAGGCTTTAAATGATTTTGATTTTTCTCCTGCGAAGAAACTGAAACTTCTTGAGAAGTTTGACAGAGTTCTTGGATTAGGTGTGAAAGATATAAAGGAAGAAAAGGTTAAAATCCATGCCGAAGTTAGGAATTTGCTGAAAGAACGTGAAGGGTATAGAAAATCTCAGCAATGGGAAAAAGCAGATATTTTGAGGAAGATGATTCGCGAGAGGAGTTTTGAAATTGAAGACACTCCTAAAGGACCTAAATTAAGAAAGATTTAGTTACTAACCTCTTTCATGTCTGAACATCTTTTTTATTCTAGTTTGATTTCAGGGAGTCGCGAAGTTCTTCCTTGACCTGTTCTGTTCTTTTCCAGATCAGATTCAGGGAGTTCTGCAGATCTCCGAGAGATTCAGAAATATCTTCGAGCTTTCTCAAAGAGCTTATCACCTTATCGTCTATTTCTTTTCTTTCAATTCTCAAGAGCTTTGCATCTAATCTGGCTTTTTGCATCAGCAACTCCTCTTTTGTTTGAGCTGCCTCTACATTCTCTTGCTTTTTCTGGTTTGTCATATTGTCTTTCTCTTTTTGTAAAATGCTTAAAGTTGGCTGCATCAAGTAGATGTTTGAAAGGGTGTTTTTAAATCTTTGTGGTTTTTGGAACAAGTTGTAAAATAAAAATTTACAATTAAATTTTTTATTTTCATTCTGCCCGTTTGACAAAATCTCTAAATTAAACCATAAATTGCAACATTTTGTCGCATTATCAAACTGCACTTTAAATCAAAAAGCTTAAAAAAGAAGATTTCTTAATCTGAAAATGAATAAGAAAAAAAGCATCAAGATTAAAGCTGATCTTTGCAGCGGCAACAAATGCGGCGGGGCGTTTTACGGGCTCGGGTTTATTGGAGCGGCGATATATTACATCTCAATAGCAGGTAGTTTTTGGTCTGGAGTTCTAGGAGTCTTGAAGGCAATTGTCTGGCCAGCTTTTCTTGTGTTTGAAGTCCTTAAGTTCTTGGGGGCTTAACTGAGAACTATAAATGGCAGTATCTTTGCCCGCGCTTTTTCAGAAAATCCTGATGATATTCCTCTGCTCTGAAAAAAGTTCCGGCTTTTTCTATTTTTGTTTGGATTTTTTTCTCTAGCTTTTTTTGCATGGCTTTTTTCGAGTCTTCTGCACTCCTTTTCTGCCTTTTATTATGATAAAAAATAACAGAGCGATATTGGCTTCCTATGTCATTGCCCTGCCTGTTTTTCTCGGTAGGATTGTGGTTTTTCCAGAAGATATTTAGCAATTCTGAGTAATCTATTTTTTCAGAGTCAAAAGTCAATTGAACGGCCTCTGCAAATCCAGTTCTGCCGGAACAAACCTCCTCGTAGCTGGGGTTAGGATACTTTTTTTCATTCCCGCCAATATATCCGACTTCTGTTTTTAATACTCCAGGGATTTCGGAAAAGACAAGTTGAGGAGTCCAGAAGCAGCCCATCGCAAAAGTTGCAATCTCTTTTTTCATAAATATTGAAATCGGGAGAAGTATAAGAATTTATCTCTTATTCTGGCTATGTGTAAAATTATCTTCTAACAACAACGTACACTTTTCTTCCTAAAAACT
>DYFY01000018.1 GCA_020724955.1 Candidatus Parvarchaeum sp. | reverse complement strand
AAGGAGGCAGGTAGAGAGAACTGTGTTGCTTTTTAAGAATCATGCAACACAGTTAAAAATTCAAATTCTTTATAAACAAAGATTCTCTTATAATCATATGAAAAAAATAAGCCCTGAAAAGGCACTGGAAATATCAGAAAAACTGGATAAATTCACTTGGTTTTCAAATCCGTTCTGGATACACACAGATTGCGTTTATGAAGAGAAAAACGGAGAACTTTTAGTTTATGATGTGACTGATGGGGAAAAAACTCTCTTGTTCCTGCCTAAAAAAATAAGCAATATGATTGATAAAGAAATATATCTAGTCTTTAGGGAAGACTTGGTTAGAATAAAAAGATTGGGTTTGGAGATTAAAAACAAAAATTTTGTTGCAAAAGAGTTCATTTATAAGATTAAAGATTTAGTTGAGTTAAAAGGAAGTGATTACTCTTCATTCAGAAAAAATCTGAATAAGTTCAAAAGAAGAAGTGATTATAAAATTCTTCATAAATATCCTAAAGAAAAAATACTAAAATTTCTTGATATATGGGCTAATCAAAAAAGTCTAGAAGGCAAATCAGAAACAACAGCCAAATATCTTAAAGAAGATTTATGGAGCTGTCAAGGTTATACAAGAGTCCTGGACAAAATTCCACACAAAGCAATCTTTGTAGAAATAGCAGGCAAGTTAGCAGGTTTCGCTGTTTTTTGCAGGTTAAAGAGTGGATTATGGATTGGCGTCATGCAAAAGGTTGATTACAAATATCGTGGACTAACTCAATTCTTATATCACGAAAAAGCCAAGATGATGTCTCCAGGAGAATATTTTACAACAGGCCCAGAAGCAGAAGACCCAAGTTTAGCGAAGTTCAAAGAAAGCTTGAGGCCACATAAAAAACTTGATATTTGGGGACTTATTTTAGGAAACGCAAAGCAATAACCTATCTCCTCCTTCTGGTTTTCCTCGAGAAAATGCCAACAAGCATATCGTCAAGATTTTCCGGCTTCATGCTCCTGCGTCCGAGCGTATTAACAACGCTTCTTCTCAAAACATCTTCAATCTGCTCGGGAATTGTAAGCATATTTTTCTTCGCTCTTTTTTCTATTGCCTTTAAAACATCAGAATCAAGATAAATGCAGACTTTATTCTTGAATTTCGGCCTTATTTTCAAGCTTGAAAAAGCATCTTCAAGCTCATGAACATGCCAGCCGTGCTTCAACAAAATTCTCTTTATCTGATAATCATCATACCCCTGTTTCCGAGCTTCTTTGACAAACTTAATAAGATCTTTGGATACCATTATTTCTTCTTGGGAGAAAGATAAACTTTCTGAACAGCAAAGCTCTTGTAAATTCCTTCCAGGATATCGGTTCCGGCATAGCCTGCAAGCAAAGACAGGCGAGGGTCAAAGCTGAAAATTATTCCAATAAAAGTTCCTATGATAACTGCTATAAGTACAGTAATTCCGTAATATCCCCAGAGAATTCTTCTCCTCAGCGACAATGCCTTCAAAAGCCCGACAACTCCGCGAGTCAGTCCGCCAACGCCCCCTAACAAGCCAGCTAAAAATATCGGCTCCATGTTCCTCTTTTTCTCTTTAGACAAACAGATTATATAAAGGTTTTTAGGAAGCCAGGCGCTTCTGACAGGCAGAAAATAGGCGCTGGACTTTTTTAATCATGCGTGTTTCTCTCTGACTTTCTCAGCAACCTTATTGCATCTTCATCGCTGACCTGCTCAAATTCCTGGTAAAACTGCCCGACTGCAACAAAATCCCAAGCTGAATAGAGGCAAATAACTTCATCAGCTTTTTTCTTTACTCTCTCCAAAGCTTCGGTGTGAGAAACAGGAACAGCTACAATTATTTTTTTTGGCTTCTCCTTTCTAATGAACTCTATCGCAACCAAAATTGTGCTTCCTGTAGCCATGCCGTCATCAACAAGAATAACATTCTTATCTCTCAAACTTAATGGTTTCTTTCCGCCGCGATAAAGCTCATACCTTTTTTTCAATAGGCGCTGGACTTTTTTAGTTTCACGTTTAACATACTCCTCGGGAATCCCTTCTCGTGAATTAACTATCTCTTTGTCCAGACTCACAGCACCTATCGCATATTCTGGATTTACAGGATGTCCGATTTTCTTTGTCAACACAATATCAAGCGGTGCGCCTAAATTTTCCGAAACTATTACACCGATTTCAAGCCCTCCTCTTGGAATAGCTAAAACGACGCTCTCTGTTCTCCTGTATTTTTCAAGCCTTTTTGAGAGCTTGTCGGCCGCATCATATCTGTTTTTGAAAAGCACCAATTCATAAGCTAAAAAGAGATATAAAAACCTTCCCGCAGTCAGAGTATTTCCGATAGAAAGAAAATAAGAATAAAAATAATAAAATCTGATAACTTTAATCAAGTTAGGAGTTCTTGTTATGTCGTCTGCTATAACATTCATCTGAACTTTTTTAAAACTTAATAGACACAGAAAGCTCTAAGCAGTTTTTTTATATTGTCTGCTCAACATAAATTTTTGCGAAGGGCTTAATTTTTTATCTTTTCTATGAATACATCCCATCCAGCAACAAGGCCGACGGATTCCTTTTTTAATCTCTGCAACCGTTCTCCTTATTCGATGAGCTCTAGTCTCTAATTTCTTGGCAGAAATAATCCAACAAATCCACTCATTCCTAGCGAGAGGAGTTATTTTTTTCCATTCTGCCTGCGCGGCTGAATCAAAATCAATAACCTTCTGCAAGTCAGAAGGCATTTTATGCACTAAACCAAAAGCCCTGCTCTTATTTGCCATATGGTTTAGAAGATATTTGCTTTTATTAAACCAACGGGCAGGCACGGCTATTTATTAAAGCCTTCCAAAGGCTTTAAAAACCAGCATTCCGAAGATTTAATAGCGATAAGACTAAGCTCTTCTCTCTGTAATTATGAATGAATTTGAAAAACTTGGAATCAGGAAGGAACTGCTTTCTGTACTTGAAGAAATGCAATTCGAAGAACCAAGCGACATCCAAAGAGAAACTATTCCTTTGATTCTGAAAGGCAAAGATGTAATAGGCCATGCCGCGACCGGCTCGGGAAAAACTCTGGCATTTTCTTCCGGAATCATAGAATCATGTCTTCCGGGGAAGGGAGTCCAAGCCCTTGTCTTGGCACCTACAAGGGAGCTGGCAGAACAAATAGCCAAGGCGATGAAGAAATTTGCCAAAAACACAGGACTTAAAATTCAAGAAATATACGGAGGAGTGCCTATAAATCCTCAGATTCATGCAATAAGAGCTGCGGATGTTGTTGTAGGAACTCCCGGAAGAATTTTGGACCATCTAAACAAGAGAACTCTGGATTTTTTTGAGCTTAAAATCCTTGTGTTGGACGAAGCGGACAGGATGGCTGACATGGGATTTCTTCCTGATGTTGAAAATATAATAAAGCAATGCCCGATAAAAAGGCAGACTCTGTTATTCTCGGCAACATCTTCCCCTGACATAGAGTATATAGAAAAAAAATACATGAAATCTCCTGAATATATATCTGTAAAGAAATATGTTGATTCTTCAAAGCTGAAGCAGTGCTACTATGACGTCCCGAATCATTTGAAATTTTCTCTTTTGGTTCATCTTCTTAAGAACGAAAAATCAAATATTATTATGGTTTTCTGCAACACAAGGAGAAATGTGGACCTTGTTGCTATGAATTTAAAACGTTATGATTTGAACTCTTTGGCGATTCACGGAGGTTTGGAGCAGGGAAAGAGAAACAGGATAATGGAGAAACTGCACAACAACCAAGTCAACATACTTGTATGCACAGATGTGGCTGCGCGCGGACTAGACATAAAAAACGTAACGCATGTATATAATTATGACATTCCAAAGACGGCTGAAGAATACACTCACAGAATAGGAAGGACAGCCAGAGCAGGAAAAGAAGGAATGGCGATAAACATAGTCACAAACAGGGATTACGAGTCATTTGGCAAAATAATGAATCCTGGAGAGCACCAAATAGAAAAAAGGGAGCTCCCTAAAATTGAGAAGCTGTCTCCTAACTTTCAGGACAAAAAAAGGCAGAGCTTCGGAAGAAGCCATCACCAAAAACCTCAAGGACACAACAGAAACTTCAGGCGTCCAAGCTCAAACAGAAACTTCAGACGCCCGCATGGGCGTTCCTTCAGGAGGAGATAAATTCTTATATTTTTTCTAAGATACTTATTTAAGCTCCTTGACAATATCTGTGGTTTTCCAAACTCTAACTGCGTTTTGCTGGTGTAGGTGAGCGTCATCGCTCCAAATTACGCTATCTGGTTTAGCAAGTGCACCGGCAATAAATATTGTATCTTTTGGATCAATTTTATCCATGATGCGTTTTGCTTCTTTCAGGAAGGGTTCTATCTCTGTGTTTTCTATCAGGATTACCCTTTCCAGAATTTTTTCTAGAACTTTATTGCAATCCTGCTCACTTAAACCTGATTTCTCTAAAATGAGTGATTTATATTTCTCTATCTCTTTTAAGGATTCTCGCAAATAATAAAACTCATTGGCCGATAATAAAATTATCTGTCTTGAGATAGAGTCTTTGATTAAAGCAGAAATAAGAATGTTTGTATCCAGAATTATTTTCATTTTATGCTGATTTTTTTTGCCACTGCACTATCCACCAGCTCAGCTATATTCTTAACATCCTTTTTTGTCAACTTACTTTTAGAAACTATTTTCTCAATCATTTCCAGTTCAGCTATTCTTTTCTCTATCGCCTGCCTGGCTACCTCACTCCACTTTATTTCCCTGAAAATCCTCATCTTTTTCAATAACTCTTCCGGCATCGACAAAGTCATATTAGTCATACATTTATATGTGTTAACACATATTTAAACCTTTCTCCCAGAACTATTTCTTGAAAAGTCAAGGCAATAAACTAGAATAAGAGGCTATGTGTAAATATTAGCCCATAAACTTGGGGCTAATATTCCATTCATGTTTA
>DYFY01000007.1 GCA_020724955.1 Candidatus Parvarchaeum sp. | reverse complement strand
GAAACGTGGGATATAAAGATAACTGGAATTCCTTCTTTTACTTTTACTGATTTACAGGAAGTTCCAAGTCCTATGTGGGTAAGGCCTTCTAATACCTCGATACCCAATGCCAGTCTTTATACCATTGCAAGACCTGGGCAAAAGATAATTGGTTATCCGTCAAATTCTTCTGGAGCATTTCTTTTTGAGCTTCTGGAGATGAATATTACTGGTAATGTACCCTCCAACGAAATAATTTATAGAAACCATTTTTTACCGCCTAATGAGAATTATCCCTACAAAGCTAATATATCCCTATTTAGAAGCACTTTGCATAATGTAAGCTCTAGATTCATTTACTATGCTCCGAGTAGCGGCTCTCCTGGATCTAATGGCCCAAAGATTAGATTGAGATGGGGCACAGGACTGACAACTCAGACTTATGCCGACCAAGCTATAACTTGGGATGGAGGAGATTTATTGACCTCGGTAACTTCAGATATGGGAAAGATGCCTACCGGAGGTGACACTTGGAGCCCTATTATAGATATAACTGGAACTGGAAACGATGAAGGTAATTCTGTTATTAACGGAAGACCTTATGTTGTTGTTTCTGGAGAATCAGGCGTGGCTTGGTTTCCTATGGGAAGATTGGGAGGCGGATACCAGAGTAACATCAGCAGCTTTACTTGGCTTAGCGAGACTGAAATAACTAATGATGGTTGGACTAAAGGCTTGGAAGCAATTAGACCAGACAACAACTATACTCGCTTAATTGTTTTTGATCATATAGGGTTGGCAGATGCACTAACCAGTTCGGGACCAATACCTTCTACTTTGGAAACAAACATATCTGAATTTTATGAACGAATAAGAAATGTTTCAAATTCTGCCAATTTTTCTGAAATCAGAATAATCGGTATTGTTGATCCTTTGATTCCTGCCGCAGATTTGAGTAAATTAATAGAAGTGGCTAGGGAAAAATTGCAAGCTGCTCAAAACGATTCTAATTTAACCTATTTTATAAATCTTGCAGAGGTATATGGAAATTATAGTGCACAGCCTTCTGAATGGCTTGCGGATTCAAGGCATAATACTTATAATGGAACTGTAGAAATAATGAAGCTTTTGTGGAAAGAGCTTACGACTTATTATGGCACGGATGGAATCATTTATTGGGAGACAAGTTCCAGGAAGGTTACAAATAAGACAATTGATTCACAGACTCTGTTGTTTAACAACACTGATACAAGAGAGAGGCCTGTGAGATTGTTCAATTTGACAGACAGCCTGATTTATTTCCAAAATGGAAGTGTTGTGTGCTCCAATATATCTGCGTGCATGGGAAACATCAATTACACATTAAATGCAGGAAACTATACTTATGTGCTGGATAACTTTAATTTAACCGAGGGAGAGACAAGAAACAACAGCCCTGTTTCGTTTATTTCCTCTAGCACAACACAAAAGAACATAAACTCCACTCTTAACAGCAGTATAAACATGACGGTTGTGGCAAGTGTTTCTTCGTGCGATATCTCAAGCGTCAGTCTTGACGGAGCAAACCCGAGTTATTCATGCGAAAATTCAAAGATTACTATAAATATAACACAGATAGATGCAGGGAATAACATCTTGAGCATATCTTATCCTGCTGCAGCCGCGGCGGCAACCAATGATCCTGGCGGAGGAACTCCTGCAGAATGGAGAGGAACTTTTGCAGAGGACAAAGTTGAATTGTCTGCGTTGGGAAGCATAACCAAAAATTTTGGGGTGAAATACAGAGTAAAATTCAAAGTCCATAATGAAACGCATCATGTTGGGATATTAAATCTGACAGATAAAAGTGTTACGATAGAGGTCGCTTCAACTCCCCAGAAGGCAGAGTTGTTTGTAGGAGATGAAGAAAGATTTGAGCTTAACGGTGATGAATTTTACGATATAAAAGTCAGGCTTAATAAAATAAATCAGGACAGGGCAGAGATATCTGTTTTTTATATACAAGAGGAGGTAGAGAAAGAGAAGAAGATTGACTTTTCCGATGAAGAAACAAGCAGTTATGAAATTGCGATTGTGGCCGGAGCGATAATTGTTGTAGTTATTGGGGTTTTTGTCTGGGTGATTGCAAGGAGGCTGAAGAAATAATTGGATTTAACATCTGAAACGTTCAGTAGAATACTCTAGAAAAGGAAAAATTAAATAATCAAACAGGTTTATGGTTGCCTATAATTTGGGGAAATAAATGAAATACGAAGAAGCTTTGGATTTGAAATCTCGTTTAGCTGAGATTGTTACTGTCTTAGGAATGAAGCACATAGATGTCGACAGAGTCGGCTGTTTCAGGAGTTTCGGAAGCTCAACCAAAAGGACTATTGCGAGATGCCACACAATAGGAAAGCTGATGCAGAAATCAATGAATGTGAAGGCTCATTATGCCATTGAATTTTTAGAGAAGTTTGATAAACTTTCCAGAGAAGAGCAGGACAAAGTTATAATCCATGAGCTTATGCATATACCCAAGACTTTTGGAGGCGGATTTAGAAACCATGATTTTGTTTGCGAAGAAAATGTGAGGGTTTTGCATGAAAGGTTCCTGAATTTTAGGAAATACAATTTGTAAGAGAACTAATTTCCAACTCATTTTTTCAAGGGAAATGCTTATAAATGTTAAAACCTCTTTTTTGGGGAGGTGAGAGCGGTTCTCTTACAAAAAGTTGGTGCATAAGAAATATACTTACTACAACTTTTTAGAAAAAAGTTCTAGGAGTCAAAGAAATGGTTCATAAGAAATATACTTATAAGGATGGAAAAAAATATGGGCCTTATTATTACGAAACCAAGAGAATTGACGGAAAGATTGTCACAAAATATTTAGGGACTGATTATGATGCTGAGCGTAAGAGAACTTGGAAGTTTGTCTCTCCTGTTTTGTTTGCCTTGCTTTTAGTTATTGCTGTTGTCAGCATTATTTATCTCAATCCTAATTTAACCGGGAATGTTGTTGATGATTCTTCAGCGAATTCGGATTCTGCCAGTTCTGAAAGTTCTGACGGAGGAAGCAGCGGGGGAGTAGATGCAGGGGATAGTTCGGAAGAGAGAGGCAGTGATTCTTCAGCCAATTCTGATAATGGCGAGAGTTCCGGCAGCAGCAACGGCGATGGCCCGGACAATATTGCCAGCGACAGCGAAGAAAGCGATGAAATCCCTTTTTCTGAAGATATTCCTGATATAAATTCTGACAAAATTTCCAATTCTGACAAGACTGCTATAAATTCTCCAGGTGCTGTTAATGAGCCTTCTTTGGCAGGCTCCAGCGGTTCTGGAGGCGGTTCTTCACCTTTAGCTCCGTCAGCTTCTGGAAGCGGAAATTCTTCCAACGCTATTACAGGAGCAGATCCGGGTTTAAACATTAATCGCGTTAATTCCGCCAATCAAAATGTGAATTTAGTTAATGGTTCAGATTTGCAGATTGAAACAATACAGGGAGAAGCTGTTTTGAACCGGCCTGTTAAATGGACGAAGAAACTTGATATTTCAGGGCCTGTTGAAGTAAGAATTGAAGTTCCTGCCAGTGCTTTTAATATCAGTATAAATAGAATTCCTAAAAGCGATGAGAGCGACAACAATACTCTGACAACTTCTGAAGATGACTCAATAACTCGTGGTGATGAAATCCCTGCTTCTGAAACTGATGATTCAGAGCTTAAGCCTGATGTTTCTGCTGAGGAAAGTTCAGGAACCGAAGAGCAAGATGAAAAACAAGGGGAAGCTGAAGGTTCAAGTAGTGATGAAGCCAGAGGGCCGGAAATTGCAGAGCCTGAAACTCCTAGCGTGAGTTTTGATATCACAGGCAGTGTTATTGCCGAGAATCCATCTGGGAATGTTGATTTCAGCTGGTTTTTTGAATTATTGAGAAGTTTTGCCAGAATTACTGGTTTTGTTGCTTATGAAGGCCAGCAAGCTCTGACCAAAGAGATTATAATTACACTGGATGAAAACGAAAAAGGGATTGTTTTGGAATATGAAACTCCTGCTCCTTATTTGCTTGAGGAGAATTCTGACAGGGGCAAGATAGTTAGTATTATTGCTCCGGAAGATGTTGCTTATGAGAATGTTTCTGTGTTCAGCGAGCTGAAGGACCTTTCTGTAAGAAACACTGAGAAAGTTGAGATTTATTGGGCTGAAGAAGAAATCTATTTAGACAAAGAAGAGGTTAGATTTGAGGACAGCGATTCCAGCGGGATTTATGACAGAGTTGATTGGGTTATTCCAAAGCTGTCCGGAAAGCAGACATTTTTAATTATTGTCATTACAAGAGCAGAGCATCTCGATGAAAACAGGACTTTTATTTCCGACATTTTTGATTCTGTCAAAGAACTGGATGGAAACTGGAGTGAGGAAATTCTTGATGGGCATTATGTCCGTGTAACTTTTGAGAAAAACCTGACTTCAAAAAACGATATAACCATTTATCCGAGGATTGTTTCCGGAGACCCGGAGATAAATGTTTATGAAATTGATGGGAATGAAAGCATAGCTAAGTTTGATTCTCTGAATGAAAACGAATATAATAAAGTATTTTTGTCGGGACTTAGCGGAGAGCAGGAGAGTTTTGACCTTCACATTTTGAACGGAAGCGTTGAGTTTGACCATATTATTGACCCGAATGTTAATATTTCTGTAGGGTCAGGGACAGGAACAAATGTGACTATAGAAACTAATTTCAGTCATTTAAATGTCAGCGATTCTAATCTTTTTCTTTATGTTCCTTTTGACGATAATGTAAGCAACGTTGATATTTATGACTATTCAAATAATGGATTTGACGGGAGTTATCTTGGCGATGCACATCCTGTTGAAGGGTTGTTTGGTGTTGGGGCTTATACTGATGGGGTAAATGACGTGGCAGATGACAGCCTTTTTTTCACAGGAGCAATAAGAGATAGTGGTGTTTATAACAGCAGTTTTTCTGTTGCTGTCTGGATTAAGCCCGGAGCTGATGTTGGAAGCCACTTAATGGATATTGCCGGAACTGAAACAAACGCTCACACAGGCACACAAGGCTGGGTGTTGAGAATTACATCTGGAAGTCCGACAATAAGGTTTTCTGTTTCAAACGGAACAGACGGAGGGAATTTTGATCAGGCGAGCACTACTGCATCTGCCGGAGTATGGCAACATCTCGTCGGAGTTTACAATCATACTACTCCAAGCTTGGAGCTTTATTATAACGGCGGAACAAATGGGGCAACCACTGCTGCTGTGCCTCCAGGAGGAGCTGACGACGGCGCAGCAACCAGATTTGGAGCAACAAATGGGGCAAATAGAATTTACAACGGAACAATAGATGAGGCCATGATATTTAACAAAGCTTTGAATTCATCTGAGGTTTCAGATCTTTTTAATAATCAAAGCGCCAGATTTTATTCTAGAGGAGAACATGTCTTCAGTGAGATAAATGTTTCAGGAGCAGGAGACGAGAACAGAGTCAATGTTACCATAACAGAATTGCTGAATTTTGACAATGAGAATTTCACAATTCAAGTTGGAGATTCTGGAGCAGGGGCTTATACTTACGGAACAGAAACGCAGATTAGCGCAGGAAAAGCTAATGATTTAGAGATATCCACTCCTAACAACATATCTGTGAGAGTTGTGTTTTATCCTGATACAAACAGGTTTTACACACCCATATTAAAGGGAAATATCAGCCTTGATAGCTGGACTGCGCCGGATGATACAAATGTAAATGTCTGCAAAGATTTGACGCTGGCAAATACTGTTTATAATGTTACAGCCAATCTGGAGTCAAACGGAACCTGTCTTACTGTTCTGGCGAATAATATCACTATACAGGGAAACGGCTTTTTAATAAATTATTCTATCAATGGGAGTAGGGGGCATGGTGTTTTTGTTGAGCTCTACAATTATACCACAATTAACAATTTAGTAATAAAAGAAGGAAACTTTTCGGGTGACGATTTTAAACATGCTATTTTTCTGAATAAATCTTTTTATGCTGTTGTAGCTAACAGCACTTTGGAATCGTCTAGCTCCCATTCACATGTTTTGAATATAGAGGATGACAATAATCAGGCTAATGGCCACATAATTGAGTATAATACAATCAATAATACCAATATTGTGGCAGGAGCTTCAGGAGTTAATGCTATAAAAATTATTTCCAGTGATAATAATATAATAAGGCATAATACTCTTGGAACTGTAACTGCAAGATGCCTTACTTTGCAGTTTGGGAATGACGTTGTTTTTAACAATAATACCTGCTACGGAATTCCTGGAAACGGAATAAATTTCAACGGAGCTCTTAACATCACAGTGGCTAACTCTACTTTTTATAATACTGGATTCATCTTTCTTACTCAAAAATTCAGGTCTACTACAGCATCTTTTGTTAATAATACAATAGCTTTAAGAAATAGTTCTGTGGATGATTTAAACGTTGCTCCCCAGTCATCTTCTACTAATTTTACATTTATAGACCAATATTTTGAGAATTATAGTTTTGGGGTTGGTATTGAGAGTTTGGAAGTTAAAATTACAGGAGCCGGCGAAATAAAATTCTTAAATTCTGTTGATGGAAGTGGGACTAACCTCAGCAATGACATAATTATTAGAAATAATCTTGCCGAAGTGAAAGTCAGCAATAATGTAGGCCTTAATAGCTCAGCAAACGTAACTTTTTACAACATGCCTGGTAATTTTCTGCATCCTGCTATTTATCGGGATGGAGTGGCATGTCCAAGCTCTATCTGCTATAACTTTACCTCTTTAAATGCAGGAACAGTGGTATTTAATGTTACCGGATGGAGCAATTATACTATTGAGGAAACCAATGACATTCCATCCATATCTAACATAGCCATAAATTCAACAGATGGAAGCAACAGAACATTACAGGACTTGCATTGCTCTGCGTCTTTGATTGATGGAGATTCTGACAACATGAATGTGACTGTTTGGTGGTTTAATAATTCCATTGAGCATTTAAGGCTGGATTATAATAACAGCTATGCAAGCGGAACTTTTTTTGTGGCTACTCTGGAAAGCCAGAATACTACCAAGAATCAGAACTGGAGCTGCGGACTGAGAGCTTTTGACCCAATAGCAGGAAGCTTGCAAGTTAATTCCTCCAATTTGACTATATTAAACACTCCGCCTGCAACTCCAAGCCTAATAAGCCCTTCAAAAGGCAGCTCTACAACTGACAGAACTCCATTGTTTATGTGGGGAACTGTTACAGATATTGACGGAGACCCTGTGTCCTATGAGCTTAATATTACATGTTATCATCTTGCTGGAGGAGGGTGCTCTGGAAAAGGAAATGATAACAGACATGTTTCAATAGATGCAGGGTTTACTTCTCACGAATTAACAGGCGATTTGCAGTATTTTTATGACAGCCAATATTATTATAACTGGACTGCCAGAAGCTATGATGGAGAGGAATACAGCTCATGGAATTCTAACGAGTTTAATTTTAATCTGTCTTCGTCTATTTCAATAACTCTTTTGAATGACAGCGTCAATTTTGGAGTTATAGCACAGCACGGAACGAACGACACGACAGATAATTCTCCTTTGCCGTTTTTACTTGAAAACAGCGGAAATGCGTTTGTAAATGTCAGCCTGCAGGCGACAAGCCTCTGGAACAGCGTTTCGGGCTCAAGCAGGTTTTTCCAGTTCAAGGCAGACAATTACACACTGGAAAACGGCTCTTTTAATTGGGGGCTTTCAACCACCTTATTCACTAATGTTTCTATAGGTAGCAATTCTTTGGTTTTAGCCATGCTTAATTATACTAATGCGACAGACAGCGCTGAAATAGACCTTAACATCACTGTTCCTGAAAATGAGGGCTCTGACGTGAGAAGCTCCACAATAACTTTCACGGCAAGCTTAACTGAATAAAATGAACAAAAAACACATAATTGCGATTGATTTGTTTTTGGTAGTTGGAAGCCTCGCTGTCTTGGCAGGATTTATGGGATATTCTTCTCCTTTGGTTATAGCTCCTTTGGATGGACACGAGAGTGCAAACAGCTCTGTTGTTTTTGAGTTTGAGAAGGCTGAAAGGATATTAATTGATGACAATATTGAGTTCAGCTCTCCTGAAATAATAGATGCAAGAGACAATCTTGTAATCAACTTAAAGCCCGGGGTTTATTATTGGAAGGCAGAGGGGTTTGTTTCAAGCGAAGTCAGAAAGCTTACAATTGTTTCTGAAGTTTCCCTAAAAATAAAAAATTCCGACGACAAATATGAGCTTGTAAATGCGGGAAACACAATTCTTGATGTTGACATTTATGAGAAGGAAAACCTTTCTGGAAGGATAGTTCTTGGAGTTGATGAAAGCAGGGAAGTTTCTGGAACTAAATTCATAGGGAGAGAAAATGAACAATAAATTGCTTTTATTTATCTTGGCTGTTTTAGTTTTGTCTTCTGCAGTTTCTGCTTTGGGAATTACTCCTGGAAGGACAACTTTGGATTATGAGGCTGGAAAAGAAGTTGAAGTTTCTTTCAAAGTCCTGAATACAGACAAGAAAAATATCAATCTTGTTGTTTTGGTCCAGGGCGAGTTAAATCAGAGCATTTCTGTTTCTGAAGTTTCTTTTACAATGCAGGCAAATGAGGAAAGCAGGGATTTAAGTTACAGGCTGAAAATGCCTTCCTTTTTATCTCCAGGACAGCATGGTTCAGAAGTAGTTGTTGTTCAGCTTCCTGATAAATCTGAGAATAGTGATGCTTACATAGGAGCGGCTTTAGGGGTTGCTACACAGGTTGTTGTTAATGTTCCTTATCCAGGAAAATATGCAGAAGCCGAATTAAATATTCACGGGCCAAATGCCGATGGGGAAATAAGTTTTGTTATACCTGTTACAAGCAGAGGGGATTTGGATTTGGCAAGAGTCAGGGCAAATATAGATATTTATACCTCCCTGAACGAGAGAGTGGACAGCATAATATCTGATGAAATTTCAATTCCCAGCCAGAAGAGAGCTGAGATAGTTGCGAAGTGGGACAGCTCTAAAGCACAGCCGGGGACATATCGTGCGGTTGCCACTCTGATTTATGATGAGGAAACGGCAAAGTTGGAAAGAGTTTTTGACGTTGGGAGACAAGTTTTGGAAATTCAGCAGATAGAAGTTAATAATTTCAGATTAGGGGACATTGCCAAGTTTGAAATGCTGGTTGAGAACAAATGGAGCAGTGAAATAACAGGAGCTTATACTCAGATGCTGGTTTATAATTCGGAAGGGAGTGTCATGGCTGATTTTAAGTCGCAAACTTATGACATTCCGGCTTTGTCAAAAGCGCTGATGGTTTCTTACTGGGACACTGCAGGAGTCAGAAAAGGAACTTATGATTCTTCTGTCTTCCTGAGATATGGAGGACAGTCGGCCCAACATGATTTTGAGCTTGAGGTTTCTGATACGAACATCAACGTCATAGGAGTAGGTTATGTAATATCTTCAAGAGGAAGCAGATTGGGCGAAGGCAATAACAGCTTGGTCATTATGCTGGGCATTCTTGTGGGGGTTTTAATTTTAGTTAATTTGCTGTGGTTTTTGGTGCTTAGGAAAAAATTCCTAAAAAAATCGTTGAAAAACACTGCAAAATAGAGAAATATTTATAAAGAAAAAGGTTATCTAGTTGAAATGGCAAAGAAGGTGAGAAAGAGCGACAGATTGATAATTGTGCTTTTGTTGCTGTCTATTCTTTTTTCTGTTGGTTCTATTTTTGTGAATCTGAGTGGGTCTTTTTTTGAGGAGAAGAATGACGGGGTTTCACAGAGTTTGGAAGGAACTAATTCTGGATCGATTAGTTTGTTTGTGGAAGAGCAATCAGGTTCTTCTCAGGAGCAGGGAAGATGAAGTCAGAAAATTTTCTTCTGGCTTTTGCAATAACGGCAGCGGTTGTTTCTTTGGTTGTTTTTGGATATTCATATTCCAATTTAGGGGATTTGGTTTTGAAGATCTCTGGCTACGCGACTGGCACAGGAACTGCAAATCTTACTGTAGAGACGCAGGCTGCTGTAAATTTTACAACAAATATTGTTAATTTTGGTTCAGGGAGAGTTAGCGAGGGATTTACTTCTGCTAGTTTGATTACTGTTGGTTCTGGGACAGTTTCAGGAGGTAACTGGACTGCTGCTTCTGGATTGATATTGGAGAATATAGGGAATACGAATGTTTCATTAAATATAACTGTCGGTAAAAATGCCTCTAATTTTATCGGAGGTACAAATCCGGTTTATGAAATTAATGTTTCTAATGTAGAAACAGGAAGTTGCACAAATGCCACATTTGCATTGGGAATATTTTATAACGCTAACACCAGCAATAATATCTTAAATTGTAATGTGTTCAGGTTTGATTCTGCAGCAGATAGTTTGAGAATTGATTTTAATCTTACTATTCCAGAAAATTCTTTGAAAGGATCTTTGGGAGATATAATAACTGCTACTGCTACAGCTTTGTAATTTTATGGAAAGATTAAAAAGGTTGATTGATTTATTGCTTGGATGAAAAAAGTTTTAGCAGGAATTTTTATTGTGTTTTTTTTATCTGCAGGATATGTAACTTCTTTGGGAATTTCTCCGGCTGTTTACGAGATTGATTTTTCTCCTGGAGAGGTATTTGAAATTGATTATAAAGTTAGTTCAGATTCAGATAATGAAAAGATTAGAGTTTTTGTGGAAGGAGATTTAGATTATATAGTAGAACTTGATAAAAAAGAGCTGAATCCTGGAGAAGGATTCAAAGCTAAATTGACTATGCCTGATCGGATTGAGACATCTGGAGTCAACAGGCTTTACATAGGAGTTGAAAGCGTTCCGAAGGAAGGAGGCACTCTTGGGACATCGATTAAGATAAAAAGTGTAGTTAAGATTTTCGCTCCTTATCCAGGAAAATATCTGGAAGGGTATTTAGAGGTTCCTGATGGAAATGTTGGGGATGTTCTTCCTATTGAGCTCTTTGTAATCAACAGGGGAACAGAAAGAGCAGACTTTACACCTGAGGTAAATTTTTTTGAGAGCGGTAATATTGTTGGAAAGGTAAAATTTGATTCTGTTTCTTTAGAGACGAATCAAGAAAAAAAGTTTCAAGATTTTTTGAATGTAGAAGGATATAGGCCAGGAGATTATTTTGCGGAAGTAGCGATTGACCATGGAAAAGGATTTTATTTTAATGATAGCTTTAGGATAGGAAGTTTATATGTAAAGGTAATCAATTACACCTCAGAAGTAAAAAAAGGGGGAATAGAGAGGTTTAATGTAGCTATAGAGAGCAACTGGAATGGAGTTTTAGAGGATGTTTTTGCAGATGTGAATCTTTCTACTCAAGACGAAAGTTTTTTTTTCAGGACTCCTTCAGTTGTTTTAAATCCCTGGGAGACAAAGACTCTTACGGGCTTTATTGATACAACTGAGTTGGAGGGAGAATATGATGCAGAGATTGTTCTAAACTACGATGGAGAAAAAACGGTTGTAGAAGGGAAGGTTTATATTAGAAAAACAAATTTTGTATTCTTGGTTTTATTTATTTCCGGACTATTTATTTTGGCCCTAGTTGTTTTCATAGTTGCCTATAAAGTCAAGAATAGGAAGAAAGATAGAAAAATCAGAAAATGAAAAGAAAAATTTATATCTTCATTTTTGCCATCTCAATTTTTATTTTTTTTGGGTCAATATATTTAAATTTTCTGGTGAACAAACCAATAGATGTTAAATCTATCTATATAAGTGCAAACATAACAGATAAATCTGGATTGGATTTAAATAGTTCATTTCTTTCTTTTGGAAATGTTGCCAAGGGAACTGTTTCGTCAAGGTCCATTATTTTTAGCAATAATTATGAAAGAAAGATAGAGGTTTTTGTCAGTCTGAGCGGAAAGATAAAAGAAGTTGCCAGTTTTGAAAATAATTTTGTTATCCTTCCTGGGGAAAGCAAAAAAATTTCATTTTCGGTTTCGGCAGGGCATGATACCAGAGAAGGTTTTTATGATGGAGAGGCCGTATTCAAGATATACCTTGCTTGAAGAGTTATCTTTCTGATAATTTTTTGACGAGCCGACATTTTTTTCGGAATGATTAGCAAAATAATGGGAGGCATAAATAATTGAACAATCTATATGCTTTTACCCTGATAGCTAAGGCATAAAGGTTTAATTTTCAGCGCCTTTAACTACTCGAAGAATGTATCTAGAGCGCAAGTGCGCAACTGAGTGTTGTTCTATAGATAGAGAAGTTTTAATAACTTTCTTTTTTTTATTTATGAATGAGTTGTCTAAAAAAGAAGTATCATTTAACTATATTGATTATTGTTATTTTAGGGTTATTATCAACGATTTTATTCATATTTTACAAACCTTATTTTTTACAGTCAATAAGCGGCCGCGCAGGCAACCAAGGCACTATTTCTTTATTTGTTGAGGGAGTTGATGGAGAAGCGCCGAGCGTGAATATTACATACCCTTTGGATGGCGAAACCTACACTTCGCATAGAACTGAGCTTAATTATACTGTTTCTGATAACTTTGGACTAAGTGCCTGTTGGTATAGTCTTAATTCCGGAGCAACTAATGTGAGTATCACCTGCGGGAACAATGCCAGCGGTATTACGAGTAGTGAAGGAAGCAACACCTGGATAGTATATGCGAACGATACTTCTGGAAACGAAAACTCAAGCTCTGTAACTTTTAGCGTTTCTTCTTCAGTAAGCCCTCCTGCTGGAACAGGTTCCGGTGGCGGAGGAGGAGGCGGAGGAGGATTGCCTACATTGGCTTCTCCGAGATTTGAAGTTTCTCCAGAAGAACTTAATATATTTGTTGTTTCAGGAGAAACTGGAGAAGGAGAGATATTTGTTAAGAATCTACATAATTCTGATATTAGCGTGGACATTGAGCTGACAGGAATAGGAGAGTTCACTTCCTTAAACACCAATAGAATTTATTTGGAAAAGGGAGTGTCAAAAAGTGTTCTGGTTTTTGTTTCTCCAGATGAGCAGGGAGTTTATGCTGGAAAGATTATTTTTAAGAGTGCAAATACTTTAAAGGAAGTTTTGGTATTGGTTAACGTCCGTAGCGGGCAGGCTTTATTTGATGTTTCCTTAACTATTCCTGAAAGATATAAAAAGATATTTTCTGGAGAAGGATTGAAGGCTTTTGTTTCTTTGTTGCAGGTCGGGCCTGCAGCCGAAGTTGATGTTATTGCCAACTATATCATAAAAGACTTTTTTGGAAATACCCTGCTTGAAGAGAAAGAGACTTTCAGGGTTTATGAGAAAAAGGATTTAGGTAAAGAGTTCAGCAGGCTTGATTTGCCTTCAGGGGATTATGTAATGGCCGTGGAAGTAACTTATCCCGGAGGCTTTGCTGTTTCGAGCGCTCATTTTGAGGTTGGGAGCAGGATAAACAGGACATTGGTTTTTGCGGGAGTTATTGTTTTGATATCTGCAATTGTTATAGGATGGAGCATATTAAGGTATAAAAAATCAAAGAAATATTATATAAGGAGGAAGAGATGAAAACAGTTTTTTTTGCTCTTGTTTTTTTGTTTTTTTTCAGCGGTTTGGCTTCTGCCCAGAATTCTGAAGTTGAGCTTAGCCATCCTGTCCTGAAGTATACTATATCTGAAAAAGAGATTTTAAACCAGACTATCAATTTCATAAACACTGGCAGTGCAAAACACTTTTCCATAAAAGCAGTGTCCTCAGCAGAATTTTTTTCTGCTGATGCGGAAAAATTGTTCCTCGAGGAAGGCGGGAAGGCGGGCTTCAATGTTTTTTCCGAGAGAGGTCTTCTCCCAGGAGTTTATACGGGAAGTATTTTGATAACTGGAGCTGAAGAGAACACGATTCCTGTAGTTCTGGAGGTTGAGTCTGAGAGGCCTCTTTTTGATTCTGTTCTTGAGGTTATTCCTGATGGAAGGAACAATCTTTTAATAAAAGTGAAAATTTTTAATTTGAGGAGCAAAGAGAGTACAGCGAAATTGAGGTATCAGCTTTTTGACCTTCAAGGGAATGAAATTTTTTCAGAAGAGGAGAGCATTGAGGTTTTGAATCAGGCAGAGATTAGCAAAAAAATTGATTTTGATTTTTCAGGGAAAGGGGTTTTTGCCGTCACGGTGTCGCGGGCAGGCTCTACCGGAACGAGCTCTGAAATAGTTGATTTTGAGGATTCATTTGGGAAAGAATCCGTAGCTATTTATTTTTTTATTTTTCTTTTTGCTGCTTTTCTTTTGTTTGTCGTGATTTTAAACCATTATTGGAACAGAAGGGTAAAAGAAGTTTCTAAAAATTGGAGCAGAGAGGTTGCTGAAATAAGAAGAATTAAGTTTGGAAATGTGAGCAGAGAAATAAGGTTTCTGGAGAGAAAATTGTCCCTTCTTGAGACGGCGAGAGAAAAGGGGTACATTAAAAGAAGTTCTTATGCTGAGGCAAGGAGGGAAATCAACACGCTTATCAGAAAGTTAAAGAAACGTTTATAAATCAGAAAAGATTATGGTTATTGTTTCACTATGGCTGCAAAAAAGAGGACTAGGAAAAAGAGTGTTTCACCGAGGTATTCGGCTTTGGCAGGGGCTGTAAAGGATTTAGAAGCTGAATTGAGGAAGCTTTCCAGAGAGAAGTCGGAATTAAGGTCTGTTATTAAAAGCACTTCCGGGAGCATAGAGAAGGATAGGGAATTGGAGAGGGAGCTGCAGAAGAAAATAGCAAGGCTTTTGGAAAAGGAGGCGAAGCTGAATCAGAAAAAGAAAAACCTTGAAACGAAAATAGACAGAGTCGCCGACAAAATCAATAAAATCTCAAAGATCAAGTCTGAAATTTCTGATATTTGATTATATGAATCTGTTTGTCAAATTTTACGGGAGAAGCAGGGTTATCAATGTTCAAAAGGCCGAAGGCTTTGCCAAATTAAGGGGCCTTATGTTTAGGTCAAGAGATGCAAAGCCAATGCTGTTTGAATTTTCCGGAGTGTCTGGAGCAATACATTCTTTTTTTGTTTTTTTTCCGTTTCTTGCTGTTTGGCTTGACGGCAAAAATAATGTTGTTTTGTGCCAGACAATAAAACCTTTCAGACCGATTGTTCCTGCTCCAAAAAATGCTCAAAAACTTGTTGAAGTTCCTTTAAACTCTGAAAATGCCGAAATCATTGAGTTTTTCGTCGGAAAAATCAGAAAAGTTTAAATACACCGACGAACTTAGTATATGATATTCAATAAAAGGGGGTGTGAGATGGGAAAGATAATTGCAAAGAACGTTGTTCAAAGAAGGGCAGGCCATCTTTACTACGTAGACGCGAAAGGAAACGTATGTGAAGCTGTCATGGCAAGAGGCGGAAGGAGAAAGAAAGCTGCAAGAAGAACAACCGCACGACGTTCAACAACAAGAAGAAGGAGAAGGTAACTTCTCAAGATTTTTTATTTTTTAGTTAGATTTATATATTTTTTTGGTTTTTTATGAGATTTTTGAACTACAGGAGTATGGCTGTGGAAAGAATATCTGACAGGCATGGCGTTCCTGAAGATGAAGTGGCTAGAGATTATTCACTTTGTTCTGTAAATATTTCTTTGTTTATGCGGTTGGTGGGAGATAGGAAAGTTGGTTTAGGTTATGGGACTGATGTGGTTATAGTGAAAGACTTATGTCTTTCTCTAAATAGCAGACGACAAATTGAGGAATTTCGCATGTCGTCTACTATAATGCTGTTATGGAAAGCCCATCAAGAAGAATAAGCAGATTTTTTCTGACTCTTGGAGATGTGTTGTTCGCCGAATAATTTTATATAGATGATTTTTATGTTTTTTTAATGATTGTTGATTATGGAGATCCAAGAGTAGTCTCTTCTACTCTAGGAGTTTCTTACGGGGTAGCTGAAGATGTTTTGCTTTTCGAAGAACTGTTTTTTAGTCGTCAAGAAAAAAGACTTTCGATAGACAGGGAATATTCTTTGGGAAACCAAGCACACACTGAAGAATGTTGGAGCTGGATATCTGTTTATTTTGTTGCTCTTCAAGAACAAAAGCAGAAAACGGAGATTAGAGACAGAAGGAGAAGATTTTTGAAAAATTTTTTGGAAGGAATGTTAGGCCTTCCTTAGATTAACCTTTTATATCTCTTTTTCTATTTTCTTTTATGATTTTAGGCATTGAATGCACGGCGCATACATTCGGAGCTGGAATTGTCAGCAAGAGCAGAATATTGGCGAATGCCAGAGACATGTACAAGCCTAAGAAGGGTGGAATTGTTCCGATGGAGAGCGCTCAACATCACAGAGATGTTGCTGAAATTGTTTATTTGCAGGCTTTGGATGATGCAAACATAACTGAAAGCGAGATTAAGGCGATTGCGTTTTCAAATGCTCCCGGGCTTGCTCCATGCCTGTTGGCCGGGATGGAGTTTGCCAAAAGAAAAGCTTCAGAGTTAAAAATTCCGATAATATGTGTGAATCATTGTATTGCCCATCTTGAAATTGGGCAGAGTCTTGGAGCCAAAGATCCTGTTTTGCTTTATGCTTCCGGAGCGAACACACAGATAATTGCATTTGTGTCCGGGAAATACAGAGTTTTTGGAGAGACACTTGACAACGGAGTTGGGAATTTTATTGACGGGTTTGCAAGATATACAGGAATTCCTTTTCCAGGAGGTCCTGAAATTGAGAAGTTTGCTTTAAAAGCTGGAAAAAAAGAGAGGCTAATTGAACTGCCTTATTCTGTTAAGGGAATGGATGTTTCTTTTTCTGGTATGCAGACAAAACTTAGGAGGCTTTATGATTCTGGAGAGGATTTGAGCAATCTCGCTTATTCGTTGCAAGAGCATGCTTTTGCTATGCTTGTCGAGGCTGCTGAGAGAGCTTTGGCACATACTGGAAAGAAAGAGCTTGTTCTTGGCGGAGGAGTTGCTTGCAACGCCAGGCTTCAGGAAATGTGCAGGCTGATGTGCAAAACTCGAGGAGTTAAATTTTTCTGCCCGGAGAAAAGTCTTTTGACTGATAATGGTGCTATGATAGCTTTTACAGGAGAGATAATGCTGAAAGCGGGAATTAAACAAAAGCCAGAGAAAGTTGACATCAAGCCGAGGGAGAGGACAGATGATGTTGATGTTTATTGGAGATAAACTTATGAACTTGATAAAACTGCTACCTCTCTGTCCATCATTTCTTCAAAATTAGCTGGAGCGTATGAAGTCTTTCCTCTTTCTATTCTTATAGCTTCCTCTTCTTCTCTAAACTCTCTTCTAGAATAAATTGTTGTAGGTGATTCATCGGGATAATCTCCCCCATAGTCGCAATCTGCCTTTATAATCGTAGCTTCTATATTTTCGCCTTCTCTAATATTAGGCCATCCTCCTTGGAAAACTACCCTCCTTACAGGATGATGAGCATCTGACCTTAGGTGAATTGTTGCTGTTTGGCGAACCACCTTGACTGAGTCATTTCTTCCTCCAATCATAATTTGGCCTATGGGTGCATAATCTGTGGATGTTTCAAAATCTACTCTTTGAACTTCTCCACTCACTACACTTGCTAAATTTCTCAATTTTGTTTTTTTGGTTTTTGGATTATTAGGCCAGTAGTTTATATCAGCATTAGACATATCTTTATCTCTTGAATTAAGTATAAAAGCATTATTGCTTTACAGCAGACAGATTTAAATATCGGCTTGCTTTGGGTATTTAATGAATTTAAGAAATAAAGGTGTTTTCAGAACAGTTCAGATTGTTCTTGGCCTTTATCTCTTGTTTATGGTTGTCAGCGGTTTTTTCCAGCTCCTGCCTCCTCCTGAGTTTAGCCCAGAGGCAAATGCATTTCTGACTGCTTTATTTGCTACTGGATATATGTTTTATTTTATGTCTTTGATTTTCCTTATTTCAGGACTTAGTTTTATATTCAATAAATGGTCGGCTTTTGGCGCTGTTTTGCTGGCTCCGATAACTGCGAATATAGTTTTGTTCCATGTGTTTTTGGATTTTACAGGATGGTGGATGGCTTTGATATTTGCTGTTCTGCACATTTATCTTCTGGCAATGCACTGGCCAAGATACAAGCCTATGTTTTCTAGATAAAGCTGGTAAGTTTCTGGCTCTTAGAGGATTTTTGGTTTTTGCTATAAAAGTCCCAGAAAGTTTTAAATACCCCTCTCGATAGTTGTTGATACCAATGAGGCTCGCTGTGCTTGAGGACGCGGGTGCGGAGGTAATATGGATATATATGCTGTTGTTGAAAAAGCCAGAAAAACAGGAAAAATTGATAAAGGCACTAACGAAGTGACTAAAGCCGTAGAGAGAGGTGTCGCTAAGTTGGTTGTTTATGCTTCTGATGTTAATCCCAAAGAGATAGTTGCCCATCTTCCTGTAATTTGCAAGGAAAAGGGAATACCCTGTGAGGAATGCGATTCAAAACAAAAGCTTGGAATCGCCATTGGGATTCCTGTTTCTGCCTCTGCTGTTGCTATTATTGAGGCCGGCGATGCTGAAAAAGACATTGCTGTGTTGAAGAAAAAGTAAAATGGCGAAAAAGCAGCAAAAAGTCAAGGAAGTGAAAGCTGAAGGAACTAAGAGAGGCAGTTTGACTGATGATAAGCCAGTCAATGCGGTTGTCGAGGAACTGTTTGGGAGAACAGGAGCAAGGGGAGAGGTGACTCAAGTTTTAGTTAAGATTCTTGAAGGAAGGAATAAAGACAGGACGATGAGGAGAAATGTCAAAGGTCCTGTGAGAGTGGGGGATTTATTAACTTTGAGGGAAACTGAAATTGAGGCAAGAAGGATAAGAAAAAACATTACAAAGGGAGCGCATAGTTAAAATGGCTAGAGAAGTTGCTGATTTAAGAAGCTGGTTAGAGGGGCTTTTTATGTCTGGACATGTTCTTGATGGATTTTTTACTCAGGAAGTTCGAGACGATGCTTACGAAATAAAAGATCGTGAAACTGGAACAGGGTTTGTTCTTACTTCTAGAAATAACTGCGATGATTATGTTAGAAGAGCTATTGATGAGGCTGAAAAACTAAGAGCCAATCCTTGTTATGCTGTTGGAGAAGTTGTTTCTGATGATAAACTTGGGGTAGCAGGGTTTGCATATACTTTGTATAAGAGGGAGGAAGCAGCATAATGACAAAATGTGTTTTTTGTGGCAAAGATCAGGATGATTTTAGAGGTACTTATTTACTGAAAAATGATGGAAGCATAGATTATTTTTGCTCAAGCAAATGCAGGAAGAATCAGCTGAAGCTGAAAAGAGACAGGAGAAAAATGAAATGGACAGAGGCTTTTCATATAACTAAAGATAAAAGATTGAGCAAGGAAAGAGAAAGAATAACAAAATCCAGGACTAAAAAAGAGGCTGAGAGAATTGCAAGAAAAGCAGGTGTTAAGAAAAGCAAGTGATTTTCAAAATTGGGCTTTTTACGTCGGGAAAAGGCTAAAATTGGGCATAAAGGTTTATAAACTAAGTTTCATTTTTCATCTAAATTTGAGAGGTTTCAAAGATTGGAATGGCGAGTGAAAAAGACACTAAGAAATATAGTTCAGATAATATTAAGGTTTTAGAAGGTCTGGAAGGGGTTAGACATCGTCCTTCTATGTATATTGGAAGCACTGGAAAGCAGGGACTGCACCATCTTGTATATGAAGTTGTTGACAACTCTGTTGACGAAGCGATGGCTGGATTCTGCAAGAACATAGAAGTCAATTTAAATAAAGACGGAAGCGTGACTGTTATCGACGACGGGAGAGGCATCCCGGTTGATATTCATCCTGTGTATAAAATTCCTGCTGTTGAGGTTGTTGTCACTAAACTTCATGCCGGCGGAAAATTTGACAAGGGTACATACGCCATTTCCGGAGGTCTGCACGGAGTTGGAATTTCAGTCGTTTCGGCTTTGAGCAGGCTTATGAAAGTTGTAATTAAAAGGGATGGAAAAATTTATCAGCAGGAATATGAAATTGGGAAACCTTTGTATAAGCTGAAAGAGATTGGAAAAGCCAAAGAAGAGGAAAGCGGGACAGAGGTTACTTTCTGGCCGGACGAGAGTATATTTTCAACTACAAAGTTTGATTTTTCTGTTTTGGAGACAAGGTTCAGAGAAATAGCTTTTTTGAACGCTGGCTTGAAAATAAAACTCACTGACGAGGCAAGCGGGAAAAAAGAAATTTTCCATTACGAGGGCGGAATTTCAGAGTTTGTTAAGTGGGTTAACAAGACAAAAGAAGCTCTGCACAAGCCGATTTATTTTACAAAAGTTGATGAAAACGTTGTTGTTGAAATAGCTGTCCAGTACAATGCTGGATACCAGGAGAACATATTGAGTTTTGTGAATACTATCAATACTGTTGAAGGAGGAACTCATGTTGTTGGCTTTAGAACTGCTTTGACCAGAGCGATTAATGATTATGCAAAAAAGAGCAATATGGTTAAAAACGGGGGTTTAACCGGGGACGATGTTCGAGAAGGGCTTACTGCCATTATTTCCGCGAAGATTCCCGAGCCTCAGTTTGAGGGGCAGACAAAAACGAAACTTGGCAACAGCGAGGTTAAGGGGCTTGTGGAAAGGATAGGCTATGCCTCACTTGTTGAGTTTTTTGAGGAAAATCCGGCGATAGCCAAAAGAATTGTCGGCAAAGCCATTGATACTCAAAAAGCAAGGCAGGCTGCGAAAAAGGCCAAAGACCTTGTCAGGAGAAAAAATGCGTTTTCCGTCGGAGGACTTCCCGGAAAGCTCAAAGACTGCGCCAGCAAAAAATCTGAAAATTCAGAGCTTTTTCTTGTAGAAGGAGATTCCGCCGGAGGAAGCGCAACGCAGGCGAGAGACAAAGAGTTTCAGGCTATTCTTCCTTTGAAAGGAAAAATCCTTAATGTTGAGAAAGCAAACCCTATAAAAGTGTTTGAAAGCGAGGAGATTGCCAACCTTATTACTGCAATTGGAACAGGAGTAGGAGAGAATTTTGAGATAGAAAAACTTAGATACAACAAGATAATAATAATGACTGATGCAGACGTTGATGGAGCACATATCAGAACTCTTCTTCTTACTTTCTTTTTC
The DNA here is from genome assembly GCA_020724955.1 of Candidatus Parvarchaeum sp. Taxonomy (GTDB): domain Archaea; phylum Nanobdellota; class Nanobdellia; order Pacearchaeales; family GW2011-AR1; genus 1-14-0-10-34-76. Next base: position 16,450 of record DYFY01000007.1, on the reverse strand, counting down.
AGGTTTATGAAACCTTTGATAGACAACGGGAATCTGTATATAGCGGTGTCTCCGCTTTACAAAGTGAGAAAGAAAAAGGATTATTATGTCTATACCGACGATGAACTGAAAAAAATAGCCGGCAAGCTTGGAGGAAATATCAATGTCCAGAGATTTAAAGGTCTAGGAGAGATGAATCCTGAGCAGTTGTGGGAGACTACTATGAATCCAAAAACACGTCTTCTTAACAAAGTTCTGATTGAGGATGCTGTCAAAGCAGACGAGACATTCAGCAAGCTCATGGGAACAGAGGTTGAATATAGAAAGCAGTTCATCGCCGAAAGAGCTGCAGAGGCGGAGGTTGATATTTAAGAATGGGTTGGCAAAGGTTGCAATCAAATAAAGAATTGAAAGCCAGAGTAACTGGCTTGGTCAAAAATCTTTTTGGAAACCAAGAGGATTTAGATAACTTCAGTTATTATATTAATCAAAATGAATTAATTTGTCTGGTCAGAGGAGATGAAGGATATATTTTTGGAGAAAGGCCTGCTCAAATGCATGGATTAAGAGATGACCGGACAATAGCCAATTCTCATTTAATTCATGTTAAGGAGATGGAAGAGCTTCTGAATAAAAATGGATTTTCATGTGCTTTTGAAGCTGGTGCTGATGGAGTTTGTGGAGTTTCTTTTAGGAGGGTGGCTTAAATTGGTTATCAAAATAAGAACAGCACGCAAGGAAGATGAAGAATTTATACACTTTAATTTGAATAACGATCCAGGATTAAGAGATTATGATTCTAAAGAGATTTCTGGAGAGGACTATCCTAAATATTGGGTGAGGGGAATTTTAGCCGACAAAAAAGGAAGTCTGGCTCTGATTGCTGAGAAAGACAGGCAAAAAGCCGGTTTTTTGATAGCTCATCTGCTGGAAGGAGTCAGGGAGTCTATATTGAACAATATTTTTGTCGTTAAGGAATTCAGGAATTCCGGGGTTGGGGACAGGTTAATAAAAACTTACGAGAGTTTTATCAGAAAAAAGAAATTTAAGCTTAGTTTGTGTTTAATTAATTTAGACAATAAGAAAGCAATGAGATTTCATGAGAAAAACGGATATACAGGAGGATATGACTTTAGGTTTTATCAGAAAACCTTGTAACTGAAGATGATTAAGGAAACAAACAAAATGGAAGAGAGGGATGTTGAAGTTATAGAGGTAGACATGACTTCAGAAGAGATAAATGAAATGATGGGAAAATTGAATGAACTCTTGGAGAGCCGAGGAAACACTAGGATTGAAATATCGGATGATGTTGATTTGTCCATTAATTATGTTCAGGAAAGATTGGAGGATGGAGAATGACAGATAAAGAAAGCAATGATATTTTGCTGGACGAAGAGCTTGAAAAAATGGAATCTGCCAGAAGAGCTAAGGAGCAGATTGGAAGCGAGAAAGGCATAGCCGGAGCAGAGATAGTAGATGAAATGGAAAAATCGTATATTGATTATGCGATGTCTGTTATTGTTCAAAGGGCTTTGCCAGCTGTTGAAGACGGATTAAAGCCAGTGCATAGAAGAATACTTTATGCTATGCACTCTATCGGGCTCGATGCAAGTAAACCGACGAAGAAGAGCGCCACTATTGTCGGGGAAGTTTTGGGAAAATATCATCCTCACGGAGATGCTTCTGTCTATGATTCCCTTGTTAGAATGGCACAGGACTTCAGCCTGAGGTATCCTTTGGTGCATGGACAAGGAAATTTTGGTTCTCTCGACGGAGATAATGCAGCTGCTTATAGGTATACAGAGGCTAAATTAAGCAAAATTGCTGTTGAGCTGCTTGGAGACATTGAAAAAGAAACTGTGAAGATGGCTCCTAATTTTGATAATTCGCAGAAAGAGCCGGAAACATTGCCTGCCAAACTGCCTAATTTGCTTTTGAATGGGGCCACTGGAATTGCTGTCGGAATGGCCACAAATATTCCTCCGCATAATCTTACCGAATTGTGCGACGCGATTGTTGCTTTCATCAACAAACCTACCTTGGATGCCGGGCAACTCATGGAATTCGTGACCGGGCCTGATTTTCCTACGGGAGGAATTGTAAGCTCACAAGGTCTTGAAGACTTTTATAAGACAGGAAAAGGCAGAGTGTTGATAAGAGGAAAGACGACGACTGAGGAGATTAAAGGCAGGGAAAACATAGTCATTACTGAAATTCCATACATGGTGAACAAGGCTGATTTGGTGACTGCAATTGCCAAATTAGCTACGGATAAAAAACTTCCAGATGTCACTGATTTGAGAGATGAGTCTGCAAAAGGAAAGGTGAGGATAGTTATTGAACTAAAGAAGGGAGCTAATTCTAAATTTACTTTGAATAAACTTTACAAACTGACCAGACTGCAGGACAGGTTTGATGCCAATCTTCTTGCTTTGGTTGGAAGAAGACCGAGAGTTCTGAATTTAAGAGATGTCATTGAGGAATATGTCAAATACAGAAAGCTTGTTGTTACAAACAGAAGCAAGTTTGAGCTGAAAAAAGCTGAGGATAGGCTTGAAATTGTCCTCGGGCTGCTGATTGCTCTTAAGGATATTGACAAAGTGATTTCAATTATTAAAAAAGCAGGCACAACTGCAGAAGCTACAGAATCTTTGATTAAAGAATACAGCCTGACTGACAGGCAGGTAAAGGCTATACTTGAAATGAGACTTTCTCAGCTTACAAAACTTGAAACAGGCAAACTTACCGACGAGAAGAAAAAACTGGAGGAAGCGATTGCTTATTTGAAAAAAATTCTTGGAAGCGAGCAGGAAATTCTTGGAGTTATAAAAAAAGAAGTCCAGGAGCTGAAGAGAGAATATGGAGATGAGAGAAGAACCAAGATAATAAAGAGCTTTAATGAGATTAAGGAGAAAGACCTTGTTGAGAAAAAGGATGTTGTTGTCATGCTTACGAACTCGGGATACATAAAGAGAATGGATGTTTCTGCCTACAAAGAGCAGAAGCGTGGAGGGTCGGGAGTTGCAGGAACAGGCTTGAAGGATGAAGAAGATTTTGTTAAATCTATGCTGACCTGCTCCACACATGATTATTTGCTGTTTTTCACCTCCCGAGGGAGAGTGTATTGGCTCAAGGCGAATGACGTGCCTGACGGAAGCAGACAAAGCAAAGGGAGAAGCATGGCCAATCTTCTCAGTTTGAGAGATGAGGAAGTTGTTAATGTCAGGGAGATAGACAGCTTTGAGGAGGATTATTTGATGTTTGCCACTAAACTCGGTATCGTTAAGAAACTGCCTCTCAAGGATTTGGCAAAGCCAAGAAGCACGGGAGTGAGAGTGATGAATCTTCCTGCCGACGGCTCGGATGTGCTTATTAATGTCCGCAGGATTAAAGACAAGCAGGAAGTGTTAATGGTAACTAAGAAAGGACAGGCTGTGAGATTTAGCTCTGACAATGTCCGTTCAATGGGAAGGGCAAGTTATGGAGTTAAGGGCATTGAATTGGCAAGCGGGGACGAAGTTGTTTCACTAGAGGCGCTTCCTGTAGACGGAAAGACGACTATCTTAACGGTTACTGAGAAGGGATGCGGCAAGCGCTCTGACCTTGATGAATATAGAAAAACAGCAAGGGGCGGAAAAGGAGTTAGGAACATGAAAGTCAATGAAAAGACAGGCCAGATATTGAAGTCCTTGTGTGTAATGGACAAGGATTCAGTGATATTAACGACGATTAAAGGAATGGTTATTCGCCTGAGCATGAAACAGCTTAGAGTAATGGGAAGGGCAACTCAAGGTGTCAGGATTGTTAAGCTAAAGGCGGGCGACAGGCTTGCCGACGCTGTTCGCGTGCCAAGAGAAGAAGAGGTTCTGGACGTTGGGGAATAAAACTAATAAGTTTATTTAAATAACTTTAAAATTGTTTTTTATAGTTTGTTATATGGAGAAGAGTTTATCCTTTTTCCTTTTGGAGGAAATTTAAGCTCATAATTTTCTAAGTTTTTTTCTCTTGGTTTTTCACGTATTAGCTTAGATGGAGGGAGAGTTATTCCATATCCTCCAGGAGGAGAGCTAAAATCAAATATTATTTTTGAAAGACTTTGTTTGAGTCGCGCTCTATCTCTTAGCGAGTCTAATTCAGCTCTTACCAAGTCCAATTGGGGGTTGACGAATCTTGGGTCTTCTCCCGCGGCAGAGGCTAGTCTTCTATAAGCTTCTCTTAACTCACTCATAGCTTTTATTGCAGCTGAATAAGCATCTCTGATAAATGCAGCTGAATAAGCATCTCTGATAAATGCAGGACTAGGAAGTTCTTCATTTGGCGATGGATTAATTGGTTTGGGGCTTTGTCCGGTATATTTTCCCATGAAATATTTGTGACAGGGAAGTTTTTAAATCTTTCTATTGTTGCTATTATAAAGTCAGTATTTTTTTCTTTTAATGAAAAAAATATCCATAATTAATCTTAATAACTGCTTTTCCTTTATTTCTGGATGAAAACCTCACACTTGATACTGATAGTGTTTAACGCACTTTACATCTTGGGCTTTGCGGTTTATTATGTTGCCCTGCAGAATTACGAGTTTTTGCTTTATATTGCCGTGCTTGTTGTGCTGTTTGCTCTTGTGGCTGGGACTTATAGGAAAACCCGGTTTGGGATTGGAATTTTATGGATGTTGTCTATCTGGGGTTTTTTGCATATGCTCGGAGGAGGGATTAGAGTTGGGGATGAGGTTTTGTACAGGCATATAGTGCTTGACATTTTTCAGGGTGCAGATTCAGAGTTTGTTATACTTAAGTTTGACCAGATTTTGCATTTTTATATTTATTTTGTAATGAGTTTTGTGATGTTTCATCTTTTGAATTTAACTGCCGGGAAGAAAGCTGGTTTTGGAATTATTACATTCTTTGCTTTGCTTGCTTCTTCCGGAGTCGGAGCGTTAAATGAAATTATCGAGTTTGGAGCTGTTGTGTTTTTGGGAAAAACAGGAGTCGGCGGATATTATAATACAGCTTTGGATTTGGTATTTAATTTTCTTGGGGCTTTATGCGGGGCTTTGGCGGCTATGAGAGTTTATAGGAAATAGTTTACCCTCTACATTCCATTTTTAATTTGTAAGGGGTAAGGTTTAAGGCCTGATAAGAAATTTATTTTTTAAGTAAAAAGACGGCAACCAACGCATCCAATTTTTTTGAAGGTTCAATAAACTCCATTCTGTTATCAACCTGACTCACTTTTAATCTAGAGCCATCATAAACTGCCAATGCAGGAATAGGTTGCTTTATCGCATAATCAAGAGCACACTCGGTTTCTTCCATGCCTGTACTCCTTAATTTCTCTTCATCACAACAAAAAATCATATCACTGCTAGGAATATCTGTACCATGTTTAAGCATGATATTTAATCTTTTACCATTAAATCCACGATACATTAATCTAGGATTATAAAGACCATCAAGCCTTAGTCTGTCAACAACTAAATCTGCATCTGTTTTAAAATATCCATCTGCTTCCCTTAGATCAATTTCTTTTGGTTTAATCATAATAAATTAAATATATGGAATATTTATTATGTTTTCGGTTAGTTACCATTATGCTATTTGGAATAGTTTTTGCTTGGAATTCTTTGATTGTGTAAAGTAAACTTTCCAATTTACATAGCATACAGAAGAGATTTTCCAATCATTTCTTGGATTCTATATTAAAATTAAGATAATTATTATTTATGCGAACTTTGATTTATGTAAATTATACAGGGAGTGTTAATTTGTAAACTGCAAACAAGTGCAAATAATTAAATAGCTCTTTCTTCTTAGGGTTATATGGATAAAAGGGCTTTGTTTGGAATAAGCATTACAGCCGTGGCAATAGCTTTTGTTGCAGGATTTCTCATCGGAGGGTATTTTGTTGCCAAGACAGAAGGATGGATTGGAAAGATAACTGCTTTTGTTGTAGGGGAAAAAGATAAGGTAGAGGACTTGGTTGTCTGTCCCGAGGATGTGAAGGAATGCGGGGAAGGGATATTTGTGAGAAGAAACTCTGAAAATGGGTGTGAGTTTTATGCCTGTCCAGAAGATGAAAAGCAGGGTTTTGGAAGCGAAATAGAGCAAAAGGCTGCTTTAAACGGAAGTTTGAGGTTTGAAAATATTACTGAGTGAGCAGAAGCTTTTCTGGGGAATTGTTCGGAGTTTTTGATTTTTACAGGGTAACGCTTATTAACTACTGGCTTAGATAACAGGTGAGGAGAAAAGTTTAAAAGCAATATATTGATGGAATATATAAGATTAAACGTATATATTGAGAAAATGAAAGATAATTTTGATGTGTTCTTCAGGAGGAAGCCGGCACTAATGCTTGTTGCTCTGAAAAAGCTTTCAAGGGCAAGGTATGGGAGCCTTCTTGCGAAAGAGGTTGACTGCACATACAGCCATGCTGTAAAAATTCTTCAGGCTCTTGAGAAGCTTGGTTTGGTTGTTTTTGAGAAAAAGGGAAGGATGAAGCTTATTAAGCTGACAAAAAAAGGAACTGAAGTTGCCAATAATATAGAAAACATCAAGAAATTGATTGGTTAATTTTTGCTTTCAGTCAGGTAGCCAGGCGCGGCAGGTATAATTTATAATTCTTTCAGGTTTTACTGGTTTGAAAATCTTAATTCTTCTTCTCAATTATAACAACAATATGTTAAATTCCTCAATTTGTCGTGTGCTGTTTAGGAAAAGACATAAGCCTTTCCCTATAAATTATCTCTAAAATCTGTTGGTGATTATAGCTGAACGAGCATATCTGCTTATTGGAGGAAATTTTCATGGAAATATTATTAATGAAATTTATGTACAATTGGGAAGTTGACTTAACACAATAGAAAGATTAAAATACCTTGGCTGTCAGAAAATAGCAGGAATTTCTTAGAATGGCTTTGGAATTTAACCCTGATGGGAGCATAAAACTGCCGGTGAAAGGCAAAGGTAAAAAAGTAGTCTTCACCGAAAAAATGGAAAAAACAGAGAGCATAGCTCTCGTTGACGAAAAAAAGACAAACACCTTTCCCAAAGTCCAGATAAAATGTCCTAAATGCAAACACAAAGAAGCCTACTTCTGGACTTTACAGACAAGAGCCAGTGATGAGTCAGAAACTAAATTCTATAAATGCTCAAACACCAAATGCGAGCACACCTGGCGGGAATATCGGTAATAAAATAGGCTTGATTGGCTTCTAAAGTTTTAAAAACAGGTTTTCTATATTCTATTGACGGCTCCGTAGCTCAGTCTGGTTAGAGCACTGGACTCTTAATCCAGGTGTCGTGGGTTCAAATCCCATCGGGGCCATTTGATAATGAGATATTTAGAAATAGCAGGAACAGGAAGTTATCTTCCAGAAGAGGTTATACCTAATTCGTTCTTTACTGGCAGGAAACTTAGGGCTTACGATGAATTAGGAGGAATAAGAAAAGAAGTTGAAGTTACCGAGGAAGGTATATTTAGTTTAACTGGAATAAGAGAAAGAAGAAGGGCTAAAAAAAGCGAAGAGCCGTCTGACATGGGATATGAGGCTGCTAAAAGAGCAATTGAAAATGCAGGGATTAAGGCAGATAGTTTAGTAGGAATAATTTGTGCAAATGTCACTGAATCTTCTAATTTTCCAAATGCTGCCCAAAAAATACAATTAAAGCTAGGTGCAAAAAATTGCTCAGCTCATGATATAGCATTTGCATGTGCCGGCTTTCCAAAAGCACTAGCTCAGGCTGACGCAATGGCTTTAAGAGAACCGGGAAATTATCTAGTTGTTGCTACCGAGAAAATGAGCAGTATGGTTGACTATAATGACTTGAACTCTGATCTTTTCGGAGACGGAGCCGGAGCTGTTGTTTTAACCCCTACAAATGATGAAGTGGGTATTTTGGCAACATATTCCCGTAGCGATCCTTTTGAGGGAAAAGATAAGTGGATATTTAGAGATTTTCAGAGGTATTGCAGAATGCCATTCGGAGATAAAGTCTTAAAAGATGCTGTTAGGAAAATGGTCGATACCTGTGCTATCCTAAAAAAGAAAGTTGGATGGGAAAGAGCTGACGTTTATATTCCTCATCAAGCAAACGGGAGAATTATAGAAGGAGTTGAAAACAGGTTGACTAAAGAAGGATGTTTGGTTTACAAAAATATTGAAAGATATGGAAACATGAGCGCAGCGACTTGTGCCGTTGCACTAGATGAAGCTTGGAATGGCTATCAGGGAGAAGAAGCAGCCATAAAACCAGGTCATCGCTTTATCATAACTGCTTATGGAGGAGGAGCCACTTGGGCAGGTGTAGCTGGAATAAGAAGAGCAGCATAAAATGAAATTCAATCCGAAATTAAAACATGACGTGGGCAAATACCTAGACTATGTGATTATTGTAGAAGGTAAAAAAGATATCATTGCCTTGCAGAACCTTGGATTTGAGGAAGTTTACGCTGTTCATGCTACAGGAGTGCCTTTAAGAGAAAGAGTTGTCCAAATTGCAGAAAAAATAGGAAGAAAAAAGAAAGTCTGTATTCTTACTGACTTCGACAAAAAAGGAAAACAGCTTTATCTTCTTCTAAAAAACCTTTTTCAGGAACAGGGTCTTAAGCTAGATTCAAGCCTTAGGGGAATTTTAATCAAGGCACAGGTATCTCATATAGAAGGACTGGACAGCTTTATGGAAAAAATCGGCAAAATTTAAGACGAAAGAAAAGATTTGAAAAATAGCACACGATAAATTTGGGAATTTCTTTGTCGTCTGCTATAAGCGTAAAGAAATCTGATAACTTTAATCAAGTTAGGAGTTCTTGTTAATTCATTAATTCTTGATTTTTAATACTAATTATCCAAAAAATAAACTATTTTGATACAAAATCTGAGTTTAATTCTTCAGTTAGAAAAACTCATCGGAGATACTCGCATAGGCTTTGCGTGAGATTCACAATTATTTATAATCAAACAAAAAACATAGCCCTTTATTTATAAGAGCAGTCATGTTTATTTATTTTGATACCTTTTTTATTTAGCAGAAGATATATCAAACTATCGCCACTAATATCCTCGCTAATACTAAATTCAGTCTTTTTACTTTAAATATAATTACGAATGTAAATATACAAAATAGCTTATAACAAAGAATAAAAACAGCTCTTGCGTTAATAGAATGGAAGCACAATTTTATTGGTTATGGCACAAACTCACGCAAAGCCTTTTACATATTAAACTGATTTATTTGCAAAATCCTCTTTGCTCTGCCGGCTTAATTCCTTCAAAAAAAATCAGCTTCAGCCAACCAAGTCCGGGGACTCTGGCAACGGCTTTTCCAAGAATTTTATCCTGTTCGATGTTTTTTTCTTCGTCTAATTGCCCGAAGTTATTGTCTCCTTTTGTTCCTATTGGCTCTTTTTTTATCATCCTGTGGATTAAAGGATGCTTAAAGTTGGACTCAAAAATTATTATGTCTCCTATATTTGCCTCGCCACGCCCCCAAACAAAAACTATGTCTCCTTTGTTTAGCCCGTTTTTGAAGGGGAATTCTTTAAATTCTTCAAGTTTGATCCCTCTGGATTCATACCATGCCCCGTTTCTGTCCCACCACTCGCCAAAACCAGTGTTATGATACATAGAACAAGATTCAACGACAACTATCGGGAGAGGGGCGGATGTCAGGAGAGATAGCGCCGGAAAAAATATAAATTTGACAATGAGAAAAACCAGTATCAGAGATACAAGCCATGCCTCCCAAGTATCTTTTTTGAGGAAGTCCCAAAATTTTTCAAGCGTTTTATAAGGATTCATTTTTGGGAAAGGTAAATACGTTATTTAAAATATTGCCCTTTGTATTGTTGAGTTAGTTTTGGTCTGGACAGGCTGTCAATTATGATTGTTTGAATTTTCTGTGCCAACGAGCAAACAATTTGAGCAAAAACTTTGATGAAGTCAATTAAAGAGCTTGTTCTGTGGTAGAGACCACATGGTTTTTTGTTTTAATTTAATTTATCAGTTATTCTCCCCCATCTTTTTCATCAATTAACTTCCCTTCAAACGCACTTTTCAAAATGCTTTTCTTCATTTTAATTTTTCCTTAAGAGCCTTATATTCTTTTAAATACAGCTCAATTGTCGGTTTTAAATTTTTGTTTAAATCATACTCTTTCAGAGTTTTATAGTATTCTCTGCTATTTTTCAAATCAATATTAATCGGAGGCAGATTGTGTTTTATTAAGATATTATTAAGTAGAATTCTTCCAACTCTTCCGTTCCCATCTGTAAAAGGGTGTATGTTTTCAAATTGATTGTGAACCACTGCCCCTAAGACTAATGCGGGATATTTTGTTTTATTTTTATTATACCAATCAATAAGTTCTTTTAATAAAAAGCTTATTCTGTTTTGCGGAGCTCCTTCATGAACTATCTTTCCTGATTTATCCTGGACAACAACCTCTTCACCCTTTTTTCTTAGTTTTCCGGCAAAAGGTTTTGAATTTTTGAAAACAATTTTATGAATTTTTTTAATGAGTTCTATTGAAATGTGTTCTTTGGTTTGCCTAACAAATCTAATAGCCTCCTCAACTCCATAAGCTTCTGCAATATCTTCTTTTGATTTGTCCGGCCATTTATCCTCTTCTAAAATATCTTTAACTTCTTTTTGATTTAATTTGCTTCCCTCTATAGCATTTGTATTATATGTAAAAATTTCAGAGAATAATTTCCAGTCTTTTTCAGATAAATGAGATATTTTCAAAGGAATTTCTCTTTCAAGTTTTCTTATATCTTTTATTTTTTTATCAGTTAATTCAAATTTCAAGGGATCTTTTATCATTCTATATTTATGAATCTCTTCTAAAATTAGTTTTTCTGCAATTTTCTTTCTTTCTTTCAACTTCTCAGAACTTAAATTAACTCCGAGATATTTTCTGAATTTATGAACTCTTTCTCCCTCCCGGTAAGAATGAGCTAAATAATACTTTATTTTCTTTCCGACTTTTCTTTTCTCAATGTGCATAATAATATAATGGGTGTCTACACATTTAAACTTTTTGTTTGTAGGTGTCTACATTTCAATATTTTGTAGTCACCTAATTTAAAATTAAGAGCTTGATTATCCCAACTACAAAGGCAAAAGCAATTATTGAAAAATTGATGCCATAGATTTCAAAGTTAAAAGAGATATTTTTAAGAAAATCTCCTCCAAATCCTTCTATAACTGAGCCTATAATTCCAGAGAAAATAATGCCAGGTAAAATAATAGCATATAACAAATAAACCACTTTATCAATAGTTTCTCCTGAAAATCCAAGCAAGGCTAAGATTATTAAAATCGCTATTGATAACTGAAGGAAAGTTTTAAAGTTCATAAGGAGACAGCTTTAAGCAGATTTATTTAACTAAATTTATTTATTTTGCATCTACTGGCTTTACCAAAACATTTAAATAGTTCTGGTGTATCCGTGTAGGTATATACAAAAAAGGAAATACATTTATGAAAGATATATTTGAAGCTAAGATAATGTGCGCGAAGTGCAATGTCAGGATGGACCCTAAAGCAGTGATTAAAAACGGGTTCAGTATTCGCTCTGTGGTGTGCCCGGAGTGCAAAGACGAATTGGTTCACCCTACTGATTTGTCTAATTATGAAAAATATAATAATCTTAAGGGAAAGACTTATAATGTTAAGTTGAGAGTTGTTGGGAACAGCCATGCAATAAGCATACCAAAGGAAATAGTTGATTTTATTCATAAGCAAGAGAGAGTTATGGATGATATGGTCAGGCTGTGTTTTGAAGATATGAGAAAATTAAGTTTGATGTTTGGAGAGGACGAAAGGAGGAGAATTTAAAATGCCACAAGAAGTGAAGCTCAAGGTTTTGGAAGCTCTGCAGGATGACGCATATAAAGGAGTTGCCAGAATAGACACGGAGATAATGAAATCTTTGGATTTGAAGCGGGGAGACATTATTTCAATTTCAGGGGAGAGGGAGACTGTTGCTATAGTTGACAGGTCTTATCCTGCTGATGTTGGAGAAGGGATAATCAGAATAGATGGGCTGATAAGGAGAAATGCAAAAACAGGGATAGGAGAACAGGTTGTAATAAGAAAAGCTCAAGTGAAGGCAGCGAAGAAAATTTCCATAGCTCCTGCGCAACAGGGCATAATGGTTCAGGCGGATCCAGAAGTTTTCCGAAACGGACTTTTGGGCAGAGCGGTTGTAAAAGGCGATGTTATTTCTCTTGGAGGAGCGCAGAGGAGGCGTGACTTGATGCATGATATGCCTGACATTTTTGGAGATATAGAGGAGCTGTTTGGAGCCAACTTTGGCTTTTCAGGATTCCAAAGAGTGAGATTTTTGGTTGTTTCTACAAATCCAAATCAGCCTACTATTATAACAGAAGAAACAGAAATTCTTGTTAATTCTAAGGCGATGGATATTTCCGAGGATATTGTTCCTGAAGTCACTTACGAGGACATTGGCGGATTAAAAGAAGAGATAAAAAAAATAAGAGAGATGGTTGAGCTTCCTTTGAAACACCCTGAAGTTTTTGATAGGTTAGGAATAGAACCTCCGAAAGGAGTTCTTCTTCATGGGCCACCCGGAACAGGAAAGACTCTGCTTGCAAAAGCAGTGGCTAACGAATCTGAGGCAAACTTTATGCTTCTCAATGGCCCTGAAATAATGAGCAAGTTTTATGGAGAGTCTGAGAAGAAAATCCGTGATTTGTTTGAGGAGGCTGAAAAAAATGCTCCTACTATAATATTTATAGACGAAATTGATGCGATAGCTCCTAAGAGAGAAGATGTTCAGGGGGAAGTGGAAAGGCGTGTAGTTTCACAGCTTTTGACAATGATGGACGGGCTTCAGTCCAGAGGAAGAGTCATAGTCATAGGTGCGACAAACAGGCCGAATTCCCTCGACCAGGCGCTGAGAAGGCCTGGAAGGTTTGACAGAGAAGTTGAAATCTCTGTTCCGGATAAACAAGGGCGGTTGAATATTTTAAAGATTCACACAAGAAACATGCCTCTTGACAAATCAGTCAAGCTTGAAAGTCTGGCTGCAAAAACTCATGGATTTGTCGGAGCGGACTTGGCTTCTTTGGCAAAAGAGGCGGCGATGAATGTTCTTAGAAAACTTCTTCCTGAAATGAATTTGGAAGAAGACAAGGAAATACCCAAAGAAATTCTTGACAAAATAATAATCACAAAAGAAGATTTTGAGGAATCTTTGAGGGTTGTGAGGCCGAGTGCAATGCGCGAAGTTTTAGTGGAAACTCCAAATGTCAAGTGGGAGGATATCGGAGGACTTGATGTAACAAAGCAGCTTCTTAAGGAAGCGGTTGAGTGGCCTTTGAAACACAAAGACAGCTTTGAGAGACTCGGGATAAAACCTCCTCGGGGAGTTCTTCTTTACGGGCCACCCGGAACAGGAAAGACTCTGCTTGCAAAAGCAGTGGCGACAGAAGCGGAAGCGAATTTTATACAAGTAAAGGGGCCTTCTTTGTTATCGATGTGGGTCGGAAAGTCGGAGGAAGGGGTCAGAAAAGTGTTTGAAAGAGCGAGGCAGGTAGCTCCTTGCATCGTGTTTTTCGACGAGATAGACGCTTTGGCAGGGAAGCGCGGTATAGAAACAGGGACAAAAGTAACAGAGCGTGTTTTGAATCAATTGCTTGCAGAGATGGACGGGCTTGAAGGGCTTAAGGATGTTACAATAATAGTAGCGACGAATCGCCCTGACATGCTTGACTCTGCGCTACTTAGGCCGGGGAGATTTGACAGAATACTTTTAGTTGATGTTCCTGATGCGGCAAGCAGAAAGAAAATTATAGAAATTCACACAAGAAACATGCCTTTGGATAAATCGGTGAAAATGGATGTTCTGGTTAAAAAAACAGAGGGATTTGTCGGAGCAGACATAGAGGGATTTGTTAGAGAAGCCGCTCTTACATCGCTGAGAAAGAACATAAGGTCGGACAGAGTTACAATGGACGATTTTGAAGAGGCTTTGGAAAAAACGAAACCTTCGGTTTCCGAAACGACGGCGAAGACTTATAAGAAGATGGAAGAATATTATTTGAAGAAAGTCAGGGCGGGACTGCCTAGTTCAGGGCCTGTTTACACTGGGTGATTGGTAAAATTCTGTAACAAGGTTTTCTTGTCCGTAGGCTCCATATATACTGAAAATGTTCATTATTTGTTCATTTAATCTTATGCTTCCTTTTGCAAGTGTTTCAAGACATGGATCTATTTGCCCATTTTTTTTCATCCCATTAATTCTGTTAAAAATTTTTATAAGGATGCCGCTATAACGTGCAAGCTGTCTAGTTTCCTCATCCGTGATTATTTCACTCAAATTAAAAGGAGAATTACATCTTTCAAGACATCTCATTCCAATATCTTTAACTCTAGACTCCAGAATAGAATAAACTTTTCTGGCGCTATCACAATGAATTGGTTTGATATGATGTTGCTTTATCATCCAGAAAACACTGAAAAATCACTTATAAACTTTATTCTTTCGACGGAAACGTGAGTTTTATATAGTTTCAATCTTTTTTACAGGCATGAAATCTTTCACTAAACATCTTTCGATTAAAACGAAAGAAAAAATGGAGATGATTAACATAACTTCCCAAGTTGAGCAGGCTGTCCGTGAGTCAGGCATAAAAGAGGGGCTTTGCCTTGTCAATTCTATGCATATAACTTCTTCTGTTTTTGTAAACGATGAGGAATCAGGATTGAAACAGGATTTTCTTGATTGGCTTGAAAAGCTTGCTCCGTACAACGTTGAAAAATACAGGCATAATTTGACTGGGGAAGACAACGCTCACGCACATTTGAAAAGAACTATCATGGGAAGAGAGGCAGTTGTCGCAATTACAGAAGGCAGGCTTGATTTCGGCCCGTGGGAGCAGATATTTTATGGGGAATTTGACGGGCAGAGGAACAAGAGAGTTTTAATTAAAGTTATTGGGGAATAGCCCAATAATCTTTATATATTAATGAGTGCAAATCAAGTCATGGAATATTCAGCTGAAAGGGAATTATTAAGAAGGGCTAGAGTTAATGCTGATAGAGCAGCCGAAAAATTGAGAACTTCACCTCCTGAAAAAAATTCTTGAAATATTAGCCAAGGTTTCCGTAAGATCAGACATCATAGATGGTAGACTAAAAGAAATGTACACAGCAAGATCGCAACATCCTTTAAAGCGTTACAGAGGATAATTTATATATCTGTAAAACGTGTTAGAAATATGGTTAGTGTTGGAGAAAGAGAAGATATTGGGCATGCGTCAATAAGTGAAATAGCTCTTCAGGCATCAAAAGATATGGAATTGAAAACCCCAAGGGAACTTTGTAGAGACTGGGCTCAAATAATTGGGTATTGTGGAGTAGTAAGTAAAAGGTTAGAAAGACTTGACAGGGAAGTTAATCTTACAAACAGACGCTATATCGGATAACTCTATCTTCTAGAAGCCCAATAACCTAAAATCAAAATCAGAACAAAGGCTATGAGCGCCATCATTGGAATGGTAACATATCCAAAATAAAAAGTATATTTAACAGTGCATGGCACTGCTGAATTTGCTCCACATGAGGAGCTGTATTGAATCAGCTGAGTTATGTAATGATATGCGGAGATCAACCCTCCGATGATACACATGGGAACTGCATATCTGAAAACTCTTCTGTCTTTCTTCCATAAGGCCAGTGCAAACATCAAGACTAGAGGGTACATAAAAATTCTCTGAAGCCAGCAAAGCTTACATGGCTCATATAAAGCGATTTCAGAATAGAAGAGGCTTCCTGCTGTTGCAATAAGAGCGACAATTAAAGCCATGAGCACTGCGTTGTCTTTGAAGAAAAACTTTAGGTTTCCTATTGACGGAGAAAGCTCTTTTTTAGATGCGAATTTGTAAATTCCCAGAAGGACTATCAGGGCAATAACTACATCGCTGAGAAGTGTCAGAGAAGACAGGAAACCGCTCACCAGCATGACATTCACCATTACGCCTCCAAAGGACATCCTGTCCTCTCGCTCAAAGCTTTTAGAGAGAGCACATCTTCCAGCCTTGAGCCGTCTGAAAATTCCCATGTAGGGTATTTTTGAATTCCTGCGCTGATGCAGGGCTGAGTTGTGCCTGCTCTTTCAGGAAGAGAGCATTCAATATAGTTTATTTTGCTCCAGCTTTTTCCGAATTTATTTTTCTGCTCAATGCAGTAAGGACACCAGTAAGCTCCGTATATTTTTGCTCCTGAATCGGTCAGGCATTGCGCAAAATCATCATACTTTCCCGCGCTGCCAAAGTCAGTCACGCTTATTGTGAGTACGACAATAATAAGCAAGGCAAAAATTCCTATCCCAAGGAGGACTTTTGTGTTTTTGTCCATTAGAAAGAGTGAGAAAAATAGTATTTAAAGATTTGTGTTATCTGATTAATATTTCCTAACGCTGTTGGATTTCTCATGTGTAATATT
>DYFY01000017.1 GCA_020724955.1 Candidatus Parvarchaeum sp. | reverse complement strand
TATCATTAAAGTCTTTAATTTTTATAAGCAGAATAGCTAAATCTCACGCAAAGCCTCAACAACAACAAACTTTAAAAAACATTTCTTCTCAAAAGACAAATGGTAATGGAAAAAACCCTCATACTCATAAAACATGATGCTGTGTCCAGAGGGCTTATAGGAAGAATAATTACAAGATTTGAGAACACAGGATTAAAAATAATAGCCATGAAGATGATTTGGGCTGACAAATCTCTTGCTGAAAATCACTATTTCCTAGACGAAGAGTGGGCAAAAAATGTTTATGAAAAAACCAAAAAAACCCGTGAGGCATCTGGTGAGCCTTTTCCATTTAAAGATCCGATAGCTTATGGAAAAATGATACAATCGTGGAACATGGAATTTCTTCAGGAAGGGCCGGTTGTGGCAATGGTTCTTGAAGGCCCTCATGCCGTGGAAATAGCGAGAAAAATGGTCGGTTCAACAGAACCTCGCCAGTCAGCTCCAGGAACAATCCGCGGAGACTTCGCAATGATAGAATCCTATGCTCTGGCGAACGACAAGTCCAGAGTGCTCCGAAATCTTGTCCACGCGTCAGACTCAACAGAAAATGCAAAAAGAGAAATAGCTCTCTGGTTCAGCGAATCCGAAATTCACTCTTACAAAAAAGAATTAGACAAACATTTTTAAGCATGTACAAAAAAAGAGAATCTGTCTTTAATAGAGAGACAAGAGATAGAATAAGAGAATTTACAAAATATATATACGAACAAGTTTATGGACGCAACGAACCAATCTCGTCTCATCAATCTATTGAGAGTAGCAGAAAAGCCATAATTAGAGGAACAAAAAATTTAACTGATTTAGTGAAATTCACATATTTGCCGAGTTTTCCGCCAAATTTTAATAAGCGCGAAAAAAAATTCTGCACAGACCTCACAAGATGCGCCATTTCATTAGGTGTTCCAGCAGAAGATATCTCTTTTCAGGATTACGACTCACTAGAACCTCTAATGGATACAATGAGAATTGCTTTCCAAGCAACTTTGTTAGAAATAGAAGCTTATGAAAGAGAAGAATCAGGAGAGGGATTTCCAACTCCTGAAATGGAAAGATTAGATTAGCTATAGCAGAAGGTATGCAAAATTCCCCAATTTGTCGTCCGTTGTTTAAGAAAAGACTTATGTCCTTCACTATAATCCTTAAAAACTCTTTGAGTTTTCTTTTCTCAAGTCCCCATAGTTTAATGGATAGAATGTAACCTTGCGGAGGTTAAGATCGAGGTTCAATTCCTCGTGGGGACATAAAACCAAGTCACTTGACAAATCCCCCAATCTTAACCAATTTTTTGCCCCCTGCAAAATGCTTTATGTACTTGACAAACTCTTCCATATCTTTCTCAACAGAAATAATTGCCAGGCTATTGTTAACAACAGGAAAAATGATTGGCTCTCCATCCTTTTTGGAATAGGCGGTGTAACCTCCAAACTTCTCTTCCCATCCGTTGTCGCAAAAGAGGAAAAAGAAATCTACTCTTTTCCCTGCAAAATTCTCGCCATTAATCAGAACATAATCTTTGTGCGAAAATCTTCTTGCCTCCAAGCTGACTTCCTTTATTTTTTTCCCGAGGATTATTTGCAAAAAATCAATAAAAAATTCCGACTTCGCAAAATCCTCCAGTTCAATAGGAACATCAAGAGCTTCATAAGAAAATTTCTCCGCCTGATAAATTCTCCTTCCCTTTTCTGCAGACAATTTTTTCCAGACATTTTCAGAGAAAGTCCTGCTGAAAAATTCCTTAAAAAAAATCATTTTCGGATGGCTGGCCATAAAGTTAGCTCTCGCCTGCTCCAAAACTCCAGAATAACAATAAAGCCCATTAACCCTATGCTCCATTAATGTAGCCACCCTCCTATAGCAAGTCTTTCCTTATCAGAAAAATTCTCCTCAACAGCATGAAAACTTTTTCTTGAAACTCTGAAAAGCATAAAGCTGTTCCATTTGGGAATTTGCGCCTTGACAGCTTTCCAGGGCTTTCCGCCTTTTTCACTGAATAACAAAAATCTTCCCCCGTCTTTTTCTTCAAAATTGACACACAAATAAAAAAGATAGGCTATCCTCCTGTCGTCAATCAAATCATCATGGCAAAGGAGATAATCTCCGCTCCGGTAAAGGCTTCCTGCGACATCCAAAGCTCCTGAAACAACATCAATCCCTGTAATTCTTTTCATAAATTCTGAAAACTCTTTAGAGCTTAAAAACAAGTAAAAACTCTTTAGAACTTCATTTTTACATTCAGATAAATCAGCTGTTTGTGATAATGAAAACAAATCATTTTCTTTGTAGACAAAATTCTCCTCCAGCAAAGCTTCCCTCAATAAATTTGCTTTTTCCTCCTTTAAAAAATTTTCAATATGTAAATGTTCAAATGGCTCGGCCATCTCAAACTTTCCCCTCAGCTCTTCAATTAAATCGCTGTTAAGATTTCTTTCATCTATCCAATTCTGCAAAATATCCATTCTGGATTAACCTCTCTTTAATGCTTATTCCTCGTCTCTTATACCTTGTGCTGTAAGGAAGAAAACAGCTTCATTTTCAGGCAAACTAGGAGAATCAATCATTTTCGCAACTCTGCTTCCTCCCTTCCCTCTCCTTAAATAAAGCCTGAATTTTGCGGCATGCCCGACAATATGTCCTCCAACGTGAGTTGTCGGGTCTCCAAACATCATTGCAGGATTTGCCATAACCTGATTTGTAACATAGATGGCAAGCCCGTGTTGCTCTGCAAGCCTAGTCAATTGATGAAGATATTTGTTCAGTTTCTGCTGTCGGTCCGCCAGCTGCCCTCTTCCGGAAAACTCTGCCCTAAAATGCGCCGTAAGCGAATCGACAATTAAAAGTTTTATAGGTTCACCTTCCTTTATCATCTCTCCCACTTTATCAAGAAGCAGTATTTGATGGTCTGCGTTAAAAGCTCTTGCCACTAAAATATTTTTCAGAACCTTCTCAGAATTGGCTCCTAAGCCCTCTGCAATTTGTTTTATTCTCGCAGGCACGAAAGTTCCTTCTGTATCAATAAAAACACATTTTCCGCTAAGCCCTCCCTTTTCTTTCGGAAGCTGAACATTTACTGCAAGAGAAAAAGCAAGTTGGCTTTTCCCGCAACCAAAAGCTCCAAAAGCCTCGGTTAAAGCGCTTGCCTCCACTCCTTTACCTCCCAGAAGGTTATCAAGCTCTCTGCTGCCTGTTGTTATATATCCGACTTCATCTCTTTTTTTTGAAAACTCAACTCCATCCATAAAACCAAGATTCATCATTCCCCTGGCAGCTTGAATGGCTTTTCTGGCGACAGCAGTTCCTACTCCGGCCATCTCAGCAAGTGCAGTCGGAGACATGACAGCAAGACCCATTAAATCATACACTCCTGCAGCCTCAAGTTTGGCGGCAATTCCGGGCCCAATCCCCGGAACATCGGTAAGTTTCAGCTCCTTCTCAGCTTCTTTTTCCCCCTCTTCTTCGGATTTAGCCATCACACACAAAACTGAAAGCTGTTTATAAGTTTTATAGCACTCAAAAATATACTCTCTCTTTTAATTTAAGAAATAAGAAGCTAAAAGAAGAATATCGACTATCACTAGAACAACAAAAATCGTGTGCTCGACTACTCCCCCAACTCTCAGCTTTCCGCTTGCTTTCATCTTCAACGGCCAAAATGGTCTTATTCCTTCAACAGTCCACGAATCAGCTATAAGATGAAGGCCATAACCTAAAAAGAAAGGAAAGGCAAATACAGGATAAAAAAAAGCCAGGAAGACAGAAGCAATTAAACAAAAGCTAAAACTATGGAAAATCCCTCTGTGTTTTGTAAAAAACTGAATAATTCTAAATAATCTGTTTTTCCCAACCATTGAAAATGCAGAATCTATGTCCGCCAAAACGCTTGAAATTAACACAATTACAAAAAAAACAAATTTGTTGTTCATGTGCGGCAGAAAAAAAACCGCTGCAAACATCCCTATGGCTAGATGAGTCTTTGATAACATCTGACAAAAAAGGCTCTCCAGTTTAAATCTTTTATCTATAACCTCTTTCTCCAGAAATATAGAAAGCAGTTTCTACTTCTTCAGGCGCTTTCACCTGTCTACAAAACCCTTCTATCTCAAGAAAGATTCGACTTCCTTTATATTTTTAACACCAATCAAATTTCCCAAAGTTTCTTCGCTGCCAAATGTAGAAATTCTTCCAATTCTGCAAAACCGATTGAAACTATCAAAAGCGCTCCATCCAGCAAGCCAGACACCACCCGCTCCAATGTCCAACCTTTGAAAACCTGAAGTTTCTATCAGAGTAAATCTTTTTTCTAACAATTCCTCAGCTTCTTCTCCAGTAATTAATCCATCATCAGAAACAATCTGCGGAATAACTCCATATCTCTCTCCACCAAGTTTTAAATTGAGAGACTTAAATGAAGCTAACAAAGGCAAAGCATAACCATTTCTATTCGCTGTTTCAACTAATGACTCTGCAATTTCTTCATTATTGGGAGATTGTGCATTGTAAACAACAAGTCCAAAGTCTATCAAATATTCAGTCGGTAAAAGTCTAGCATCATAAAGCAAAAGCCCTTCTCCAATTGTTGGAAACCATTTTTCTCCAGTCTCGCCCATTAAAATACGATTAGCCATAATTCCTTTTAAAGAATTCATATTATATAATGCACCATCTTTTGCAACTCCTAAACAGCCTGTCAGTCCCTTTGCATTCCTGTAATTCTCTCTAACTGCTCTGTCAAATTCAGAAGCTACTTCTCTGGCTTCATCAACAGCTAAAGGTCTATTAAAAGTAAAAAGTCCTGCCTCATCATCATAATTAAAAACATAAACCTTTCCAAATTGTCTGTTCACTTTTTTAATCATAAGTCCTTCAAAAAGCCCAGATATTTAAACCTTTTTCCGTCGATAAAAGTAAATCTTTAACTGGTCCTTTTCTCAAGCTCTCTGACAAGTTCCTCAACATTCACATTTTCAATATCTTCAACATTCATCTCAAGATTATTGAAGAAGCTGTTGGTCCTGAAATTTCCTGAGAAAAATTTCTCTTCTCCAAGAAGCTCCTCTTTTTTTGCTATAAATTTTTCCAGAGAAAATATTTCCTCGTCAGTCAGCCCAAGCTTATTGATTTGCTCTCCAAACATAACTGCTCTTATAGTCTCGCTCCCGTCGTCCAGGACAACATTAAGCAGCGCTCGCTCCTCTCCTTCCTCTCCCTCTTTCCTGGATTTGAAAAATCTCGGCTCAAAAACCTGGACAATAACTCCCCTGATTTTCATGTTTCTTCCGGGGCTCGCATCTTTAAGCCTGCCGGTCTCGAAAATTCTGTTTCTTCTTGCTCCTTCTATTTTCTGGCTGCTTTTTTTTATGTCTGAAAAAGCAGAAAGATGTATCTCCCCGTTTCTTACCGCCCCGTTGCTTATTTCAACCGTGTCTCCTTCTTTAATGCTCTTGCCTTCAATCAAAGCAATATGGCTATTGTCCCACAGCACCACACGGGTGTTAGAGCTCTCATCGCCTATCAAAAAACTTCCTATTTTTCCCTCTCTTCCATTTTTGTTATACTCCCTTACAGGAAACACTTTTGTAACCTCTCCCACAACGCTCACTCTTTTCATGCCGTGCACCAGTTCAGAAATCTTCATAACAGCATTTTCAAAACTCACTCCAAGTTCTGCCGCGACTATTTGAGCAGCGCCTTCTTTAGAAACCAGCCCGGAAAGCTTAGCCCTCTTTGCCTCAACTCTTCTTTCCACCTCCTCTCTTTCCACACCAGAAGACAAAGATATTCTTTCAACTAAATTAGAGTAATTATCCATCTCCCTCTCGAAAACAGCCGTATTTAAAAGTATTATGACGCCTAAACACCAATATTTAAAAACCAATTATCCTAAGTCCAATCATGGCAGGAATAGCTGCAATCATTGTAAAAATAATGCCTTCTTCACCGGAAGCAAATTTAGCCAAAATAGAATCTGAAGCAAAGTTGTTGATGGAAAAAGAGGGTGCTCAAAATATCTCTTTTGAAGAGCATCCAATAGCATTCGGCTTAAAATCAATAAGCATGAAATTCGCCTGGCCGGAGGAAAAATCCACAGACATCATAGAAAACTCCCTCTCGAAAATAGAGTCTGTCTCTTCTGCTTCAATAGAAGATTACCGAAGAGCCTTTGGCTAATTAAATCTTAATCAAGCACGTAAATCTGAATCAAATATAATTTCCCTGGATTCAGTATCAAAAAATCCTCTCATTTTTTCAAAATATTCTGTTTCAGTTCTAGGATGTCCTGCTCTTCTAACTGAAAGAATATCAGAAAATATTACCTCTTTATAACTTTCTGGAAGAGGTTTTTTCTGCTCAACAACTAAAACCCCTAGTCCTCCTGAATCTTCTTTATACACTACTCTAACAAAAGCAGTTTTAACCGGATTATTGATAGAATAATGTACAGCAGTCAGTAGGTAATGTAAAGGCTTCACTACCCAAATATGTCTTGAAGAGTCATTTATTTTTCCATGGGCATCAGCATATTTTTTTGCATGTTTAGGGAAAAAATATTCTTCTCTTTCTAAAATAAAAGCCAGGCAGGAGGACGTATTTCGAACTATTTCTTCTGGCGAAACAAAGTCTTCCATCTTATAAGAAATTTCTATCCCAAATTTCAAAAACAAATCTAACCTTTCTTCCCTAAATGAATTTTCTATAAACATATCATTCAATCCTTCGAAAACATCCATCTCAGGATTACTCCTTCTGTCACTAGAAGAACCGCTTAGCTTTCCCACAAAAACTTCTTCGCCACTTACAGACACTGGAAGATATCTTGGTTTTCTCGCCCTTTCACCTACTTTCCTGACAATTTCAATAACTCTATCATTGGATAATGCTCTCCTAACATCTCCTAGAGTTTCCATTTCAAATTTGGTGTTCGGGTCTTATTTAAAGATTTCTCAAAACTGGCGTTAGTCACATCCTAAGTACTTGCACCAATCTATGAATATTATATGCAAGTA
>DYFY01000022.1 GCA_020724955.1 Candidatus Parvarchaeum sp. | reverse complement strand
TGCGCAAGATGAGATACATAGGGAACACTCACAAATTCCCGAAATCTAGTAAAATTAGGGAATATGTTGAACCTAATTTTGTATCTCATTCTTATGGTCTACGAACAATATCGGGCAGCCCTCAAAAGGTTACAGGCGCCTTTTGATCGGTTTGCCTTTTGGCGCAAAGTCGCCAAAACCATTAAACTCTCTCAAAAGGCCTGTTTAAGATTGGACTGGATTATTTATTATCAAACCAAAGCCAAAAGGAATGTTTCTTTAACCTGCCGGCATTTTGGCATCCGGAGCCGAAAAACCTTTTACAAATGGTCTCATCTTTTTGACGATTCTAATCTCAGAAGTTTGGAAGATAGAGATCGAGCACCAAAAAGAAGAAGGCAAAGAGAAATTAGTTCTCTTCAAGAACAAAGAATTATTCAGCTAAGAAAGAAATATCTTCGCTGGGGCAAAGAGAAATTAGCTATTATTTACCGGCAAACCTTTAACGAAAAAATCTCGGCCTGGAAAATCCAGAAGACAATTGAACAATATCGCCTTTATTATCATCCGGTTAAAACAGAACGTTTAAGAAGAAAACGGCAAAGAGCGCAAAAAAAGAAAAGAATTACAGAATTAAAGACCAAACCTCTTTTTGGTTTCACTCTTCATTTAGACACCATTGTCATCTACTGGAACGGTTTGAAAAGATATATTATGACCGCGGTTGATCATTTTACCAAAGTCGCCTTTGCCCGAATGTATACGACTGCTTCCTCTTATTCGACGGCTGATTTTCTTTATCGTCTCAATTTTCTTTTAGATAACAAAATTGTTAATATCCATACTGATAACGGTTCTGAATTCCAAAAACATTTTGGTCAGGCGATTAAAGAACTTAATTTAGAACATTACTTTTCTAGAGTGCGGACACCCAAAGATAATCCTTCAAATGAAAGATTTAACCGCACCCTGGAAGAAGAATTTATTCAAATGGGCAGTTTTACCCCTAATACTGACCTCTTTAACAAAAATCTCACTGAATGGTTGATTGAATACAACTTTATCCGGCCACATCTTTCACTGGACAAACTGTCTCCCATTGAGTATGCTCAAAAATATCACCAACTGTTCCCGATGTACTCATCTCATACAA
>DYFY01000006.1 GCA_020724955.1 Candidatus Parvarchaeum sp. | reverse complement strand
GTTCTTATACTCTTAAATGTTGTGGCTACACAAATTCATATAGATTACATACTATCAATTATTCCTGTCACTTTCACAGATGAAACTTTGTCTATAAATCCTTCTTTAAAGGTAAATCTCTTGCTTCCAAGTTCAGGAATATTCTCCATTTCATCTTTAATTTCATCTTTAGTTCCTGTATCAAAAACAAATCTTATGCCTTCAAGCTCAGCCTGTCCAACCCCTCTCTCAACAAGAACCTCTAATTGATTTTCTGCTTGATTTTGTTTTATCTTGCACTCTGTAATTCTTAAGTTTAATTGGGTGCATTGCTGCGCGCTTGGCAATTTTCCCGCGCTGTCAGAAACTAAATTTCTTATGCTTACCGCCACCGCTCCAACCCCAACCAAAACGAGAAGAATTATCAGAACTGTCCCAACTATTGGACTGATACCTCTTTTATTCATATATCAAATTAGTAAAAAGATTATTTAAAACTTAGCGACTTGTAAAGTAAACCATTTAATTGCGCTTCTTTACGCTTAAATTATCTCTAAAATCTCTTGGTGATTATAGCTAAACGAGCATATCCACTTATTGAGGATAATTATCAGTGAAGTTATATTGGGGTTTTATGTGCAATTAGAAAGCTGACTTAACATAACCCACACCTTTAAAAAACTCATTTCAAATTTATTGTTAACTATTTAATAACAGAGCTGATGAGCTGTCTGTTGGCTTATTCTGTGTTTATATTGGACAAGGTTAATCCCAGAATGTTGCAATTTATGGTTTAGTTTACACGATTGCCACGCAAAATAAAAAGCAGTGTTTAACTCTTTTTTGCAACAAAGCACAATTAAGCAGGTATCTGCGCCTCAGCCCATCCATCAACAAACTCCTCTATTCCTGGGACTTCAATTCTGAGCTTTCTTTTTTCAGCGTATTGCTTTGCAAGAAGATAAAAAAACATTCCAAGGCTTTTGGCGCTCTTGTTATTGCCTATCGCAAAGAAGTCAATTTTGTCTGTAAAATTATTTGTATCGCAGATTGCCATCACCTTTATCTTCACATCGTTCGCATCTTTCATCGCATTTTTGTCAAGCCACGGGTCGCAGATAACAACAAGCTCTGCCTCAAAGAATTCGTCCAAGTTTGGATTTGTCAAACTCCCTGCAGGATATTTTTTTGTGAAAGTTTTTATTCCGAAAAGGTTTCCAAACAGCCTCGCAGCCTTCCATCCAGCTTCTCTTTTGCATACAACAACAATATCCTCAGGAGCAAACTGCGCTAAATAATCTCCAGCCTCCCTCATTTTGTCATCTATTAAATTGGTATTAAAAACAGCAAGCCCGTCAGCCCTTCTCTTATAGACAAATTTTCTCATGTCAGGGGTTATAACTCTTGTTCCCAAATGCAATGAAGATTTAAGATATTCCTCAATCGGAACTAGCCCGTCCTGTCTCTGCTCTTCTTCGCCGGTAACCTTGCTTTTTATGTCAATTTTATCAGACTCTTTTAATTTTCCTTCAAGCGCCTTGGCTTTTTCCTTAAGCTCTTCAAGCTTGGATTTCCCAGCGCCCCTCTTGGCAGTCTTTTTTTCAGAAGTTTCAGCTTCGTTTTCATTGTCTTTTCTGTTAGATTTTTTGGCAGTTTTTTTCTTAACACCTTCAATCTCTTCAACAGCTTCAACGATTTCCTTGCCCAATTTTTCTACTGGTTTTTTAGCCTTCTCAACTATTCTCTCAATGACTTTTTCAGCGTCTTCCAATAACTCTCCAGCCGCATCTACTCCTTTCTCAAATGCATTTTCAGCTTCTTTCTTTTTTCTCGCCATGTTGTAAATAAACAGCGCAGGGGTGCTCGGGACGGCTTATTGGCGTTGCGTTTCCGTACCTGCTAATATGGTTAAGCTAGAATAGAGGGTTTTTAAATCTGATTGTTTCGAGGGCTTTGCGTGAGATTCACAATTATTTATAATCAAACAAAAAACATAGCCCTTTATTTATAAGAGCAGTCATGTTTATTTATTTTGATACCTTTTTTATTTAGCAGAAGATATATCAAACTATCGCCACTAATATCCTCGCTAATACTAAATTCAGTCTTTTTACTTTAAATATAATTACGAATGTAAATATACAAAATAGCTTATAACAAAGAATAAAAACAGCTCTTGCGTTAATAGAATGGAAGCACAATTTTATTGGTTATGGCACAAACTCACGCAAAGCCTGTTTCGAGGCTGTAAATTAAAAATCAGTTTTTAACTGAACTCTCAGGATATTTTCTATAATTTAGAAGATAGAGAAGTTAGTTATTAAGAATTTATTATGCTCTGAAGTCCAAAATTTAATGGCTCAATTTGACGTTTAAATCCTTCCACGCTATCAGGTAGTGAAAACCATTCCCTCTCGTCGTGAATATCATTTCCTAACACAACCCCCCAACTGCCTTTTCCACTACCAGCATATTTTGTTCCTTTAATGACTCCTACTATTTCACTATTTCCTCCAATAATATGATACTCCCTATCTCTCTGACCAGAACTCAACCTATAATTTCCATCTGCAGAAGTTATAGTTTCTGGAAGGTCGGATTCAAAATTGCAAAAAGCAGAAAGTTGAAACATTTGGCCAGTCATAAGAAATCTAGGATAAAATCCAATGCTTTGGACTCCCTGTATTTTAGGTCTTATTTGCAAAGGACTTAAACTAATTTTTTCCCTACTAGGTTCTCTTAGAAGATATATAAAGTTTCCTCCTCTTTTTTTATCCCTTTTTAGTCTTTCAAAATGTTCAACAGCTCTTTCTATAAGTTCAGGACCTCTTCTCAAAAGTTCATATATTTCTTGAATAGGGACCTCTACTACCATGAAAAAGGGTTGCTAAAACACATTTATAAACTTTTCTATTTTGTAACTCCTTAAAAGAAATGTCAATCTTCTTCGCCGTTTCCATTCCCGTTTTCAAAACTGTCTTCAACATCATCTTCCTGCGCAAATCCAAGTTCTTCAGCTTTTTCGCTAATCTCGCTCTCCACTTCTTTTTCTTTGGCGATTATTTTTTCATCATCTATCTTTTCTTCTCTTACTTCTTTCAACTTGCCATCTCTTCTTTGCGGAGTAGGTCTGTGAACTGTAATTGGCAAAACTCCGGATTCAAATTCTTTTTCAGCTATCCTAATAGGATCGTAGTTAATCTCATCCAGCTCTTTTTCCGTAATGTCAATCAGAAGCGGTGCATCCATGGAAATCTGCAAAGCCCGGGCTCCGACTATTCTTGCAATTTCATATCTCGTGTATCCTTCTTTTTGCTGTGGTGTCATTCTGCATCTCCTGCATAACCCCTGATTCTGCCAGTTGGACCTATTTCGTCTAAAATTCTTGGATTTATTACACCATCTCCCACAGCTAACGAAAGAGCATCGTCTCTGCTAGTAGCGCTATACCTTGATCTAATAGGTATAGATTCTCCTCTAACTGAATCAAATTTTTTCCCTTCAACGTCATATAAATAATTCTGTGGTCTAACTTCTTCCCTTATTGGAACTTCTTCCCGCATGCTTATCTCACTAAATCTTGGAGGCGTTGTATCTGTCATCTTACTTTAACAAATTCCCTAGGTTTTTAATTATTTCCTCGTATTTTTCGGGAAGAATCTCCATGATTTTTGCTATCTCCTTCCCGCTGAAAGTTGCTTTCCCTCCTTTTTGGCACGAATTCACCATGTATTGCCCGTTCCATTTTGAAATCCCGAAAGTGATTTTAGCCTCGCAAGCTTCTTCTTCTTCTCTAGTAGGATGCAATATCAAGCTTTCTCCGAGCTTGTAGAACGTGAAGGATATTGGAATTATATCTTCGTTTAAAGGTATTTTTTCGCCGAATTCTCTGCTGTAATCAACTTTCCCTTCTTCGTTCAACCCAGGGAGTTTTGCGTTTTTTAGTGCAGCAATTGCGGCTATGCTCGAAGCATCAATCAAAGCCCCATCGTCATTTATCGGATAAATATCAACGATAATAGTCCAGACATTTTCACCCTCTTTTATGCAGAGTTTTTTAAAATCTATCGCTCCGGACTCTCTTAATTCTCTGTCTATTAATCTTGGAAGTTCAATTGCATCAAATCCGGGCGGTCCGGACTCAAATCTTGGAGAGGCTAAAGGCAATAAATCTCCCGAGACCATCAGGTTTCCTTTATCCAAGGAATCAGGATAAGGCGCTCCTGTTTCCAGTTTCACACCAGCAACAACCTCTGTTTTTCCCAATCTAACTCTCGCGCTCCCCTCTGCCTTATTTGATATATTATATTCAATCTGTACCTCTTTTAAGTCGAAATTGCTCCGCCCGTCAAATCTTTTTCCCTCAGCAAACATCTTTCTGAAGTAATTTCTGCTTAAATTAGTTACATCCATCGAGCTCATTTTCCATTCCCTCCTTCCGGATTTTCAATAAAGTCCTTTAACGCTTTCTTTTGAACTTCATAAACTTTTTCACACGCCGAGCTTATCATCTCCAGCGCCTTTGGAACAAGCTCCGGCTGTATTTTCCCGTCCAACTGAAGCAAGCTGAATTCGTCTCTTCCTGAGAGTTTAGCAGCAGGAAAATCAGTAGCGCCCTCTCCCTCTCTGAAATCTTCTTCTTCCTTGTCAACATCAACAATCAGCTCCTTGTCGAGTTTTCCTGCAGCAACAGCACTCACTAATGTTTTCATTGGTATTCCCGCATGAGCAAGAGCCATAGCCGCCGCATTTATTCCTGCCACCCTGGTGCTTGCGTCCGCCTGCAAAATATAAATTTCAACATCAACAACAGTATTAGGAAATTCCTCAAGATTAACAGCAGGCGCCAAAGCCCATTCAGTCACTTTTGAAATTTCTTTGCTTCTTCTGGAAGGCCCGGGCTTTTTTCTTTCAGCCACAGAAAAACTAAGCAAATCATAATTTACCCTCAGAATTCCTGTAGAAGGATTCTGCATAAATTGCGGGTGCAGGTGCCTTGGTCCGTAAACAGCTGCGATAGCGACCGTTTTTCCAAAAGAAAACATAGCGCTTCCGTCGGCATTAGGCACAACCCCCACTTTAGCAGTCATAGGCCTGATTTCATCTGCCTTTCTTCCGTCGTGTCTTTTTACTGTCATATTATCCTCTTCCGTCTATATTTGTCTTATTAGCAGCGCAATCGAGCATTCTTTCTAAATACTCTTTACCCCTTTTGTCTGGAGGCACGCTGTACCCTCCAATCTGTCTAACAATTATTTGACTATCTTGGTCAACGCGAATTATATCCTTGTCAATCAAAAAAAACATTTGAGCTTGTCCACTTCTACTTCTATAGGCAAACAAATGCTCTTCTGTCGCATTTATTTTTGGTCCTAAATAAACTGCGGGTTGGTTACAACCTTCTTGACGTTCTTTCCAAGAAACTACTTTATAAACTTGTTTTTTTCTTAGTTCTATCATAGTCAGTTTTCCTTGAACCAGGCCTCCATCTGCTCTGTTAGTCCGCCTAGATGCACTTTCCCCGCGACAACTTCAATTGCTCTTCTGGCTTTAATTTCATTGTCTGTCGAACTGCCTTTAAGCCAAATCCACCCGTTTTGACCAACTGTGATGTTGCATCCGGTTTCTTCTTTGATTAGACTGATCATGCTCCCCTCTCTTCCAATTATCCTCGGCACTCTGCTTGGATTAACTCTAAACATAAACCCTCCTTCAATCTTGCCAAGCCCTCGTCCTTTCATAGCAAGGTCAATACCGCGCCCCTTTATTGACCAGATTTTAGCGGCAATAACATCCCCCACAGCAAGATATTGCCCCATTTCATGCTGATTTATATATCTTGGAACCTCAGCCACAGGAAGAAAAGCGCTTCCCGCAGTATCAATGTCCACGAGCCAACCGTTGTGCAGAACATCTATTATTCTCCCCAAAACAACATTTCCTCTTCTTGGAACAAAAGCTCCAGTAATCGGAATTATCTTAACAACCCTTCCGACCTGCTCGGCCAGACCATATCTGCTCGCAATTAAATCTTCTCCCTCTCTTCTCACCCCTTCTCCAGGCAGAAAGTCATCTCCAGAAATAATCACTTCCCCAGGAATCACAACTTTTCTTTCAGCCTTAACTTCTGCCTCAATTTCAGCTCCAGCGTCGGAATTGATAAATTCAGAATCTCCATTTTCTTCCTGCACCGCATTAATCTCGTTTTCCATTATAATCATAATCAACATCCAGGGATAATCATAATAAGCCCTCAAATGTTTCTACCTGTTTTTCCTAGAAGCCATGGCTTTTTAAAGATTTCGGAGGTGTTAAGTCCAGTTTATAACTTAACCTCCCCTGTATAATTTGCATAAAGCAAAGTCCTCATAAAGAATATTATCTTAATTTTAATATAGAATCTGAGAAATAATTGGAAAATCTCTTTTGTATACTATGTTAAATTAGAAAGTTTACTTTACAGGAGGAAAACTAGTGTTTAGCCAGTTCTTTAAGAAGAACCTCATCCTCTTTCAGCACGATTTCTTTGGCTACTTTTACAAGTCTCAGCAGTTTCCTATCGTTCTTAGAAATTTCGTACATTACTTTTTTAGTCAATTTAATCTTCTTCATCTTCTTCATCTCCTACAACTAAGTTCACTAGGACGTTCTTTAAATAGCTTTCCACATCTTTTTCTCCTATAAGTATACAGCTGTTATTCAGCCAGTCTCTTATATCATCGAAACTAAGCTTGCTCTCATATTTGGCAATTTCTAGTATAAATTTTACAGCCTCGGAGTATTCTAGTTTCAAATGACATTTGTTTATTAGCATGAAGATTTTTGCTACAACATAAGCAGTCCTTTTATTCCCGTCAACAAAATAGTGTCTTTTGGCGAATTCATTTAGCGCGAAAGCTCCTATACTTATAGGTTTTTCCCGATTTTTATCTTGGTGTTTTAGTAGTTTATATGTAGAGTTATACACTCCACCTTCGTCCCTCAATCCAAGCTCCCCCCCACTCAACTTTATAATTGCATCATGAATGCTAACTATCATTTCTTTCATTTTTAATACGAATTGCTTAGAGACTTTTCTTCTTGGTTTATTCCAATAGGGGCTCTTACACTTAGGACAAAATTTTGGAGAATTTTTTTTTCTCTTGACCCATGTATGATAACATCTAAAACAGAAATTTATATTATCATTTTTAATCATATATTATCATAAATAGTAATATATATAAATCTTTCTACTCTCCAATTTCTCTACAAACGGAAAGATATATAAACACCCACACATATGTGTGGGTATGGCTACCAAAAATATATCCATAACAATCGAAGCCTACAAAAGACTAGCAGAGCTTAAGAGAGAAAAAGAAAGTTTTTCAGATGTAATTAATAAAATCACAAAGAAAAATGATTTTGAGAATTTGCTTAAGCTACAAGGAATTCTTAAAGGAAAAGCCGGAGATGAATTTAGAAAAAGCGTAATTGAAAGCAGAAAAAAACAAGAAATTCTGCATAAAGAAAGGCTAAAAAGACTAGGGAAACAATGGAGTAATTAATGGTTTGTTTGGATACAACTTTTTTGATTGATGTAATTAATAGGAGAGTTAAATTAGAAAACTTAAAAAGTAGATTTAATAATGAAAACGTGTTTATTCCTTCTCCAGTAATAGTTGAGTTGTCTAGGGGTTTGCATTTAAAGTCCAATTTAAAAAACATACGTTCTGGAGAAAAAGAGAAAATAGAGTCAATTTTATCTTTATTTAACACATTAGACTTTGGAAAAGAAGAAGCAATGCTTGCTGGAAAAATAGAGGCAGAGCTTAATAATGCCGGGGAACTAATAGACTTTACAGATATTCTTATTGGAGCTATTTGCCTGATAAACAGCGAGACTCTGATAACTAAAAACAAAAAACACTTTGAGAAAATCTCTGGGCTGAAGACAGAGAGTTACTGAAGATTATATCCTCCATTTTTCCGAGGGAGCGTGAAAAATACTTACCTCTCATCTGATTTTTTATCTTTGTCAGGCTTTTTTTCCCTTTGATTTTTCCATCTCTTCAAGAGCGCTGTCAAAATCGCTTTCTTCAACCTTAAATTCGCTTTTTTTCCCGCCCTTGTAATGTCTTTTTATGGCATTTATCCCAGCATTTCTGCACAGGGCTTCTATATCAGCCCCAGTCCAATTATCTGTTTTTCCTATGTATTTTTTGATGTCGACTTTTTTATCCAAAGGCATTTTTTTGGTGTGAACTTCAAATATCTTTTCCCTTGTTTTTTTGTCAGGTATTCCAAGTTCAATCACAGAATCAATTCTTCCAGGCCTGAGCAAAGCAGAATCTATTAAGTCTTTTCTGTTGGTGGCTGCTATCACAACAACTTTTTCCAGCTCTTCAACTCCATCCAATTCAGTCAACAGCTGATTGACAACTCTTTCTGTCGCATCGCTCATTGATACACCTCTCATTTTTGAAATTGAATCAAACTCATCAAAGAAAATTATCGACGGAGCAACCTGTCTGGCTTTTTTGAATATATCTCTCACATGCTTCTCACTCTCTCCGACCCATTTTGAAATCAGTTCAGGCCCCTTGACAGAAATGAAATTTGCATTTGCCTCATTTGCAACAGCCTTTGCAAGCAGAGTTTTTCCTGTTCCGCTCGGACCAGAAAGAAGAATCCCCTTTGACGGCTTTATCCCTGCTTTTTCATAGAGGTCAGGTCTCAGGAGCGGAAGCTCAACCATCTCTCTCAGTTTTTCTTTCGCATCCTCCAGACCGCCGACATCATCCCATGTCGTATGAGGCTTTTGTATAAGCACCTCTCTCATGGCGGAAGGCTCCACCATTTTCAGCGAATCAATAAAGTGCTTCCTGTTTACCTTTATTTTATCAAGTATATTTGTCGGGACCTTTTCCTGAATTTTTTTAAGCTGGGCAAAATAAGGCTTTATTGATTTTAGCGCAGCCTCTTTGCACAGAACTTCTATATCTGCTCCTGTAAACCCGATTGTCTTGTAAGCTATTTCTTCAAAATTAACATCCTTGTCCAAAGGCATTCCTCTTGTGTGAATTCTGAGAATTTCTTTTCTTCCTTCCTCATCAGGAGGATTTATTTTTATTTCTCTGTCAAACCTTCCAGGCCTTCTCAACGCTTCATCAATATCATCAGGCCGATTAGTGGCAGCCATTATTACAACCTGTCCCCTCGTTTTTAGTCCATCCATCAAAGTCAAAAGCTGGGCGACAATTCTTTTTTCTGTCTGGTCCGTCCCCTCGCCTCTTTTCGGGGCAATTGAATCTATCTCGTCAATAAAGATGATCGAAGGGGCGTTTTTTTCAGCCTTTTCAAATATGTCTCTTATGTGCTTTTCGCTTTCTCCGTAATATTTACTCATTATTTCAGGACCGGCAATTGAGAAAAATGACGAGTCTGTTTCGTTCGCAACAGCCTTTGCAAGCAGAGTTTTTCCTGTTCCTGGAGGCCCTGTAAGCAAAACTCCTTTTGGAGCTCCAACCCCAAGTTTCTGAAAAACCTCCGGGTGTTTCATCGGAAGCTCAACCATCTCCCTAATAAGTTCAACCTCGCTCTTCAATCCGCCAATGTCTTCATAACTTACTCCAGTCGCTTTCAAATCTCCGGAATAGGGAGCGTCAGAAACAATTATTTTTGTTGCAGGAGTTACAATAACATGGCCCTTTGGTTCAATCTTAGAAACAACATATCCAAGCCTTGTTCCGAAAACATCAATCACCGTCTTCTGATTCAAGGCAAGTGGCTTATGCATTAGTTTTGTATGAAAGTATTCCGTAGGATCATCACTAAATCTTACCTCTTGAAGAGGAGATAAAGTCACCTTTTTAGCTTCCTGAATTTTTGCTTTCCTCACTTGTATTTTGTCCCCTATGGAAG
The DNA here is from genome assembly GCA_020724955.1 of Candidatus Parvarchaeum sp. Taxonomy (GTDB): domain Archaea; phylum Nanobdellota; class Nanobdellia; order Pacearchaeales; family GW2011-AR1; genus 1-14-0-10-34-76. The sequence continues at coordinate 49,971 of DYFY01000006.1, read as the reverse complement.
CACCTATGTTGGACCTTGTTGTTCCGTCAAGCCTTATTATTTCTCTTTCAAGATCTGTTTTCACAGAACGCATCGCCTTGGCGATGCTGGTCTCTCTCCCCTTGATTTCAACTATGTCTCCCGAAACAAGCCCAAGCTCATTCATTATCTTTGATGAAATTCTGGCAATTCCCTTGTCAACATCTTCTTGAAGAGCCTCTATCAGTTCAAGTTCAACCTGTTTGCTTTTTTCTTCTTTCATTTTAACTGCCTCTCCAAAATTTAGCTTCATTCATTTTGTTATAAACGCCGGAAAAGCAACTGGCAAAGCTATCGCTTGCCATTCCGGTGTTTCTCAAGCTTAAGTTGATTTGCAGCGTCATTTTTTATTGATGCCTCGTAAGTTGAAAGAGGAGTTTATTTTTTGTTGAACACTATTTCTAAAACTCCATTTTTGATTGTGTGTGAAAACCCTTTGTTGCTTACAAAGTTTGGAAGTTCTCGCCTAATAACTAGCCCTTGTCTAAGTTTCTGATGAAGATAATCCTGTATTCCTTCTCCGTTCACCTTTTCCGCAGAAATTTCAAGCTCTCTCCCATTTACAATTACAGAAACATCTTTTTCACTGAAACCAGGAAGCTCAAATATAAAATAAACATAATCCTCGTCCTCTACAAAATCTATTTTTCTTTCTTCATCCTCTCCCCTGATAAACTGCTCCCTTCTTTTTCTTCTATGCAGTGGCTCGCCTCCAAAAAATTCTCTTACTATGCTGTCAAACGGGTCTTCATCGTCAAAGAATCCCATCTCTAAATAATTATCTCCTCCTCTTTTTTGTCTTTCTTTGAGTCAAAATCTGCCACAATTGCCTCGGTTGTCAGAACCAAGGAAGCAATGCTCGCAGCTGTCTGAAGAGCATTTCTTGCAACCTTGGTTGGGTCAATTACTCCAGCTTCTATTAAGTCTTCAAACTTGTCTGTTTTAGCATTGTATCCGAATGTTTTGTTTTTTCCTTTTAGTTCTGAGATTATTTGCGAGCCATCTTTTCCTGAATTTTCAGCTATCTGCCTCACAGGAGCCTCTAGAGCCTTCTTGACTATTCTTGAGCCGACTTTTTCATCCCCCTTAAGCTCCAAACTCTCAACCTCATTTATGGCGTGAAGAAGAGTTATTCCTCCTCCGGCTATGACTCCCTCTTCAACAGCTGCTTGTGTCGCATGAAGAGCGTCATCAATTCTCATTTTTTTCTCTTTTAATTCTGTTTCTGTGGCTGCTCCGACGTTGATAACCGCGACACCTCCTGTAAGCTTACCAAGCCTCTTTCTCAAGTCTTCCTTCTTATAATCAGAGTCTTCATTGCTGATTTGTTTTTCAATGAGTTTAATCCTTTTCCTTATTTTTTCTTCATCTCCCTTCCCCTCAATTATGAGAGTTTGATCTTTAGTGATTCTTATCTTTTTGGCGCTCCCCAAATCAGATATCTCAACGTCTTCTATTTTTTCATCGCTGTCTTTCGAAATAACTCTGCCTCCTGTGATGACAGCTATATCTTCAAGAAGCTCTTTTTTTTCATCTCCAAATCCGGGAGCTTTGACAGCACACATCTTGATTGCTCCCCTTATCAAATTTATCACAAGCGTAGTGAGAGCCTCCCCCTCCACGTCTTCTGCTATTATTACGAGCGGTCTGCTCTCGTTCGCGCTAAGCTCGAGAACATGCACTATCTCTTTCACGCTTGATATGTTCTTATCAGTTATGAATATGTAAGGGTTTTCATATTCCGCCTCCATCTTTTCCGAGTCAGTAACCATATAAGGGGAAATGTATCCTTTGTCAAAATTCATTCCCTCCACCACTTCCAGAGTGGTTTCCATACCTTTCGCCTCTTCAACAGTTATGACTCCCTTGTGTCCTACCTTATCCATCGCCTGCGCGATTAAATTTCCTATGTATTCGTCGTTATTGGCGGAAATTGTGGCTACCTGAGAAATCTTGTCCTTAACGTCTATTGAATTTTCTTTCAGAAATTCAACAACTTTATGTGTTGCTTTTTCAATTCCTCTTTTGACCTCTATCGGATTGCTTCCGGCAGTTATGTTTTTTAGTCCTTCACTTATCATTACTTGTGCAAGCAGTGTTGCAGTAGTGGTTCCGTCACCAGCCTTGTCCTGGGCTTGCGAGGCAACTTCTTTTATAAGTTTGGCCCCGACATTTTCAAATTTATCTGTCAGCTCTATTTCCTTTGCTATAGTTACCCCGTCATTGGTTATTACAGGGGAAGAATATTTGTCCAGAATGACATTTCTTCCCTTTGGACCGAGAGTTACTTTCACTGTGTCAGCAACCTTGTTTATTCCTTTAAGCAAAGACTGCCTGGCTTTTTCATTAAAAATTATTTGCTTGCTCATTTTAATCCTCCAGTTTCGCGATTATGTCCTTGAAATCGACAATTATTAACTTTTCGCCGTCAACTTCAAGCTCTTCATTGCTATACCCCGAATACATCACGCGATCGCCAACTTTTAAAGGAATCTCCTGCCCGTCTTTAAATCTCCCGGCAGATTCCACTATCCCTTCCTTTTTGTCTTCTGATTTTGGAAGGTATATTCCAGACTTTGTCTTCTCTTCAGCCCTAATCGGCTTTAACACAACTCTCTCTCCTATAGGCTTTATTTTCATTTTATTCTCCCGAGCAGACACGGAGGGTGAAAGGGAGCCCTCGCAGTCATCGCAGGCCAAACGGCCAAAGGCTTAACACAGGCTCCCCTGGATTTTTTTCCTCCAAGTTTTTCCTCTGTTCTTCCTTCTGCCATTTTTCTCCACCTCCTGTCTTCTTTAATATCTTTATTTAATTTGTATGCTTCTCTTCTGTTCAACCTTTGTTTTTTTTGGCAGTTTAATTGTCAAAACGCCGTTCTTATAAGACGCATCAATGTTTTCAAGGTCGGCATTTTCTGGAACATCAAACGCCTGATAAAATCCTGAATAGTTTTTTGTATATCTGTAACTTCTGCCTTCGTTTCCTTCCTCTTTTTCTTTCTTTTTCTCTGCCCTTATTTCAACCCCGTTTTCCGTGACATTTAGTTTCACATCTTCTTTGTCAACTCCGGGAATTTCAACTTGTATAATGAATTCCTTATCAGTTTCTTTGAAATTGGCAAACGCCCTTCTATATCCGGTAGAAAGCTCATCTATCATTTCATTCCTGTAGTCTTTTCCATCTGTCAAAAATCCACCGAATATTCTGTCCATTTGCCTTTGCATTCTGTTAAGCTCCTTCCATATATTGTCTTGCCAGACCATTTTCTTTTTACCTCCTTTCAGTTGATGAAACAACGGAACTCCCATGCTGTTCCTCAGCCGTATCAGCGAAGGAGTCATGGAAGTTCTTCCAGTGTAATCTCCCGCCAAACACAGGCTTTTCATCAACCATGATTTTCCTAATACTAACTTATATTTAAACTTTTCGTTTCAGTAAACATCATTTTTACTGAAAAACAATCAAATACACCAAGAACAATATTTAAATATATCTCTTACTATAAAAATTAGATGAAACAGAAGATAATAATCCAGACGATTGACAAGCCGAAAATAAGCCGTCCGAGGGAAGAGGTCAGATGGATTTGCGACAGCCTCGGGCTCATGAGCGGAAGAGACATTGAGGACATATCTTTCAAAATAATGTATGAGCTGCTCGACTTATTTTCAGAAGAGAAACTTGTTCCGACTGAGGAGATTGCAAGCTCTCTCAAGATTGAACCTCCAAGAGTCAACCATCACATAAGAACCATGATGGAGTCAGGAATATTGTTCAGGGAGAAAAGAAAAATAGCTTTAAGAGGGGGCTCATTATCCGCGGCAATAGAGGAGATAAAAAAAGATTCTGAAAGAATATTCAATCGTCTTCTCGAAGTTTCAAAAAAACTAGACGAAAAGTTTAATCTGTGATTTCCTCGCTCTGCACAGTTCCGTGAGTTATATTGTTTAGTTTGTCATAAAAGTCCAGTTGCATTCCTGCTGGAAGATTAACAACAACAACTAAATCTCCGTTGTCCTTCCATTCTTCGCTTTCTTTGTAATCCTGCAAAATTCCGTAAATCTGTCCTGTATAGCTCGCAGGAATTGTCAGCTTTACCTTCTTAGTGTCTATTCTTATAGGTATAATGCGCTTCATTTTTTCAACAACATCAGGCATCTGCTGCTCCGCTGGCCTGTTATCAAAACTATAATGAATTTCATCAATAGCTCTTCTGATTCTTTCTTCAGTATATGGCTTCCCGTGCTGGTCAACCGCATTTCTGACAATGAGATCAACAACCTGTTTTATTCTCGCTTCTCTTTGCGCATCTCTATATTCCTGCGGCTTCTGTATTTCGCCTTCTTTCATTATCTTCGCTGCAATTGCATAAATATCAGTTGTGCCGAAAGCGTCCTGCAAATCCGCATTTCTGACGCTCTCTCCCTTTTTTACATCATGATAAACAGCAGTTGAGTTCATTGCTCGCGCAACATCCCCCTTTCCGGTGCGGACCTTCATGGCTTCATCAAAATCCACGGAAATTTCATAGCTTTTTCCTTTCACTTTTAATCGCGCTTCAACAATCGGCATATTAAATAAAATCAGCGGACTTTTATAAAGATATTGCTAGCTGCTTCTGACTCCTCTGAAAACAATGTTTTCTATTACACGAAGCAAAAATTCCTGGTCTGTCGCGACAGGGTCTCTTTCCCATTGATCAAGATAAATTTTGATATGCTCAAATTTATTTTCAAAATCATCACTCGGCTCAAAAGCATAATTAAATCCAATTAGCCCAGGTTTCTGTCTTAAGGATCTCTCCATTATCACGGGAGGATACTTCATCCAGTCAGATTCACTCATCGGTCTAATTCCAACAAGTTTGATATCTCCTCTCGCCAAGTTGTATATCTGGGGAAGTTCATCGATCCAGTATTTTCTCAAGAATTTTCCAATAGGAGTGATTCTTGGATCATTTTTTACTTTCCCAAGAGAATCAAATCCATTAACGGCAACTTCCTCAAGTCGTTCGTGCGCTCCGGGATGCATTGTTCTGAACTTGTAAATGTTAATAATCTTCCCATCTTGTCCCAAACATCTTTTCGCGTAAATCATCTGACACATAACAATCAGTAGGATTTAAAGAGAAATATTAAATCTTTTGCCTACAATCAAAACTTACTTCACAAACCTGCTGAGTTCCTGCCCCTGAAATCTCTTCAGCTTATTTTCAGAAGTTTTTATCATTCCTGCCTCAAACCTGTCAATCTCAAAGTTTTTTCCCAGAACTTTCTTAAAAACCTGAAGAGCAAATTTTATTCCATCTTCACAGGACATGTTTTCCTTGAAGTCAGTCCTAAGTATTTCTTTGATTTGCTCGTCGTTCTCGCCAATGGCATTGGCTTTATATGCAAAATAATTGCCCGTGACATCCGAGGTGTAAAGATGCGCTTTCCCCTTAGCGGTTCCTGCAAGCATGACTGCTATTCCATAAGGCCTCAGTCCGCCGTATTGAGTGGCCATCTGCTTTCTGTCAGCTATCATTCTTATCACTGCAACAGGATCAACCGGACTATCGTAAGTCACTCTGTTTTGCTGTGCAAAAAGCTGAGCGTTATCTATAATTATTCTTGCATCAGACAGCATTCCGGCAGCAGTTGCCATTATATGGTCGTCGACTTCAAACACTTTAGTAGCAGACTCCATCGCAATCAACTTGTCTCTTATTCTTTTATCAGCGACCAGAACAACTCCGTCTTTGCATGCAAGTCCAACACTGCTGCTCCCAAGCCTCACAGTCTTCTCGGCATACTCAACCTGCAGCAAATGCCCGTCAGGAGAAAACATCGTTGCAACTCGGTCATAACCCATAGCCTGATGCTGCATTTCCATTGGCAAATCCATTTTTATAAAACTCTCCTTTAGAATATAAACCTTTACTCTACCGGGTTTTTAAGTTTTGTGATTGTCTCTTTTCCATTACCATTTTTAACTTATTTAACACAGATTGATCAAAAGGATTATCTAATTCTCCTTTATCAACCCATTCAAAATATTCCATCCAGGTTTTATTATTTTTCAAAATTCTATAACTATACCTAACATAGTAGTTTTATCAGCCGATTGTAATGTAAATAGTTTATTCTTCTTAAATTCAACTACTTTGTATGAATTCCATTTTTCAGAATTACCTCTATTCTTATATTCAGTTCCAATCTTCGGAGGATATTGGCTAGATACTTCTTCCTGTATGTGCAAATCCATGAAGGAGTGTTTTTCGGGTTAGTTGTAAACTCAAATACCTCTTCAACCGGTTTTTCGATTATAACATTCAACCGATTCCTTTTCATAAAGGACACTCCCCCTTAGTCCAATACAAAACATCCTTGTTAAGGCAGGAGTAACAGCTGTTGCTGAATGTCTCTGCGCATGGATACTTAACACATTGCACTTTTTCAGCATCAAACCATCCACAGACCGGATCATATAGCGCAATGCATCCAATGCCTTCCCTTTCTTCTGGCCGGCAGTAGGTTTTTTCCAAATCTTTTGGAATTATCTTGCAATGGTTATCGATGCAATCTATTGCTCCAGCCCCACATTCTAATGGTCCTCCGCAGACAGCTGTACAAGCAACATCCGTGCAATTTGGAGAATAGTATTTATTTACAGCATTTTCAGGATGACAGCATTCTGCTGGAACACAATCTTCTTTAACTTCGCAATAATCTTTGTAAGGTTTAACATCATCAACATCGTTCAAGACAAAACTCGCTAACACTCCTACAACTACAACAATAATAATCACAGCAACAATCCAGAACGTTTTCTTATTTTTTTTAGATTTCATTTTTTACCTAGTCCCTTCAAAGTTCCAGAGATTTTAAGAACATCTATCTTTTCTGGATAGATGGCAAAGCTCCCGATTATTTTGTCTGTCTCGCTTCGGTTTATAGCAAGAACATAATTCTCTCCGGACTTTTTCACAAAGACCGGCGCGGCTTTTGCCCATCCCCAAATTCCAACGTACTCAAGAATCGAATTTTCAATGTCTTTCCTGTTCCCCTTTAAAAGCAGGTATCTTCTTTTTGCTCTTGCAGAAGGTTTAAGTTTAAGCATTTTAGTTTGCTAAAATACCCTTGCCAATCAGATTTATCACTTCCTTTGCCTTGTTGCTTTCAAGCGCAAAGCCGAGGCTTTCAGCTCCTCCTATTTTGAAATTGTTTATTCCTATAACCTCTCCTCTCCTGTTTATCAAAGGACCTCCTGAATTTCCGGGATTCAGTGTTACATCAGTCTGCACATACCCCTCAAGCCCATTAGGTCCTTGCCTCTTCACCGCAGAGACAATTCCTTCAGTAACGGTGAAAGACAATCCAAGCGGATTCCCTATGGCTATCACTTTCTCTCCTATCTGGATAGCGTCGGAATCCGCAAAATTCAGATAGTCAAAATTTCCATCCATTTTAAGAATCGCCAAATCAGTAAGCTCATCTCCTCCGATAAAAAATGCTTCGTGATTTTTATTGTCAAACGTAGTTGTTCTTATTATTTTTGAATCTCTTATGACATGATAGTTTGTAACGACATATCCGTCAGGGCTGATGATAAATCCTGTTCCTATGGATTTGTCCGTCCTGACGCTGACAACACCTTTTATGACCTCGCTTATGACTCCCGAAAAATCCTGTTCAGACGTCTTTAACAACTCAATCTTTTCATTGAAATCAACATTTTGCTGATTGATAATTTTGACAATTTCATCAATCCCAACTTGATTTTCCTGTCTCGCATCATCGATAAGGGATTTAAGGTATGCCTGTTCGGCTTTTATCACAGAAGCCTGGGAGCTGATTGTCACAAAAGATATTATCTGAAAAATCAATAACACAACGACAATTCCATAAAGAACGTTCCTGTGAGCTTTAAGCCTGGCTATATGCTGATGCATTCAGAAAAAAGAAAAATATTGTTTTTATAGTTTTGCCAAAAACCAGCTTTGTTAAATAAATATTGTTTGTTAAAAAAGTAGCCTGAAATTATATCTTGTTTAACAAGGTCCCAAAAACCTATTTAAACACGTTATCCATAATAAGCCTATGCTAAAACTGCATACAATCGGTGGCTACAGCGAAGTCGGAAAAAACATGACAGCTCTGGAATCCGGAGACGATGTAATAGTATTTGACGCAGGAATGTATTTGCCTGCGGTTGTTGGAGTTCAGGAAAGGGAAAAAATACCGACTGAAAAGGGGATGAGGGCTCTTGGAGCTCTTCCAGATGACCTTTATCTTAACAAGAAGAATCTTTCACATAAAGTCAGAGCCATAGCAGTTTCTCACGCACATCTAGACCATGTCGGTGCAGTTCAGTACATAGCTCCAAAATATAAAGCTCCAGTTTTAGGGACTCCTTTTACAATAGAGGTTCTCAAGAGCCTTCTTCTAGATAACAGGCACCAGTTGAACAACAAGATAATTTCTGTAAATCCAAATTCTTCTTGTAAAGTAAGAGGGAAAAGAGAATACCGAGTTGAGTTCATAAACATGACTCACTCAACAATTCAATCTTCAATAGTGGCCGTTCACACCCCTGAAGGCATTGTCCTATATGCCAACGACTTCAAATTTGATAACTCTCCGATTCTGGGAGACAAGCCTAACTACAAAAGATTAAAGCAACTTGCCAAGCAAGGAGTCAAGGCACTAGTAGTAGACTGCCTTTACGCCCCGGATGATAGAAAAACCCCTTCAGAAAAAATAGCTCGTGGTTTATTGGAAGATGTCTTTTTTACAACAGACAACCAGAATTCAGGCATGATTGTAACAACTTTTTCATCCCATATAGCAAGGCTAAAATCGATAACTGAATTCGGCCTAAAACTAAACAGGAAAGTAATTTTTCTTGGAAGAAGCTTAAACAAATATTGCATGGCTGCTTCTCGAGTTGGAAAAGCCCCATTTCTTAGAGATGTTCAGTTAGCCCCTTATAGAAACCAAGTAGAACGTCTACTAAGAAAAATAAACAAAAATAAAAAAGATTATTTAGTAGTCTGTACAGGCCACCAAGGAGAGCCAGGCTCGATATTAGACAGGATTTCAAGAGGCAAGCTTAAATATAATTTGTCTTCTTCAGACCATATAATTTTTTCTTCAAAAACAATTCCAACTCCAACAAATGAAGCAAACCGCTCTGACCTGGACAAAAGGCTTAAAAAATTCCATCCAAGAATATTTGACAATGTTCATGTTTCAGGGCACGGAGGAAGAGAGGATATCAGGGACTTAATCAGGCTGACGAACCCTGAACATGTAATTCCCTCGCACGGAGATTTCTCAAAAACAAAAGCAGGGTTTGACCTGGCGGTTGAGATGGGTTATAAGAAAGGGTATAATGCGCATTTGCTTGATAATGGAAAGGAGCTCAAATTAAAATGAGGGAAGACATCTTTGGAGGTTTGAGAAACGCTGTTGAAAATGGAGATTCAGTGGAAGAGGCTGTGCAGAGTTTCATAAACGCAGGCTATCCTGAATCAGAGGTTTTGGAAGCTTCAAGGAAGCTTAATTTTTCTCAAATTCCCGGAGAGCTCCCAAACAGCGCTCCAAAAAAACTTTCTCAGGACATGATAAAAGCTACAAAGCCAAAAAAAAGATTTAGGCTGACTCTTGTAAGCGTGTTGTTCATAATTTTAATCTTGCTGGTGATATTTTTCATAGCTTCTTTATTTTTTCAGGAAGAAATATCCGGTTTTTTCTCCGGCTTCCTGTCAGAATAAAATGATTTACCTCCCTGAAGAAGATTCATATCTCCTGCAGAAACAACTAAAGAAATATGCTAAAGGCAAATCAGTTCTGGACATGGGTACCGGCTCAGGAATACTTGCTATTGAAGCCTTGAGTTCAGGAGCAAGCTCGGTAACCGCTGTAGACATAAATGAAAAGGCTCTCGACCTTCTCAGAAAAAACTATCCTGAAATACTCTCCATTAATTCTAATCTGTTCAGCAAACTCCCCAAAAAAGCAAAATTCGATTTGATTGTTTTTAATCCGCCTTATCTCCCATTTGATAAAAGAGAGCCCGAAGACAGCAGGCTCGCAACAACCGGCGGGAAATCCGGGGATGAAACAATTTTGAAATTTTTAAAACAATCTGCCAAATTTTTAAACAAAAATGGAATAATTCTTGTAGTTTTGTCGTCTTTAACTCCAAAAAGGAGAATAAAATCTCTTGTTTCCAGAATGGGATTTTCCTTCAGAGCATTATCGTCAAAAAATCTCTTTATGGAGTTTCTGGAAGTCTGGGAAATCAAGCACAATAATTCATAAATACCTCTTTCCAGGAAAGAATTTTATGAAAAAGCTTGTTTGGTCTTTTTTGTTTGTCTTAAAGGAGGCGCCTTAATATGAAGTTTGCGCATCTGGGGGATTGTCATTTGGGAGGATGGAGGCAGCCTGAGCTGGCTTTCCTGACAATGAACAGCTTTTCTTTTGCCGTCGAAAAATGCATCAAGGAAAAAGTTGATTTTGTTCTCATAGCAGGCGACCTCTTTGACACAGCCCAGCCGGCAATAGAAACATTAAAGCAGGCATTCAGGGAGTTTAGAAAGCTGAAAGAGGCAAAAATACCTGTTTTTCTTATAGCCGGAAGCCATGATTATTCAGCTTCAGGAAAAACTTTTCTGGATGTCCTGGAAGAGGCAGGGCTTGCAAAAAACGTCTTCTCAGCCGAAGAAAGGGAAAACTCAATAATCCTTCATCCAACAATTTATAAAAACGTTGCCATTTATGGTTATCCGGGAAAGAAGTCAGGTCTTGAAGTTCCAGAAATAGAGAGAGTGAAATTGCAGGATTCTCCAGGGTTATTCAAAATTTTAATGCTTCACACAGCGATAAGGGACGCAGTCGGTTCCCTGCCAATCCCTGCAGTTGATGAAACAAAACTTCCCAAAGTTGATTACCTTGCTTTAGCCCACTTGCATGTAAATTACAATAAAAACAGCAGAGTTTATTGCGGTCCAACATTCCCAAATAACCTTTCCGAGCTCGAAGAGCTCAAGGGAGGCTCTTTTTATATAGTCAATATTCCAGGAAAAGCAGAAAGGCAGGAAATAAGGCTGAAAGAGGTTGAAGTCTTGGAGTTGGAGATAAAAAACTCTCTTGAAGCAAAAGACAAGATAATTTCAGCTCTTGACTCAATAAACCTCAAAGATAAAATATTAATTCTCAGGCTGTCTGGAATTCTGGAAAAAGGAAAGAAATCAGACATAAACTTTTTGGAGATTGAAAAGCACGCCATAGAGAAAGGGGTTTATGTTTTTCTTAAAAGCACCTCCAGGCTTTATTCAAAAGATACTGAGATAAAGTTTGAAATCAGCTCAGAAAACATGGAGGAGGATATAATCAGGAAATTTCAGGAAGAGCACAAAAGCAGATTTAACCATCTTGTTTTAGAACTAATGCATTCCTTGAATTCGGAGAAAAAGGAGGACGAAGTCGCAAAGAATTTTGAGAAAAGAATCTTTGAAGACGCCAACAAAGCTCTGAAAATATGATAATAAAAAAAATTTCATTGAAAAACATAAGAAGCTACAAGAGTTGCACAATAGAGCTTCCAGAAGGGAATATTCTTCTTTCAGGAGACATAGGCTCCGGAAAAACTTCTATTTTGCTCGCAATAGAATTTGCGCTGTTTGGGCTTCAGCCCGGGCAGAAAGGATCTTCAATTCTTAGAAGCGGGGAGAACTCAGGCTCAGTCGTCCTGGAGCTCATTATAGACGGCAGGATGATAACAATAGAAAGAAGGCTAAAACGCAGTTCAAAATCTGTTTCTCAGGAATACGCCTCTCTCACAATTGACGGCAGTACTCAGGACATCTCAGCTACAGAGCTTAAAACAAAAATCCTTTCCATGCTTAATTATCCCCAGGAGTTTTTGAAAAAAACAAATTTACTTTACAGATACACAGTCTATTCCCCGCAAGAGGAAATGAAGCAGATCATTCTTGAAAATCCCGAGTCAAGGCTTAATGTAATCAGGCATATCTTCGGAGTTGACAAATACAGAAGGATAAAGGACAACCTTCAGATAGTTATTTCCAGAATAAAAGAAAAAGTGAAGAATCTTCAGATTCAGACAGCAGAAATATCTCTCAACAGAGAAGACCTATCTTTGAAAAAATCTTTAGTGCAGGAATTGTCGTTGTTGATTTCCGAGAGGGAGAAAGAGCTTGCGCTGAAAGAGCAGGTTAGAAAAAAAATTGAGCTTGAGATTGAATCTTTGAGAGAAAAAATAGACGAGAAAAACAAGCTGGAGTCTGAAATATCCAAGGCAAACATAATGCTTCTGAATAAACAGGCCTATATATCAGACACAGAAGCTGAAATAAGGGAAATTGAAAAAAAGCTTTCCGAGAAAAGAGACGTTTTTAACCAGAGGGACCTTGATTCACTGAATTTTGAGATAGAGTCTGTTTCCGGAGAAATTGATTCACTCAATTCTTCAATAATAGACATAAGCGCAAAAATAAATTCTTTGAAGATAAAGAAGCAGGAAGATCTTGAGAAAAGAAATCGAATATTCAGGATAGATATCTGCCCGACTTGTCTTCAGTCTGTTCCGGAAGGGCATAAGCACAATATTCTTCACGACACTGAAAAATCTCTTGTTAACTCAGAAAATATAATTTCAAAACTAAATGCTGATTTGCATAAGATTGTTTCTTTATGCGAAGGCAAGAAAACCGAACTCGCCTCCCTGCAGAAAAAAAAATCAGACTTGGAAATTTTAAAGCTTAGGCAGGAAGAGCTGTCTGCATCTATTTTAAAAAAAGACGCTCTTTTAAAATCGCTTGAGAACCATAAAAAAGACTCTTTATCCCTTGAGAGCCACATTAAATCTCTAAAAAGCTCAGTCTTTAGTCTGGCAAAATATGACTCAATGTACTCTGCAAAAGAAGCTGAGCTGAAAAACGCCTTTCAAGCGGAGAAGGAAGTTGAGATTGACATAGCGAAAATAAAGAAAGAAACAGAGCTTCTTGAAAAAGACATAAGCATCTTAAACCACAGAATATCTGAAAAAGAAAAAGCTCTTGTGGAGCTTAATTCTCTTCTTGAAATGGAAGAGTGGCTTTCAAACGATTTTTCAAACCTTATTCTTTTCGCAGAAAAGAATATAATGTTCAGTCTCCGCAGGGAATTTTCAAGGCTTTTTAATAAATGGTTTGAGACTCTCACGACCGATTCTTTTTCTTCTCATCTCGATGAAAACTTCACACCTGTAATAATGCAGGGCGAGTACGAGCTTGACTATTCTTTTCTCTCAGGAGGGGAGCGGACAGCAATAGCTCTTGCTTATCGTCTAGCCCTTAATCAGATAATAAATTCAATATTCAGCAGAATTAAAACCCGCAATTTAGTTATTCTTGACGAACCAACAGACGGATTTTCTGACCAACAGCTGGACAAAGTAAGGGATGTTCTTCAGGAACTGGACGTGGAGCAGTTAATTCTAGTAAGCCACGAGCCAAAAATAGAAAGCTTTGTTGATAATGTTATTCGCCTGAAAAAAGAGCACGGAATAACAAAAGAAATTCAGGCCTAAAGCCTTTCAATTCCGAAACTTTTAAAAACCTTATAGGTATAGCTTAGGCATAGACACAAGAGGTCTTTGTTCTATGAATCAAGATACAAGTGAGATTAAGAATTCAGTTATGAAGTCAAACACAAGCCTAGTTGGAATTGTGTGCAAAGACGGAGTTGTTATGGGTGCTGATAGACGTATAACTGCCGGCTCGATAATAATGGGAAAAAATTTTCAGAAAGTTAAACCAATAAACAATTACCTAGCCATTTCTTACACTGGAAGTGTAGCAGACGCTTTATTATCAGAAAAGTTAATTGCTGCCGAGCTAAAGCTCAAAGAGCTCAAGACAAGAACAAGACCAACAATAAAAGAAGCGGCTAACTTGATAGGTATGATGCTTTATCGTAATATAAGGACTCCAAGCATGGTTCCAAGTATTGTGGGTATTTTAGTAGGAGGCGTTAATGAAGATGGCTCCACAGAATTATACACGGTAGAACCTGCCGGAGGAGTCTACAAAGTGGAGGATTATGATGCTAATTTTTCCTCGGGAATGCCATACATTCTCGGTCTTTTGGAAAGGCAGTGGAAAAAAGACATTTCAGTAGCGCAGGGAGTTGAGTTGGCTGTTGAAGCGCTGAAAGCCTCAACTCAGAGAGATTCTGCTTCTGGAAACGGGATAGATGTGTTTGCAATAACAAAAGACGGCGTAAAACACGTTGTCTCGCAGGAAATCTTGCCAAATTATACCTAACTTGATTAACGACAAACGCTAAAATGACAGATATTTTGAAAAGCATAAAAGACGAGTTACCGAAGGTAATAAGTGACGCCATCTTTGAAGGGGCAAACATAGTTCTCTATACAAATGACAAGGAATTCTTCAGAACTGGAGAGCCCCAGATTAAAGCAGTGGTGGAAAAGATAAAAAAGCGTGTTGAATTAAGAGCGGATCAGGCTCTGCTTGCATCCCAGGAAGAAACAGAAAAGACAATCCGCGAATTGGTTCCTGCAGAGGCTGAGATAGAAAACATAATTTTTGACGTTCAAAGAAGCTCTGTCATTATAGAGGCCAAGAGGCCTGGAATGGTCATAGGAAAGCAGGGATCTATATTGGCAGGAATAAGAAGCTCAACTTTGTGGGCTCCTGCAGTGCAGAGAAGCCCGGCAATACCCTCAAAAATCACAGAAAAAATCCGCTCTGTTTTATACGCAAATAATAACTACAGAAAAAAATTCCTCAACGACATAGGAAAGAAAATTTATGCAGACTGGAATCCTGAGAAAATGGATATGTGGGTCAGGCTGACATATTTAGGAAGCGGAAGGCAGGTTGGGCGTTCTTGTTTATTGTTGCACACTCCCAAATCAAAAGTTCTTTTGGATTGCGGAATAAATCCTGGAATAGCAGACGGCCCAGAAAGGTTTCCATATTTGAACGTTCCTGAAGTCGGAGATTTAAATTCAATAGATGCAATAATTCTTTCTCACGCTCACACAGATCATTCAGGTTTGATTCCCTACCTTTATAAAATGGGTTACAAAGGCCCTGTTTACATGACTGCTCCGACGAGGGACATTTCTGCCCTGCTTGCCCTTGATTTTGTTGGAGTAGCCTACAAACAAGCTTCGTCCCCTCTGTTTAAGCCTGAAGACATAAAGGAAATGGTGAGGCACTCCATCTGCCTGAATTACGGAGAAGTTTCTGACATAACTCCTGACATAAGAATAACTTTCTACAACGCAGGCCATGTTCTTGGCTCTTGTGTGGTGCACATAAACATCGGAAATGGACTGCATAATTTTGTTTATTCGGCAGATACAAACTACAGACGCACAAGGCTTCTGGATCCGGCGGTGAATCATTTTCCAAGAGTTGAAACAGTGACTATGGAATCAACGTACGGTTCGAAAAATGACGTGCTTCCACCGAGAAAAGAAGTTGATGAAAGGTTTTTTGCAGTAGTGAAAGAAACCATAGAAAAGAAAGGAAAAGTTCTTCTTCCTGAGCTGGGTCTTGGGCACTCCCAGGAAACCATATTGAGAGTCGAAGAAGCAATTCGCACAGGGAAAATACCTGAAATTCCTGTTTACCTTGACGGCATGCTCTGGGATATAACTGCAATTCACACAGCCTATCCGGATTTTCTCGCCTCAAGCGTCCGCGCGCAAATTTTTCAGGACAATAACCCATTTACCTCGCAGATATTTAAGAGAGTTGGCTCTCCGGCGGAAAGAAAAGAAGTCATAGAAGGGGGCCCTTGCATAATCATAGCAACTTCCGGAATGCTTACCGGAGGAGCTTCAGTAGAATATTTTAAGCAGCTGGCGGACAGCCCAAACAACACAATAATTTTCGGAAGTTATCAGGCTCCATCCTCCTTGGGAAGAGCTGTACAGGAAGGAAATCCTGTTGTACAGATAGACAAGCAATTCGGCGGGGAAACTGTTGAAGTGAAGATGCGTGTTGAAACAATGTACGGGCTGTCTGCGCACTCGGGAAGGAACGAACTGCTGCAATACATAAGCAGAATGAATCCCAAGCCAAAACGTGTTATCCTGAATCACGGAGAGCAGTCAAAATGCCTTGATTTAGCTTCAACAATCTACAAGCAGAATCGGATTGAAACTCTTGTGCCGCGGAATCTGGAAACGCTAAGGCTCAAGTGATAAACTTAAAAGCTTTGTTTTCCTGCACAATCCGACAGCGTTTTGAAAAACAGGTGAGCAATGAAACACTCGAAAAAAATTACAGCTATCCTTGTCTTGATGTTTGTCGTAGCCCAGCTAATCGGAATTTACGTCGCAAATGCTTATCAGCCGGATATTGTTCCAGGAACTAATCAAACAATATACAATATTCCGTATGGGTTTGAGCCTCCGCAGGATATATCTCCTCAGACAACTACTTTTTCTATTGTAATCGCTTTGGCAATCGCCGTCAGTCTGATGTTGTTGCTTATGAAATTAAAGGCTGAAACGTTTTTGAGGCTTTGGTTTTTTGTAGTAGTGATTATAGGGCTGGCGATAGCTATAAATGCTTTTTTAATAGACTTCCAATATTCGTCATGGATTGCGCTGGCAATTGCGATTCCTCTTGCGATTCTGAAAATCTTCAAGAGAGATATCATAGCTCATAATTTTACAGAGATTCTAATTTATCCAGGCATAGCTACTGTTTTTATACCTCTGCTTAACATATGGGCTACCGTTGCCCTGCTTTTAGTGATTTCAGCTTATGACATGTATGCTGTCTGGCATGCCGGATTCATGCAAAAAATGGCAAAATATCAGATAGAAAAAGTCAGAGTATTTTCAGGTTTTTTTGTTCCATATCTAAATAAAAAAGACAGAATTGCTTTGAAAAAAGCAAAAGCCCTGCAAAAAAAAGGAAAAAAAGTCAAAGGCAAAAAAGTTGCTGTAAACGTAGCTATACTTGGCGGAGGAGATGTTGTATTTCCTATAATTCTTGCCGGTGTAGTTCTGCCAATATACGGAATTTTTGGCTCATTAATAATAGCAGCAGGAGCATCAATTGCCCTGGCTCTTCTCTTCCTGCGTTCAGAAAAAGGCAAAGCATACCCTGCAATGCCATTTATAACAGCAGGATGTTTGGTTGCTCTCGGAATTGTTTATTTATTGCTCTAAAACTTTTCAGCAATTTCTTCCACAGTTTTAACTTTAGCTCTCGCCAAACCCCGTCTGATTTGTTCTCCAAATTCGTATGTTTTATCTCCAGTGAGAATAACCATATCCAATCCCTTAGTATAAGGGTCAGCAGAGGCGGATTCAAGAGAACCTGCAACATATTTTACTCCTTCACCTATGGTTACCTGTCTGTGAGATAGCCTATCCATCATTGCCTTAGACAAATATGAAAGGGCTTCACCACTCCCACTCCCTACGGAGGTAAAACCTTCCTTTTCCTCAACTCTCCCAAGGGGCCAAACGCTATGGATTTTTGGTCGCCCATCATATCTAGAGACTATTAACAAAGAGTTACAATATTCATTATGCCACAGTCTTCCTTCAAATCTTCCTAAATTTAGTTTTAAAAGATCTTCAAAGAAGCCTTCACCAATAGCTTTTTCGGCACTAATCTCCCCCCTTAGCAAATCATACAAAAACTCTTGATATTTTTCATCTCTTACACCAGTCATAGACACAGCAAACATGTTATCTTGACTTACATGAATCTTCTGACTCTCTCTCTGACTTTGTCTTCTCACAGCTACATCTCCTTGTCTTTCCCAAGACTCAGCAGTACTAGTCAAATCAGATGCTAGTATTACGCCCCTGTCCTTTCCTTCACCAGCAACAAAACCTACCAAAGTTGTCATATCTCTTCCCCTCAAAACCAATATTTAAACCTTTCCCTAAACCTGTTACTTTCAAGTTACAACATACCGAAAGATTTATAAACACAGATATTTCTCACTAGTACATGGAAACAAAACCAGAAGAAGAAATAAGTCAGGAAGACTTGGCCCAACAGAGAAAGTATATTAGAAACATTAGAAGAGTGTATGGAAAATTCATGCTAGGTGCTGTTGGTAGTTTTGTAATTGGAGGAGGAGTTGCACTCATCCCACGCCTTGCGAATAAGACACCAGAAAAACCAGCTAATTATGATACTCTTGTTGAAACTATTTCTAATGCAGAAGAAACATTAAAAATTTTACATTCCAACAGAAACACATTGGCAAGTATAGTAAGCCCTGACTTTCCTTATAAGAAAGAAGAGCTCGGCAGAGAGATTTTTGGAATTTATGAGTTATCTAATAGAATAAATACTGGGCTCAATAGGGCCATCGCGATTGTTGAAAGCGATGTTTCAGAGATGAAAGCCAATCCTCAATTAACTGCTTATGAAAGCGAGCTAAAAAGATTAAGAGATTCTATAAGTTCTTATAGTACAGCCTCTTTATTGACATTTTTTTCTGGCCTTTTGGCTTCTGCGGGTTGGGCAGTACCTAGGTTGATCAAAATTAACAAAGAATACGAGGAATCAAAATGATAATAAACAACGCACTTGTGAAGAAAGTCAAAGATTATTTTGACCTAAATATTTATGAGACAAAAGTCTGGCTGGCTTTGCTTTCCAAAGGAGTTGTATCGGCAGGAGAGACCGCAGAGCTTTCAGGCGTTCCTCGTTCAAGAACTTACGACGTTTTAGAGTCTTTGGCCAAGAGAGGATTTGCAATAATCAAAGTCGGAAAGCCGATAAAGTACATAGCAGTTGAGCCTAAAACAGTTATAGAAAAAATGAAATCCAACGTCTTCCATCAGGCTGAAGAAAAAGTGAAGACTCTTGTAAATATGAGGGATTCTCCGGAATATACAGAGCTTGAACAGCTTTACAAGACAGGGATATCTCCTATAAAAACAGAAGAAATATCTGGTTTTTTGAAAGGGCGTTCCAACATTCTGCCTAAGCTGAAAGAAATATTCGACAGGGCAGAAAAAGAAGTTTCGATTTACACAACTGTTTCAGACTTTGAAGACAAAACCCGTGTGTTGCTTCCAGCCATAGAATCTTTAAACAAAAGAGACATAAAAGTAAAAATAGCTCTTGCAGGAGAAGCAGAAAAAGTGAAAAGGCTGAATCAGAAGCATGGCTTGAAGGCAAGGCATTCCGAGCATCCGGGAAGAGTTTACCTCGCCGACAAAAAAGAAGTTCTCTTCATGATAAACCCGGAAAACAGCCAGGAAGACATTGCTATCTGGCTTAACACGCCGTTCTTTTCAACTTCTTTGGCAGGAATATACGATTTGCATCTGAAGACTAATTGATTTGGAAAATGAAAATAAGTAGATCAAGAAAGCAACACCAATTATACAAGGAATTAATCAGAGATTTGAGGGATCTCGGAGAATACGATAGGGAGCAAAGGAGATATATAGCCACAAAATTAGGAGAGAGTGATCCCAGAAACAGCAATGTTTTAACTAGCTTAGGACTTTTAGGAGCTATTGGTATATGGTTTCCACAAGTTTTGGCATCAGCTTTATCCCAAAACAATACTTTGCCTTATACTTTTCTTATAGGTGAAACTGCATGTATTGCGGTCGCTGTTGCCGGTTTAGACATCTACCTGAAAAGGAATTCAAATATATATAGGATTCGCAAAACAGCGGAAAATGAAAGGCACATTCTAAAATATGGAAGACCAGCACAAGGATTAGAAGAATACACAAAAGATAAACTTCCTTTCTAACTCCAACTGGATAATCTCCACTCAGTCCATTGGGTTATTTTCTACCTAAACGAAACATTTATATATTTACACATAATATAAATAAATACACATATTATTAAAATGACAACCTTAACATTATCTGTTCCAGACGAGATGAAAAGGAAAATGGACTTTTTTCCAGAAATGAATTGGTCTGAAGTAGCCAGGCAGGCTTTCAGGCAGAAGATTGAAGATATGGAATTTCTCAGAAAATTTAAAGAAAAAAGCAAACTTACTGAAGACGATGCTCTAAAATTAGGGAAAAAGGTTAGTAAGTCTGTAAGCGACAGATTACGAAAAATGGCGAGGTAAGGCATGGATTTAGTTGTTGATGCCAATGTCCTATTCTCAGCCTTAATCAAAGAAGGCTTCTCTCACAATTTATTCTTTAATGAAAATCTCCATCTCTTCACTCCAGAATATATTTTCACAGAGCTTGAAAAGCACAAAAAAGAGCTTCTTAACAAAACTGAAAAAGCAGAAGAAATAACTCCAGACCCGGATGATATGGCATATTTTGCACTTGCACTTAAATTAAATTGTGCAATCTGGAGCAACGATAAAAAACTTAAACCACAGGATAAGGTTGAAGTTTATAATACACACGAGCTGGATAAAATAATTAAAAACTCTTAACTCAAAACCCTCATCCCGACAACGCCCATCTCATTCATCTTGGCTTTATTCTTTTTCGCCCAGTCTTCCAGAAATTCACGCGCTGTGAAATCCACCTTTATCTTGGCGCGCAGATATCCTGATTTTTCGTAAGCATTTTTATGCTGTTCCCTGAAAGCCTCAATATGCTTTTCCATAAATTTTTTTTCTTTTTTTCCGTTATACTTCAAAGGAGGCCCAATTCTTTCAATTTCCCCAAGCGATTTTACAACAAGAAATACATAGGCTGACTTTTTCCCTGAATATTCAAACTCTTCGCTGATTATTTTAAAATATTTTTTCATTTCTCCCATCATAAAATAGTGGAATTTTCTCAGCTTAGTTCCAGCAATGTCCCCCTCCTGCCTGTCAGTGGAAATCTTCAGCTTGACAAACTCTCCTTTGATTTTTTTGGCTTTTTTATTCAGCGCTTCAGTGTCAATTTCCCTATCAGCGAAAAATTTCAGGCTTGGCTTTTTTAAAAAAGCCCGCGCGGCTTTTTGAAATCTTTCAAATGTTTCATGGCTCAAAGACGCGAGCGCGTTTCTTTCTTTAAATGTCGGGTCAACCAATATCACAGGGCTGTGGAGCTTGCTTTCATTCATGTCAAAAAAAACTTCATTTTTTTTGTAATGCTTTTCCAGATCAATCACAAGCCTTTTTTCCGGCTTTGCTTTAGCCAAGGAACTGAGCATTTTTTCAAATTTTTTGTAATATACTATCAGGCATTCAACAGCATAGCCTGAAAATCCGTGCACATAGCTTTCAGCCCCGTAAACTTTCTGCGCCTGCAAAAATCTCTTTGCTATTATCGCTTCATTTTCAAGCCCCTTTATTTTTCTTTTAACATAAGCAACGTGGAAGTAGCTCAAATCAGTGACGTTCCTTGCCCCCTGCGGTCTGCTTATCTTAGCCACAGGCACAACCTCTATGTAGAAATTTTCTCCACTATAAACCCTGAAATAATCCCTGCTTCCATGAATTTTCTCATATCCGATTTTGAGCTTCATGCAAACTTTTTTCAGCGCTTTTTCAAGTGCCTCGGAAATGTTGTCATATCTCCAGTCAAATCTTACAAATAAATCAACATCATATTTGTCTTTTTTAATCAGTGTTCCCTTGGCGAAGCTTCCGCCTACAAAAATCTGCGGCTCATGCCCCTGAGCCATTAGCTGCTTTTTCAGCTCCTCGGAAAAACCCTCAACAATTTTCTTTATGTTTTTTACCGAGATGTCATCAGGCTTTATTCTCTCCAGCTCTTTTTTCTTTATCTGCGCTAGATTCATGGAAAAAATAAGAATCAAGCATATTTAAAGTTCAGCTTGACGCAAACATTTCACAATACTCTGTTGCCAATCGCTTTCAAATAAAAAATCAATCTTTTTTCAGGGAAGCAAGGTCTATAATGTATTTTCCGTCTTCAAGTCTGTATATAACCGGCTTTTCCCCCTTAAAAAGTTTCTGAAGATTAATCAGGTATTTTCCGGGTTTCAGGACATTAATGCTTTCAAAATCAAGCACTACTGGAGCTTCATCATCCTTTATCTGAGCTATATCCCTCACATCTCTTTCAATCTGTTCTTTTTCCCCAGGGCTTAAGTCAATTTCAAGTTCAGGCTGATCGGTATTCTGATTTTCTTGAAGCTTTTTCAGTTTTTCTTCGGTGAGATAAAAGAAAAATCTCCCTCCACAATCACACCCCTTAAGAATCTGCTCGGCTCCGTCAGGATAATTTTTTCCGCAATGAATGCATTGATGAGGCATGCTCATGAAACCAAATCAAACTTAATAAAGATTTAGTCAGTGTAGACAGCTTTTCCGATATATTTTTTAGCCAGCGGAGTAATTACATAACTACTTTCTCTTCTTGAAATCACTCCCTCCCTTTCTAGTTTTTCTAAAACCTCCAAAATTTTTCCAGGATTATCTAAACTTTCAGGAAGCCTGGCTCCTTCTTTGTTATCGTCCAAGAGGCTTCTATAAAGAACATCTGAAAAAGCTAAACCATCAAGCCTGTGGAATTCTCTTTGGTGAAGCAACTGGGACACCAAAGCGCTTAATAAAACTCTCTTTGTGTGGTCTTCTTCTTCGCAACCCGGCATGCACTTAAACCCCCAGACCGATTTTAAGCTTTTCTGTTCTAGAGTATCTCCGATAGATAGGAAATAAAAATAAAGATAATGAAACCTGACAACTTTAATCAGAATAGAAGCTTTTGTTAAAGACTGATTGATAATATGGAAAAATTTATAAATAATGGAAATATCTTTAGTTAATGGTAAAAATAATATCTTTTGACAAACAGGGAAGATTGTATATTCCTGAAGAAGTTAGAAAAGCCCTTCAGTTTAAGACCTTGGTCCTAAGAACTTTTGGCAATGGAATATTTATAGAGCCGATAGAGGATGACCCAATAGAAGCTCTCGGAAAGCTCGGCAGAAAAAAACTCTCTGGGAAATCTGTTCGTGAATTGAAAGACAGAGCCAGAAAGGAGATAGAAAAAAATGCCCTCAAAAAAATACGCAGACACTGATTTTTTTCTTGCCTTGCTGAAAGATTCTGACTGGCTGAAGGAAAAAGCAAAAAAAATTTATGAAGAAAACAAGGGAGGAATTTATGTAACTCCTTTCACTATTGTTGAAGTGATGGTTGTTTGCATTAGGGAGGGCATTCTGTTAAAAGAAACCCTTATTCAGATGTCAAGAATTGCAGCAATTGCATTTATGCATTGGGATTTATTTTTCCAAGCCGCTGATTACATTGAAAAAGGAGCGAGCATATTCGATGCGTTATTAATGGCATTTGCCGGTGAGAATACCATAATAAGTTCTGATAAAACTTATGAAAAATTTGGTTTCGACGTAATAAATTTATCCAAGTAGAACCTCGAGCTTGCTAGGGTCTTTCTTAATATCTTTGACTATTGACGCAGGGCCTATAACAGTCAGGGCGTTATTATGCCCGATAAGGGATTTCGCAATTCCTTTCCTTATTTTCGTCATGAACCCTGGGTTTTTCATATCAGGTTCTATAACAGCAAGCTCAACACCCTTGAAATTTTTGACATGGTCAACCATAGCCATAGTGTCCTCAATCAGCCTTATCTCTTCTTCAACTCTCAGTCTCCCCTGCAAAATTATCACTTTGTTTCCTAAAACAACTCTTAGAATTTTTTTTATCCTGTCATTTATGGACAGCGCCCTGATCTCAGAATAAGGCATTATATGAAGGCTGAACCCTCTAATTCTTTTTCCACCAGCTTTTTTAGTCATCTTTCTTATTATATTTCAATAGTTTTAAATTTAACTAAATTTTTTTAGCAAGTCTAAATAAAGACTCGTAAAATTCTTCCATGTTTTTTTCTTTTCTCGCAGATATTCCGACGACTTCATAGTCTGGAAAAGCGCTTTCCACTTTTTTCACATCCGCCTTTTTCAAGTCAATTTTGTTCGCCACAATCAGGACAGGAATTTTTCTGGCTACAAGATTGCCTACGATAGTCACATTCACTTGTGAATAAGGGTTCTGCGAAGCGTCCAAGACAATGACTACAGCATCCATATCATCAAGCCATTTTATGCTTTCAATTATCCCTTGTGTGGCTTCCTTGGCTCTCTTTTTCGCCTCTGATTTTTTCAGCTTGTATTTAAGAAAGTCTTCATAATCAATTTTGGTGGCAATTCCAGGAGTATCAACTATTTTAAAAGTAAGAGTCTTGCCTTTGTGCTTTATCTCAACCTTTTCTTTAAACTGCACTTTTCTTGTCTCATGAGGAATGTCGCTGACAGTTCCTATCTCTTCTCCTGTCCAGTCTCTGCAGATTATGTTGGCCAGGCTTGTTTTCCCTGCGTTCGGAGGCCCGTAAAATCCTATCTTAACGCTGTCCTTTTTCCTAAAAAGTCCGGATAATATCCTCTTTGAAAAGCTTTTTAATATTCTTAACATCTTGAAATCCTAAATCCAAGTCTTTTAATAAATCTTGCGTTTCCCTCAATAAAACAATTATCCTTTGATTACAGCCAGAGGCTTCAGCTTTGCAACTTTTTTTGCTATTCCGAGTTCATGCGACACTCTGACAACTTCTTCAACATCTTTATATGCCTCTGGAGCCTCCTCGGCGATTCCTTTTACAGAGCCTGCTTCAATCAGAATATCTTTTTTCTTTAATTGCTCCTTTATTTTCTGTGCAGAAATATTTTTGACTGCATAGCTTCTGCTAAGCTCCCTTCCAGCTCCATGCGGAGCAGAGGAGAATGAGATTTTTCCTGCTTTATTCTGCCCGGCTAGAACATAAGAAGCAGTTCCCATGCTTCCAGGAATAAAAATTGGCTGGCCTATATTTCTGTATTTTTTTGGTATGGCTTTGTTTCCTTTTCCAAAGCTTCTGGTGGCTCCTTTTCTGTGGACATAGAGTTTCCTTTTTTTCCCATCGATTTCAAACTCCTCCTGTTTTGCTATATTATGTGCAACATCATAAACTAGTTTAAGTTCGGATGCAGGAAAATATTTTTTAAAAGCTTCTCTAACAAGATGGGATATAAGTTGCCTGTTGCAGAATGCAAAGTTTGCCGCAGACTTCATCGCTCCAATATAATCCTCACCGAGCCTGCTCTTAATGGGAGCGTAAGCAAGCTGCCTGTCAGCAAGATGGGAATGCCCGTATTTTTCTTCCATTTTAACGATATAATCCGAACAAGTCTGATGCCCAAGCCCTCTTGAGCCGGAATGTATGAGCACGCATATTTTTCCTTTTTTTATTCCAAAAGCTTCAGCCGCCTTCTCATCAATTATTTCTTCAACTTCCTGTATTTCGAGAAAGTGATTTCCTGCGCCGATAGTTCCAAGCTGATTTCTTCCTCTTCCAACAGCTCTCGCTGAAACTTTGTCTGGCTCTGCTCCTAAAAGACATCCTCCATCTTCGCAATTTTCAGCATCCTCTTTCTCACCATATCCGTTCCTGATAGCCCAGTTCACTCCATCTTTTAGTATTTCTTTGATTTCCTTTTCACTGAGTCTAAAATATCCCGCTCTCCCCACTCCAGAGGGAATATCTTTCCTTATCTTTATTGCCGTTTCTTTTCTTTTTTTCAAAAACTCATTTTTGCTTAAATTTGACGACAAAAGCCTAACTCCGCAGTTGATATCAAATCCGATTCCTCCCGGAGAGATAATGCCCTTATCTATGTCAAACGCCGCAACACCCCCAACGCTGAATCCATACCCCATATGCGCATCCGGGAGCGCGATTGAATATTTTACAATTCCCGGAAGGCTTGCAACATTGCAAATCTGCTTGATAGTTTCGTCTTTTTTTATTTTTCCAACTAAATTCTCAGACGCAAAAATTCTTCCAGGAACAATCATTTTTCCGTGTTGAGGTATTTCCCAGATATTTTTCGAAATTTTTTTTATTTCTATTCCAGCCATACTGAGATAAAGTAAAACAGCTTATAAAACTTCTTTCTTGCTGATTCGATAGATGAGAAATAAATGTGAAAATGATGAAATCTAATAATTCTAGTTCAATTATTTGCTCTTATAAACCAATTTTCAGATAACACAAAGTTCGCTTAATAGGAAGATTTAAAAATCGATTAAAAGAGTAATTAGAATGGACCCAAGAATAGTTCATACCAAATACAGCACCACAGCCGGTGGAAGTAGTTTTACAAGTACTTCTGAATTCACTGGTTTATCTGAATTCACTGGTTTATCTGAATTCACTGGTTTAGATAGAATAGTAATAAAAACTAACGACCCAAATTTTGATTTTACTACATTTTTTTACGAGAATTTGCACCTGCTAACAGGACAGGAGTCATTAGTGATACACGAATTTAATCCAGAAAAATATGAAGTACAAGGAGATACTCGAAGATTTACACTTGATGTAATTTACACTCCTCTAATAAGTAAAGGTAGGTCTCTCGGGGTGTTTGAATTGGGTGAAGAGAGAAAAAGGGAGCAGCTTGATTTGTTAGTTAGACCACTTGAAACTTCCAAAGGAACTACTTATTCTGTTGAAAGAGTTAAACAAGAATAGCTACAATTGACTTGTTATCAATCTTCTGTAAGTAGAAAAATTTATTTTCCAAAAAATAAGGAATTTTAATTAATACTTAATTTAGTTAAACTTGATTAAACCCTGCTAGTTAACTCTTATCAGAGATGCTTTTTTCACACATCGACCACAACCTGGGCTTCCCACAAATTGTTTTTGTTCCGCTTCAAAAATATGTCGTGATAAGTTGCTGACTTTATGTGGAAAAGCCCCCTGTATTTTTCAGAGCTGTCTCCGTATATTTCAGCTTCGAGTTGTTTGAGGTCATCGCTTACTTTTATTCTTGCATCTGATGCGATGAAATTTTCAGCGTCAAGAAGATAAACAAGTTCATTGATTAAATTATAAATCAGGTTTTCAGCTCCCTTTCCTTTGATTTTCAGATTTTTTTTCTTTGCTCTTTTTATCTTTTTCTTCCCGGCAGTGATTTTTGAAAAAGCAAACACAGAGTTCTCGAAAACCTCATCCAAACTCCTCCCGTATGCCTTGAATTTCACATCAGCCGTATGCTCAACAAACTCAAATTTTTTTAAGTTTTTTTCCATAAGAACAGCCTTATTTTTTTAGGTGCCAGCTTCGGTTTAGTAACATCCCCGCTTATCACTCTTTCCTGTGCAAATATATCTTCAGATTCTATAAATCTGTCAGGACCGCAGGCATCGTCAATTTTGCATATCTTATAAGAATAATTCAAAGGATATTCTTTCAGCCTTTCTGCCAAAAATTCATCTATATCAGGAGAAGCAAATCCTCTTTGCACTCCAGGGTCTGTTAGAACAGCCTGCCTCATTTTTGGAGTTATTGCGATTTCTTCAAGAAGGTCCCTCGCAAGTTCATTATAATCTTCTTCCGCAACAGAAGAGCTGTTTGACTGGATAAAAACAAAAAACAGCGCTGCAATGACTATTATTATAGATATACTTGCCTCAATTATCCTTATTATTCCTTTCCTGTCCATCACCATGTTTTTATCTTAAGCTCAGAAAAGCCTGAAGAGCCATCTTCTAGAGCCATTTCATTTCTTTCATTAAGGCTGAAAACAACAACATCTTCAGGAGCCTCTCTTTCTCCTTTTATGACATTTTCTTCCGGATTGTTAAACTGAAATGCAAAATCAACATTTGAAGGAAGGTTAAGCTTTTTTCTCAAACCATTATAATCTTCTTCGTATTCTTGCGCAAGGCTTTTCATTTTTGATTCAGCCCAGATTTCTTTTTCCGCATAGCTTGAAATATCATATTGGAAAATGTTCAAATTTGTTCCGCCTCCCTGGGAATCTCCATCCACAAAAACATCAGAAAACTTCACTGTGAAGAACCTCTCTCCTCTTGAAGTTATTTCAACTTTGTTTTCACTATAATCGTAAGTTGCAGGGAGCTTGTTGCCTTTTTTGTCCTCAACTCTCACTTTATATCCTTTCGGGTTTTCCAAGGGAATTCTCAGAGGGTCTTGAAACGGGTTTTGAGGGTCTTCGTTTTTTACAGCTATTGAATAAACCAGCATTTCAGAGCTGACTTCTCTTTCTACACCTGACAGAGCGTAATGGGCTGATGAATCCACGCTTTGCTCTACGTCAAGAGGGTTGAAAAACAGAATTGCAAAAAAGACAAATCCTATAAAAAGCACAGTTGATATAATCACCTCAACATGAGCCAGCCCTCTTTTTTCCATAAGCTCAAAAGCAAAATCTTATTTAAATAACTTGCTTCTCCTTTTTAAATGGATTTAATAAAAAAAATAAAAAGCAAAAAAGAGCTTTCGGGCTTGTCCGACGAGTTCGTGTCCTCCGTGCTCAGCGAAATTTTGGCAAAAAACGGCTATCCGCAAAAGCTGGACAAGAAATCGGAAAAAATATTGCTGAAGGAGGCAAGGGCAGAGCTTAGGAGATATGCAGGGCAATACAGAAAAAATATAAAAAAATCAAAGCTTCTTGAAAGCCATATTTCTTCAAATGAAAGAATGCCCTATTATCATATCCTGATAGAAGAGATAAAAAAGCTCAATCCAAAATCAATATTGGATTTGGGCTGCGGGCTTAACCCAATGGCAATCGCAACGCCTGGAATCAGATATTATGCGTCGGATATAAACGAGTCAGATTTAAGAGCCCTGTCGGATTTTTTCAGAAAAAAGAAAATAAAAGGAAAGGTTTATTATCAGGATTTGAGAAGCTCAAGAGATTTCCCTGCAGCTGATTTGACGCTAATCCTTAAAGTTTTTGATTTGATAGACAAAAAAGGGCATAAAAATGCAGAAGAGATATTATCTGCGTTGCCCTCTCAAAGCATAATTGTCAGCTTTTCAACAAAAAAAATTTCAGGCAGGCCGATGAGCTCGCCAAGGCGTTTTTGGTTTGAAAACCTCATAAAAAGACTCAATTTTAAGTTCAAAACTTTTAAGATACCTAACGAGATTTTTTATGTTATAAAAAGACCCTAGCTCCGGTTGAAGTCAGAAAGGCAATTATAATCAGGATTATTGAGTGTTTGAACCCATATCTAACGCTTCCCTCAGAGAGCTTTCCTATAACCAATCCTGCAAAAAATCCCTGCACTATGAGAAGATAAAGAAAAGGTCTGGCCAGCTGTTCTGCACTAACTCCCGAAGTCTTGTTGTCAAGCGAGCTTAAATCCCCAGAGCCAAGATCTCCTGCGTTTGCCAGGCTTCCTATCGAGCCGATGTCAGCAGTTATAGGCAGTATCTTGAATTCCATAATGAGCATTATTCCGAGGAAAACAAGAAAAATTATATATCCCTGCACGACAAGGCTTGATATCGCCGCTTTTCTTTCTTTTTTAAGCTTCTCAACCTGATAGATAGAATCAGCGACGGAGTCAAGTATGTTCTCTATCTCTCCTCCGGCGTTTTCAGCCTCTCTTATCAAAGTGACTGCTCTTTTAATGACGACGCTGTCTGTTTCGTTCGAAAAGTTCTGCAGAGCTTTGCTTATCGGAATCCCTATTGAAATCTGGTTGGCTAGTTTTGTTACAAAAGGACTTAATGCTCCGAAATCCTTGTCTTTCATGTTTATTATGCTTTTTCCAACAGGGGTTCCAGACTTGACGCTTTCAGCGAGATTTCTGGAAAACTCAAGAAATTGCTGGTTCAGCTCCTGGTCCCTTTTGCTCTCCAGAATCAGGCTTACCAAAACCGGAAGCAAAAAACTGGTGAGCGCGATTCCTATCAGAAAAAAGAAGACCTTATCTCCCATCAAAAACAAAAAATCCACAACTAGTATTAAAGCTCCTATAATTATTCCAACCCAATGCATTTTTTTAAGTTCCATTTTAATATCCCGGCTGTTTTGCTCCAAGCAAGACAAGGAAAATTATGTTTATGAAAGCCACGGAGGAAGCTATTCCGAAGGTGAAAACTCCAGGACTGACTCCAAAGCCGAGTCCTGAGATGGATATCATAATCAGAAGCAAAAGCAGAATCATAGGCGCCGCAATAACAAGGCTTATGTAAATATCCATGAAAGTTTCGGCAGTTTTGGCGAATTTTTCCCTTTCCAGCCTGTATTGCAGGAGCAGGGTTTCAGATCTCTTTTCCAAAAACTCGTTTAAATCTCCTCCGGTCATTATTGAGCTGGCAAGCCCTTTAAAAAGCTCGGACAGCCTGTCGCTTGGAGAATTTTTTGCGGAGTTTTTCAGGGCAGTAGCGAGGTCATATCCGTAAACATTAATCTGATTTAGAAGTTTTCTCATCTGTTTTCCAGTGTATTTATAGTCTCTGCTTAAAGCCATTATCTTGAAAATCTGGCTGGGTTCAATCCCGCTTCCAGAAATTGAAGCCATATGAATTGCAACAAAAGGAAGCTCGTTGTTTATTTTTGCTTCAATCGATTTTTTTTCAGTGTAAGGGTAAAAATAGAATCCTGTGGCAGTCAAAACAGGAAAAATTATTATTATCCAGAAGGTTTTTAGGATTCTCTCAATAAAACCTCCCTGATACATGGAAAAAAAAGGAACTGACAGACTGATGTCAAAAAACATCAAAAAAATAAATACCGCTGTTCCGGCGAGAAAAGAAAGAAGAGTGCTCAGCAGACCCATTGAAACGTAAGTGACTGCGAGAATGTTCATGTCGCTTTTTCTCAAGTCTTGTTGCATTTTTAAGAGGTATTTTTTCTCAAGCAATGATTCTGATTTTTTCCTGAAAAGGGCGTTTGCAAACTTGGCGTATCCCCTTGTTTTTTGATATTCTTCCGATTTTTCCTTTTTCTCAGAGCTCTTTTTCTTCAGCTTTTTCAGGAGTCTCAGGCTTATGTGAAGCTCATTCAGGAATTTTTCCCTGTCTTTTTTGTTCAGGCTAACTATGACAGAACCCTTCCCAGAGGATATTGTGCCGGAAAGGTTTTTGCTGTCAATCTCAATCTTTTGTATGCTGTTTTTTTCAGCGCCTTTTATTTTCTTTTCCAGTGAAATCCCCTTTAAAATTTCCGGAAGCGAGCTGTTAATTATCCTTAGTTTTTTCCTGTCAGATTCTATTACCTCTCTAAGTATCTTCTCTTCGGTATAATCCGCTTCATCAATCAGCTTCATGAACCCGGCTATTTCTTTTAATATTTCTATAGATCCGTCAATATTCTGTTTGAGATCATTTATCATTTTTCAAAATCTCCTCAACTCTGCTTTGCATGACAAGCATCTCCTTTTTAGCGAGCTCAAGGTTTTCATAATCTTTTTCGTGAAAAAATTTTTCAATCCTCTGGCTGAGCTTTTTCATAGAATGCAGGAGCTGAGACAAAAGCACAACCTCTTGATTATTCATAATCTTTAAAGAAAAAACGCGTTTAAATATTTAGCCTATAGCCAAGCCCGTACTATTTTAGAAAATTTTTATGGGCAGTAACTATTTTAAATTCAGCATCACGAAACGCCGTATTTCTCCAAAACGTTTTTTGGATTTTTATAATAAGCGTTTATTATTTTTCTCATGTCTTCAAAAGCAAAAATTTTTCCTTTGTAAAGATTGAAGAGAAGTTTTGCTCTTCTGAGAAACTCAGCTTCAATTTCAGGAATGGATATTCCGTATCTGGCGGATATTTTTTCAAACACTCTGCTTTGTTTTTTGAAATAAAAAACGTCATGTGAAGGGTCCCATATAAATGGGGTGTTGATTAGTGTTGAGCCGGATTTATCAACATTCACGACTTCTATTATTTCTCTCAGCCTTCTTGTGTGTTTTTTCTTAATCAAAGCGTGAGCCATAACAGCTATGCAATCAAGCGAATTTACAAGAGTTGGAGAGAGGTTTATAGGAGGAGTCTGGAGCCTCCTTATCACTGTGTCGAGGGAATCTGCGTGAAGGGTGCTTATTGAGGGGTGTCCAGAGGCCATTCCTTGAAACAGGACATAGGCTTCTTTTCCCCTGACCTCTCCGACAATTACATAGTCGGGATTCTGCCTAAAAGAGTTTTTTAAAAGGTCAAACAAATCCACCTCTCCGACTTTTCCAACACCCACAGATGCCCTGGCAACTGCAGGAAGCCAGTTTTCTCTTGGGAGATTAAGCTCTCTGGTGTCTTCAATTGAAATTACCCTTGCCTCTGGAGGTATAAAAAAAGTCATGGCATTTAAGAGAGTCGTCTTTCCGGAAGAAGTTCCGCCGGTAATAAGGACATTGGCTTTATATTCCATAAGAATCCAGAAATAAGCGAGCATTTCAGGGCTTAAAGTATTTAAGGCGATAAGCTGTGTCGGAGTCCAGGGTATTTTGGTGAACTTTCTGATTGTAAATGTCGGCCCTCTTGACGTAACGTCTTTTGTGTAAGTGGCATTGACTCTGCTTCCATCTGGCAGGCTCCCATCCAGAAGAGGATTGGCATAAGAAATGTATTTCCCGCTTCTCTGCGCAAGCTTTTCAACAAAACTCGCCAGTTTATCTATGTCTTTGAAGATTATGTTTGTTCTCATATTTCTGTATACTCTGTGCACAACATAAACAGGGGTGTCTATTCCGTTGCATTCAATATCCTCTATGAAATAATCTTTAAGAAGCGGGTCAATTTCATTCATTCCTATGAAATCCCTGTAAAGGAAATAAAATATTTTCTCGTATATCTCTTCAGATATTTTTATGTCAAGCTCGTCAATGACAAGTTTTGCGGTTTTGTCTATATATTCTATCATACTCTGCATTGTGTTGTCAACAGCCACATTCAAATTCATCAGGCCGACCATCGCTTCCTCTATTTTCTGCAGTATTTTTCTGTCCTCTTCATTAATCTTCGGCTCTTCAACCTCATAGACAATCTCACCTTCTTTTTTATCCCAGAAAATATGTGCGTTCGCATAAGGAGCTATCAAGGAATACCTGATATCAATTTTTGTTTTGTCCTCAATTCTTTTTAAAGGAGGTATCCCCGGCCTCAAATTTATGCTTATCATATTCCCTCTTTTTCATACATCGATGCCCGAGAATTTATTTAAACCTTCTGATTATATCGGGTTTGTTTATTGCCTAATGTAATTTTTTTAAAATTTATCCGCTCACAACGTCAAAAAGCACCTTTATTTTTTCTTCTTCATTGAGCCCGGCATTTTCAAATCTCAGTTTATAGGGAGTCGTGCTTTCAAATATCTTCCACGGGTTTTCCTCCTCAGAGGAAAAATCAATATCAAATGAGCTGTAATTCAGAGTAAGGCTGACTTTGTGATTTTTGCTTCCTTCTTCTTTTTCAGTCATTATTTCTATTCTCCCGAAATTCACCTTTTCCCCGGGCTCAGAATAAACAGACCTGCTTTCTTTCAGAACGTAATAAATAGTTTCTTTCTCTTTATCAACATAAAATTCTCCTTTTTTCATTCTGAATTCAACTATTCTCACATTTCCGTTTCCCCCGGAAACAACGCTGTCTATTCTGGAATCAATTGCCTTCAGCGAGTTTATCGTCTGTTCTATAACTGCTTTGTCTCTGAACTCATTAATCTTGGGAGTTATTATCGCCAACGCCACCGCTATAATAGCTATTCCCACTAAAGTATAGATAACTGTTTCAACCCATATTTGTGCTTTTCTTTTATTCATTTTAATGCTCTAGGATTTTTTTAGCCACTTCTGTATCAATGCACTGGTTTATCTCTATCTGGTCGCTTACATCGCATACTTTTCCATTAGACAAAACAGCACTCACCTCTATTTTGTCAAATAATCCTTCAGCAACATATGTCCTAACCTCTCCTTTGCTTGGAATTTCGAAAGCTCCAGCAGTGCATCCTTCATCACAAAAATCATACCCGAGCATTCTCACTCTAGGGCTTAAAACTCCTCCAGGCTCTCCTGGCTCAAGGCCGACAATATCAGAAGCCCCTCCTGAAAAAAAGGCAACTCTCAAAGCAGCTACTTTCTCCCCGTCAACTTTTACAGAAAATCCCGTTCTCTTAGCAGATTCTCCCGGATTAATTTCACCTTCTATGTTGCAATTATATTTGGAATCGTCAAATTTTGTGCTTCCAAGAATTTCAAGACAGTCTTCGCTTCCAGAAAGGCTTTCTCTCACAAAAGGCACAGAAAACACAGCTACAATGCTTACCAGAACAAAAAGAATAACTAAAATTAGAACTGTCGCAACAACAGGACTAATACCTCTTTTACCCATGCCTAAAATTGCCGAAATATCTTTTTATACCTTTCTAACTTGTAAAGTAAACCTTCTAACTTAACATAGTATACAAAGAAACTTTCCAATCATTCCTTGATTCTATATAAAATTAAGATAATTATTGTTTATTGGAACTTTTCTTTATACAAATTATACAGGAAGCGTTAAGTTAATCTTTGAAAACTATAGTGAATGATACCAGTAGAATATTTCTTTCACTACATTTCTTAATCTCAGCGCTTCGCAAAGTCTAAACCACTGCAATTTTTTTGCCGTGGATTTCAGGGCAATGAAAAACAATATCTGCTCCGTTGGATGCTTCCGCAACTATTAGCGGGATAATTTCTATCTCCCTCCCGCTCAAATCTATCTCTATTCTGTTTTTAAGCCCTTTTGCTTGTCCAGCCAGCACATTTTCATCGAGAAGCTCAAGAGAGTCTGTTTTTCCATCTCCCTCTATCAATATTTTAAATCCATAAATGTCAATATCACCTTGATTGTTTATTTCAACGTTATAATCTCCGCTTCCTTCATCATAAAAAATCCCTGCCTCAAATTTTATTCTTTCGCAAGCCCTTTCAGCAGGCTCTCCCTCAAAGTCAGCCCCCCTGGCGTTTTCAACAAATCCTCTCCCCCAGAGAAACACAATTCCACCGATAACAACAACTAAAACTACCAAAAGCAGTGCGCCAATAACAGGAGAAATTGCCTTTTTGTTTTGCATTTTTATGCCTCACCTGTTTGGGGGTCATTATTATCGCATTCCTGATTAGTCTGGCATTCGTCTGGTCCAGTCCCAAGAACACTAACACATTGATTGTCCACACAAGCGTTATAAAATTCCTGAGGGCATTGACATTGTATAAAGCTAACTGCAAAACCTCCATTCTGCAAGCAGCATACAGATATTCCTGGGAACGTCCCCCCTGGTTGACAATAAGATGGCACCATATTGCAATCATCAAATCCAGCACATCCTGCTGAAGTTCCGGAAGAGCAAGCACCAGAAGAAGACTGGAACCCTAATGTGCTGAATGTAGCAATACAGCTAAGAGTTGCAGCAGGACTCGGCTCATTGCATGAACCAACTTGAGTGTTGCTCCAAGGTTCCCACCAATTTGTATAAGGGTTTCCTCCTGAAGGAGGATCAACACTAACTCCTACATTAGAGCAACTTTGTGTTTGAGTGTCGCAGCATTTGCTGTTTTTTCCGGTTGGATGCTTACATATCCACCCACTTTCTTCCTGGCAACTAGCTGAGCATCCATCCCCATCATCTACTCCAGGCTCACATATTTCAGGATCGCCTTTTAAGCAGGCATCATCACACTGCTCCCCTGGGTTTACATATCCATCCCCGCATTTTCCATAATTTATACAATAAGGAGGACCACTTGCAGGACATTCATTACAGCATATACCTTCCTCTCCTGGATCACAAACTCCGTTGTCGTTGCATTTGTTTTTTATTTCGCATTCCTTGTTGCTACTGCATTCGTTCTGGCATCCGCTAGAGTTACATGGCTCTTCTTTACATTGATCATCTACACATTTAGAATAAGACCCCGGAGAAATATAATTACACTGGCTTTTTTGCAGAGGTGTTGTGCAAACCCACCCACTTTCTATTTGACATGTTGATGAACAACCATCTCCACTATTCGTGTTTCCATCATCACACTCTTCACGACCTGGATTGTACAATCCATCCCCGCATTTGTAAACTTCCAGCATGTCTGGCTCATTGCTTCCTTTAGGGCTTTCTCTTTTATCTCCGACATTAAGTCCTGTTGAAAGAGTAGCTATGAAATAATATTCAGGAGGATTGCTCTCTCCTCCAAATGTCCAATCATCGTTCAACCATTCAGCATTCCAGCTCGCTGTAGCCTCCTCACCATTAAACTTAACATCATTAGGTAAGATAGTTACATCATTTCCACCGAGAGCAAATCCTGAATCATATTCCTTTATTCCCTTAGGATTAAATGTTACCGTTTCCCCATCGCAGTCTGAGTTTCCTTTAACAACCAACTTCACACTCTCGCCCACATATGCCTCTGTAAGTCCGCTTGTGGTTTCCCAGTAGGCTTCAGCCAAAGTGCACTCTCCGAAGGTCCCTCCTTCCCACTTGCAGTCAGCGGAACAACCATCCCCACTAATTGTATTTCCATCATCACACTCCTCACCTCTTTCACTCTGAATTATCCCATCTCCGCAATAGCCTCCCGAAGGAGGCTCATTAAGCTGCTTCTTAACATTAATGCTGATGCATTCTTGTGGTGAAACATCTTTGCTGTAATCATCACACACTTTCCCGTTGGTCAAAATAGGGGAAATGTCTATTCTTTCAATAATTCCCTCTGCAACATATACTTTAACTCCTCCCTTATTGTCAACAACAAGAGGCTGGTTATATGTCCCCTCAAGCATTCTTATCTTTTCAGAAGAGGTTCCATCTTCAATATCGTAAGATTTTGAGCTTCCTTCCGCCAAAAGCCCTGCTCTAAATCCTTTTATGTTTTCATTGTCTATTCTC
Organism: Candidatus Parvarchaeum sp.; assembly: GCA_020724955.1. Classification (GTDB taxonomy): domain Archaea; phylum Nanobdellota; class Nanobdellia; order Pacearchaeales; family GW2011-AR1; genus 1-14-0-10-34-76. The sequence goes on along the minus strand of DYFY01000006.1, from coordinate 13,293 downwards.
AAGGCAAAAACAGTAGAAGGATTTTCCCCTGTCGAATATTTGCAGGTATACTCAGAATTCGTTTCTATTGATATGTCCGCAACAACTTTAAAGCAGTCGCCCCTGCCGGATAAAAGCTCTCTAACCTGAGGAATTGTTAAAGATGCAATTAAAAGAACAAGCACGATGACAACAAGGACAATCAAAACAACCGCGACAACAGGACTAATACCTCTTTTACCCATCTCAGATATTATTCTCTCTTCTTTTTAAATTTACTTGAAGCTTTACAGCTTTATAACACAGCATCTAAATTACTCAGTTTAGTGTTTCCGGGAGGCATGAAAAAAAGTCAAAAGCGTCTCTCTCAAACAGGTCAAGTCCCTTGCAAAAAGCCAAACAAAATTTCTAGTCAACCACAGATTATTAAATAATTCATTAATATGGACAACTGCATTAATTAAGTGACTTTTTTGCAGTTGTCAAGACAGAGAAATGTGCACAAATTGTAAAATAATCAGCAAAATTCTCTGCAACATGCAAAAAATTATTTGTAATTTTGATGTTTATTATTTTGTTGAGCCATTTTATAACATCAGCAAATAACCTGTAAGGCTCGAGCGGAGCGATAGCGGTCTCGAGAGTTTTTTCTTAGAAAAAAATTTGGGAAATCCGCAAGGATTTTCTTTTTAAGCTCCGTTATCTGTTCTAAGCTGAAGGAGAAAGGTTTATAAATAAGATAATCTTACTAAGAGTATAAACTTATCAGGAGGTTTAAAATGAAAAAAATTGAAATAACAAGCGTCAGTTCTAGAGGACAAATCGTAATTCCGCAGAGTTTGAGAAACAGAATGAAAATTCACGAGGGAGAAAAGTTTGTCGTTATAGGAGAGGACAATACAATTGTGTTGAAAAAGTTAGAAATGCCTTCTTTTAGTGGAATTGACAAGCTTCTCAAAAAGACTAGAGAATTTGCTAGAAAGAAAGGAATTAAAGAGTCTGATGTAGAAGAAGCAATCAAACAGACTCGTAAAAAACGAGGGTAATTATAGATACTAATGTCTTTATCTCTGGTATCTTCTGGGAAGGGAATTTTTGCTCACAATTAATAGAAAAATGGAAGAATAAAGAGTTTGAGCTGGTTAGTTCTATGAAAATTATAGATGAATTTGTAAGAACATTAAAGAATTTTAAAATTAAAATGCCTGATTCTATGATTGAAGATTGGAAAAATTTGATTATAGAGAATTCTGTTATCGTTGATCCAACAATAAAACTGGATATTGTAAGAGACGATCCAAACGATAACAAATTTCTTGAAACTGGTTTAGCGGGTAAAGCAGACTTTATTGTTAGCCAGGACAAGCATTTGTTGAAATTGAAAGAATATGAAGGAATCAAAATTCTAACCCCTGAAGAGGTTTTGTTAATATTATAGCGTAGAACATAAATAATCAAGCAAGGATTTTATGTTCCCCTAATATAGCAACAAACATTTTGTTCAATTATTATCTTTCCCCGTAGATACATAATAAAATCATGAAGATTCTCCGCATGTCACAACCTTCTTTATTATCGCATTCCTGCACGCAGTCAATTTGTCCTCAACATAAATAACCGGCTCTATCTCTATTTCTATCTCTTCTTCCTTCGGCGTGAAGCTTTTAAATCCAGGTTGGACTATTTCCCCTGGTTTAAGCCCTGACTTCTTAACGGTTTGAGAGCCGTCTCCTCCAACTAGCGCCTGCCCTTCAAAAAGTATGTTGCAGGTTCCTCCTGTTCCTGTTTGATCTGTGAAGCAAAGAGTATCTTTTGCAACTTTTCCCACAGCTCCTGCTTTTACATATGCTCCATCAATGCTGAAAAATCCTTTGTTATGCAGCTCAATCTTAAGTTCACCATCACAGCTGGCATTGCTTATTATGAGGCTGACGTCATTCGGGCACTCTTTTATTTCTGTATCAGGAAGATAAAACTTGAGAAAAGAATAAACTGCTCCGGCAATCCCTACTGCAAGAACAATAAGCAGTACATACCCAATCATCAGGCTCACAGCTTTTTTATCCGACGGCAACAAGTCTTTCATCCTCTTCCTCTTTGCTCAAAGCATAAAACAAATTGTATCCCTCTCTTAACTCGAATTTATACTCGCGTCCATCCATGTAAGCAATAATATTCTCTCCGTCAACTACTACATTTACTACTTTTGCAGTATTTTTATTTACTGGAACGGTAGCTGTGCCTCCAAGGAGAGAAACAGAGCCAATATTGCTTTCCTCAAAATACAAAGCATATACTTGAAGAGCGGGTTCATCAGCCTTATAAATAAACAAAGCATCGTCCTGCCCTATTTGCTCGTTGTATTCAAACAGAAAGTCAGAAGTTGTGCTTAAAACATCTTTATTATAAAAAACCCCATAGTCCATAATTTTTTTTGTTTCCTGCTCAACCTCTCTTGCCTGGTCGTAAAAATATTCTCTGTCCTGCTGAACTTCAGCAAAATTTACGCTTGCGCTCAGGCCAAGAATTATTCCTACAATTACAAATGCTCCGACTAAAAAGAACTGCCCTCTTTTATTCATAGAATAACTTCGCTTTTCATATTTTTAAATGTTCTTCAACTGTTAAGCCAACTTCCCAATTGTACATAAGTTCATTCATATTAATAATATTTCCATGAAAATTACCTCCAATAAGCAGATATGCTCGTTTTAGCTATAATCACCAAGAGATTTTAGAGATAATTTAAGCGTAAAGAAGTGTAATTAAAGGGTTTACTTTACATCAACACCCCCTTCAAATCAATTCACACACTTCACAACTTAAAGTTAATTCTCTTAAAACATCTCTTCCGCAAAAGTCTAAAATTTTAGTGTAGGCAGGGAGATTGCTCAGCATCAGCAAATTAGCTGCCTTCTTCCTTTCTCGGTTTTGCGACCCCGTAAGCACCGAAACTTCTGCTTAGGGCTGCTCCGATCAAGGCCTGACCCGTTTCACAGGAGCACGGTCGAACAGGACAAAACGTCAGCGTCCGGAAAAAGACTAACTTGCCTTTGCATCACGCACTCCTTTAAGCCCACCATAAAGCCCGTTTGTGAACAGCACAGGGCTAGCGTGCCGGCTTGCCTACCTCAAAACAACCAACTTGAAGTTTTTAAATGCTTTTCTTTATACATAACCTGTTAATTTTCGTTTCCAGGATTGTCTTTCAAAGAATTCAAAAATCATTCTTTTCGCTTACCAGCTTTCTTCATCTCCGCTGATTTGCTCTTTGATTTTTTTAAGGTCTTTTTCTACATCTCTTCTTTCCGGATCAGCATGATAGTTTTGTTTCTTGTGCACCGAGTTTCTTCTAGGAGGAGTTAGAGCCAAGATGAACAAAAGCAGCAAAAATATAACTCCAAGTATAACCGCACTTACAATCATCCAGAATATTATTTCTTCACTCATAGATTAAACACTTAAAAACAGCTTTTAAGGTTTTATTTCCTTCAAAATATACAATCACATTTCTTCTATTGTTGAAATTCCGAGAAGCCAGAGCGCATTTTTCAAGGTCTGAGCGAAGGCGCCCACAATAGAAAGCCTTAGGTTTTCCTTCTCGTTTCCAAGAACCTGGTTTTTATGATAAAACTCATTGAACTCTTTTGCAAGCTGGTAGGCATAATTTGCTACAATATTGGGCGAATTGCTTTTGCATGCGCGGATTACTATTTCTGGAAACATGCCAATAAAGTTGATTATATTTCTTTCATCATCGTTAATATCTGAAAAAGAAAGCTTTTTCTTTGAATCACTTCTGGCTTTTCTCAGGATGCTTTTGGCTCTGGCATAGCTGTAAAGCAGATACGGCCCGGTGTCTCCCTCAAAAGAAAGAAATCTCTCGAGATCAAATATAACATCATTCCTTCTGTGATTTTTTAAATCTCCGTAAAAAATTGCAGCGACCGCAATCTTTCTCGCTCTTTCTTCAAGAGTTTTTCCCTTAACGCTTTTATCCCTCTTTGAAATCTCTTTTTTAGCAAGCTCAATTGTTTCTTTGAGCACATCTTGCATAAAAACAGTTTTTCCTTTTCTTGTTGCAAACTTTTTTCCGTCCTTGTCAAGATAAAGCCCGTGCTCAACATGAACGCATCCATCAGCCCATTTGTAGCCCATCATTTCCAGAATTTTGAAGAGCTGTTGAAAATGCAGTTTCTGCTCTGCCCCAACCTCGTAAATCATCTTCAGAAACTTATGTTTTTTGTACCTGTCAATAGCAGCAGCCAAGTCTCTGGTCATATATAAAGTTGCCCCGTCTTTTTTCTTTATAACTGCAACCCCAAGGCCTTCTTTTTTTAAATCACAAATCAAGGCTCCATCGCTTTCGCGAATAATTTTTTTCTTCCTTAGTTCATCCAGAACAGATTTCATTTTTTTGTTATACTCAGATTCTCCGGAAACTGCGTCAAACTCAACTCCCAAAAGAGAGTAAATTTTGCTGAAGTCTTTTAAACTCATTTCTCTGAATTTTTTCCACAGCCTTTCTGCTTCTCTGTCTCCAGATTCAAGCCTTTGAAACCATTCTCTTGCCTCGCTGTCAAACTCCTTTTTGTTAGCCTTGACATAAATTTCAAGCAGATGTTTGATAGGGTCATTTTTTAGCTTGGCCTCGCTTCCAAATTTTTTCCATCCGAGAATTATTCTCCCGAACTGAGTCCCCCAGTCTCCGAGATAGTTTATCTTTATTACTTTATGCCCCTGAAAGCCGTAAATTCTTGACAGGGAATTTCCGATGATAGTTGAACGCAGGTGGCCTATTCCGAACGGCTTGGCTATGTTTGGGGAGGACATCTCCACAACTACTTTCCCTTTCTGTCCAAAATTTTCGTATCCGTATTTTTCTCCCTCCCTGAAAACTTTCTGTATTATTTCAGATGCCAGTTTTTTCCTGTCGATAAAAAAATTCACATATGCTCCGCAGGCCTCAACCTTCTCAAATCCACGGCTATCAACTTTTTCCGCGATTTCTTTTGCTATTTCAGCAGGGCTTTTTTTAAGCTCCTTGGCAAAATAAAAACAGGGCAAAGCATAATCTCCCATCCTGGAGTCCTTCGGGATTTCAATTAATTCTTCTACAACAGCCGCTTTTTCGCCAAGAGCCTTGCTAATATTTCTCGCTATTTCTTTTTTCACATATAAGAAGGTGGAGAAGAATTAATAAACTATTTGCCTTTTTTTGTTCTTCTAAAATAGACAAAATATGCTGCCCCAGATATGCCGAGAATGAATATAATTACTCCGGCAATCCCAACGTTTCCAATCAGTCCTATTACAGCTCCAGTTATCCTGGAGAAAATTCCCTGCTGTCCTGAGTCTGCAGCAAGATTCTGCACCGGAGCACAACTCTGAATTTCGGCAGGTTTTTCGTTCAGGTCAGCATAGCAGTTTAGCCTTATTTTCTCGCATGTCCTTGTTTGTTGGCCGTTGGCGTCGCAGGAGCTCCACTCATCACAAGCCCAGCTTGTTCTGCATCCCCCATCAGAAGAATCTCTTTCAGCAGGAATTGTGCTCTCAGGTTGTTGGGATACAATTTCGATTTCTATCTGCTCGCTCGTCCAGACTCTTTTCTTCGAGTCCTCGCAAGAAATTAGATAAGAATAGTCACCGACAGCCATTTCAGCGGAAATGCTGTCATTATAAATTATTTTTGTCTCAGAATAATTTTTTTCATAAATGGTTGAGTTGCCTGAAATTTTGTCAGAAATCTTCAGGTAACATTTTTTTATTCCAAAAGGCTCCTCGTTCAGAACTTCTGAAGCATTATATTCTATCTCAAACGAAAACCTGGTTTCCTGTGGGCTTAAGACAGATTCGTTTTTCGGAAAAACCGGAATTATCCTGACTAAAACAGAAGGGGAAACATAAAACTCTCCTGAAATCTGGCTGAATTCTGCCAAATCAAGCAAATAATCAGTTTTAACGAGATAGCTCCCGGGCTCAAAATCAATAGTGTCAACCATCAACCTGTTTATGAAATTTTCATTTATTCCTGAGCCATTTTCTGCGTTGTAGATGCTTCCATTCCAGCTGAATATCACCTCTCCTTGTGTTTTTGTGAGGTTTTTTGTCTGAATACGGCTTTTTCCACACCCATCAATTATCTCCCCATTCAGCCCGAAAAAACAGAAATAATAAGGCTTCGGCTCTGTTTTTTTATCCGTTAATTCTTCAAAGTCATTGTTTTTATATATCTCTACCTTTATTCCTTTTACAGGAACATTTTTGTCATGTTCCTCAAGAACAAGCCCAACAGACATTCCAAACTCCTCAGCTCTTTCTATTTTATCGCTCTTAAACAAACCATAGCCTTTTAGTGCTGAAACACTTCCAGCCATAAAAAACAATACCATAAAAGCAAGCAAGCCAATCCTCAAGGCTTTCCCCATATCAAATAATATTTGTCAAACTTTATAAATTAATTGGGCGCTGGTGCTGTATAATGAACGGGTATAAAACTATAATTATCGATGATAACCTATCATGCTCGTATTAATATTAGAATAAAAATCAGCCATGATAAAATCAACTATCACCTTTTAACTTTACATAACCTGGGCGTTACAAAAGACATAATTTTTGGTTGAATATGCAGTCAGGACGCCCCTTCTAAAATACATTATATACTCTTTATTAGCCGAAAATCTTCTGTTTTTTCATCTCCTCTTTTATTTTTCCGTCGGTTTTTTCAGGGTTTTTTCTGCAGTAATCTTCGATTTCAGTGGCTCTCCTGTGTGCCGGATAATATTTCATACCTTTGGCCATCAAATTTCTTTCATGCAGCTCATGTACAATGATAAATTTCCTCTCTTTAGGGGAAATTTGCTCATCAATCCATATCTCATTATTAGGAATGAAATTATAAACTCGGTCATGCCCTCCCCCTCCAAATCCGGTTAATCCAAAGCCGATGGAAAATAAGTCTCTTACTGCCTCCCCATTAACCAGCCAGATTTTAATTTTATCTGTATATTTTTTTATTAACCTTTTCCTTATTTTATCAAGAAGCGCCTCATTTTTCCTGACTTTTTTAAGCTTTTTGGCAAGCCTTGATTTGTCTCTCTCGTGTTGCTCAACAACAGCGGCTTTGTCATAAGCATCTTCAAAATTCATGCCCCTGGCCATCAGTCTGTTTTCAGCAAGCAAATGGTCAATGAAAAAAACATCTTCTCCCCTTCTCGCCCGTTTATCAATCCAAAATTCATTTTTTGGAATAAACTTTAAGTGATAATGTTCATCACAATTAACAAAATCCTCGCAGATGTTTTTTCTTATATACTCCCCGTCAACAAGCCAGACATCAAAACCCGCAATACTGCAGAATTTTTTTACATACGGCTTTTTGCCTTTCTCAAGTTTTATTTTTCCAGGACCGCTTATAAACGGCTTATACTCTTCCATGCCTTTTTTGAATGAATTCAAACAAGCAAAACAATTATTAAATCTTCTCAAACAAGCCGGTTTTTAATCCATAGAGGGTATGCACGCTTCTGCTCACAACCAGCGCTCCCAAATAAGAAGCAATAAAAGCAATTGTTCTCTCAACTCCAAAAATCAACAGAATATAATGCCCTCCAATCGCGAAAACAAGATAAATAACAGACAGCACTACTCTTTGGCTTTGTATTTTTAACAAATCATCAATTATTGCCCTCGAAGGCTTCAGCCCCTTAATATGCTCTTTATGGATGAGGATGTGCAGGCCCATAAAAATAACAACATCAAAAATGCCATCGATAAAAAAAGAAATAGCCACTATGGCCAATTCGGAATGTGTTATCATTTTTGTAAGGTGGACAGGAAAAGCAGCAAGCGCTGTTCCCAAAACGCTCGCTATCACCACATTTGTATTGATGTTCACCAGTCTGTTTCTTCTATATTTACTCAGCATCGCTTTCCTAGAGGCAGGCAATTTAAAACTTTATTGGAATGAGACAAATAACACAGAGAAGGCAACACAACAATCCTTAAATAATAAGTCTTCAACTCAAAAAAATGCAGGATGAAGAAAAAAGATTAAGAATGGCGGTAATTGCAGGGGCGGCGCATGCGGCAAGATTCAAGTCAAAAAATCCGAGAGCAACTGAAGAGCAGGTAATCCAGCATGTGACAGAAAAAGCAAAAGAGATTATTGAAAAAATAGATGATCCTTTATAGTTTCTCCGGATAGTTCCAGCCAGAGTTTAAAAACTAGTTTCAGCAAGTTTTGCTTCCATGGCAGAAATTAAGATAAAAGAGATATTTGATGAAGTTCCCGATAGAGTTATTGCAGATTGGCTTAAAACTCTTAGAGAAAGATACGATAATACACATCACACAGAAGAGAGCAGTTCTTTTGGAACGGATTTTGACTGGCGTAATCCAGATAATAGAATGAGATACGTGTGCGATGGAATAAGAGAGATTTATCTATCCACTAGAGGAAAATAAAAGGCACTAAATATTTTTATACTAACTTTTGCCAGTTATTTAATGCGAGGGTAGCAAAGCGGTCAAATGCGCAGGACTTAAGACGTCCCCTGCTCGTTAGAGCAGGTGTAAGCCAGGATTGTAAGCAATCCTGTGGCTCAGTGCCTTCGTAGGTTCGAATCCTACCCCTCGCATGGTTACAACATGTTTTAGTCCCAAACACTTTATCTTACGTCCACACAGAAAGGTTTATAAGGGTTGTAGACGTACAATTTTTATGGCATATACTGAAATTAAGGAAAGAAACGGAAAGAAATATTATTATAGAGTCATCTCCATAAGAAAAGGAAAAAAAGTTTCTAAGAAAAGAAAATACCTTGGAATTAATTTAACTGAAGAGAAACTTCATGAAGAAGAAAGAGAAGCAGATAAAGGACTGTTAGCAGATAAGAGAAAGAAAATAAGTAAAAATATAAAAGATATCAAATCAAAAATAATCCCTCTATTGAAGAAAAACAAAGTTAAAAAAGCAGGCATTTTTGGGAGTTATGCTAAGGGTGAACAAAAAAAGAACAGCGACATAGATATTTTAATTGAGCTACCAAAAGGCATAGGCTTGGGGTTTGTGCGCATTGCTTTAGAATTAGAAGATAAATTGGGAAGAAAAGTTGATCTAGTTACATATAAAAGTATCCATCCCTTATTAAAAAAAAGAATTTTGGATGAAGAGGTTAGAATATTATGAATAAGGAAAATCAATTAATTTTTGTTAAACATATCCTTGAAAATATAAAAAACGTAGAGGATTTCTCCAGAAACCTGACAAAAAAGGAATTAGAAAGAAACAAACAAAAACAATATGCGATTGTTAGAGCAATAGAAGTTGTTGGAGAAGCAGCAAAAAATCTTTCAACATCTTTTAAAGAAAAACATTCAGAAATCTCATGGAAAGAGATAATTGGGACAAGAGATAGAATTATACATCATTATTTTGGAGTAGATCTTGATATTATTTGGGAGATTGTTAAAAAAGATCTTCCAGATTTAAAGAAAAAAATACAGGAAATATTAGATAAAGAAGAACAAATCCGCTAACCCGAACACTTTTGTCCTTTGTGTAGTCCCCACATCTTCGTTATCATCCCCAAAGAAATTTCTTATCTTTTAAAAACAGACTTACTAGCTCAAAAGTCATCAACATACCTTAAACAATTAGCTAATGCTGTTTCTCTTGTAGGGAAGTTTGTTTCACAACCTCCAATAATTTTAGCTTCTTCATTAATTCTCGAAAGCCCTATATTACATTCACTTTTTCCTGCATTTGTAGGATAGCATCTAAACTCACCTAATCCTGAAACCTGTAATCCTAGTTCATTACACTTAATTCTTTTTCTTTCACTTTCTTCTGCGATAGCTTTGCAATCTTCAATTGTGATTTCTGTTGTTTTTTCCAAGATTGGTTGGGTATCATCACTTTCTATTCTATTAATTAATTGCAATATTATTACGTTTAACACAAGGATGATTATCATTCCCAAAATTATCAATATCAATATTAGATTTTCTTTTCTCATTTTTTCTTCTCCAGCACTGAAACTCTTTTTTCAAGATCATGAAAATAAAACACAAGAATAATGAAAATAACTGCCACAATTAAATCGTCAATTATAAAACCAAATAAAATTCCGAGGATTATAATCACAATCCAAGAATAGTCTCTTTTCTGTTTATTCATTTTCCATAACAAAAAGACTATTGAACACTTCCTTATATATGTTTTCTATAAGGTAGCCAAGATAGAAGATCTAAATGTTTTTCTTTTTCATTATATTCCTCAAATTTATAATAAAGGTAGGCACAGCAAATAATAGGATTCCAATTAGACCAATAACATAGGATGTAAACAATCTCCTATTCTCTTCATACTCTTCTCTAGTAAGAAATGTTCTTGGATAGCCTGTAGAAAAACTCAGGCGAGTATTGGGATAGTCAACCCGTTTTCCCCTTATTGTAAAAGAAATATATTCCATATCCTTAGGAGCAATAATATTGCTAATTGATGAAGAGCCATCCTGATTCGCCTTCGTGATAATCGTTCCATTTTCTAGCCTCATATCCACTAATAAGAATTTATCTTTCAGATGTGTTATCTCATAGAATGCACACTCAAAAGGATCTCCAGCATAAATTAACTTACCCCCATCCTGCATTCTCCAACAACTAACATTTCCACCATATGTCCTAGTCTGAACATTTTGAAGATTTAATTCTATGTGTTTAGCTTTACTTAAATTATCTATGAGTATCAAGCCAAAAACAAGCCCTAAAATTACAAATAAAAGTGTCAAGAATGTCCAAAAAAAGTTACCCTTAACTAATTCTAATTTGCCCTTAATGAACAAGCCAAGAAGAAAAATAGAAAGAACAGCAAAGATGAGAAGCCACCATCCTTCATGAAGATATCCAATCAAAAGACTGGTCTCCAATGATCCAATATTTCTTTCAAATATATTGATCAAAATTCTCATAATCTCCGAATTAAAAATACCAAGTAAAACAACCCCAAGCAAGACTCCACCCACGACCAAAAATAAAGTCCTAAAACATGAGCTAACCTCTATTTTTATAGTTTCTTTCTCATCTTGCCACCAGCTTATCTTTTTATTCCTTCCTTCATTCGGTTTATTTTTCATTTTTTTTAAATTCTAAAAATCCCAAAATAACTGACAAGAAGCCCAATACATAACTAACCATCGCAGGAATCGTGTAAGCATATCTCCTCACAAAACAGGCAGTTATAGATGTTTCAAAATCATTAAGATCGGCGCAACTAAGTTCTCCAAAATTCATGAGGTACCATCCAAAGATTATCAACCCTGCTCCGAGAACGAACCACTGGACTCTATTCATCTTAACAATAATATTACGGAATATTTCTTTTATATACTTTTAGACGACCGATTTTTCCTTGCTTTACCACAATAATCTATGAAAAACTTAAAGCAAAAAATCTTTCGATGTCTTTTAAAAAAACACCCGGAAATTCCTTAGAAAGAAACAATTAGAACAAGAAACAAGATATACATCATTATTTCAGAGTAGACTTGATTATTATTTGAAAGATTATTAAAGAAGACCCCTCAGATTTAAAGAAAAATGCAGAAATGCTAGATGAGAAAGGATAAAGCTAATGATTAAAGCACTTCGTTCTTGATATAATTCTTTCAAGCAAAGGTTTAGCAATTTGCAGGCCTGATTTCCATTTCCAAAAGTATCTCTCTAATATAAGTGTTGTTCTGAAGGCCCATTTGCCAGAGCAAAAAAGTGTTATTTTGATTTTCTTTTAGAGCAGAATTGCCGAAATTGTGGGCAAAAATTTCATTCTGATCTGCTTCATAAATAACTATTGCTTGGCTTCCATTAGCATACTCAAATCTGGGATGAATATTAATATAAGAGTAGTTATACAGTGTATAAGGAGTCCAAGAATTAGAAAGAGGTCTATCGAATTCTACTCTTACATAATGCCCCTCTGGTATTTTTTCAGACCAGACACCATCAAGATTAGAAACTTTTTGAGTTATATCTGAAATAAAATTCCTATTTTCGTCCAAATGCTCTGCTTTGACAATAGCCTTTTCAGCAGACTCATTTGAGTAGGAAATAAAATCAAACTCAAAGGAACTTGCATTAATCATATGAAGGTCAAACTTTCTTGCAGGCGAGTTGTGAAAGCTATTTATTCCGTCTCTCAAGTCTCCGATACATTCAGTTAGGTCAAGATATTCTATTACTTTGGATTTATCCGGCAGTTGTTTACAATCGATTCCATTTAAGTTGAAGTTACCAACAGGAAAGGAAGCGTGATCTATTACTGCACCAAACTCGTTGAACTTAACATGAGTATAAGGGATATTTTCGGGAGCAACAAAAGCCCCATTGCCTTGATTATCGACATTGTCAAGTCTAGCTATTTGATTTAACCTAATATAAGGACAAGGAGACTTGGTTTCTAAAATTTTTTCATCACTAGAAGAAGCAAAAACTCCCTTTATATTGACCAATCCCAAAAACAACCCAACAACCACAAAAGCAAGAAAAACACAAACAATAACTAACCCTGCTTTAGCAACTTTCCTAGCCATCCAAAAATCAGAGCTCGTAACTTTATATATCTTGCCAAATCCAGAGGCACACCACATAAGTTTTTAATAACTAAACATCAAAATCTTTTCATAAAAGCTATTTCTTATTCAGAGTGGCTACCAACCAGAGCTGTCTTAGTCAGCCGGGATTCTCCGGCAACATTCGAAGCAAGAGCCTCTTATTTCAATGGAATCGGACAAGCTTCAGATATCACTTCAGCCAAAAAAACATTAATAGAAATACCGAATTCGATATCAGTTAATCTCACATGATCTGGGACAAGAAGATTTAATTCCGACAGACCATGTATACTGATACAATCTTAACACAACATTTTCCAATTTTCTTCAATTATTTCTTCAGTTTATCCCAAACATAACAATTTTTAAGAACTGCTGAAAAAACCTGTATTTATGAATGCCAATTATTTTCAGGATTATAATCTCCTAAGAATTGTTCTGGAAAGAGCTAAAATAGAAAATTTTCAAAATGACGCAAGCGGAAAAAACAGAATAGAAGGAAAAGTAGATGTCAGAGGAAAAAGTGTTTTAGTGTATGTGACAAGGAGCGATGCAATTCAACCCAATTTGGGAATTCAGATAAATTATAAGGGGAGTGATTCGTCTTTGACTGCCAGTATTTCTCAGGCTTCCACAATAGAAATTCTATAGCTAAGGACGTAAATATTTGACCATATCTTGTTTGAACTCGTTATATCTC
>DYFY01000016.1 GCA_020724955.1 Candidatus Parvarchaeum sp. | reverse complement strand
TAAGGAGGCAGGTAGAGAGAACTGTGTTGCTTTTTAAGAATCATGCAACACAGTTTAAATCGTGCAAGTCCTATTTGGCGGGAAAGAAAAGTGATTTTAACTCTGCGCCCCCCACTCCGCTACGCTACGGAAAAACTTCTTTTACCCGAACGAAGAGAAAACCAACAAAAAGCTTCGCACTTTATATAACAAAGGTTAAAAGGCTTCGCCAAATTTTTCTAGGTGATTAGGGGATTCCTATTTTTGAAGAACGAATATCATTTTCTTGCAATAGTTGTGTATAGTTCAGAAATCACTTTAACTTCATCTAGCCCTAATTCTCTCGCTAAAGTTGGGTCATATCTACTAATATCCTCTCCGACCTCATTATGAAATAAGTTAACTTCAGGAAAATTAGAATGTCTGCCATTTCTTTTTACTATGACTGCTCCTTGCTTGTTTCCAGATTCAATTATTGTATATCCTTCTTCAACTAAGCTACTTTCTATATTATCTCTAAAATATTCATTAAACCCAACTTTTTGAGTGTCAATTCCAGATTCTTTCAACCAATCAGAAGCCATTCGTAGAACGCGTCTATATTCTGGATGATTATATGCTGTGCAGAACATAAATTCAGAGTTTTTAACATACTGGTCAAACCATTTAGCTATTCCTTGATGTTTTGAAACGAAGAATCTTCTCAGTTTATCAATGTCTTCCTTATCAACTAATTGCAATCCTCTTCCATGTGTACGTTTATCTCTCTCATCAAATTCATATAGTGGAAAAGGAATAACCTTTTGTGCGGAAAATTTATGAAATAAAGTATTGGCTGAACCTTGCAAATCTAGGAAATGAATTAAATTACCATTCGGTCTTAAAACTCTTTTAACTTCTCTTAATGCTTTTCCTAAGTCTGCAAATGCGTCAAAAGAAGAATAACCAGTAACAACATCAAAAGAGTTATCTTCAAAGGGTAACTCATAAACATTTGCAACTCTTACATTGGATGTAGAATCCGTCGCTTTATTCCCTTCTACTATTTTTGGACTTTGTTCAGTTTGTTGTATTTGCAGTTTATATTCTGGGGCTAATCTAACTAATTCTCCTAATCCGCTACCTACTTCTAAAATTCTACCATTTTGGGGAACATATTTTGCAAAGGTTTGCCTAACTACTTCTGCTGAAGCTTCTCTAAACAATTCTCTAAATGGACTATAGGAATTTATAGTGTCTTGTTCTGTCCACCTTGTTTCAAGTCTATTTCCCATATAAATTTTAGAAATTTCCGACTTTTAAACCTTTCGATTTGGTTACCACTTGATAGATACAAAGCCTAGCTCTTTAATATGTTTAAAGGCGTTTTCTGGAACTAGAAATTTTTGCCTTCAGAGTCTTTGCTACTTACTACAACAAATCTTAAAAACCAGCACATCTGTGGAGTTTCATGCGAGAGGTGACTAACAAAATTTTTGAGAAAACTCCCAGTGAGATAGAAGCCCGGTTGCAGAACATGGGAGAATTTGTGCAGATGTCTTATTTACAGAGGGCTCTGAATTCTGGCCTTGATTTTGAAACCAAAAAATTTGTTCTGGTTAGGCTTGCCAAAATCTATGAAAAAAAGGGAATGTTTGTTGATGCTGCAAAATGCGTGAAAAGCGCTGCAGACATTAACACGACTTTCCGCGGACAAATATCCGACTACATGAAGTCTGTTGAGCTGTATATCAAAGGATCCAATTATGCAGAGGCTGACAGAATATTTTCGCAGGCTCTCGCCCTTGGAAATACAAAAGAAAAAGAAGAAATGAAAAATAATCTGAAGAATTATTATATGACTCAGGGAAAATTATATTTAAGCGGTGACCGAAGAAATTATGCGAAAGTTGTCTTTGAAAAAATGCTTCGCATGGATTTATCTGTGAGCGAGAGAAACGAGGTAAATGCAATTCTGCTGAATTTATATGACAAGCTCGGAAATGTAAAAGAGTACATGAAATTAAAACAGAGTATGTAAAGGCTTCAGCGCATAAATCGAGGACGTTGAACTTTATAAAATTTTACTTTCAAAGGTAGGCAGAAAATTCTGCAAAACATTTATAAATAACAAGCCACCATTAAAAAAATAAAAAGATGGTGACTCTATGGTGCTGAGTGATGCAGGTCTTGATGAAGACATATCTCTTCCGATTGAAGACAATGGCGACAATGAATCTGTTGTTGACCCGGATGAACTGCTTGAAGGACTTGACAGCTTTGGGTGAGGAATTTTCGGAGTCTATTTAAATTGCAAATGCCACATAGCTTTAATGAATCTGAAAGAAAAAGCAATAAAAATTTTTGGAGCTGTTTTTTTTGCGCTGGGTGTGCTGGCTGTAGTGAGCAGTTATAACTCAATAGGATTTTCAGGGATTTTCTGGTTTTCCAACCTGGCTTTGTTGTTTGTCGGGGCGGGAATGATCCTAAAAAAGCCGTGGCTGATAGCAAGCCAGATGAACATAGTTTTCATCCCTTATCTTTTCTGGAACATAGATTTCTTTTATGTACTGATAAATTCTGAAAGCTTGTGGGGAATAACTGACTATTTTTTCACGGAACGCTCGTTTGTGCTTCAAGTGATAACTTTGGAGCATATTTTTATAATTCCAGTGGCTGTTGCCTTTCTTTTCATGTATAAGCCAAAAAAATTTGACTTTTGGAAGTTTAGCATTGCGCAGGTGTTAATGGTCTTTGCCATTCTGAGAATAATCGGGGATGAAAAGTCAAATATAAACTGCGTTTATAGGACATGCTCTCCAATTAATTTTTCCTTTATCCCTTACGAAATTTCATGGGTTGCAGGCTACATAGCTATTATTTTGGTGACTAATTTGGCTTTGGCTTTTATCCTAAGAAAATTGTGATTTTGACAGGGGAAACAACTTTTTCTTTATTAAATCCAGAAAAGCAAAGTTTATAAAATGAAAATAACTACAAAAAAGATTGAACATGGGAGGAAAAAGCATAGTTGTCTTTTTGCTTTTTGTTGTCTTTGTTTTAGTTTTTACTCAAGTGGTTTTTGCAGTAGAGACTGAGATAGTTGTTAAGACCTCTAACCCGATTCATGGGCTTGTGATTAGGGTTTTGGATCCAGCTACTTTTAAGGTAATTGATAATATCTATTCAGAAACTGGCCCGGACGGGCAGGCCTTCCTGCCATATTTGACAGAGAGGGATGTGTTGGCCTTTGAAGTATTGGTAGTGCGGGGCGGTGAGATTGTAGATTCCGCTAAATTTGAAGAAAGAGAGACTTCTGGAAACATTTACCTAGATTTTGAGGATCCTGAGAGATTGGAATCTGAGGAAGTTTCTGAAAATGAAATTGTAGAAACAGCGGAAGAAAACCCTCAGGAGACTGAACAAGAAACTGAAAACCAGAATATGACTGGAGAAACTGAACAACAAAAAAGCGAGGGCATTACCGGGAGCGCCATTGTCGGCAAACAAGAGAGCTTGTCTGGGATAGTTTACTATATTGTTGGAGCGGTATTTCTGGCTGGAGTAGTGGGACTCATTCTTTTTAGAAAATCAAAACAAAGTTTTTCCGGAAACAGCAAAAGCATGCCAAAACAAGAAAAGCCCATTCAGCCTGTGAAAAATTTTGCAAATCCATCGGAGGAGCTTGCTGACGCTGAGAAAAAAATACAAGAAGCGCAGGAAGAAATAAGAAGACTGAAGGATAGAGAAAAACAGCAGACAGAGCTTGCAGAAGCCCAGAAAAGATTTGAGCAAGCCAAGGCTGATTTGGAAAGATTAAAAGGGTAGAAAAATCATTTGGAAGAAGATTTTTGACCTGCAATGTTTCCTGCGCGGATTCTTGCCGGTGTGCCAGAGCGGTTTAATGGGCTGGTCTCGAGAACCAGTTTCCGAAAGGATGCCTAGGTTCGAATCCTAGCACCGGCGTTTGAAAAGTCGGGAAAAATTCCAGATAAAAATTAACTTCATATTTTCTTTCTTCTGAGCAAATTTGCGTTTGTTACAACTGTTATGCTTGAAAGGGCCATTGCTATCTCTGCTATGATTGGATGCAGCAATCCCGCAATTGCGATGGGGATTGCAACTATGTTATAGGCAAACGCCCAGAAAAGATTCTGCTTTATTTTGCTAAAAGTTGCTTTTGACAAATTGATTGCCTGAACAACTCCAACTAAAGAGCCTTTTACTATTACAATATCTCCTGCCTCAATAGCTATATCTGTTCCAGTCCCCATGGCTATCCCCACGTTGCTTTGCTTTAAAGCAGGTGCGTCGTTTATTCCATCTCCCACAAATACTACAAATCCTTCTTTTTGTAGCTCTTCGATTTTATTAGATTTGTCTTCTGGCAAAACATCGGCTAAGACTTCCTCTATTCCAACTAATCTGGCGATAGCTTTCGCAGTTCTTTCGTTGTCTCCTGTCAGCATAATTATCCTAAATCCTGATTTGTTGAGCATTCTTATTGCTTCGGGAGAATCTGGTTTTATTGCGTCAGCAACAGCTATTATTCCGAGAATTTTTTTATTCTTTGAAACAATCATCGTTGTTTTTCCATGACTTTCAAAATTGCTTATTTTTTCTTCGAATCCGTCCAGACTTATTTCATTTTCATAAAATAGTTTTCGGCTCCCGATTAAAATCCTGTTTTTTCCTATAAATCCCTGCACTCCTTTTCCTCTTATGACTTTAAATCCTGAAACGCGCTTGTATTTTTTCAGCCCTGCTTTTTCTACGATTGCTCTCGCAACAGGGTGTTCACTAAACCTTTCTACAGAAGCAGAAATTTCTAATAGGCGATTGTTTTTATCTTTTGAATATATGTCTGTTACCTCTGGCTTTCCTTTTGTAATTGTTCCTGTTTTATCGAAAACTATTATTTTTGCCTGCTTCATTGTTTGTATGGCTTCTCCTTTTCTTATGAGTATTCCATTTTTAGCGCCTATCCCGGAGCCAACCATCAAAGATATTGGGACAGCCAAACCTAAAGAACATGGACAGGCAATCACTAAAACTGAAATTCCCACTCCAAGCGCTCTGCTTAGCTCTCCTGTAATCAGCCACCAGTTGGCAAAGCTGAGAACAGCCAGCGACAAAATTACAGGAACAAAAACAGAAGTTATCTTGTCCGCAAGCTTTTGTATTGGGACTTTTGTTCCCTGAGCTTCCTCTACAAGCTCTATTATATGCGAAAGAAACGTATCTTTGCCTATCTTCAAAGCTTTTACGTACAAAACTCCGTCCTGATTTATTGTAGCTCCTATTACACTACTTCCCTTTGATTTCTCAATTGGCAGGCTTTCCCCGCTTATCATGCTTTCATCGACGGCGCTTTCTCCTTTTATTACAACTCCGTCTGTCGGAATCTTTTCCCCTGGCCTGACCACCATAACATCTCCAACTTTGATTTCAGATGAATCTATCTCTACTTCTTTGCCGTTTTTCAAAATCCTGGCTTTTTTTGCTCCCAGTTGAATAAGCTTTTTAATCTCCTGGCTGGCCTTCCCTCTGGCTTTTGTTTCGATGAACTTTCCTGTTATGAAAATAGCCATTATCATGCTTGCGACTCCTGAATAATCTGCCACGAAATTAAAATAGCTAAAAAATCCTGTAAGATAGGCTATTACTGTTCCGAGGGCGATGAGGGAATCCATGTTAAAATAAAGGCTGAACAATCCTCTGAATCCTGTTCTGATTGTGCTCCATCCAAAAACAAACACTACTGGAAACCCAAGAACAAGAAGAGAAGGAATCATCCATTCCACAGGCATTAAAGCAAATCCAAAAATGCGTTCGGAAAACATAAATACTGCAATAGGAATTGTGAAAATCCACGCTCCTACGAGCTTTGCCTTCCAACTTCTCAATTCGATCTCCTCAACAGATAAATCCTGAGAAGATTTTTTTCTAGTCATTCTATCTTTGCCAGTTTGTATCCTGCCCTCGCAATTGCTTTTTTTAAGTCTTCTTCGGAAACGGAATCTTTCGCTTCGACAATAGCTTTCTTTAGCATCAGGCTTACAGAAACCGAATCCACTCCCTCCACTTTTTTCAGGCTCCTCTCTATATTTGAAGCGCAGGAGGCACAATGCATCCCTTCAATAACAAGCTTTAGCTTTTTCATTTTACAATTCTTTTTGGCATTTTATTTTTATCTTCTTCTGGCTTTTCCGTCTTTCTGAAGCTGTCTGACCAGCCAAAATATCAACAACACCAATGCAACCAAAAAAAGTGTCATAAAAGGCCAGCCGAAACCAGACATCATTCCCAGTCCGTAGCCTGAAGAATAGCCTCCCATCATGCCGCATAGCCCTCCCCAGCCGGTCCCGAAGGGCATTACAAAAAGAAAAAACAAAAGCACAACCGCGAGCACAGCTATCCAAACTACATTATCGTTTTTCATTTTTCCTCCTTTCAATTTAATTGTCATTCTACTATCAACCTCCCAGTTCCCATCCCCATACTGCAAGCAAAAGTGTAGGTTCCAGGTTTGGTTGGCGTGAAATCTATGCTTTCTTCTGGAGTCTTAAGATATTTGTGAATTCCAAACTCCCTTATTGTAAAGTCCCGGAAGCATCCTACAACAGTTGAATCAAGCCTTATTCTAACAGGAATTCCTGCTTTAACTTTTATGGTGTTAGGGTAATAATTGTAATTTTTCATGCCTATCACTATTTCCTGAGCATTTTCTCCAGAGTTTCCAGCTGAAGGCTTTACGCCTGAGACCTGTCCGGAATTTCCAAGAAAAAAATATCCTCCTAGCAAAATAACAACTATTATCCCGATTATATAAATTGTTGAGCTTTTCATTGAAGCAACACGCTCCTTGGCCCTAAGGCCATAAGCCAAATTGTGGCTGTTGTAAGAATAAAACTCCAGATTATCGTAAAAAGAGTGCTGTCCTTGTGCTTTCTTTCAAATTCCCTGGTTTCTTTGTAAATCATAAAATTGAGACCAAAAATGATAACAGAACAGACTGCAAAGACAATCACTCCTGCCGCTTTCAGGTTGTCATTAAACATCATTATGGCAGTCATTGCACCCATCAATCCTCCCATAAATCCTGCCATTATGCCTTCCATAAACCCCATTGCTCCGCAACATTTTCCGTTCCAGGTTCCGAATAGAATTCCGACAGACATTCCAAATACGCTTCCCCAGAACATTCCGTTTGTGGCTCCAATATAAAAACCTGACAAAAATCCGGAGATCATTCCTATCGTCATTCCAATCATCATTCCAGTCATGCAAGGAAACTCTTTGAAGGATCTTACCTGCCTGACAGAAGGAATTATTACTGCATAACTCAGGAATGAAAAAAATAAGTAGAATCCGTATTTGTCAAAAAAACCTTCTATGCTTCTTAATCTGAAATAATAAACAACGGCAAAAATTATGAGCGACGTCGCTAAAGAAACAAAAATTGTCTTTGTTATTTCTCCTTCTACCCTTCCTTCTTTCAGCTCTCTTACAAATTTTATTATTTCCATGCTTATTGGAGATAAACTTTGTTTAAAAAACATTGTATGAAACTAGTTTCATGAAGGAAAGTAAACCTTCTAACTTAACATAGTATACAAAGAAACTTTCCAATAATTTCTTGAATTCTATATTAAAATTAAGATAATTATTCAGGCTAAAAGAACTTTTAGTACAATTTTAATCCATCAACTAAAAGTTACAGAAGATTATGGTTTTTACGAAAAAAATACTTTGGGACAAAGTAAATAATCTTCCTTTTAGTAGATATTAAGCGACTACGAAGTAGCCCGAGCTAGCCACGAAGGCTCTCGGGTTTTGAAATGTGTGCGAAAAAACGCTTCGAGTGTGATTGACAGGTTATTGTTTTTAGATAGGGACTCTTTTTGTCTTCTTTTTCTGAAAAAGAAGATTTTTGTTTTTATTATTGACTAATCTGCTTAAGGTAAGTACCTCTTGAATTTAGTGCGGTAAGCACTATCTCTTCAAGCCTCAAAAAATCAGAATTATCCAAATCTGACCTTGAAACTGTTCGGCTCATTGTGACATCTGTACCAGTTAAACGAAAAGGGTATGTTCCAGAATCAAATATGCCATCCCCTAATTCATCAACTATAGCATGTCTCTGAAACCCGTATTCGGTCTTACTAAGAATATCAGACTCGATCCAAACTATATGATTAGGACTTGGCCTTTTTCTGCTATCAAGAATAATCTTAGTATATCCGTATTGTGGTAAAGTGCCCTCATAAGTCATACTTACGCTTCCATCTTCGGGGATAGACAGCCCATGATAACTGCCTTGTTCCTGCGAAGGTCTAACTAAATCTTCCCTTGCCATATTCGAATGATTAGACAAATTACTTAAGGCAATAACCCCAAAAGTTCCCAGGCCTAAACCAATCGCAATGTTTCTTGCTTTCATAATAATCTCGAACTATGCTTATTTTTAAAACTTGCTATTAATCGCTAAGTTGAATAAAAGCCGTATCTTTTCTTATAACTCCATCATATTTTCCGTCAATCAAATTAACATATACGGGCCATTCCCTATGATAAACGTAAGCCGTTGTTTTTACACCAAATATCCTAGGAGAAGCCAGAACAAATGCAAGTTCTTCAATTAAGTACATAACTCCTTCGTTGATTGCTTCAGAGAGCTTAACTCCTTTTTTTATTTTATTAAGTAAAACTGCTCTTGTTGTTTTATCCGCTTCTTTTTTAAAATCTTTATTATTTAGATATAAGTCATGTATTAGAAATAATTGTTTTTCATATTCTGAATTGTGCTCTATCTTATTATACCAATCAATAATTTCTATATTAACTTTTTTTCCAGCAGATCTAATACCCTGAATTGTTCTTATACAATTATTTCTAAATAGGTTTGCTCCCAATCTAGATTTTCTTCTAGCCTTGTTTTCTTTGTAACCTATTGCCTTATATGTATGTTCTGATATAGCATCTGCGATTAGAAGCTTAACTTGAGAAAAATTATCGTTCAAAAAGTTTAGCAATTCTTCAATTTTTTCCTTAATAAAATAGCTATTTCCAATACTCATGGCTACGACAACAACACCATTATCTTTTAGAACATTGTATCCTCTTTTATACGCAGGAGCTAATAGTCCTCTCTTTACTTTCATACTAATTTCAATGAATAAACCTTTATAATTCTTTCAATAATCTCTTGCTTGCAAGACATTCTGTCGCCATCGGAGACCGAGCCCCTATCTATTTATTTCCTGTCAATTACGTTTAAGCTAAATTAAACATTGTAAAAGTCTTTCGTTTTCCAGTGGCTTAAGCGTAACGAGAAGCGTGTTTTTTCGTATTTCTCGTCAGAAAAACCTGAAAGGCACATTTCAATTTTGCTTAATATTATTTACGCGTTTGCTTTATACAAATTATACAGGGAGTGTTAAGTTACAAACTGGACTTAACAATGAAGGAAAGTTTATTAAACAAGCCGGCAAGAAAATATATATGGAAAACAGAAATGTCGGGTATATCATAATAGGGGTCTCTGTGTTGGTTCTTCTGAATATTTTTGTTTTTAACTCTATGGTTAAATCAAGCGGGCTGTATTTTTGTTCAGCCAGCAATTGCCCTTATCATAGTTCATTTAACAGCCTGATATATCTGTCATATGGAATAGCAGGAATATTGTTTATAGTCGGGCTTGTGCTCATATTTTCTAAGCCTTCTGAGAGAGTAATAATAAAAAGAATCAGAGAGAAGCCAAAGAAAAAAGAGCTGGACACTTCTGGCTTAAAGAAGGAGGAAAAAATTGTCTTGGATGAAGTTGCAAAGAACAGGACAATCTTCCAGGCGGACCTGATAGATAAAACAGGATTCGGAAAAGCCAAGATGACCCGCATCCTGGACAGACTTGAGGGGCTTGGTTTTCTAGAAAGAAAAAGAAGAGGAATGACAAACGTGGTTGTTCTGAAGGAATGAGTTATTGCCTTAAATTTGCCTCCAAAAAGGACAAAGTCTTGCTCCAGGCATCCTGAGTTTCATACGGAGCGTAGTTATTTCCTGAAGGGTTTGCGAACGCATGCCCTACTCCTGGATAAATATAAATCTCATTCTCAATCCCGAGTTCGTCCAAAACAGAGTCAAATTTTTTCACATTTTCAACTGGGATGGAGCTGTCTGCTGAGCCAAATATTCCGAGAACAGGGCTGTTCAAGGACGAGAGCTGTTCCTTGTCCGTGACCAGGTTTCCGTAATAAATCACAGTGGCATCGAGTTTTTCGTTCAGAGAAATCTGCAAAGACTGCTGTCCTCCAAAACACCATCCGAGTGAAGCCAGTTTGTCAACGCCCTGCATTTCTTTAAGATAAGAGACAGCTGCCTTCATATTTTCAAGAGCTTCAGAGGGATTGGCTCTAACTGCTCCGGCTAGCTCGCCTGCTCTGGAAGGCTCTGAAGCAACTTCTCCGTTGTATAAATCAACTGCCAGAACGACGTAGCCCTGCATCGCGAGATTTTCAGCCATCTGCTTTATGTTGTCATTCAGCCCCCACCATTCATGAATCATTATAACTCCGGGATATGCTCCGGGATTTTCCGGCTTGGCGAGATAACCTTTAACATCTTCAAAATAAACGATGTCTTCTATGATTATAGAATATTTCGGCTCAACGTTAAGTATGGCAACATTTTTCTGCTCGCTCGTAAATTCAACAGCTTCTTTGCCAAACAAATAAAACCCGAGAATCAAAGCAACCAAGACAATAAGAGAAATCACAGCAGCTCTGCTCTTTGTCTTGTTCATTCCGTAGCAAGACAAGAATGTTTTATATAGATTTTGATGACAAAAATTCAACTGTGTTGCATGATTAGGCAAGAACCCTAAGAATTCTGTATCTTGCCTTA
>DYFY01000005.1 GCA_020724955.1 Candidatus Parvarchaeum sp. | reverse complement strand
CTCTTGGATCAAGGAGGTGTAATATTCTTAAAAATCAGAGGATTTGACTAACGCCTCAAAACTAGGTTAATTATATAAAAAGAATTAACACATTAATTATATGAATAAGCCATTTTATAGAAGCATAGTGATAGTTGCTGGGTTTTTTATCATCTCTCTTATTTTAATATTGAACAATCTTTCCCCTGATATAGCCTTACCATCCAAACCATATAAATTTTACATTGATCATCTTGGAGATAAGATAATTAGAGATTTTTTTATTTTTTATGACTTTAAAAAAGAACAAGGATATATAAAATTCAGAACCGCAGGAAAAGAAAATATCCCAGAGTTAGATATAGAAATACCAAAAGAACTCTTTTTAGAAAATATAGAGATTATTGATGTAAATAGTGAGACAAAGCTTAGTTTAACAGAACAAAATTTTCCAGGTTATTATAGAACACAGAACAGAATAAATGTACCAAACATAAACAAACAAAATATAAACGTAATAATTAATTTTACAAATAAAAACAATACATTTTATCCTAATGGCATATTTGATTTTCAGTGGGTTGGGCCAATTAATGTGACTTTAAATCAAAATACTGTTAATGGTAGAATGAATTCATTATTGTATTTTATTTTTGGAGACAGATATCGTTGTTCACAACAATGTTTCAAGTTAGAGAGAATTAGGAATCAAAAAATTGGAGAGGTTAATGAGAGAGTTAACTTTTTCACTAACGAAAACGAAATAATGATTGTTGGTGAGAATACTGAAACGGATATAGGGGCAAGGATAGTATTTACCTTAGGCACGTATGACTTGAAAAAACGTAATATTTCAGGGATAGGTCTTAGCTTCGGTATAGGTTTAGTTGCTGGTTTAATAAATGGACTAACTTTCATATTAATAAGACATTTATATAAAAAAACATAAATAGATTATTATTTTCCTTCAATCATGCCACTCACAAAAGAGCAAATTGCAGAATTAAAAAGACAGCTTTCAGAGCAGATTCAGCATCTTCCTGAAGAGCAGAGAGAAGCTGCCCAACAACAAATAGATTCAATGTCCGATGAAGCAATAGAAACCATGCTTCTTGAACAGCAGGCTCGGCAGTCCTCTGCTTCCCCAAACACCACTGAAATATACCGGGCAATAGTTTCAGGTCAAATCCCCTCAAAAAAGCTTGACGAAAATCAAAATGCCATCGCAGTCCTCGACATAAAGCCAATCTCAAGAGGGCACACAATAATAATCCCTAAAACTCCTGTTACCGATTCAAAAGCGCTCCCGGCACAAGCATTTAGTCTGGCCAAAAAAATAGCTAAAAAAATTTCCTCCAAGCTAAAGTCAAAATCTTGTGAAATTCAAACCCAATTCGCATTCGGAGAAGCAATAATAAATGTAATTCCAATTTATGACAAACCCTTAAGCATCAACTCGCCAAGGATGGAAGCA
Organism: Candidatus Parvarchaeum sp.; assembly: GCA_020724955.1. Lineage (GTDB taxonomy): Archaea > Nanobdellota > Nanobdellia > Pacearchaeales > GW2011-AR1 > 1-14-0-10-34-76. The sequence continues at coordinate 63,737 of DYFY01000005.1, read as the reverse complement.
AAGCCTGAAGATTTGGAAGAACTGCATGCTCTTCTAAAAACAATAAAAAAAGCAAAGGTAATAAAAATAAAAAAACAGAAGTCTGGCCAAAAAAACATCATCAAGCTGAAGAGGCGAGTTCCTTAACAATGATAAAAACATTTTACCATTATTCCACCCACATAAACCAAATTAAATTAACAGGTCACATAAACGATACTTCCTTCTCAAAAACTAACACGCATGATATTGTATTAGAAATTTGTCCAGAAGTAATTCTAGATAAAAAAGAGATAAAAAAATTCCAAAAAGACAAGAAAATAAAAAAACCCCGAACTTACGAATCTAAATACCAAAATAGGCTGAGGTATAGAAACCAGCTTTTTAATGAATTTTTTAACAGAAACAAATTCATACTCGCCTTTGATGAAAAATTACCAAGGGGTTGGATAAAACTTGGGCTGCTTCCGCTCTTGGCGAACAAAATAGGAAGGCAATACCTCAAATTCAATATTTCTAAACAAACCGCAAAAAAATCATTTGCCTTGGAACAAAAATTCTGGAGCCCTATTCATATTTATAGAAAATTTAAGGTTAATGCGTGGAATCCAAAATTTAAAATAGAAAAACATCCAGAAATAGCCAAATATGTATTTGGAGAATATTATTCTTCAATAAAAAGACTTTCAAATTACAAAAAAGGAGAATTTGAAGCTCCGGAATTTTGGATAGCTGGAAAAATTCCATTCAATCAATGCGAAATTGGAGAAATAACTTCTAGAAGGCTTCAAATTCTTCTGGAAGAAAGAGAAAAAATAAGAGAAGCTTTAAATCTTGTTTCATAAGACTATCTTAAACAAAATTCCTTAAATACCAGTATAAAAATCAACTTCAAAGAATAAGATTATCAGGAAAAAAACTTCATCCAAATCCAAACCCCAACTAACAAAGCAATTAAAAAGGCAGGAGTGAATGGAATGCCTTCCTTTATCAGCACCTTTGTCTTGTGTTTTTTCAAAAATTCAATTTCTCTTTTGCTAAGCCCATGAACGCTCTTCTTTATCTTTTTTCCTGAAACAATAACCTCTCTCTCAAGCCAGTCTCCCTCCTGCAGCTCTCCCGGAGTTTTCCAGACAACCAAACAGCCCGCTTCAACAGCCTTGGTATAAATATAAAGCACAGGAAGTATTGCAATCATCAAAGACAACAGGCCAAAAAAATCAGGAAAATCAAAATTGTAAATCGCTGCCTGCAGCAGAATAGCTAAAACCAAGCAAACGATAACATAGTTCTTGCTGAAAACAAACCTCTCTTTAAACTCAGCCGAAAATGGCTTCCAATTTTTCCATGCCAGATAAATAGTGTAAATCAGGCTATAAATTGCACCAGCCAAAAACAAAATAAAAACAAAAGCTATTCCGTAATAAAAAACATCAAAAACTCCTTGATATGGCAATATTCCGCCAAGTCCCATAAGAAGTTTTGCATCGCCGCCTGCAAAAGCCCTTCCATAATATAAAGCATAAGCCAGTCCAACAAAAAGCAACACCCCGAAAACCCCTAAAATAAAAAAGCCAAACTCTTTATGTATAACCGCATAAAATGCTCTGTAAGCAAGAACAAAAGCAATCAGGCTGAAGTTCAGCCAGTTGGAAACCTCCCGAGTTCTAAAATCCTGCACAATCGCGAAAATTATCCAGACAAAAGCCAGAGCAAATAAAAATATATATTCTTCCATCATGCAAATCTCTTAATAAGTTCTCTCTTTACAATTTCTTTTTTTCTCTTAGACAGAGAAAACAACTCTTTTTTAACCATCTTTTCGGAAATAGTAAAGATATAGTTTAGTTTTATTATGCTGTCTTGAATCATGCCCTCTTCTTCAGTAAGAGGGATTCCTTTCATGTGAGGGTTGCTCGTAATGGCTGCCGCCACAATGTTATTGAATTCCTCAAAAAGCACTACTGCAGGCTTTGTCCTTAATTCAAAAGTGTCTGTAAACTGAACCTCGGTCAGGATAACATCTCCAAAACTATACTTTTTCCCATATTTCATCATATTTATTATCCCAAACCTCTCTCATCTTGGACTTTTGTATCTCATGTAGAAATTTATCATATTCATCTGCCTTCTTCATTTGGAGATACAAACTAAGGACCTTTCGAAGCAATTCATTATACGTCTGTCGGGGGCTGTCTTTAGCTTGCTTAAGCAAAATTATCACATCTTTCTTCAAAAGAATTGTTGATTCATCCATATATAACTTATGCATAACCAACATATAAACTTAATCCTTGCCGCTTTCCCTTACATTTCCAGCTCGAAACTTCCCGCCTCTCCTGTAGGGATGTTTCTTCTTGTCTCTTCTCTTGTCCTTTCCTTTCCTGCGCTTTTCAGGAAAACCATAATCACTCATAACAACACTTAGAATTATGTCTTTAAAAATCTAGTTAATTAGGGAGCTGGAGGACCTAGCGCTCCACCAGTTGGGCTCTTTTGTTCAGGACAAAGTTCTCCATTGACTAAATCCTTTCCTGCCTTAAGCTTCTTACTCTCACAAAACTCTTTCACATTTGGAGCAAGACTTCCACAATCAATTTCATCCACTTCACCTAAATAATCCTTCTTCAAATAATTGCAAGTCACATACTGCTCTTTTCCATTAAGCTCTACATTTTTCAAATTAACACAAAAATCAGTCTTAAGATTATTTTCAGCAGCTATCTTGCAAGACTGCACAGCACTCTCTAAACTCTGTCCAGGAAGAACTTCAATCTTTCCAAAAATAAAATCAAAAGCACCTGTAGCTCCTAAAATAATCACAACAACAACAACAACTCCAAGCACAATAAGCAACAAAGTTGTAAGAGTAAGCCCCTCCTGCGCTTTCTTGTTCATCGCCCCTTTAAGCATATTCCCTCAAAGCCATCTTTATTTATAAACCTTATTGCAACATTAATCCAGATTCCCAATCTGACATAAACTCCCTGCAAATTCAATTTATCAAGGGTTTGCATCATCCAAAATCCCTTCTTTATTAAATCTCGCCTCCAAGTTAAAATATCTTCTCATCTCATTGACGCCGAATGCGCTGTCAACAAAAATTTCTCTAATCTCTATTGAATAAACCCCCTCTCGCTCTGGCTCTTCGTAAACTCCAAACTCTCCTCTCTCTATCTTGACAAAAAAATTCCCAAACCTGTCATCTCCAGGATTCCTTGAAGCCACTTCACTCAGGAATTTTCTTTTAAAACTTTCAACAAAATCCTGTTCTTCCGCCTCTAAAACAGCCTCGTTAACCGCTAGCTCCAAAATCTTTTCAACATATGCCTGTTTAAACTCCACTTCTCTTACCATATCCGAAATTTCTGAAGATAGTTCTTCAGAGTTGTTCTCAAAGATAGCAAAGCTGAACAAAGCGGAAACAACAAGCACAATAGCCCCTATCAATAGAAGAAACGTCGGGACATGCCCTCTTTTGTCCATTCTGCTGTTATTCATACACAACCTCCAGGCACTCCCCGTAATAATAAGAGATTTTTCTGTCGCTTTTCCCAAAATCTGCCCTTATTTCTTTCATATATCCCCCTAGCTCATACAAGTCGTGAAAAATAAATCTGCTGTCATCATTTTTTAACAATCCAAAATCAGAGACTTCTCCATTTTCCTTTTTGAATTCTGCAAGCTCATTTCTGAAGCTTCCAGATTGAAGCATTAAAAACATGCATTCCCCATCCTCGGCAGTCTTCTCAAAATACCCTTTCAAAATCCCTCTGGCGAAATCTCTTTCTTCAACGCCCTCAATATCAGCAATAAAATCAAACAATAAAATCTTCTCACCTTCTATTTCAATCTCTTCTAGAAGAAAAGAGTCTTTGAAACTCTCAGCCACAATTTTGTCAGGAACTTTGTTCTCTGCCTTCTTCAGCTGAAAAATACTCGCCGACAACAGAACAAAAATACCCATGATAATAAAAATCAAAATCATGACTGGAATAGTTGTTATTATCTGTCCTGTCTTTCCCCGCTTCTCCATATAAAAATTCACGCTGCTCTCCTCCTCTCATTGGCTTTGCTTCCCGTAATAACTTCAAACCTCTCTTCGCCATTGGAAAATTCAAACTTTACGCATACAGGGTAGTTCCTATTCCTTTCAGCTCCCTCAAAAAAGCACTGGTTTTTATAATCCAAAACTCCTGCAAACCGCTCAGTTTCATCTTCAAGATTTCTTAAATAAACCAATCTTTCCTTTTCGATATTGTCATTGAACCCGCACTCTCTTTTTAGCTGTTCCGTAAAACTTCCTTCCAGCAATTTGGAAATTCCTTTTTCTCCAAAGCAGTTAGAAATCTTGTCAGCCATTATTTCCGCTTCTGCTCTTCTAAAATCATATCCGTCGCCAAAAAAAGCAAATATTCCAAGCCACAAACCTGTCAAAATAATAATAATCAAAAATAAAAATGCAAAAAACATCATAACATCCCCTCCGTCTCCCTTTTTATTCATTTTGACAATCATTTTATCACCAAAATTAATCTGTCTTTGTTTATTTCCCCCGAAACCAATTCCACTCTGTAGCTTTCAATTTTTTTATCGCTCAGATAGCTGTACCCTGTCCCTCCAGACTGCCTTAGGCTTATTATTACCTCGCCTGCTTCCTCATCAAACTTAAAAACCTCATCCGCATTTCCGGCATTCTTTCCGTTTTTAGCAGCTATTCTCGTTGCTCTAGTAACATCCAGCATCACTACATCCCCGGATTCAGCAAAATTAATAACTCTCGCTATTTCCTTGGCATAAAATTCCTCCCAAAATCCGGCATTGTCAAAATTCCTGTCAATGATAAAATAAGCCCCTGCAAAAAACACCAAAAAAATCACAACATAAATAACAGTCCACTGAAGCAAATCACTGCTCTCCGCTCTTTTATTCATAAACTAAATAGCTTTCTAAGAAATATAAAGCTAACTAAAAAATCATTAGCTGGCAGCATCCCATGCTCCATGATAACACTCTTCAAAATGGAAATAATCTCCTTCATCACTGATAGATGGGGAGCTTATGTCATATCCTTTTGTGATAATAATTTTAGTCTCATTTTTCAAAACTATCAACTCTTGCAAACTTTCTCTGAGAGATATACATTTTTTATAAGGTATCCCTCCGGAAATTTTAAGAGAGCTATCCTTAATAAGAACATCCTTGTTATCAAAAAATCTGCAAAACCCATTATTTTGGCAGGAATCAACCAATACTTGTCTTGAAGCAGGAAGCTGAATGCCTTCATTATTAAAATCACAAATACAAATACAACTCTCAAAAGCGCACCTTCCTGGCTTGTCATCCAAAGAATCTCTTGAATCAAATCCGACTAAATACCAGTTTTCTGAATTCTTAAATCCCTGAACAGCAAATCTTCCCGTTTCTCCGTCTTTCAAGTTTTTAATTTTTCCAACAATGCTCTCAATGGTCTTTTTCGCAGCCCTCTGCTCCTCGGTAAAATTTGAATAAAGAATGACTCCCGCAACTCCTAAAATAATTATTATTCCTATCGCAGCAATTACAATAGAAACTATTTCTGCCGAAAACTCTCCTCTTTTAAAACTCATGGAGCTCCCTGAATTCCTCCCTTGCAGACTGAATTGATATCTTGCACATTGTAATTGACTGCCTGAACTAAAGAACATCCGTTTCTGTCTTCGCTCTCTGCCGCAGAAGTAAATGGTCCGCAATATGCAGCGGCTGCGCTCCTTCCTTCATAGGCATTGAATCCGACCGCTGCCAAAGGTATCCCTCCAACAACCGCCGTGGTTACAAGCCCTTGCGGAGTTAACAACAAAAATTTAACAGCTTTTAACCCTCCAAGTCCGACACTGCCTCCTACAGCAATCCCCACAAAATTTTTTAGAGCATCTTCTACTTTAATAGCCCTAACTTGAGAAAATACAAAAGCAATCTGATTATCGCTAATCCCGGAAATTTTTATAGTTTTATCTTCGTTTGGAGCTAAATTCAAATTTTCTATAGAAGGAGCAACATTAAAGCTGTCATCAACAATAGTATTCCAATAACTCTTCCCCGTTCCCGGAACATTTTCATTGGAAAGATATCTGTTCAAATCTATCTCATCTAGAATTTCTTGATAATTTTCCCTTTCCTGCACATCTTCTGCGATTGCAATCCTGCTGCAAATCACGCATGTAGCTTCTCCGCCGCTGCCGAAAATTTTTTCAGGAAACTTCCCGAACAAATCCAACTTTCCCTGCCCCATCATATTCCAACAATCAAACATCGCGTTAGCAGACTCTCTTTCAATAATTCTCGCTGCTTCTTTTACATCTCTCGGCAATCTGACTGTTCTTACATTTTCCTCTCCGGCAAACTGCCCGCACTCTCCACCGAATAATTTGCCTGTAATGCAGATTTTTTCTGTAGTGCACTTCAAAGGAACTGTCGCCTGCAGTTCATCAAGAGCAGTCGCTCTCGCCACAACAGAAAGCTTGCATGCTTCTCTGCTCCCGGCTTGCCCAGAATCTCCAAAAGCAAAATACAAAAACCCCAAAAGAAAAAAAAGTCCGACAATCGAAAGCACTATAGTAATCACCTGAAAAGAACTCACCTCTCCTCTTTTTTCCTTCATCTTAAAATCAAGACAATCTCTGTTTATAATATTTTCATCCTCCAATCTGCTTTAGTAAAAAATAAACAGCTCCCAAAGCGAGAATAAAAAACGCTATTAGCAAAATCCATCCCGCTAACGAGTCTCCAAAAACTGCTTTTTTATTCATTTACCCTTACCACCAAAAAATTGTCTATTAAATCAACATCATAATCTCCAGCTCCTGTAAGGCTTATCTTATCATCGAGAACGCTGTTTCTAAATTCCTCCGCAGTCTTGACAATCAGATCATAATCTTCCTGAGGAAGTTTGTCAAATTCTTCGGCAATGGTTCTTTTTTCAATTATCTCATATACATGCTCTCCTGGCCATCCAATTGGATTTTTATCAACAAAAATTTCTCCATTATAATCCACTACCATCTCCCATCTCTTAGTCGAGTATATGCCTTTCTGCCCAGGAAAAGCAGCTCCGTAAAAGCCTATTACTAAAGGATTTTGAGAACTCTTCAATTGAGCTTGGTTGCTAGCACTCCTTCGAAATGTATGGAAAATAACTTTTAGTTCATCTTCAAAAAGTGCAGCACTCGCAGAATCAAGAAGAACAAATCTAGCACCCTCGCTCAAAACAATTTCAACATCTTCCCTTTCACCAGAGTAATAGGCAATAAAATCCTTCTTAATTTGGTCTTCAGTAAATTCAAATCTTTCCAGTCTGACAGCACCATTATCTTTAGGGAAATCTTTCCAGTCTGCATCAAGATACTTAACTTCTCCAGAAAAAATGTCATACCTGAAGACTATGCTATCCTTTTCTTCAACATCCTCGTTGAAATTCTGAAAAAATATGTCAAATTTGTTTCCGATTCCCTCGGGTCCAAATCCGAGCATAAGCCCTACAGCAATAATAACTCCGGCCATAACAATAAGAGCTATTAACATCTTAGGCATTTCGCTGACAGCTATTCCCTTCCTGTTCATCTTCCAAACCTCAGCAGGTTCTTAAAAAACTCAATTGCGCCCCGCCCTCTTTCATCAAGCAGGACATATATCAAAATTACAAGAATCAACACAGCTATCCCGATAATCCATGGAATCAGAGTATCCCAAAGTTGCCCCTTTTTTTTCATCTGAATCCTAATTTTCACAAAGTTATAAATTATGTGGTTAGATTTATAACTTTCCTTTTCCAGTCTAACGTATAAATAAGAGGTAAAATGTCTAATCTGACAACAGATGAAATTCTGCGCAAATACGGAGCAAAAATAGAGTCTCAGCTCTACCAAAACCCTATGGATGATTATGGGTCATCAAAAGAATATTTGCAGTTTAAAAAAGACATGCTCCCCCAGCTTTCTAATTATGAGCGCTGGACAAAAACCCTCGGCAGTTTGCTGAAAATAAAACTCTCGCCTAAAGAAAGCTCAAAAATAGAGCGCTCTCTGAGAATAGCCCATCTAGAAGTTTCTCCCGCAGAAGCCATGTCTCTGGCAGTATTCTCAATGATTCTGATTTTTTTCCTTACCCTATCCATATCCGCAGCTATATTTCTGATTACAGGCTCGCTTCCGTTGCTTCTTGTTTTTCTCGGGCTCACAACAAGTGTTTTTGTGTTCTATTACGCATACACAATGCCGAAGCGCCTTGCAAATATTTGGAGATTAAAAGCTTCCTCGCAGATGGTGCCCGCAATTCTCTATGTTGTAGTTTACATGAAGCACACATCAAACCTCGAAAGAGCCATAGAATTTGCAGCGAAAAATCTCGCCCCTCCGCTCTCGCTGGATTTCAGAAAAATATTCTACGACGTGGAAACATCAAAATTCTCAACACTCAAGCAATCGCTGGACAACTATCTGGAAACATGGCGCGACTATGCCCCCGAATTTGTTGAGGCATTCCATCTAATAGAGTCCTCTCTTTTTGAACCCTCTGAATCAAGACGCGTTCAGATTTTGGAAAAATCCCTTCAGGTAATTCTGGACGGCGTTTACGAAAAAATGCTTCGCTTTTCCAGATCAATAAGAAGCCCCTTGACAAACATCTATATGCTCGGAATAATACTCCCCACTCTTGGTTTAGCTCTTCTTCCGTTGGCATCAACCCTTCTCGGAGGCCTGATACAATGGCAACACGTCTTCATTCTTTTTAACGTCATAATACCCTTCTTTGTTTTTTATATGGCTTCAGAGGTTCTGCTGAAACGCCCCGGAGGCCATGGAGAGTCATCTGTAATAGAATTGAACCCGGAATATTACAGGTTTAGGTCAAAAACTCCATGGGCACTCTCCTTTATTCTGGTCTCTCCCCTGATTCTCATAGGATTCGCTCCTTTTCTGTTTCAGTCGGATTTTTTCGTCTCTGCATTTAATCTGCAGAAAGACTACACTTTTGAAAACTTAGGAATTCCGCTTGTCTCAAATCTAATGCTTTTTGATTTTAAATCTTCTTCAGCAGGAACAGTAGGTCCGTTTGGTCTGCTGGCCGTTCTTCTCAGCCTTTTAATCCCTCTTTCAATAGCTTTCTTTTTTGCAATCTCATACAGGATGAAAACCTCTTCTTTGATAAAATCCCGCGAAGACACAAAAGAACTAGAAGCCGAATTCACCAACTCATTGTTTCAGCTTGGAAACCGCTTGGGAGACGGAACTCCTGCAGAAATAGCTTTCGCAAAAGTTGCTTCAACAACACAAGGACAAAAAACACAACACTTCTTTTCTATTGTAAACCAAAACATCCAACAGCTCGGAATGTCTTTGGAAGAAGCCATATTTAACAAAAAAAGAGGGGCCATTCTTTCTTTTCCATCCCCCCTCATAGCAACAAGTATGAAAATTCTCGTTGAATCAGTAAAAAAAGGTCTGCAGGTTGCAGCCAGATCATTGATGTCTATCTCAGAGTATATAAAAAACATACAGAAAATAAACGAGCGCCTTAAAGACCTGCTCGCCGAAATAGTTTCAGACATGAAGTCAAATATGGTCTTTCTGGCTCCGTTGCTGGCAGGGATAGTCGTCGGGCTTTCAACAATGATAACTCTTATACTTAACACCCTTCAGGCTCTTACTTCCCAGGGCCTCGGAAATCAGCAGCTTGGCGCATTCTCAATAGTTAACATAACAAGCTTCTTTGATGTGGCTTCAATGATTCCCCCGTATTTTATTCAGATATCAGTAGGAATATACATAATAGAGATAATTTTTATTCTGTCAAAAACTTTGGTCACAGTAGATTCAGGGCAGGACACTCTCAAAGAAAAACACGAACTGGCAAAAAACCTGAAACATGGAATCCTGCTTTACACAATTACTGCTTTTATATCAATAATTTCGTTAAGCCTTCTGGCAGTGATATCTTTAGGAGGAATACTTTCATGAAGTCATCTCTTTTTCCAAAAATAAAACCCTATGACGAAGGTTTCTTAAAAGTTTCAAAAATACATACTTTGCACTATGAACAAGTCGGAAACCCGAAAGGAAAGCCGGCAATTTTTCTGCACGGAGGTCCTGGAGTTGGAATAATACCTGAATACCGCAGGCTCCTGGACCCGAAATTTTACAGAATAATACTTCTTGATCAGCGTGGCGCAGGAAAAAGCAGGCCATTCGCAGAGCTTAGAGAAAACACTGCCTTGCACCTTGTAGAAGATTTGGAAAAATTGAGAAATCATCTCGACATAAAAAAATGGCTCGTTACAGGAGGAAGCTGGGGATCGCTCCTGGCGCTACTCTATGCAATAAGCTATCCCAGGCCAGTAAAAGGAATCATAATCCGAGGTGTATGCCTTGGAAGAAAAAAAGAAAATGACTGGCTGTTTAAACCAGGAGGAGCTTCAGAAATCTGGCCAGATGAATGGGAAAAATTTGTTTCAATAATTCCAAAAAATAATCAAGACAGGATACTGCATCATTATTACAGGTTATTGACATCAAAAAAAACTCAAACTGAAGCGGCAAAACGCTGGAGCAATTGGGAAGAAGCGATTATGTCAATAATTCCAAAAAAAAGAAAATCCAGTTTCCTTGATTCAAAAAAAGAGATTTCCTTCGCCAAAACAGAATGTCATTACGCATTACACAACTTTTTTATAAGCCCTGAAAATCTCATTCTGAATAATGCAGACAAAATAAAAAATATCCCTGTATATATAATACAAGGACGTTATGATACTATTTGCCCAATGTCATCTGCATGGGATTTGCATAAAGCTTTGCCAAAATCAAAACTGGTAATAGTCCCTTTAGGATCCCACACTCCTTTCGATGAAGCAATGACTTCCGAACTAATCAAAGCACAAGAAAAATTCAAGAAAATCTGGTAATCAAAACTTTTTGATTTCTTTCAAAGCCCAGTCTTTCCAAGCAGGAAATACTTTTTCGCTTAATGGCAGACCAAACTCTTTTGTAACATCGTCGCTGATTTTATGAAAAGCATCATTGCTCATAGAGTTAAATTTTGCTTCCATTAATTCTGGTTTGCTGAATTTCTTCGCCATGTTTACAATCTCCTGTTTTATGCTTCCTCTAAGCAGAATATTGTCATAAATTGCATCCCAATTTCCCGCCCATCCTTTCACCTTAGACACTATTTCTTTTATTATTTCAGACTCTCCATTTATCAGCTCATCAGTTGGCTCAAGCTCATCTTTTTCCACATTGTATCTTAAAAGATCAACAAAACCTTTTTCCTCATTAGGGTCTTTTGTCCAGTGTTTTCTGACTTCAGAAACCTGCACAACTCTTTTCATGCTGTGCAGTCCGTCAGGAGTTTTTATTGGATTGGCGACAACAATCAAATCGCTGGCTTTAAAGCTCGTTATAGGCACTCCGAGATCATTGACAATCCTGTCAAAAACGCCATAGGGAGAAGCTCCGTGAATCGTGCCCGCAACCACATTCGCCAATGCTCCCACTCTCATAGCTTCATACAATGCTTTGGCTTCACTGCTTCTCACTTCTCCAACAATCAATGCGCTGTCTCCAAGTCTCAAACTTGCCCTTATTCCCTCAGAAGCTTCAACTTCGCTAGTTGTCTCTGTCAACGCACTCCTGACCTTCATTCTCTGAATGTTGTAGCCTATTTTCCTGAGTGAATCAACAGGAAGTTCCAAAGTATCCTCTATTATTATTGCTCTGACTTTCGGCATTATTTCAAGCATCAAACTTCCGAGAAGAGATGTTTTCCCAGAGCTTCTGGTGCCCGCAATAAGCAGCGTTCTTGAGCCGTCTATCATAAAGCTCAACAATCCGGCGCAAAAGGAATTAATCATCTTGTTATGTATGAATAAAGGCAACGTCCAAGGCTGGTCCCTGTGCCTTCTTATTGCATAAGCCAGTCCGTTTGGAGACAAAGGTCTTTGTATAGCTGCCACTCTTGCCCTCACCTTCCCAAAAACAAGATCAGTGTCAAGAATAGGATTAGCTTCATCCAAAGGTCTTCCGCTCTGAAGTCTTAATTTGGTGGCCCACGAATCTGAATCTTCATAACTTGGGATAACATTGGTTACGCACTCTCCATATTCAGAGTGTCTTACAAAAACAGGATTTTGCGCTATCGGGGAATTTAAAAATATGTCCTGCAGCCTGTCATCCATCAGCAAAACCTCTATCAAACCGCTCCCTATTGTCTGGCGGACTAAAATTTTTGCAAGATTGTTTAATTCTTTGTAGCTTAAGCTTATTCCCTTGCTCTCAGCCAAATCTCTCAGCAAATCCCTGGAGACATTCAAAAAAACCGCTCTCGTCCTGTCTGGATCTGTAAACTCCTCCGCTTTCGGCTGGTGCTCAATCAAAACACTTTTCCCGAGATTCAAAAGCAGATGATGCTCTTCCTCCAGAATATACTCAGGAGGCATTATGTGATAAATATAACTAGAATCATTTTCTTTTTTCAAAATAGTCACTCCAATTTCCTCTCCATCCACATCTATCACATATTGATCAACCAGCTTGGCATCTTCCGGCAACTGAGCCACAAGTCTTGTAAAAGTAAAATTCGGCATTATGTCCGGGCGGAATATATTTGAGTAAATGCTTCTGTCTCCGGCGTAATAAGTCTTGACTACATCCTTAACTTTGCTGATAAGTTTTGTTTTTTCCAAAAGGTCATGTATTCTTTCAAGAAATCTAAGATAGCCTTTTGAATTCAAATCTGCGTAGCTTCCTGAAGCCTCTGCCTTTTTGATTTTTTCAATTGCTTTTTCAATTTCCAGATAACTTGCAACCGGGTCGCTTCTCAAAAGCCCTATAAAATAGCTTATTTCGCTGTGATATCTCCCTACATCCCCAAATAAGCTCAGCCTTTCAGGAGACAAAACTCTTTCCTGTTTGACCAAATAAACATACAATTGAGCTATATCGGCAAGCAACGCCACTTGCTCAAACGGATAATTATAATTTTTTTGTTGGACAAAAACAATCCTAGAAACTCCGGGATTCTCAATTAAAGAGTCTATTGTCCTCGCCATCACTTCCGGATTTTCAGCAAGAGAAGGCACAAATCCTGCCCCGAGATAATTAACATATAATATGCTTTCACCCTCCTTCCTGTCAACTTCAACAGCATACAACGTCGCACCTTGTTTAAACACCATCTTCCCTCTTTCTTAATATCTTGTCACATTAATAAAACTCTCCACCTGGCTTACTATCTCTTCATAAGACAAAGTGTGATTCTCCCAAATATTCAAAACTCTGAATAGCGAAGGCATCCCAATCAAAGCTCCTACATTATCTGCGTAATGAAAGCTCCATGTTTGATTATTCAGTATAGTTGCTCTGTCAAAACTTCCCAAGAAATGATTCCCTTCTTCATTAACTAAGTAAATCTGCTGATTGCTCTTAATCTGATTTCCGGGCAGAGAATTTCCTATCCCTTCTTCTATGGCTGCATTAGCATCTGTCTGATTTGCTCCATAAGTAATTACCAATTTAGGCCTGTATTCTGGAGTAGGATTATCTTTAGCGCTGACACTAGACGTAACAGAGCGGTCAATGCTCAATCCGATTCCCCACAAATCATCATCAAGCTGATTTTCTATATCTGAAAGCACTAAAAATATCCTAATTTTTGGGTTGAATCTCATGTCTTTCTTCTCCTTAGATAAATGAAAAATAGCACCAAAAAAATAATGGCCAATAAGATCACTATAACTAACTCCTTTTTTGGCTGGCCAATACTAACTTGAGAAGAATCATCTCCTATAGTGTAAGCCACCCTATCCCAATATATATAACTAATTTCTTTATTTTCTGACAACTTGTCTAATCCCTTCTGAGATAGATTGCCGGCAAAGCCGTCTCCTCTAAGCAATTTCTCTTTTAATATAAATTCCTCATCACTAAGATTCTGTAGGATTAAGTCTAAGTTCAAATTATTATTAAAATGAATTTTAACGATAACTGGAACCCATTCATATTTTTTTAATAACTCTAAAACTTCCTTTTCTACTTCTGGACCTGCTGCATTAGATTGTGCAATAGCCAAAATAATTAAAACTAAAACAATAACAATGGAGGGTTTAAACATCACAAACACCTCCAACTCTTATATCAGGAGAAAGCTCCAACCCTGGACCCATAAATGCCAGATAGAGAGATTCGAAAAGTGGATCTTCATATCTCCATCCCTGCCTAATTAAAACATCAGAGTTATGGAATAATTCGAATTCGATTCTAGCCACATTGCCCTCAGGCCCTCTCAAAATTTTTGGAGTCAATTCATTAATTTTAAAAGTCTCAGTGTAAGCATTATCTTCGGTTATAGCTATAGTAGCTGAAAAAATCAAAACAACGGCTAAAACCAAAATCTCAATAGCACCTAATGCCTTTTTATTCATTAATTACAAAAAATGCTGGAACTATTTAAAAACTCTCCTTTTTGTTGGGTTTTTCGGCTTAATATCTCAAAGTACATACGCTACTCCCTAAAAAAATATTACTGCTAATATCTTTCTTAAAGTATTTTTTGGTGTAATTTATTTTGCATTTTAATCTTTCCCTATTAAGCGGAACACTCTTTCAAGACAGGCGTAATTCTGACCATTCAAAAATTTAGCAGTTAGAGAATTATAAAACTTCCCGAAAAAAGGAAGTAAAAAGAAACACTTTTCCGTCCCATGCTTCTACCAAGCAAACTATTTTAAACTCCCTCTTCTTCAAATAATTATGCCGGAAAATTATCCTCCAAACCTCTCTCAAGCTCCAGACCCAAGTTTTCATTTGCAGGATTTGGAAGAAAAGCAAAAGCTCCTCAAAGAGCGCATTATCCTGATAGGCAATAGCCTTATAGAACACAGAGAAAATATACACCAAGAGCTTCAGGAACTAAAAAAAGAGACTTTAAAACTGAAGGAAGAGAATATAAGAATGAGAGAATTCATCCAAAATATACTCGACCAGCTCTCAGAAACAGCCAGGCGGGAGGAGCTTATGATTTTGCAGAGACAGCTTGACATTTTGTCGCCGCACATGAAAAAATAAAAAATGGTAGCAGCAAGCGTATTAGATGAAACAAAAAGAATGCAGAAGCAAGGAATGCCAGAGGAAGAGATAATAAAAATTCTTCGGGAAAAGGGAGTTTCCCACAAAGATATCTTAGAAGCTCTTTCTCAGTCAAAAATAAAAGAAGCCGTGGAAAAAGACCCGGAAGAGCCGATTCAAGAACAACCAGAAAGCTACATGGATTATGAAACTCCTTCACAATACCCTCAAAGAAACACTGGAGATTACCCAAAACAAATTCCTCCTGGGATGCAGCAATCAATAATGAATCAGCCTGAAGAAAATAACAGCTACAATTACCCTCCAGGATATTATCAGGAGCAGAACCAGAACTATCAAAACCCTCCTGCCTCTGAATATCCTTCCTATGACCAGTTTCCGCAGCCTCAACAGGTTTATCCGGATTATCCTCCCGCTCCAGAACAAGAGCAATACCCTTATCCGTCAACAGGACTAAGCCCGGATATAATTTCTGAAATCTCCGAACAAATTGTCGCCGAGAAAATGGCTGAAATAAGAAAAGGTGTAGAAAAAATAATTGGAATGAAAACAACCATGGAAGCAAAAATAGAAACCCTCGATGACAGGTTAAAAAGAATAGAAAAAATAATTGACACCCTCAATACAGCAGTCCTGCGGAAAGTAGGCGATTACGTAACAAATGTTTCCGACCTGAAAAAAGAGCTTATAGAAACCCAAAAAACCTTTTCTAAACTCCATTCAAGAAAATCTTCCGGCAAACACAAATCAGCCAGAAAGAAAAAAGAATAACTTTTTTATTGCCAAAATACTATATATTCAACAGCTCTTTCATCACTCTCAGTGATTCTTTTTAATTCCCTGCAAACTCTCTCCTTTTCTTCATCCGGAATTAGCTCAACTCTTTTAATTAGTCCAAAATATCTGATAGGTCTGGCTAAATATCCTGCAACGCAAAGTCTTCTTTCCGGCCTTTTCCAATGCAAATCAGCATGAACGACATCTTGATCAAGAACAACCACTATTTTTCCTGAGAGCAATTTATAATGTTGAACATTTCTTGTTCCAATTCTTGGAGCCAAATTTTCCAGTTGATGCACCCCTGCAACATCTCCAAAATAATCTCCTATTTTCGGATACCCTCTCTTCTTCATTTTATTTGCTTTTTACCAAAATCCATCCGACAACTACGGCAGAAACAACAAGCCAGAAAGTTCCAGCTACTGGCGGTGAATAAAGCCAGCTGAAAAAAATAAGTTTTTCAAAACTGCCTCCGTGCCCAAAACTCGGCCCCGGCAGATAAGGTAGTATATCCAAATAAAAAGAATTCGCAATAGCTATTAAAAAAACAACCCCTATCAAAAAAACGAAAAACATCCCCAACCCTTTTCCGACAATATCGTCAGTTTTTCCGATAAATCCTGCTATTAAAAGAATGAAAAACAAAGCCACAATCATTATGCCAAACCACGGAGTAACCTGAAGTATGACATCTCTCGCTTTGCCAAAAATGACAAATAAGCTGGCGACAATTAAAGATAGAAAAATGTCAATCCATACATTGCTTCCAAAAAGTTTTGTTTTTCTAAGCAAAGCCCCCATCAGTATAGCAACTATGAAAAAGGCCATTATAGGAGCCAAAAATTCAATCCCAGCAAGCTGTGCTGTAGCAGTTCCATTCGCCATACCAAATCAGAAAAAGACTAATATTTAAACCTTTCCATGGTAGTAACTGAAAAGTGACATAGAATTAAGGGTTTAGAGCTTCCCTGATAGGCTTTAGAATCCCACTCCACTTGTTTTCCTGGCCCTTTTTGTTATTCATAAAAGCCCCAATAGCCAAAACCAACAAAGCTATCCATAAAACCGACACCCAATTCCTTTGCCACCAAGGCGAGCCAAACCAATAAAACTGGTTTAACGAAGCAATAATCACAAACGCAACGCCTCCTAACGAAATAAAGTAAACAGTCCTCACCCACGTATCTCTGTTTTGATCATTAGTAAAAAGCCCTATCAAAATTAGCAGGACAATCAAACCTGCCAAAGCTATCCCCAAATTTGCAAACACGACCGCAAAAAAATCAGTGACAAAAGCAAATCTTGTCACTAACAATCCCAAAACAATTGAAATCAACATATTCACACCTCTGTTTCCGCCCAACACCCTGCTGTTCTCCAAAATGGCAAAAATTATAGCAAAAACTAATAAGAACGGAAGAAGAAAATCAAAGACTCCCGCAGACTCCCATCCATATATCAATTCCCTGAAAGAAAAACCGCTTGAAAAAGGGTCAAATTGCATGAAAATCCCCGGAACACTCGCAATAACCGAATCTAATGCCATTCCCTAATTAGCTAAACCTGATTTAAATATGTTTCTGCACTGTTAAGCCAACTTCCCAATCGTGCATAAATTCATTAATAACATTTCCATGAAAATTGCCTCCAATAACCAGATATGCTCGTTTAGCTATAATCATCAACAGATTTTAGAGATAATTTAAGCGTAAAGAAGTGCAGTTAAAGGGTTTACTTTACATGCACAAGGGTATTGTTGCTTCTAAGGGATCTGTAAACCCTGAAAAATTAACATCTAAACTCCTGAAAAATTATTTCCAGCTGCTGTAATCATTTTTTACCATGTTCATGTATTCTACCCCATTAGCAACATAATCTCTCTTGGTATATAAATTGAATTTGTTTCTTTATTTAATTTGGGTTCCCTAACATCCGAGATAATGATTCCAAATCTTTTATCATCTTTTGATTTCATTTGCCTGCTGCTTTTTCTTCCCCACCCGCACTCTATTAACATTTTTCCTAAAGAAGTTGTAACTTTGAAATCTGGATTTCCTGCTTCGCTATCATGGGCAATATGTTGAATAATGTCTGGGCTGTAAGTTTTTAATTTATACAAGGTATTGAATACGGCATTTTCCAATAAATAACCTATTGTTCCACTATTTTTTTGAAAAGTTCCTATGCTCCATAAAAGTGCTGCTCTAATTGTCGGACTTGCAAAATAATATTTTGGAGAGTTTCTTCCCATTTTGGCTGGTGAACCTTCAACTTTCAAATCAATAATTACTCCAGCTTTTTTTAGAGCAAGCATTATCTCAACCATTGCAGACTTGGATTTTACATTTTGAATTTCCATTAGTTTGGAATAACTCACCCTATCTGAAGAATTTGCAATAACAGTTAGAATGGAAATTACCTTATCAATATTTGGCTTTGATGATGGATAAAATGTTAGAATATCTTGGTAAACTATTCTGTCCAACACGCTTAATATTTTTCTAAACACTTTCTCTTCTTTTGTTTCCTCTAACATTGCAGGAAATCCGCCTTTAGAAATAAAATTCATTATTTCTACATCAAGATTGGGAATTTTCGTGGAGATTTCTTTTATCACTCTTTGATTTACTTGTTGCAGTTTTTCAAATGCTGTTTCTATATTTTCAGATTTAAATAGTGCTTCTTTAATTTCATTTCCTAAATTCTTTCTTGGATAAACTCCTCTTTTTATGAGTAAGTATTCTGGGAAGTTAAGAGGGTAAATTCTTTCTATATACATTCTTCTTGTTAAGTCTGTGTCTATTTCTATTGCAATTGAAGACGAACCTGAGATAAGAACTAATACCTCCTTGGTTCGGTCATATATACTTTTTACCACAGAACTCCAACTTTCATCATAATGGGCTTCATCAACAAGGAGAACAACCTTTTTATCCAAGTTTTCTAAAGCAGAATTTAGGATTTTAGTTTCATATACTTCCAAGCATTCCTGAAGACTTGAGTTTAATTGCTTTGCCACGACATCTAAAGAAAGATAGATTATCTCTGCATTTTCATGATTTTCTCTTATGTGCTCATATGTCTGAAATAGAAGTGTTGTTTTTCCAACGCCCCTCAATCCAGGCATAAGCACGATTCTCTCCCCTATCTGCTTTTTGAAAAATGAGTCTGTTATAGACTTTAATTGCAGAAAGCTAATTCTTGTCGGCTTTCCAGATGTGTATTGCTTGGAAAGAGAGGGAAGCAAAGCTATCTGTTGTGTCAAATACCTTAATATGAGGTCTTTTTTGCTTTCATCCATTGGTCTTATAATCAGACCACATTTATATAGTTTTTGGTCTATTATTTAGACTGATACTCGCTATCCTCTTTTTTCTCAAACAACTTAACTTTGTGTCAAGTTTTATGGATTTATCCATGAGTACTACATTTTATCTCACATTAAGTAAACTCCCCAAATGCAAAATAATTTCCCTGTTTATTTTGTGTATTATCTCTGTTGATATCTCCCTGTCATATTCACTGAAAGCCTCACTTCTTTTCCGAAGTCTGGCATTCAGCTCCAGCAGGAATTTTCTTTCCCTTTTGCTTAAAATATCTTTATTTCTCTTAAGATTGTTTTTTAAACCCCAAATCAATTTTTTTCTCCTGATATAACTAAGCATCTGCAGTCTCTTCCTCACTGAAGGCAAAGCCCACTTTACAGCATTGTAACCTTTCAGCTTTGCCAGAGATTTTATCTCGCTGTTTGTCTTCGCCTCCAGCGCAGCCAAATCAATCAGCTTCTCAAACAGATTAATTTTCTTCAGCCTCCATAAAACTCTTTTATAATCCTTTGTTGAATAAACAACTCTTGCGCTCGTCAAAAGCGTAATAAACAAAGTCCAGTGCCCAAAATGCGTTCTTTGGATTAGCTCGTCTTCCGACAAAAGATACTGAAAAGAAATTTTTTTGAACTTCCTCTCAACCGCATTTCTGGAAATCTTATCTGGATTTTTCAAAATCACAAAAACATCATAATCGCTTTTTTTCTTGTCAAAATACCCTAAAGCATAAGAGCCGAAAACTCCTACCGCAATCAAATTCCCCCCAAACCTGCTTTTGCAATAATCCACAAATCTTCTCAGATAATCGTCAGCCTTTATTTTTTTAACTAGAGCCATGTGAAAAAAAGGTTATCTGCTATAAAATCTTATCTATTCACTTTTTGGCTGCTTCCAAAAAACAACTGCTCCGATTACCGCAATGATTATTACCAAAGCAATAACATTTGTAACCACTCCGCTTCCGTCTTCAGAATAAAACAGCTCTGCAAGATAATCCCATGCACCCGTAGAAACCAAAACAGCTATAACTACAACAATAGCTGCCAGAACAGCTATTACTCCCTTCGCTTTGGGAGGTAGTTTAAATTCCTCTTTTCCCACATGGCCCATCCCATAAATAACCATAAAAACCATAATCACAACAGCGCTCACAGCCAGCACCGGAACAAGAGAGATTATTATGTTCGTGGCAAATCCAAAAGAAACAACAATAAGCCCAATAACAAGAGAAACAATTGCGTCAATCTGCCTCTTCTCCTCGCCAAGAATTTTAGTTTTCTGCAAAATGGCAAAAACTATAGTGAAAACCAACAAAAACGGAAGAATCACATTAACCACAAGCGGGTTTGCCAGCAACGTGTCTCCAATAGCCATAAGACTCATAAATTACAATTATATTTAAAGCTTGCTAGGTCAGTCAAAGCCGTGTATAATCCTGCCGATTGACATGTCTTTCAAAATTTTTCAGAGAGTTTTTATACTCAGGATTTTCTTGCCTAACAACAGACAACTCAAATCGACTCTCCAACTTGACTGCAAACAATCATGAAAAAAACAAAATCAATATTCCTCGCATAACAACTAAAACGCAAAAACCCAATTTTCAGCGTCTTTGTCTATAGCAAAGGACATTGATATTTTTTCAGTATGCCTTTGCTATCAAGGAATATTCAAAATCCTCTGAACATATTTTCAGAACTTCCTGAGCCGCCGGTTCCCTGGCTTGCTTCAACGCTTTCAGAGTTTCCTGAACTAAACCCTGTCTCATCCCTTATTGGCAAAGAACTTTTGTTTATTATAAAAACATCTCCTATGGCTTTCACAAACTGATGGGGAACTATAACACCTCTTGCCCCTCCAAGCAAACTCATAAAACCGCTTCCAATCTTGATTTTCCATCCGTCAATTTTATTATCAACCAGATTGACTTCCTCTATTTGTCCAAAATAATCCCCATCAGAAGTGTAAACAGGCTTCCCCACAGACTCACTGACTCTTTTTATTCTAAGCATGGCACACTCTAAGCCGCTCAGTATTTATAGTTTGCGTTTATCCAATATATATTAAAAATTTCAACAAAAGCCTTATATAAAAGCCGAACATGAAATAAAAATGAAAAGCTCTGAAATTTTTTCAATAACTCTGTCAATAATAATTTTTGCGCTGATTGCATCCTTTGAAGATATCATTTCTCAAGACATTTCATCCCTTGGAACTTCCTTGATTTTTTCTGCAATAATCATACTTGCAAGCATATCTTCCAAAAAGCTGATATCACACAAGCTTGATGCAGAAGTCTATCACGAAATATGGTCTTTTCAAAGATTCGGCCTTAAACCCTCCCGTCATTTTAAAACAAAAATCCCTGCTGGAATAATCGCACCTCTTTTGATTTCAATCTTTTCGCTTGGCTTGATAAAATTCACTGCATTCCTGACTTACGAAGCCTCTGCTCTGAAAAGAAGAGCCGCAAGACGACACGGATTCTACAGCTATACTGAAATGACTGACTGGCACATAGCACTAATAGGAGCATCTGGAATAACAGCCGCTCTTATTCTTTCCCTCGTATCTTATTTCATCCCAAACACCGGCGAGCTCCCTGCTCTGGCTGCTTATTACGCTTTCTGGAACCTTTTGCCCATTTCTAAACTTGATGGCGCGCAGATATTCTTCGGCTCAAGAGTTTTATGGACTGCCCTTGCACTCATCTCTCTTGTATTTTCAGGTTACGCTCTTTTTTTAGTCTGACAAAATCCTTAACTACTCTCCATTTCCTAAATACAAATGATAAATTTATCCCCAAGAGATTATCAGCAAAAAATATTTGAAACTGCAAAGAACAATAACACTTTAGTGGTGCTTCCGACCGGTCTTGGAAAAACTCTTATTGCACTGATGCTTTCAATAGACCGCTTAAAAAAATACCCTTTAAAAAAAATTCTCTTTCTCGCTCCAACAAAACCTTTGGTAGACCAGCACTACGATTATTATAAATCCAACCTTCCTGAGCTGTTTGCAGACCTCCAAGTCTTCACCGGAGCAGTTCCTGCACAGCAAAGAAAAAAAATCTGGCAGACTTCCGAAATTATATTCTCAACTCCTCAATGCATCTCAAACGACTTGAAAAATTACCTTTATGACTTGAAGGACGTTTCCCTTCTCATAATAGACGAAGCCCATCGCTGTCTTAAAAACTACGATTACACTAAAGTTGTAGCTTCTTACAAAAATCAATCTCCTCCTGAACTGCAGAGAATTCTCGGGCTTACAGCTTCGCCTGGTTCAGACTCAGAAAAAATAAAAGAAATCTGCAGGCATCTCGCAATAGATGAATTTGAAATCAGGACAAGGGATTCAGAAGACGTAAAACCCTATCTTCACGATTTGGAGTTTAACAAAGTAGAGGTTCCTTTTCCGGAAGAATTCATCAAGATTCAAACAATGCTTAAATCCCTTCTTGCTAAAAAAACAGAACAATTAAGAAACCGAAAGGTTCTTTTCGGTCCGGCAAACAAGACAAACTTGTTGCAGCTGCAAAAAAAACTTTTCGCTCAGGCTTCCTTCAAACAAGGCAATATTTTCGCAGCTCTCTCAGTTTGCGCGCAGGCAATAAAAATCTCCCACGCTCTTGAATTGCTGGAAAGCCAAACTCTCTCCGGACTGAAGGAGTATTTGCAAAAACTTGCAAAACAGGCTGAACAAAAAACAAGCAAAGGTGTTCAAACTCTCGTGAACTCCGAAGAATTCAAAATGTCTCTTCTATCTTTAAACCAGCTGCTCTCCAAAAAAATAGAGCACCCTAAAATAGAAGAGCTTAAAGTATTGGTGGAGTCTGAATTCCAGAGCAACAAAAATGCAAAAATAATAATCTTCGCGCAATTCCGTGAAACAGCAAGCATAATTGCAAAAACGCTCAATACCCTCCCGGAAGTCAAAGCTTCCGTTTTTGTAGGACAGGCTAAAAAATCAGGTTCAGATGGGAAGAATTCCGGGCTTTCCCAAAAAGAACAAAAAAAAGTGATTGACAGCTTCCGGGATGGAGAAATAAATGTGCTCTGCGCAACATCTATTGGAGAGGAGGGCCTGGATATTCCAGAAGTCAGTGCAGTCTTCTTCTACGAGCCTATTCCCAGCGCGATAAGAAAAATCCAAAGAGCAGGCAGAACAGCCCGTCTTGCCCCAGGAAAGCTCTTCATTTTGATAACCAAAAACACCCGCGATGAGATAGCTCACTATGCTTCTTCAGCGCGGGAAAAGAAAATGTATAAAACCATAAACGAAATGAAAAAAGAAATGAAAAACAACAAAAAGCAAAATCCTCCAAAGACCTTGAATGATTGGAAATAAAATGGCCAAAATAATAAAACAAATAATCAGCTTCCTTGAACCCGCAATTCTGGAAATATCAATAATAGTCATAGCGCTTTTGCTGTTAATAATAACTCAAAAAAATGATTTAATCTTTTGGTACACAATAAGCCTTCCGGGAATATTATTAATTGTATTAATTCTCTTAATCATAGCCGTCGTAATCATAAAGATAATAAAAAAATTCAGATAAAATGTTTTTCCTCAGCCCCTTCATCCTAAGTATAAAATTCATTTGCAATTTTTTACTTTTTTAATGAAACCACATTATTTCTGATTTCTATTATTTTCTTCTCAGTTAATTTGGGTATAATTGATTTGCATTTTACAATCATCCTGGGAGCTTCATCCATTATTTCTTTCATAGCTTCATCTCTAATTTCTCTGTTTACATAATAGGTGGCATCTTTTCTTGTCTGAAGAGCTCTGTTTAGCATGGCTATTTGATCTTTTGAAAAATATTCAGGCAATAACTCTCCGATGAATTCTATTGTACAAACATGCAGTTCACTTTTGAGGCCTATTTTCATCAATAAAGAATAGATAGGGTGATAGATTGCATAATAGCCTGTCTCTATTTTCCACTCTCTTTTTTTGGCGTTTCGCATTTCCTCAAGAGCATCTTCGGCTTTTTTAAGAAACCCTCTGGAGAGGTTTTCATTTGGCTCTATTATTTCCACGCAGCTTTTCTGGTTAAAACACCATTTTATCTTACTCTTTGCCATCTTTCATTACTGCCTCAATAAACTGCTCTGCTCCTTTGAAGATTACATGGCTATCAAGTATTTCTTTTATCAAAATATCAGTCTTAATTTCTTCTTTAAATATCTCCAAGGGATAGTTTTTTACACTAACACGAACATTATAGATATCAGAGACTTTTTCTATTTCTCCTTTTTTATGCTTGCCTGCTACAAAAATATCCAAATCAGAATTCTTTTTTTGAATACCCTTGGCATAACTTCCAAAAACAAGCCCTATTCCTTCAATGTGAGGATTGCTCTTTGTTATTATTTCTCTTATAATATCATTTTTCTCCAAAAATTTAATGTTTTTGAAAATCTCAGTGAGCTTCAGATATTCCCTTGAGAGCTCGTTGTTTCTGAGTTTATATGATTTGATTTTTCCCCTTGTTTTAGATTCGAGAATGGCTAGCTTTTCTAGGCTTTCGAGATTAAGCTGGGCAGTTCTTGGTCCAATTCTTAGCAGCCTGCTGACTTCTCTGACATGGTGCTCTTTATCAAAACCCTTGGTAAACAGGGCTAATATTTTTAATTGGGTTTCTTTGAGCAATATGTTATCTTTCATTGTATTTATTTATATACATATGTATCATTAATAATACTATTTAAGTTTTGTGGTATGAAGCTTCAAAAAAATAGAAAATATAAACCTCTGAATCTTCAATAAACCTCAGATAAAATGTCCTTCCTTAATCCATTCTCAAAAAAACAAGCAAAAACCGGCAGAATAAAAATTATCATCGATAACAGGGAGAAAAACTCCCTGGTTGTTTCAGAGCTCATAAAACTCGGTATTGAAGCGGAATTCAAGCAGCTTCCTGTTGCGGACTATCTAACAAAAGACGTTGCTGTCGAAAGAAAGACTCTCTCCGATTTCAAATCCTCAATAATAAACAAACGAATAATTTCGCAACTCCTGGAGCTGAAGCAATACTCGAAGGCAATTTTAATTCTCGAGGGAATTGAATCAGAAAGTCCGTATTCCGGCATAATGCACGAAAACGCTTTTCGCGGATTTATATTAAGCATTTTAACAGAATACAAAATTCCAATAATTTTCACGCTGAATGAAAAAGACACTGCAAAATACCTTTCCATATTGGCGAAAAAACAGCCAAAAAAAGATTTTTCAATCAGGGCCTCAAAAATATATAAATCAGAAGCAGAGCAATTGCAGTTCATTCTTGAAGGATTTCCCTCAATCGGCCCAATAACTGCCAAAAAGTTAATAGCTCGTTTTAAAAATCTCAAAAACATAGCAAATTCCAGCGAGGAAGAATTGAAAGAAGTGGTTGGGAAAAAAGCCGAAAAAATCCACAGATTGTTTAATTTTTCCCCTTAATTCTCAAAATTTCTATCTGTATTTTTCCCTCATATTCGCTGACTTTTCCCAAAATTTCAACATTCTTTCCCAAATAATCCCCTGGGCAATTGCATATTACACTGATACCATTTACACTCAAAATCCTGAAATCTCCATAGACTCTCTCATTCTCCACTTTCCCAGACAAAATAACTTTAGTGTTTATCTCGAGTTTCTCCAAATCCTCCGCGCTCCCAACATTTTTAGCAGGCAACATAAAAGCCCCAAGCAACACAAAAATCCCAACTAAACTGATAACAAAAGCAATTCTTCTCATAACAAACAAAGACAAAAAGATTTAAACTACTTTTCCCTTCCGTTAAAATGAGTCCTGAAGAAAAACTAGAGCTTATAAAAAGAAATGCAGTTGAAATCCTTAACGAAAAAGAACTCTCTCCTTTTCTAAAAAGAAAGAATCTTTCAGCCTATTGCGGCTACGAACCAAGCGGACAGATACATCTCGGACATTTGGTAACTATAATGAAACTTCTTGATTTGCAAAGGGCAGGCATAACTCCAGTCATTCTTCTGGCAGACTGGCATGCCTGGCTCAATAAAAAAGGAAGCTGGAAAGAAATAGAGGAACAGGTAAAAAGTTGGGAAAAAGCATTTAAGGCTGCTGGATTAACAAGAGCAAAATTCGTAAAGGGTTCATCATTCCAAACCAAGCAGAAGTATATTGAAGATGTGCTAAAGCTTTCTCTTGAAATCACTCTAAGTCGAGGACTAAGAAGCATGGAAGCCATAGCTAGAGAATTAGAAAATGCAAAAATCTCACAAATGTTTTACCCGTTGATGCAGATAGTTGACATAAAAAGTTTAGAAATCGACATAGCTCTTGGTGGCATGGAACAGAGAAAAGTCCATGTTTTAGCGATGGAAACCCTAAAAAAAATAAAAGCAAAGAAAAACCCAGTCTTTATCCACACTGGAATTATAACAAGTCTAAAAGGCCCCGGCTCAAAAATGTCTTCATCTATGCCAGAAAGCATGATATCAATTCTGGACTCTCCAAAAGAAATAGAAAACAAAATAAAAAAAGCGCATTGTGTTTCCGGGCAAACATCTCAAAACCCAATCCTCGAAATAACGCGTTACTTGTTATTTCCAAAATTTGAAAAAATAGAAATAAAAAGAAGACCCGAACACGGGAGATTGCAAACCTACACAGATTACGTCTCTCTTGAAAAAGATTTTGCAGCCAAAAAACTGCACCCTTTGGATTTGAAAAACGCAGTTGCTTTCTCGCTTAATGAACTTCTCGCTCCGATAAGAAATTCCTGGAAATAACTTTATAAATAATAAAAGAGCTAAATATTGATGACAAAAATAAAATTGGCTCTTTGCACAATTCTGATTGCTTTTGTGATAACTTTCTTATCTTGGCAGATTTCAGGGAGAGCAGTACTCTGTCCAAACTATGTTGCTTGTTGGAAGTTTAATGAAGGAATATCGAACAAGGTTTGGGATTTCAGTTCTAATGGGAATCATGGAACTATTAGCGGAAATACAACGTGGACTAAAGATAGCAGAGAAGGACTTGCCCTAGAATTTGACGGCATAGATGATAAAATACAGATTACAAAAACATCCTCTGTTGATGTAAAGGATAAAGTTATATTGGAAGCATACATAAAGAGAAAATCAACAGCAGATGGGATGATTATCTCTAAAAATGGACCTTACTTCTTAGCAGTACGCAATAACGTTGTTGCCGGCGGAGTATACGCCAATGATGGAAATTGCCCTACAAGCTGCACAACTCCCGGAGCAAATACTTGGACCGAAATACACGGAACAACTTTGCTTGAATTAAATAAGTGGTATCTGCTAAAAATGACATATGATGGAAGCCAAGTTAAAGTTTATGTTAATAGTGTTTTAGAGAACTCTGCTCCTAAAACGGGGCAGATGCCTCAAGTCTCGCAAAACGTTCATATAGGTTGGGGAGAACCAGGACAAAACCAATATTTTAAAGGCATCATAGATGAAGTAAAAATCTCAGGAATATAATTACTTAGTATGAAACTCCAAGACATCTTTATCTTTTAATCTGTGAGTTAATCCGACTTTCTGATTGGCAAATTTTCCCGACGGTCCTGTCAATCTTGTCTCTTTCACCTGCCGGGAAAATCCCTTATAAATGCTTTCAGCGGCATCTTTCACGCTCGCTCCTTCTCTCAAAACCGCAGGAACTTTGCTGGCTTCTTTCCCAGGCTCCTTTAGAAAAACTCTTATAACTCCCATTCCCGAAAATATTTTCTCTTTCAAATCCCATATTCCTTCCCCGTTAACAGCAGAAACTAAAACATATTCAAGCCTCTTGCTCTTGCACTTGGCGTCCAGTTTTCTCTTCTCTGCATCATCAAGCAGGTCAATTTTGTTAAAAACAAAAATCTTCCTCCCAGTAATTTTGCCGACGCTTTTCTCAACATCAGCAAAATCATCAAAATTTTCGGCAACTATTAAAACGCAGTCAGTTCCATGCACAATGCTCAATTCAAAGTCCTTTCCATCGATAGCAGGCAAATCGACTATCTGTGCTTTCACTCCCTCATATTCCATTGTCCCAATTTCAGGCTCTCTGCTGCTGAACATAACATCCGAAACAATCGGCTTGGCGTTTGTCAGTGCACCCAATAAAGCAGATTTCCCCGAATTCGCCTTTCCAACAATAACAACTTGGTATCCTTCTTTTCTGATTCCCTTTTTTCCCTTCCCAATTTTTCTGCTCCTTTCGGACTTTTCCCTCAGCCTCTTCAGTCTTGACTTGAGTTCAGAAAGTAAATTCTCACTCCCTTTATGTTTCGGAGCTTTCCTGATAAGCTCCTCCAGACATTTTATTTTTTCCTCTATAGTCTCCGCAGACAAATATTTTTTTTCAGCTTCAAAAAACTCATGGCTTGCGTTTATCGGCATGATTGAACAAAAATAACAACCTTTATTAATTTCACGCTCCAAAGTCATCTATGAAGTTTAAAAAAAGAGTATTGTCCAACGGAATCACGATTTTGCACGAATCTCGCGATTTGCCAGTGGTCTCGTTAGCCATAGCGAATAAATTCGGAGCATCGCATGAAACATCAAAAGTCAAGGGAATAGCTCATTTCATAGAGCATCTGCTTTTCACAGGAACTAAAACAAGAACTCACGAGGATATTTCAGGAGAAATAGAAAAAAAGGGAGGTATTCTCAACGCATTCACTGCGCAGGATTTAACTGCTTATTGGTTTAAGCTTCCAAGCGAGCATATTTTCACCGGGCTGGATATACTTGCAGATATGCTCAACTTCTCTGTCTTCCCGGAAAAAAAATTTGAAAAAGAGAAAAAGGTTGTGCTTGAAGAAATAAAAATGTATCATGACATGCCTCAAAGAAATATTTACGACAAAATAGTCTCAAATCTTTACGAAAATCCATTTGGAGAAGGAATATCCGGCTCTGAAAAAACTCTCAAAAATATACAGAGAGATTTCGTCATGGATTACTTCGACAAGCATTATTCTCCGGAAAACTACATTGTGTCTATAGTCGGCATGGCTGATTTTGAAGCGATATGTGATTATTTAGAAAAGAAATTCACCCCGAAAAACAAAAAATATTCCCCTCTGGCTCCAAAGAAAAAAAATTCCCATACAACTGAAACCAGGCCTGGAATAGACCAAGCCCATTTCGTCTTCGCGGTTCATGCACCGATGGCCGATGACGAAAGGCGCTATGTTCTGGAAGTTCTCGATGCATATCTTGCCAACGGAATGTCATCACAGCTCTTCCTGGAAATTAGGGAAAGGCACGGACTTGCTTACAACGTTTCAAGCAACATAAATACAGAAAAAACATATTCGTATTATACTATTTACGTTGGAACAAGAAAAGAAGCTGTCAGTAAAGTAAAAGCCCTCATACTAAAAGGATTTGAAGATATAAAAAAAATGTCCTCCAAAGACCTTAAGGAAGCAAAAGAACGCCTCATAGGATTGAGAAGAATAACCTCAGAGGAAAGCAGTAATGTAATGACCGAACTGCTCTATGCGGAATTTACAGGAAAGGCGGAAGATTATTATAGGCATGAGAAAAAAATCAGAAGCGTCTCCCTCAAACAGGTCAAGTCCCTTGCAAAAAGCCTAATCAAAAATTACTCAACAGCTGCAATTGTTCCTAAATAAAAAATGGGCTCAAAAATCAGGGCTTTTATTTGTATAGATTTTCCAAACAACATAGTCAAAGAAATAACACGCATTCAGTCTCTCGTGTCAAAAAAGCATTTTACAGGAAAACTTACTGAGCCTGAAAACCTTCATCTCACCTTGAAATTCCTCGGAGAAATAGATAAAGAAAAGTTAGAGTTTGTAAAATCTTCTCTGGAAAAAATCAAGCATCCCTCGCTTGAGCTTCGCCTTTCATGCTGCGGAATATTCTCCTTCAAAAAAAAGCCAAGAATAGTCTGGGTGAAGTTATCCGAAAATGTGTTCAGCCTGCAGGAAAAAATAGATTCTGCACTCACTTCGCTTTTTCCAAAAGAAAAGCGCTTTATGTCTCATGTGACAATAGCAAGAGTGAAATATGTGGCTGACAAAATTTCATTTAAGAATTATGTGAGTAAAATAAGCCCTAAAAGAATCAGGTTTTCAGTTGACAGGTTTAATCTGAAATCCTCATCACTCTCTTCTCTCGGCCCTGTTTATGAATTAATAAGTTCCTATCAACTTACCGGAAATAATAATTGAAAAACTTGTTGTCTACAAATATAAATCCTCCAGTAATTCCGCTTCCTCCGTTGCCTCCGCCAGTCCCTGAGTTTTCAGAAAAACCGCTGTTTGATTCAGGAGAGAACTCCTCTACACTGTTCTCATTTTCTGCGTTTCCACTTTCTTCACCAAAACTCTGCTCCCCTGAACTCACCTCATTTTCCTCAAATTCTTTTTCCCTGTCTTCTTCTATTTCGCTTTTCCTCTCCTCAAATTCTTTTTCTCTTTCCTCAAATTCTTCCATGAATCCCCTCGCAACATTATCATAACACTCAAGCCTCTTATCTGCCTCATCTATTCTGGCGCAGTCAAAATTAATTCCTTCTCCAGGCCCTCTATTAGGCCCGCTCCTGTCTGTCCTTTCAAATCTTTCCATTATCTCTCTGCATTTTTTCTCGTCACTCCTAGACTCTCCTGTTAATCCTGCTTCAATGCATTCTTCAGGAGCATGCGTCCTGAACATCAGCTTACTGCATTCCTCGTGATCCCTTATGCCTGCTTCAATGCATTCTTCAGGAGCATATTCTCTGAACATTATTTCTTCACAAATTTCTCTGAATTGCCTTTCGTCAGTCACTCCCCTTTCAACAGCCTCTCTTAAAGCCTCTCTGCATTCTTCAGGAGCTTCTTCCTCAATCATAATAGCCATACATTTCCTTCTGTCATCCCTTTCCTGGCCGGTTATTCCGGCTTCCCTGCACAGCCTAGGAATATGATGTTCAAACCTGTCCTCTTCAAAACTTTCAAGTCTCTTCAAAACTTCCTGCAAATGTGGTGCGTCTTGTAATATTTCAAACATGTTCTCGGTTTCTTCATCCATTTCATCACATGCGCTTTCGTCCCCTTCACTACACGCTTCGGCAAGAGGCGCTACGACAAAACACATTTCAGAAAATCCCTTATGAGGAATGCCTCCGCAGTCACACTCTCTTCCTTCTGTCCTCATACATTCTCCGAGTTTATCAAAAAATAACCTTGCCTCTCTTTCCTGCTCTTCAGTCCACTCTTTGTGCCTCTCTACAAGCCAATCAGGTGAATCATCATTTATTTTACAGGTTTCAGCATAAAGCCTTGGGTCTTGCCTGGCAAGCAATCCGCATAATTCATTTATTTTAGAAGCAATCTCTCCGGCAGTAACTATTCCTTCTTCTCTCTCCAAAACATCATTTACAAAATTTTCTCTCTCGTTTTCGGGAATATCTCCTTCAATTTCCTGTATAGTTCTTCGTATGGCTTCAGCACTCCTTTTTGCTTTTTCTTCCTCTTCAGGACTTATTTCTCTCTCGGCATTTTCAGCATGCCTTTTATACCTCTCCAAAGCCTTTCTTGCAGAATCCAAATCCCCTTTTTCAATCATCGCTTTTATTTCAGCAACTTTTTCTTCTCTATTTTCCAAATCATCTCCAAACCCATCAAAGAATTCATCAACAAAATAAAAGGCGCTGTCAGGAGTTATTCCAGCTCCAGTTTCTATATCGGCATCGCTAAAATCATTCCCTTCAGAAAGCTCATCCGAAGAAGTTTCCGCTCCATCAATTTCTAAACTCTCAGATACTTCTGCTCCAGTTTCTCCACTCTCTATCTCATTCTGCTCTGGCTCGCCTTGTCCCTGCTCTGGCTCCAAGGGAATTTCCTGAGCAACGGCCAAAACAGCAAACATTCCAAGAACAACCAAAAATAGCGCAACAACCCTCTTTTGCATTAACTATTAAATCCTTTCTAATTTATAAAGTTTCACGTATTGTTAAGTCCAGTTTATAACTTAACACTCCCGTATAATTTGCATAAAGTAAAGTTCGCATAAATGATAATTATCTTAATTTTAATATAGAATTCAAGAAATGATTGGAAATCTCTTTTGTATACCATGTTGAATTGAAAAGTTTACTTTACACGTATGCTAAACCAACCTCCTGATTACATATAAATCCAAATAACTTTTCCGTCGCAAATATCTTTTTAACCGACGGCAAAATCAAATCCCGATGATTGCTGAATCCCTTGCCCTGTTGCTTGGAATTTTGGCAGGCACATTTACTGGCTTAATTCCAGGAGTGCATATAAACTTGATTTCTGTCATTCTTGTTTCCAACCTTTTTTTGTTTGAAAAATTTAACCCAATCATTCCAGCTGTCTTTATAGTCTCAATGGCAATCTCGCACACATTTCTTGATTTCATACCTTCTGTATTCCTCGGAGCCCCTGAGGAAGACACCTTTCTCTCAATTCTTCCAGGACATGAAATGCTTAAAGAAGGCAAAGCACACGAGGCAGTCGTCCTCACAATTTACGGCTCCCTGGCCGCGCTCGCAATAATCCTGATTTTCACCCCAATTTTCATATTTATAATACCTGCATTTTACGCTCGCCTTCAAATTATCCTTCCATTTATTCTGATATTCATCTCGGCATACTTAATCTTAAGAGAAAAGTATATTATTACATCATTGGTTGTTTTCGTGCTCGCAGGATTTTTAGGTTTTGCATCTCTGAATCTTCCTGTAAAGCAGCCTCTTCTTCCTCTCCTCACAGGCTTGTTTGGAACATCTGCACTAATAATAAGCTTAAAAGAAAAGACAAAAATCCCTGAGCAAACAGCTACTCCCTTGAAACAAATAAAAATCAATAAAAAAGAATTCTTCAAATCAACAATCAGCTCAATTATCTCTGCACCTCTGTGCTCCTTCCTTCCTGGAATAGGCTCCGGGCACGCGGCTGTAATAGGTTCTGAAATTATCCCGCAGTCGACGCGGGGATTCATGTTTCTTCTTGGAGCAATTAACACAATTGTCATGGGTTTAAGTTTTGTAACTCTCTTTGTCATAGATAGGACAAGAACAGGAGCCGCAGTGGCAATAAAAGAGATATTAAAAGAAGTTTCAATTCAAAATCTTACAGCCATTCTGATTGCAACAATTCTTGCCGGATTAATTTCTGCATTGTTGGGAATAAAAATATCAAAAATATTCTCAAAAAACATAAACAAAATAAGCTATGCAAAAATTTCAACAGCTGTGATAATTCTGCTGATAATGATAAACCTGATTTTCTCTAATTTGCTTGGATTGTTGGTTCTTCTGACAGGAACTGCCTTAGGTATTTTTACAATAAAATCTGGTGTGCGAAGAATTAACTTAATGGGTTGTCTGCTTGTCCCGACAATTATATTCTATTTGTTTCTGGTTTGAAGTTCAAAACCAAAATTAGCCACGTTATTTTTATTTGTCATTTGTCTTCTTTTCCCCTCCATTAATCAATTTATCTAAAATATCCTTTAATTTTTGATAATTCTTTTTTGTGAATTCAATCACTTTTTCAGCGTATTCTTTATCCAAAATAGTCCCATAATAAATCATCCCGTTTCTGAAAAATCTCATCTGATCTAAGAACTGAATATCTTGCTCTTTAAACTGCAGGTTTCTCCAATAAGAAACTTCCGCTTCGTGTGCCTTAAAGCCAGAAGCATTTAACCCTTCAAGTAACATCTTTGCTCTTGTCAGCCCCATTAAAATATCATAACAATTTTTGACATAATCGTTTGCGTTTTGGTTTTCAACACCCATAGTTTTTATCAGCTTCAATAAATAGGCATAACCCTGTTCAGCTTCCATAATCAAGAATTTAGATCTCGATTTATCAGGAGATTGTTTTTTAACAATCCCTATTCGTATAAATTCATCAAATTGTTTTAACCCTTTCATATTTCAACACTCCCTGCGAGCACAATTCCATTGAATAGATTTTCTCTTAAATGTTTATGAATCTCTGTGAAAGAAGGATAGAAGTTGATGAAGATTGTTCTTTCAAGAATCTTATCATAATGAGTGAGTTCAACTTTCTTTTTCTTTCTTCCAATTACAGCAATGTCTATATCAGAAGATGTTGTATCTTCGCCCTTTGAATAACTTCCAAAAAGGATAATCGTAGCCCCTGCAAATTCCTTTTCTAAAAAATCGGCCAGCCCAGAGCTGTACACTTGCCTTAAATTATCCACTCGCTTTAGCTGTATAACTTTATGATTATCTCTATTCAGCTCAATAGACCACCTCTTAGATTCTTTATCTTGTTTTACACTAACTAATCCTTCTTTTTCAAGCTTAGGAAGAGCCTTCATGACTGCAGGTGAAGTCACTTCAAGCGCCCTTGCAATTCCTCTCTGATTCAAAGACATCCCTGCCTTGACAAACAATAATCTCAATATCTCTTGTTGCAAGATCGTTAAATCTTGTTTATATATGTTTACCATAGTAAAATGCTATTTACTTAGGTTTAAATAGCTTTCTGTATACCCAAAAGCTCTCCAAACCCGTCAAAACCACTTCCCCAAAGCTTCCTGCCTTTCCTTCTCTTTTCCAAATATCCCTTCTATATCTTTTTCAACAAGCTCCAAACACTCCAGCAGATACGGGCTTACGCCGTATTTCCTAGCCAAGTCAAGTGCAGAAGAAAGATATTTGATTATGCTTCCTTCGGAAATTGTAAAGATTATTCTTCCTCCGCAAGCAGTGCATTTCCCGACTAACGGAGGCCTTCTGAATTTCTCATTGCAATTAACGCATCTAAAAACCTGCATTGAGAATTTTCTCAGATTTCCTCTGATATCTCTTATAAAATGCCTTTCTATAGTGAGCCTTGCAACGTCAGAAACATCAACAGCTCTGATTTTCTTGCATAAAGCCATCATTTTATCAACTTTCTCCTGCATCGTAGGAAGAGATTTGTAAGAAGAGCATAAAGGAGCGGAATTTATATCGCTGACTTCATAAGAATAATGCAGGTTATCAAATTCATTTTTTCCCCCAAGCCTTCCTCTCACCTGCTCCATTTTCACAGCGTAAGGGCTTTTCTCTTCCTCAGCAGCTCTGTAAAGTTCAAGAGGAATTTCCTTGGAGACATCAAGATCAAAAATCATATCGTCAACTTCTCCCGCCCTAAGATGAGTATTCAGCACAAGTGGAGCATCTTGTGTCCCGCCCCGATGAGATGGCAGGAACTTCTTGGAAAAATTAAGCAGCAAATCCATTAAAGACATAACTGCTGCCTCGTCCCCATCGCAGTCCCGTCTCATCGCAGCATGTATATAAGGTGAAGCAAGCATGGCTTGGACTTTTGAAAATCCTATAATTCTCCCAACAACTGCTGCACAATTATGCGGAGCTATGCATCCGAGATATGTTCCTACAAGCTCTTTCCTGTCTTTCAAATTAAAGAACCTCTTCATCCCATACAGCTTCTCAAGCTCATCATCTACAAAATTGGAGATATTAAAAAAAACCTCATCTGCCCTTTCATCCAAGGTTTCCGGGCACGAGGGCATAACAACATCATGGGGAAATATTTCTAAAATCTGATTTTCACTTTCCAAAGGATTTCCATCCACATCCTTTTCATATCCCAGCTCTTTAAGCTTTTCAACGCTTGTTCCTATTTCAGAAGGTTTGAAATGTGTCAAAGGCATTTCAGACATGTCATATCTGATAGTTCCATCTTTGTTTACATGTAAATCGTATTTTGCTCTTAAAAGCCCCTTGCCCAGATTCTCACAACTATGATCAAAGCTAGATGTTCCTCTGACTCCTTTTACTGCAACAGGAAGCTCCTCAATCCTAATTCCCAGCTTTCTTTTGGCGTTGTCAAAATAATATTTTATATCTATTCTCCTGTTGTGAAATTCAAGGATTTTATCCTCTTTGTTTATTTCATCAACATATTTGTCATTTTTAACCGAATAAAAAAGCTTTTTGCACCTCTCTCCGCATAGCTCACAGCCAGGATAAATAGTGTGTATCCTGCACTTTTTACAGAAATAAACAGGGAAATCAGCTTGGACACTTCCTGCTTCAATTGCTGCCTGTATGCTCCTAAGCCTTCCCCCTTCGACGCCAACAGGAAACAAAACATGCGGGCTTCCGGTTAATTTACGAAGTTTGGCTTTCTCTGGCCTCCCCATTCTCGCACCGATGAAAGTGCCTGCCTTATCCCGAATAATTGCCTCACACAAAAAATTAACAGCTTTTAATACATTTTCCTCCTCGGGTATTTTTTTAAGAAGAGAATCTATTTCTTCCTCAAAATTGCCATCATAGTTTGCCCCTAAATTAAACAATATGCTTTTTGTTTCTTTTTGGCTCAAGACAACATTTTCCAAGCTTACTTCATGTTCACATCCTATAAGCTCCATCGCCCTTTTTCCTCTTGAAAATCTTTCTCTGTCGCTTGAGCCGTATGGCAAAACAAGTTTGCCTTCCCTTATTTGTCCATGCGCTATCCAGTCTATCAGCGCCAGAAACTGCTCTCTGTTTATTTGTGTCCAATAAAAAATATAATCAGGATGTAAGGGCATTCCTTCTTTTTCAGATATCTCCTTGGCCTTCTCAAATTCAGGATTCAATTCACACTCAATTCCTTTTTCTTTTGCTTCCTGAAACCAGTACCTCTCAACATATCCTGGTTTATTCAGGACATGATTTCTGTTCGCGAAATCGCCGTATGGAACCAGAATATCTCCAAGATAAATTATTTCAGATATTTCCTCAAAAACCTTTTCAGCAATCCTAAAATCTGAAATTTTTTTGACGCTCCCGTTTTTAAACTTTACAATCGGGCCATCAATGCTGTCGCATGGAGAAATAGTGCATCCTTTGGTTGGTTTCTCTATTTTGAGTTGGGTTCCTACTGCTATAAAATTTCCAGTCAATGCCATAGTAGCTGGATGTAAAGACAAAGTCGAATAGCCGTTGTTTCTGCTTCTGCCATATCTAAGCCGAAATCCTCCGGAAAAACTCGGATGTGCAAAAACAGGCCTGCCGGCGACAAGATCCTTGATATAAACCGCAGTGGCTTCTGCACCTATGTTTTTGCTTTCTTTTATATCATTCTGCATTTTAACAAACTCCTCCATCCAATCCCATCCAGAAAGCCTGAAGCCTCTTTCCCTTAATTTTAAAATTCTTTTCAAAATCTTCGGGGCTTTTTGCGCAATTCCTTCCCCAATCACAAGCGCAAACCCGCTTCTTATAAAATTAGTCTCAACTCTTTCTAAGTCCTTGAAATTATACACTTCTTTATCCTCGCTTGGATCACCTGAAATTTGTACAGGAAGATGTCTCATGAGAAAATCAATTTCCTTTTCAGTTGGAAGATATTGTAGATTAGTTACTCTCTCATGATATTCATAACATTCATGTATTCCTCTTTTTATCTCTTCTTCTGTCGGATCATATTTGGCATAGCCAAAAATTTCACGCAGGTGGTCTGCAACAACAAGAGAAAATGCTGCCTCTGTTCCGCCGGCAGACCTTATTGGTCCGGAATAAAAAGGAGCAAAATAGTCCTCTCCATTTCTTGTCTTGAATATTTTCAGCTCTACAAATCCTTCTATAGGGCTGGAAACAACTCCTAAAGTCAGATATGCGACAGCCACTCTTATTCCGGCTTCTATCGCTTCATGATGACTCTTAAGCTTGCAATGTTTCTCTCTGGCAATTTCTTCAGCAATGGTTAATGCAACCGCGGGATCCAAGCTTCCATACTTTTCCTCGAGCTCCAATATTCTCTTCACAACCCTTTTGTCAGCTCCTATCTGCGGATAAACTGCACTGATAAGTCCAACAACCTTTTCAGCAAGTGACGCAGCTTGCGGAACTTCAACATCGCTCACAGGGTCTATTCCTCTCTGTCTTGCTTCTTTGGCAACACCATAATACCTATCCACTTCTTCCTGTATTCTGCTAAAGTACTGCTCCACATTCATTTTTCAGCCTCGCTAAAATCAAGTATCTTTAATTCTCTTGTTCTAACATTTAACACCGGTATTTTGCATGGATCTGGAATGTTCCCAACTTTTTCCTCAAAATCTGTTTGCGCCTGCCAACAACTTCCAGTGATTATTAAAACTCCGTTGTAATTTTCTATATCCAGCCTATGCACTTCTCCTGTGCAGAAAACATCAGGCACTTCATCTATCACTAAAGGGTCTCTTTTTGGATTTGGCACATAAACAATGCTGTTGCTGACTCCGTGCATGGGGGCAAGATGCCTTCTTTTCAGCATATGCCTTACAGCCTTCGCTGGACAGCTATGCGCTTTGAGTTTCCTTAACTCTGCAATTTCATTTATGAAGCTGTGTATACTCGCTCCGTGATACATCAATATTTTAAATTCCTTGCCTTTCTCAACAAGCTTTATCATACTGGGATTTGAAACTAAAATAAGATTAGGTATGTCATATAACTCTTTTCCATAATAGCTGTCTATGGCTGGCTGTGGCTCCGGAACTCTTACAGAATCGTGTTGCCCCGGACACATAAACATAGTTATTCTTTTAGGTATTTTCTTCAAATAATCCGCCAATAAGCTATATTGCTCCTTTAAACTCTTCAATGATAAAAGACTTTCCTGGCCTGGGAAAACCCCGACTCCATCAACATTATCCCCTACAAAAAAAATGTATTTTATTTTTTCAGCAAGCTCATCCCTGCTGTTTATCCACTCTAAAAAATTGCTGAATTCTTTCCCAAGATGCTTTGCGCTTCCTGCATGAATATCTGAAATGAAAGCAATGCAATAATCCTCTTCCAAAAAAGTTTTCTCTTTATAAGCATCAGGAAAAACTATGTCTTGAACAAAAACAATCTCTCTGTTTCCTGAGGCTCTGACAGCAACAATGTCATCCATCTGCAGCTCATCTGCCTTCTCAAAAGCATCGCTTTCCAATTTCACAAGAGCATTTATGCTTCCAGTCAAATCTTCAAATTTGATTATTAGATTTTTGTTTTTTGTCTTTCTTTTTTCACTGACAATTCCAATTATTGTGAAGCTTTTTCTTTCTCCAGAAATCTTGTTTATTGAAACAAGGTTTTCAAGCCCTGGCCTCTGCATCAGCATCCTCTGTATTTGCTGGTATCTTGCCCTAAAATGCCCGACAAAATCTTTTACATCAACTTTTTTTTCATTCTTTGTGTCTGAATAAAAAATTTTGTATCCGGCCTCCTCCGGCTTGTCTTTCTCCTTGAAATGCAGCTCCTTTTTCATTTCAAGGCTTATGCCCAATTTGACAAAAGTTTTTTCGGCAACGCTTTTCATTTCCCCGGGCAAATCTTTCACAATTTCCCGAACATAACTTACATTGTTGTTTAAATTTGAGCTGGTTATTATTTTTTTTCCGGAAGCTCTTTCAAGACTATCCAAAAACCCTTCTGCAAGATTTACATCATCAAATCTCTCGAGCATTTCAAAAAGATCTTTTTCTAGCAAAAGCCCTTTTTCTCTTACAAGGTTAAGTATTTCTGGATTCATATGCTCACCGAATTCGACAAAATCTCTTTTGCTTTATCTTTGACATTGTCCGGAAGCATTAACCTTATTTCCCTCGTTCTTCCCTGCCTTCCCTTGCTAACCACTTTGGCATTGATAATCCCAAGCATATCAAATTCAGCCAGAATATCAGAAACCCTTCTCTGGGTCAGAACCTCATTTTTGCTTTTCTCGCATATTTCCTGATATCTGTTATATATGTCTCCGGTGAAAATTTTGTCAAAATTCTTGTCTTCCGTTAGCCCCATAATCGCAAGGAGAACGAGTTGAAACTGCTTTGGCTCGCTGTCTATTATATCCAGCATTTTGTCTCTTTCAATTTTTTTGTTCGCCTCGTCTATGTGTTTTAAAGTCATTTTGCTTTCGCCCGCTCTCTCTGCCAGCTCACCAGCAACTCTCAGCAAGTCCAAAGCCCTCCTTGCATCTCCGTGCTCCCTGGCCGCAAACGCAGCGCATTTGGCTATCACACCCTCATCAACAATTCCTTCGTTAAAAGCTTCAATAGACCTTTTTTTCAAAATATCTTGCAGCTGTAAAGCATTATAAGGTGGGAAAACCAGCTCCTCTTCTCCAAGCGAGCTTCTTACTCTGGGATCCAGCCCGTCCATAAATGTAAGGCTATTGCTTATTCCTACTATGCTAATTTGTGCATTCTTCAGTTCAGAGTTTAACCTGGTCAGTGTATAAAGAAAGCTGTCCGAAATTTTTTTCACAGCCTGGTCAATCTCGTCCAGAATTATCAAAACAGTTTGCTTCTTGTTGTCAACAATTTCGATAAATTTATTATAAACAGCATCTGTAGGAAGTCCGGTAGCAGGAACGCTCCCTCCCAAATTATTTATTATTTCAGCAAGAATCCTATATTCCGTGTCAGCCACTTTTTTTAGCTTGCAATTCACATAAACAACTTTAAGATTATTTTCTCCTGAGTCTGCAACCCTTTTCGAAATCTCGTTAGTAACATATTGCACGCAAAGGGTTTTTCCAGTGCCTGTTTTCCCAAAAACAAACAAATTGCTTACCCTATCTCCTCTTAAAGCCGGCGCAAGAATTGAAGCGAC
The DNA here is from genome assembly GCA_020724955.1 of Candidatus Parvarchaeum sp. Taxonomy (GTDB): domain Archaea; phylum Nanobdellota; class Nanobdellia; order Pacearchaeales; family GW2011-AR1; genus 1-14-0-10-34-76. The sequence continues at coordinate 22,932 of DYFY01000005.1, read as the reverse complement.
CCCCTCTACCTGCTCATCTCTGTGTAATATTTCATCAGGCCTATAATTTATCTGTAGAATGCTTTTATTTCTAAACACGCTGTTTTTCATGACAGAATCAAATATTTTATCAAGCTTTGAGCCCATAATTCCCTCTTTGGAAACAGAAGCAGAAAACCTTTCCTAATTATAAACTTATCTGTACAAAAACCTCTATTTCCTATCCAAATCAAAGAAAATCAATAAAAAATATATGATTCTCCCACACCATCGTTTCCACTCCAAAAAGAAAAACCTTTTGAAAACCCTTCAAGCACCCTTAAAAATCCCCCAAATACCTTTAATTAACTCCTAAAAACCTAATTACCTCTAAATCCCCTAACACCTTTAAAACCCCTAATTACTCTCAATTACTTTAAAAATCCCTTAATTACTCTCAATTACTTTAAAAATCCCTTAATTACTCTCAATTAACCGAAAATATTAGATATAATTTATATATTATAAACCATATTATTTAACATATCTATTATATAATATAAATATTTATAAAACAAAACTAAACAAACGCAACTTCTCATTTCCTTTAAAAAACTATCTTTATTTTCCATAAGAAATCATAGGGTGACTCTGTTTTTCAGCTGAAAAACACCATCAAATCCATACATTTTATTGGATTTTTTATCAGTTTTTATGTTTCTCACTATATAATAATCTTTATATACTTCTCATATTTCAACACAGAATGGCTATTGATAAAAAAATGATGAAAGAAGTCGTCGGCCGGCTCGTGGTTACAAAAGAAGGAAAGCGTCTCGGGCTCGTTAAGGATATAGCCTTTGAAACAAGGACTGGAGAATTAATTCAGCTTCTTCTGAAAGATCCGACAACCCATACAAAAAACCTCAATCTTGAATTTTCAGAGCAAAAAGAGCCCATAATTCCATACAACTCCATAATAGCTATTGGCGACTTTGTAGTTGTCTCTGAAGAAGATTTGATTTAGTTCCTTTTCACTAATAAAAGCCCAAATTAACAATATCTAAAAATTTATAAACCTCTTTTCTCAAGCAGTAAAATGCAGATAATAGGTTTTAACTTCACAAAAATTTCCGGGGAAAGATTCTTAAATAAACTAACTCCAGAAATAAAAAAAGTTCTCGACTTTAAATTTGACGACATTGAGCATGAAAAATCTATTAATTTTTTGAAGGACTCTGATGTGTTGAAGATTTCTTTTAAACACTCGCTTTTTTACACTCCTGTTGATTCAAAAGACAAGGGAAAAAAGAAAAATGAAAAAAAAGAAGCAGAGATTTCCTTCGAGGGAAATATATTGATTTCATTGTCTAAGAAAGATTTGGATGAAATTCTTTTATCCTGGAAGAAAAAGCAGATTTCAAACACGCTGAGAATATTCCTGTCCAATTTTATTCTTTCAAAATGTACTCCCAAAACCCTTGAATTGCAGCAGGAGCTTAATCTTCCCTCCCACCTGCCTCTTCCAAGATTGAACATGAAGCCAGACAACTAACTCTTTCTCAATCCTTTGAGTTTCCCAAAATCCAAAACCTCCAAGCCATCTCCTGCTATTTTAACATCAAATTTTTTTAAATCAAAATTCCATGCCAGCCCCAAATCATTTCCAGACAGGTCTCTCACATCAGTTCCTTCATTTAAACTAAAAAAACTAGGCACAATAATAACTCTTTTCCCCAGATATTTGCCGTCTAAAAAACATTTGTATTTTTCCTTTTTGCCTCCCCTTTTTTCTTCAATGACAACAGCAGGATGCGCATGTCCAATAACCCAAATTTTAATTTCTTTGCCATTTACAAAATCAAAATCCCTGTCTCCATGCAAAAAAGCCGTGTTTTCCCAGATAAAATAACTGGCTCCTTTCAGGTTTCGCTGTTTTAAAATGCTGTCTAAAGTAGCATCGTGATTTCCCCTCACAACAATAATTTCGCCGCACTTTTCCCTTAGATAATCAATAAAGCCCAGAACTTCCTTCCATTCCTCTTGTAATATCCTGCCAAACTCATGTTTTAAATCCCCCAATAAAACAACTTTATCAGCTTTTCCAATATTTTCAAAAATCTTATCGAGCTCGTTAATCATGTCATTATAAATTCCAGAAGGAACAAGAATTCCAGATTCTCTCATGCTCCCAACATACCCTAAGTGCAAATCTCCAATTACAAAAACCCTCTTCCCCTTCTCCTCGAGCAACAAACATTTTCCAATAAATTTGATTTTCATAATTACCCAGAAGAAAAAGACTAATTAAGGGTTTTTATTTAATTCCTCTTGTTGTTTTTGAAGTCTTTCAAAAAAGTCCCATTCCTCCTCACCTAAAGGCTCTAACCCACACAAAAAACAATAATCCAACCCTCCCCTGGCTTTTATAACTAAATCTCCTTCACCCTTATCCCCTCCGCTTATCTCATAAAACTCCAAAATTTTTTCGCTTAAACCCAGAACTACTCCTTTCCTGTGTCTAGTTTTTAGGAAGGCCTCTCTAATTTGACAAATGGAAACTCCTCTTTTCAAAAAAGCATGCACGCTTTCTTTTTCATCTTTCATAAAAGGAAAATAATCTTCACGACCAAACCGCCAAGAACAAAAACTAACCTGTTTACCATGTTCATACATTTCTGGAACATTATTTAAACCAACCAGTTTCAAAAAAGCATGCGCTCTCGCATTATCTTCTGCATATCCAGCAGCTTCACCAATTATTTTATCATCATCTAAAAAAGTACTAAACAAAGGATGTTCTGGAAATTTTGTTTTTACAGGGAAAAAACTAATGTCTCCCAGATTATACCTTCTTAATAACTTATCTTCTGTTGTTCTTCCAATTAACTTCCCACTGACTAATAGTTGTTCTATCGCTTCAAGACTGGTTCCGTGATATCCAATACCCTCATCCTTATTATCCAATCCTTTCTCAAACAAATCTAATAAGAAAACCAGTGCCTTTTTATTCCATGTCAAATCTTCCATAACTAATCTTTTTTCATCCAGTTTTTAAACCTATTTACCCTCGATAATGCTCATCTGTAGCTTATGCATTCTTTTCAGAAAAGCCGCTCTGTCTTCCATTTTAATTAGATCAGCGTGGCTCTGCAAAATCAAATTCAGTCCAAACGGAGACACCATTGGCGTCCTGATTTTCTTAATTTTTGTTTTCCCGCTTTCTATCCATCTTAAAACCTCTTTAGTTTTTTTTATGTCCATAACATCTTCCAGAACTTCACGCCGTGCCTCCTGCAAAATAGGAAACTCATTGCTTATTTTTTTTACAGCAGCCAACAAAAAATGAGAATGCATCTGCTGTTTTCCAACACTCTTAGTCCTTCCTTTATACGAACGAAGAATCATCAAACTTCTGGATGCGCAATGCCTGAACCTCCTTCGTAAAACATCAGTTTTTTCTATAGCCTCCTTCAAAATCAACTCCAAATTTTTGTAATTAACATAATTAATTATTTTGTTCTCATCAAGTTTCTCTCCCGCAATAAAAAATCCATTGTCATTGATGCCTATTTCAATATCTCTGTGCCTCAATCTCGCAGCTGCAAATCCATAAGCCCTGGATAAAGCGTCATTCACGCGTCTTCCAAACATGCTATGAAAAAGCAAATATTCTTTGTCTCCTTTAAATTTCTCAACAACAATTGTTTTATCGCTCGGTATCTCAGAAAACTTGGCCTGTTCTTTCATATATTCATAGATTTGTTCAGCAGCTTCTCCAGAACAATAAAGATATTCACTAATAAATTCCAAACATTCTTCTTTATCTTTAATTCTTTCAGCAACAAGGCCCCTGAACCTTGCAATATCAACAGCCACATCAAAACTCAACGGCAGCATTTCGCTGAACCAGCTCGGTATTGTCGGATTTTTCGAAACATCGGCGATAACATAAGCTTTCATTCCCTGGCTTCTGATAAATTGATATTTAGCTCCTCCTAAAACAAAAACGTCTCCGCGTTTCATCTTCTCCAAAAAAGCTTCATCAATCTTTCCAACAACTTGCCCCATCTTAGCAACAGGAGCAGAAATTACAACACTGATAAAGCCCTCTTCCGGAATTGTCCCTATATTAGTCATATACATTATTCTGGCCAACTTCCCCTTTTTCCCTATCTCTCCGGTGCTGGGCTCATACCAAATTTTAGCGTAAACATTCCTATGTTCCAAAGCATAATCTCCAGCCAAATAAGAAACAACAGCCAAAAAATCCTCCTTGCTCAAATCAGAATAACAATAACTTCTTCTGATTGTCTTCAGCATGTCATCTGCTTTCCAAACTTTAGAAATAGCCATTCCGTATATCTGTTGAGCCAGGACATCCAGAGGATTTTTCGGTATTTCCACATTGTCAATTTTCTTTTCAATCATGTTTTTCATCAAAACTCCACATTCAACCAAATCATCTCTATCCAAAACAACAAATCTCCCCTTAGGATTTTCGTGCAGTTTATGTCCGGCTCTCCCTATTCTTTGCAACGCTCTTGCAACTCCCTTGGGACTTCTAAGCAAAACAACAAGATCAACATTTCCTATATCAATTCCCAGCTCCAAGCTTGTACTTGTCACAACAACTTTCAGCTCCCCCTTCCTCAGCTTGTCCTCAATTTCAAATCTTTTTTCCTTGCTCATAGACGAGTGATGCGCACCGATAAAACCTTCATATTTTTTTGGAAAATGTAAGTCTAGATAATGAATTATTCTCTCAGTGGCCGCTCTGGTGTTAGTAAATATCAAAGTGGTTTTATGATTCTCAATCAAATTATCTAAAATTCTATACAATTCTTTCTGGCTTTCAGCGCTGTCTGCTTCAATCAGATTTTTGGCAGGGGAAATAAGCCCAATGTCAATTTTCTTGTTAAGTTTAACATCCGCGATTAAGCAATCTCTTCCCTCTCCAGCTAAAAATTTGGCAATTTCATTAATTGGGGAGATAGTAGCGCTAAGTCCAATTCTGACTGGCGTGATCAAGCTAAATTCTTCAAGCCTTTCAAGCGTTAGAGATAAATACACTCCTCTTTTATTCGCCATTGCGTGAATCTCATCTACAATAATGAACTCTAAAGCATTCAGATTATCCACGAATTTTTTTGTAGTCAGCACAATGCTCAAGCTTTCAGGGGTTGTAACGTAAATATGAGGCACTTTCCTGGCGTGCCCGGCCCTCTCGCTGGCAGTAGTGTCTCCTGTTCTTAATCCAACTCGTATTTCTTGCATTTTCAAACTCTTTTTCTTAGCCAATTCCCTGATTTCTTTTAATGGCATTTCTAAATTTACAAAAATGTCATTAGAGAGTGCTTTAAGAGGCGAGGTGTAAACAGCATAAATCTTGTCTTCGAGCTCTCCCTTAAGAGCCAAACCAACCAAATAATTAATAATCCCAAGAAAAGCAGTAAGCGTTTTAGTCCCTCCAGTAGGTGCACTTATCAGTATGTTTTTCCTGTCATATATTGTCTTGACGCCATAAAGCTGTGTCAATGAAAAGTCATCAAATTTGTTAAAAAACCATTCCTCAACAATCGGCTCAAGGATCTTCTTCACGTCCTCAGCTCGATAAGGCTCAAGATATTCAATCCTGCCTGATGTCATGTTGCCTTTTTCAACAGAATCAACCATTTATAGAGTTATCGGAACAAATTCAATTAAAACTACTGGGGGCCTTATTCTCTTTTTAAAAGAGAAAAACTCTCCAGAGGTATCCTCTTGCCTGAGGCAGTTAGCATCATAAACTGCTAAAGCAAAAACTCCAAGGACATTTCTAAACTCATAGCCCCTGCGAACAGCGTAGCAAATTCCGCCCCCCTTCTCCGGATCATTAAATCTAACAGCAAATAGGTAAGGGTCATCCCTATCAGTACCAGTCATGCGCATACGTTCAAGTCTGTCTCCTCCAAAACCTCTATATAACAGTTCAGAAAGGTCCAAACCTATTCCTAAAATAATCTTTTCAATCTCAGGCTCGAGGTTCAGCAACTTTTCTATTTCATAAGCAAGCTTTTTTTCTACCACGTCTCCAAAATCCACACTCGATTTTTAAACCTTCCCACAACTATAAAAATCTCATTCCCCAAATACAAAAATGCCACGCCTTTCAAATTCAAAGCGCCGGAAGATTTCAGAGCAGATATTGCATTATCTTTTTATAATTTCTCCGCAGCCAGCTTTCACTAGCAAAATAGCGGAAGAGATTATACGGGATGAAGAGTTTACAAAATCATTGTTAGAGGAATTAGAAAAAAACAAGTTAGTCACAAAACTAACAAAATCCTCCAAAGGCAAACAATACACAAGGCGCCAGCGCTGGCGTATATCTCAAACAGCCTATGAGGTCTATAAGAAGCACCAGCACAACAATCCTTAAATCCTTTCATTTATTAAAAAAATCATGCAGGACAAGCTAAAAGAAGCATTTCAAAAGATAAGGCAGGATATAGATTTTATATGCTCAGAGCTTTTAGACCTGAAAAGTGCCATTTCAGAGCTAAAGAACAATATTCATATACAGAATTCAGCACAAATCCCACAACAACAGACAGACAACAGACATAAGACAATAGTTTCGACAATGAATTATCAATTAGAACCCTTAAAAAGCCCAAATTTAGCTATTTCCACTGGAAATAGAGGGGTTTCGACAGACAGACAACACAACAGACAGACAGACAACAACCCCCTGATTTCTCATGGAAATCCATTTCTAAACAACCAGAAACACACAGAAAAAGTTCAAAAAACAGACGAAAAAACAGATAAAATCACCAATTTTCAAAAAGTTTCAGAAATTTTAAACTCTCTGGACGAGATAAAAAAAGAAGTTCGCTTTAAGTTTAAGAAATTAACTGTTCAGGAAATGCAGGTTTTTAGCGCCCTTTATGACTTAGAAGAAAAAGGATTTATCGTCGATTATGCGCTCCTCTCTCAAAGACTTTCGCTCACAGAAAGCTCGATCCGCGATTATATCTTAAGGATCATAAAGAAAGGAATCCCTATTGAGAAACAAAGAGAAAATAACAAGAGGATTATACTTTCAGTCTCTCCTGAACTCAGGAAAATAGCATCATTAGAAACAATTTATCAACTTCGGGCAATCTAACAACCCACTAAACACTAACTATTTTCGATATACCGAATAGAATTAAAAGCGAAGCTACAAAATCCAATTTGCCCAAAATCAAGCTTTTCAAGCCTTAAAAAGCCCAAATTTAGCTCAATAAACCGCTTTTTTCTTTTTTCACATCAGAAAAATTGCGCACAAAAGGCAATTTTTCCTCATTTAACTCTCATTTTTCCACAAACTGCCAATTTTGAAATTTCTCACTTCGCCAGCTTTAGCAATTTCTTTAAATTTTCCCTCACTTCCTCCGAGTTTTTGGTTCCAAAAAGTTCTCACTTTTGCAAAATTTATGAAAATCTTCATTTTTTATTTCTTTTTCCAGCTCCTTTAACTCTCACTTTTGCATATTTTGTTAATTTTTCTTTGATTTCCTCTGGAATATACACTCTTTTTTTCCCATTGGGTTCGGTTAATTCAAATAACAAACCCTCACTTTTCTGTTTTATCGCGTTTATTTGACCTCTGATAGTAGATCTCTCTTTTCCCAACAGCCTGGCTATATCCTCATAACTTAACTTCATGCCTTCATCAGCATTCAAAAGCGTAAAAACTATCAACCTCTCATTAGCAGATAAACCTTGTAAAAAATCATAAAAATTAGCTGTTTGAACAGCTGTTTGAACAGGTTCTTGAACAGCATAAACAGCTGTTTGTTTACCAACAGCTGTTTGTTTTTTGGACAGCTGTTTGCCTTCAGCCGCAAAATTAACTAAAGAAATTGTTTCTTTGATAGTTTCAAGCTCCTCACGAATCGTCGCTAATTCAAGCTTTATCTCTTCAACGCTTTTCGAAAGCCCCCTTTTATGCCCATCCAGGTGTTTAATCCATTTTCCAACTTTTTCAAAATCATTTTTAACAGTTAAAAAACTTTTTTCAATATCCCTTTCAAGCCTCTCAACTCTTTTTTTTCCAAATAACCAAAACATACGAATTCTTAAACACCCAATATTTAAAAATCTTATGTTTTTAAGCCGTTTAATCGACGATTTCGTTTTTCAAAAAAACACAGCTTAAACACCCTTTAAACAGCCCCAAACACCCCAGCTAAAGTTTTAAACAGCTGTTTAAACAGCCCCAAACAGCTGTTTATCGTCGATAAAAGTAAAAACAGCCCCAAACACCCCTTAAACAGCCCCAAACATCTCTCCAATCTCAAAAAATTAAGAAATTTGCTCTAAAATCTGTAAATTAACCAGAAAAAAGGCAAACTTATTTAAATCTCTCTCACTTAATTAAACGATATTTACCAACAACTATAAGGAGGTTTTTAACATGAAAGGCGGATGGCAAATGTGGGTTGTACTCATCGGAGGTATTCTTGCAGTAGTCGGTGAGTTCTGGACTAACCAATTTTACCTAGCAGCAATTGGCGGCGTTTTAGCTGTAATTGGAGCTCTAGGGATGATGAGTGGCAAATAAGTATGTTTGCAACAAAAATTTATTTTTTTAACTTTTAACTTTTAAAAAAACTTGCCTCAATGAACTGAGGCGCGAAGCGCCGATTGCGCCGACATAAGCAGAAAATGAGACAAGTTAGAAGACGCACAAGAAATTTTTTTATAGGTGGAGAGAACTTTAGACGTGAATTTAGGCGCCAGATACGTCTCCTGATAATCATCACACTAGCGTTCACAATAGCGTTTACCTGGCGTCAAACAATTTTCGATACAATACACTCTTTAGTGGTCTTTTTCACGCACGTTGAAAGCTCAGCATACGCCTCAATTCTAACTTCTTTAACAATAACAATAATATCTCTGGCTATCATATATCTGGCATCCATCTTCCTAAGAGAGCGATCCCAGTATTAGCCATTTCTAACCAGCAAGGTTTATTAACTTCAGCGCACTAAAACTAACATGGCAATAATTTCCATAACAATTTCCGCAATTCTCGCAATAATTCTAGGTTTCGTGGTCCTGATATTTCCAAAGCTTCTGCGTTGGGCAGTCGGGGTCTATCTAATAATATTCGGAATAATTCAACTTCTAGGAAATTTCATCAGCTTCTCGCCCTTTTAGCTGAAACTTTTAAGCAAAAACTAAAACTTCAAGCATACCAGAGAAGTTCGGATTAAGAAAGATTTAAAAACTCGTAGCTACAATAACAAATATGAAAAGAATCACTAAGTGTTTGGGAGCTTTATCACTAACAGGATTAGCTTTTGCACTGATACCTAAAGGAGGGATAGATACCGGAGGAACCTTTGGAAATACAAGGTTAAAAGTGATTCAAAGACAAGACGAAACCATAAAGATTACAATTAATGGTGAAGGGTATCACTATTTACACCTTTATGATTCTGAGGGAGATGGAATCTTAGATGGAGGCAACTACGCCGATGGAGGGGTAGGGACCCATGGAGGAAATATCGGATTAATTACTCCAAACACCAGAAATTTTGATTATTTCCAATCTAAATTCTCCGAATTTTACGAATTAGGTAGACAGATTTTTCCAAAATCGGGTTTCAGGATGTACAACTCTAATTTTTTTTAAACAAACTAGTTGGTCACACACAAAAACTTCGCACAAGATGCATTAAACGCCCTTTAGAGAGACCTAAAACTTTTTCACACACTAACTGCTTTCCCCAGGAAAAGCCTTGTTATGGCAAAAGAACAAATAATCAAACGCTTATAAAAAATGGAGGAAAAATTCTGAGTAAAGAGCTGTCGGGAAATTCACGAAGGCTTATTATTTTATCCGTTGCAAATGTCGACCAAAAAATCAAGAGTTCACCCACCAATCCTGCAAGAACAAAGTCCTAATACATTAACCATTATTTTCTTTAAGCTGAAACTTTTAAGCAAAAACTAAAACTTCAAACATACCAGAGAAGTTCGGATTAAAATAAAACAATATGTTTAAATATCATTATGTATCATTATATCTATGCAAAACGAAATAAAAACTATAGCAAGAAAATGGGGCAACTCTGTTGCTGTAATTATTCCCAACGAAATCGCTAGCAAAAAACACATCAAAGAAAACACAGAAGTGACTATTTCGATAGAAAGAACTAGGCCGAAAGCAGGAGATTTATGGGGTTTTGGAAGAGACAGATTCAAAAAAACAGCCCAAGAATTAAAAGATGAGGCTAGAGAAGGGTGGATCAGTAATTCTGATAGGAAAAGAGAGGAAGAATGGCTGAAAGCGAAGAAGTAGACTCTAAGAAAGATAATTTTTTCTTTGACACTTACGCAGTCATAGAAATTCTTGCCCAAAATCCAAATTATGAGAAGTATAAAAATGCTGAGATAACTATAACAATATTTAATTTAGCAGAGATTTATTATATATGTCTCGGCAATTTTACCAAAACCGAGCTTGAAAAAATATATAATCAATACAAAAAATCTGTTGTTGAAATTAGTGATGAAGTGTTAAAAGAGGCAATTAGCTTTCGAAAGGAACATAAAAAACAAAGTCTGTCTTACACAGATTGTATTGGTTACATATATGCAAAAAGAAGTAACATGAAATTTCTCACTGGTGATAAAGAATTTGAAAATCTGGAAAACGTTGAGTTTGTGAAATGAAAAAACCTAAAAACAAAAACTCTAATCAAGAATGTTGCAATTATTTAGGCACTTGTAAGAATAAAGCTTACAAAGAAGTTTATTTGGATTTGTTAGCCACTCTTCACAAAAATCAAATTATTAAGAAGATAGGCCATATTAAAAACGCAGAAATCAAAAAGGAAATCAATAACAAACTAAAGCTCCTCCTAGATACTCAAAATTAATAAAAAAACAAAAATTTCTTCCAAAAAATTATTCTTCTCTAGGCTTTGCTTCGTTTACTTTAAGCTCTCTTCCTTCAACTTCCTTTCCGTTCATAGCTTCAACAGCCTTTTTTGCAGACTCTTCATCAGCAAAAGTCACGAAACCGAATCCCTTTGACCTCCCAGAATATCTGTCTGTGATGACAGTAGCTTCTGTTATTTCTCCGAATTCGGAAAAAGCTTCCTTTAAGTCGTCGGCCTTGAATTTGTAAGGCAAATTGCCAACATATATCTTATTTCCCATGCGTATCCTCCTTACATTTATTTAACATGAAAAAACTATTTTTCCCATCAACTTGTCTCAAACCTTCAAGACTTATTACCATAGAACTACTGCCGACTCTCATGCTATTTTACTTCTTGCTCTCTTCTCCAGAAACAGCCTCAATCTCCTTGACCTTGATTTTGAATATCAGTGTTTTTCCGGCCAGCGGATGATTCATATCCACTGTAATGCTTTCAGCATCTACAGCAGTAATTTCAACAGGAAACTGCCTTCCATCCGGAGAACCTATCATCAACATCATTCCAACCCTTGGTTCTTGTTCTTTGGGCAACGCCTGTCTCGGAATCTTCTGCTTTAACTCTTCTTTCTTCTCCCCATAAGCCTCTTCCGGCTCAAGAGTGAACTCTTTTTCCTCGTTCTCTTTCATGCCAATAACAGCATCATCAAATCCAGAAATAACATTCCCCTCTCCAGCGATAAATTCAAGCAGCTTCCCGTTATGTTTAGCAGTGCTGTCAAAAACAGTTCCGTCTTCTAGTCTGCCTTCATATTCGACCTTTATTCTGTTGCCCTTCTTGACAACCACGCTTTCGTTCATCGGTTCAATTCCTTGCAGAATAAGCATCACCAAACCTCATCCTACCTCTAAAGTGAGTTTGCAGGGGTATTTAAGTGTTTTGGGAGGCTTGCGGAAAGGTTTAATAAAACGGATTAGTTTGTTAATTTTATGAGGTTAAGAAATAAAGTGGCTTTGATAACTGGATCAAGTAGGGGAATAGGCAAGGCTATCGCTCTCCTTTTTGCTCGCGAGGGGGCAAAAGTTATTGTTAACTATTGTAACTCTCAGGAACAGGCTCATAATGTTGTTAAAAAAATAAATGATTTCGGCTCGCAAGCTATAGCAATTAAATGTGATGTATCTAAAGAAAAAGAAGTTGAATTAATGTTCAAAAAAGCGATCAAAATTTTTGGGAAAATAGATATTCTAGTTAATAACGCAGGCATTGTTTTTGATGTTCCATTTAATAAGAGAACCATCGCCCAATGGAAAAGAACCTTGGAAGTCAATTTAATAGGAGTTTTTCTTACTTCCAAATATGCTTCTGAATATATGAAAAAACAAAAATCTGGTAGAATCATTAACATTTCATCTACCAATGGAATTAATTGTTGGCATCCTGATTCAATAGATTATAGCTCTTCAAAAGCCGGAGTAATTAACCTTACAAAGAGTTTAGCAATGGAATTATCTCCTAATATATTAGTAAACTGTATCGCTCCCGGGTGGGTCGATACCGAAATGAATAAAAATTTGCCAAAAAGTTACATTAAAGAAGAAACTGAAAAAATTTTCTTAAAAAGGTTTGCGAAGCCTGAAGAAATTGGAAGGGTAGCTGTTTTTTTGGCTTCTGACGATGCAAGTTATATCAATGGAAGTGTTATCGTAGTTGATGGAGGCTACCAATAGAAATTCTCTATTTCCACCGGGCTTTCTGTGCCTTTTTTATATTCTGCTTCTGCGCAGTTCTCATTGCCTTTGTAGGCTTGGATTTTTCAGGCACATTTTTTCTCGGGTGTGCTTCAAAAACATCTCCTTTAACTTTTTTTGGTTTTGATGACAGACTTCTTATGACTTGTTTGGCATCCTCGCTTATTCCTACAAGAGTATTTCCGCTTTTTTTAGCGTCGGCTTTGCTGATAAGCCATGCTTGAGTGTCCCAGCTTCCGCTTTTTCTTCTTCCAGAAATTCTTTCAATATGTCCTTTTTTGCCGACGTCATGATTTTTAAAACTCACAAATTCGCTCTTTGGTCGCACCACAATTCTGTAGAAATTTCCTTTTCCGGTTGTACCTGGTTTTTTCCTAGCGCTCCCCTGTGGCTGCGCCATTGCATGCTCCTTATGAGACATGCTCCGCCATTTTTTTTGCGCTTTTCTAATATTCCTCTTTGCCGCCTGTCTTTGTCTCAAAGAAACCATTTTAATCCAGCAAACACAAACAATCTGAAAATTTAAATCTTTGCCCATTAACTCTACAAGAACAAAAACTCTTCTTTCCAGCAAGATGATTTTTTAATGGGCTGTTAAAATACACCTATCCAGAAGTTAAGACTTTCTCAACAATTTTTTCAGCCTGCTCCTCCTAATCCATAAAATAGCCAGACTTAGAATTAAAACGATAATTGCGAGCGCAAACAGCAATCCTCCGTCGTTGTTAGAACTAATTCCAAGCACTGCAAAATGCAGAACAATAGCAGGAATTATTATTATTAAACTTAAAATAGCTCCAATTACGATTGTTCCGGGAATCAACAGCATAGCGCCCGCCCCGAGCTCGAGAATTCCAGTAAGCCATCGCCCCCATGGCTCAACTCCAAGCTTGGTGAATATGGCAACAGCCTCAGAAGCTCCGGTAAATTTGAAAAACAAGGTTTGAAAGAAAATCAGAGCCACAACAACTTGCATCACCCAACTTACAATGATTTTTTTCTCCATACATCAAAAAGTTGGCAAATACTTTTAAACATTTCCAAATAAGAAGCCATATGACGCGTATGACTTTCGACTCTCAAGGGAAAATTGCCAGCATTGACGGGAAGCCCATGGATTATGCAGAAAAAGAGTATCCAAGGCCAAAAGATTATAAATGCCAGGCATGCGGCCGTTTAATAAGGCATAGAGGGAATTGTTTTGACTGCAACATAAGAAGAAAGAAAATGTCAGAACCAAATATAAACCGGTTTTTTCAAAAAGAATCTGAAGGCCTTTCAAATAATCATCTTAAAACCTCAGAAGAACTTTCATTTTTGAAAGAGCAAAAAATAGAAAACATTTTTGATAAAAAATTCTGGAGCCTTTATTCCAATTCTCAGGCTTTGGAGCCACTCAAATTTTCAAACGGAAAAACTCAAGAGGATGTTGTAAAAGAAGTTGTTGAGCTTATTTCTTCGGGAAAGAAAGTTATTTTTTTGCACGGCGTGTGTGGCACTGGAAAATCAGCCATTGCGTTGAACATAGCAAGGGTACTTGGAAAAACTTCTATTGTTGTCCCTGTTAAAGCTCTCCAAAAGCAATATGAAGACGACTACATGTCAGATAAGTACTTAACAAAACCCTCCGGAAAAAAACTAAAAATAGCAATGATAACTGGAAGAGAAAATCATGATTCTCTCTTTTTTAAGGGGAAGTCATGCGCAGACTCTTTCCTCCCGGAAAATATCAAGCTGTCCGACAAGAATTACGATAAAATCAAAGAATATTATTTGGAAAACCCGTTTACAGACAAGAATTCAATTCCCTCTTTGAAAAAAATGAGAAGACTCTCAATAGCTCCCTCAAATCCTTATTGGAGCCCGATACTTCCTGCAAATATAGATATCCAGCATTTTGCAGATGCGAGAAAATACAGATATGCCGGAGTAAATGGAAAAGAATTTATTTTCTATCACAGAAAACAAGGTTGTTCCTATTACGACCAATATCTCGCTTATCTTGAGGCAGATGTAATCATATTCAATTCGGCAAAATATCTTTCTGAATTCTCGCTTGGAAGAAAGCCACAGACAGAAGTTGAAATTATAGATGAAGGAGATGAGTTCTTAGATTCTTTATCAAATCAGCTAGATCTTAATTTAACAAGGCTTTACACAGCGTTAAGCATGATTTTCCCAGATAATTTAATCGTAAGAGAAAATATCAGAGACATTCTCGACTTAATAGACTTAGAAGAAAAAAATAAGCGCGCTTTAGGAGTTGATGAAAACAAAGTTTTCCATATTTCAGAAACAAAACTAGATTCTCTGCTAAGGCTATTCATGAACAATCCTGATTTAGAAGCCGAAATAGAAGTTGATGAGTTAAATTATGCAAACACAGCATTAGAAGCGGCCAAAACGTTCTCTAATTCAATGAAAGATACATATCTAACTTATAGAAAAGAAGAAACTGATTTAATAGCAACTCTTGTAACTACAGACCTATCTCAAAAATTTAAAGAGCTTGTAGAAGCCAATCGCGCTCTAGTCTTCATGTCTGGCACATTACATTCAGATTCTGTCTTAAAAAACGTATTCGGCATTTCAGATTTTGCCAGAGTAGAAGCAGAATCATTTGCCCAAGGAACAATAGAGATAGTCAGAACTGGCAAAGAATTCGACTGCAAATACTCTGCTTTATCAAAAGACAACTCCAGAGAAGATTATCTTGTTGCCTTATCAGAAGCAATTTCTAAGGCTAAAAGGCCAACGTTAGTGCATGTAAATGCGTTTGCAGATCTTCCTTCAAATCTAGAAGCATTCAAAACAGCAAGCATTATATCTTCAGAGGAACTCCGTAAGTCTCAAAGAGAAGACAAGACAGGAATGCAAATTTCTCTTTTCAAGCAAGGCCTAAAAGACATTCTTTTCTCAACTAAGTGCGCCAGAGGAGTTGACTTCCCGGGAGAAACCTGTAATTCCATCATTTTCACAAAATACCCAAATCCAAACGTCAAAGACACTTTCTGGAAAATCCTCAATAAAACACATCCTTCATATTTCTGGGATTTCTACAAAGACAAAGCACGCAGAGAATTCCTCCAAAAAATCTATCGCGCCCTGCGTTCCCGAGACGATCATGTTTACATTCTCTCGCCAGATCTTCGAGTGCTGAATGCTGTTAGGGAATTACAGAATAGTTAATCCCTAGTAAATATTTCACAAATCTTTCCATGCTTCATCCTCTTCAGGAGTATCCCAATTTCTAGCTAAAGCTTCTTCTGACATTACGTATCCCACCATAGCATTACTAAGTTCTTTATTCTTCATAGTTCTCAATCCAATTCTATCAGCCGAATCTCTCCTTACTACAAGAAAACGAAGTATCTAAGCTTTTCTCTTTTAACCAAAGAGAGACAAGAATCTTTTAAATAACCTTAATTTCTAAAAGACTTATGAAGCATGAAGAGAGCAAGCCAGCGTTTTTGGAATACTTTGGAGACACTCCAAAGTTGAGGTTTTTGGACTTCTTAATTGGAAATCATTTCTTCGACTTCAACATGACTGACATGGCAAGAGAAGCCAACATCAGCTACAATTCTTTGAAGACTTTCTTTGAAGAATTTTTGAAAAAAGGAATTATTATCAAAACGAGAAGAGTTGGGAAATCTGATATGTATAAGCTAAATATGGAAAGCGCGACTGCCCAAAACTTTTTGAGATTCGCATGGTTCTTAACCAAACAAGACTTAGGAATCGAGGATCATGAAGACGTTTCGATAATTCAGGAACCAGTTTCTCAAGGGTATAATTAACCCAATTCTAAAATACAGAATAACTAGAAAGTAGTCACAAAATAGAAAGATTTAAATACTAGTTTTTTCTGAAATTACTAAGATGAAAGATAGAAATTTAGAAAGAGAAGGATATGATGAGGTTACTAGGCAGTATCATCCTACGGAGAGGTGGAAGAGTAGACAATATGGAAAAGCTATCGGTGTAGGGGCAGGTGTTATTGCTGGACTTGCTACTTTGATGGCCATTATACCAAATCGTCAAGTTAAACCAATTGCTCATTATGACTTGGATGGTGATGGACAAGAAGAGGTTTTTGTAGAAAGAGAAGTAGGATTAAATTCTTATGATATAGAAGCATATTCCAAAGACGCCTTCTTCAAAGATAAGGAAGGTAACCTTAGGCTGAAAAAGTGGGGTTTCATGAATCAGTTAGAACCTTATATGGTTAGAGTGAGGAGACCCGAAGATAAAACTTGGATTTCTAGAACTTACGAAATTGGAGATTTCGACGGAGATGGAAAGCTTGATTTAAAGGTAGTTGATGAGCCTCTTGCTCTAAATTTTGAAGGCAAAACACAGCTTGTCAGCAACATGTTTAGGAGATAGTGTAAAATGAGAAAAGCAATAAAAAACATCGCATTGACTGGAACGGTTGGATTAGCAGGCTTGCTTGGCGGATGTGACAGTCGTGAAAAATATGAGGGTACAATTGGAGGCTATAAGGTTGTTGCAGAAGAATCCCCAAGAGGAAACGAGCTAAGAATTTTTGATAGGTCAGGGAAGATAACTGTTTATGCAATAGATATAGAGAGCGATGGTCATTTCGAAAAAGTTAATATTTATGCCCCATTGGAAAGCGATAGCGCATTGAAGATCTATTCCATAGATGATTATGATAAAATCTTTTCTGATATAAAAGAAAGAGATCTGCAAGACAAAGCAAAAGGATACTAATTTTCAAATCCCACAATAAAAACCTTCTCAAAAGGTTTTTAACCCCTCAAATCCGCATATTCTCGTGAAGAAGAAAAACAAGAATTTCAAGAAGAATTCTGGAAATTTTCAAAAAAATCGTGATAGGAAAGACGAATCCATAGCCGTAGCTAACATAGACAAACGCACTATCGGAAAAAAATTCATTCTTCGAGGAGTGATAGACCGGGTAGCCCAGACATCAGGCCCGACTCTCTTTGCTCTTTCCGACGGGACAGGAACCTTCATGCTCAAGGGTTTTGAGGGCCAGGGCACCAGAGCTTTTGCAAATATTAATGAAAAAGACGCTGTAAGCGCTTTTGTTGAAATTCGGGAATACAACAATATGCTAGAAGGCGAAATTTTTAGGATGACAAAGCTATCTCATCTGGAGGCGACAAAAATGCGAGAGGAAATACAGGAAAAAGTAAGAAAAAAAGCCAAGCCAGCCACAACAGAATTTTCAATAAGCTCAGAGCTTCTTGAAAAACTTAAACCAAGGTTTATTGAAGCAGCAACACAAATTCGTTTGGCGGTTTTGGAGAATAGGCCTATTATAGTAAGACATCACAATGACGCAGACGGCTATGCTTCCGGATTTTCTCTTGAAAAGGCGATAAAACCTCTGATAGAAAAACAGCACGGCGGAGGAAAGTCTGCATGGGAATATTTTACAAGAGCGCCATGTTCGGCTCCTTTATACGAGATAGACGACTCTATACGGGATTCTTCCCGCTCCCTTTCCGACGTGGCCAAATTTTCAAACAAAATGCCTCTTGTAATAATTGCAGATAACGGCTCATCGGAAGATGACTTGATAGCGATTCAGCATGGGAAAGTTTTAGGTATGGATTTCATTGTAATAGACCACCATTATTTCGATGAAGATGTTATCTCAAAAGAAGTCTTGGTCCACATAAATCCATTTTTAATAGGAGAAACAGGAGACAAGTTTTCAGCAGGAATGTTGTGTTCTGAGCTGGCAAGATTTATTTCCCCAGTGGAAAACATGGAGAGCATAGCTGCAATGGCTGGATTAGCAGACAGAATTTCAAATGCTGATGCAATCTCCCAGTATCTCAAGGCTGCCGAGAAGCAGGGCTATTCAAAACAGCTTTTAGCAGACATAGCAACAGTAATTTCTTTTGTTTCAGCAAAGCTGAAATTTATGGAGGCACGCGAATATATTGAAGTGGTCTTCGGAGAGCCGAGAGAAACCCAGAAAGCCCTCGTTTCTTTAATGGCTCCATATATAAGAAATTTGGAGTCCAAAGGCTTGGCAATTGCGAAGTCCGCCGCAAAGATGGAAAAAATTGGGAATAAGGTTTTACAATATATGTTTATAGAAGAAAGCTTTCCCGGCTTTGGCTTTTATCCCAAGCCAGGAAGATGCGTAGAGCTTATACACGATTACGCACAATTCGAAAAGAAAACTACTGCACTGATAACTGCAGGGTTGATGAACACAGCAATAACTTTTAGGGCGACAAATGAAGCAGATTTCTCTGTGCACGATTTTATCGATTACATTGACAAAAAGCTTCCAGAGGCATTTGTAGAAGGCGGAGGCCACAAAAACGCAGGCTCTGTGAATTTTATTCCGGGAAAAAAAGAAGAAGTAATAAAACTTCTTAAAGAGTTCTTGAAGGAAAGAAGCTGAAATTCAATAATTTTGTCCAGAAATTTAGCCAATATGTCTAAGTATCCAAAAACTTGGTCTTTTCTCGTCACCAATATTTTCTTCTTCTATTTTAAAAATTTTTTGCGCATAAATCACATCACGCGCCCTTTCTAAATCTCTTAACTTAGCCTTATATTTTGTAGCTGAAAACTCCGGGCTGTTTTTTCTTAATACAGGGCTTTTCCAGTTCGTTGTTTTTTTATTTGGTTCAAGGATAGCAATAATTCCGTTTTTTTTAAGAACTCTTCTTGCTTCGGAGAGGGCTTTATTAAAGTCCTTTATAAAATGCCATGAAAAAGTATAAATCAAAATGTCAAATTTTCTTTTAAAAGGTATTTTTTCAGCACGGCCAATAGATAAATTAAGGACATCATAGGGGAAAAGTCTTTTTGCTTTAGCTATTAGTTCGGGATCCGGGTCTATACCATAATATTTTTTTACAACATACCTTTCTAAAATTAATCCCAATTTCCCGTCTCCGCATCCGATTTCAAGCAAAATACTATTTTTAACATCAGCATAATTTCCAAGTTTTTTAATCCAAAAATTTGCTATTTTTTTCATCTTTTGTTCAAATATATTGGGATTTATTTTTCTAGGATCCTGTATTTTCCACCTTTTTTCTCGCTAAAATTAGGACATATTTGTAGGGAATAATTAATGGTTCAGTATATTTTCCGGAAACTTCTTGCAAATCCTTGATTAAATTATCTCTATCTTTTTCAGAAAGAGATTGAACCCACCCATATGTTAAAACAAGCTCAACATATCTGTTTTTGCTAAATTCTAATTCTTCAGAATACTCTTTTCTTTGCACAGAGTTGAAAAACCTGTTTTCACTTAATTCTTTATGTACAAAGTCTGCATAATCTTTCATCCTTTGTCCAGCAGGCCCAGCGTTTTTTCCTCCGTATTTATCTAAAATTTTTCCGATTTCACCCAAGAAGTTCGATTTATTACTTTCCTGAAAATACCAAACTAGGGCCAATGCACCATTTTTCTTTAAAATCTCGTAAGCTTTTTCATATCTTCTCTCTGGTTTTACCCAGTGCCAAGCTATGCCTGAAAAAATAGCGTCAAAATTTTCTTTAGGTGTTTCAAAATCTTCAAAAGACCCAACAACAAGCTCAACATTTGGAGATTCGGAATATTTCTTTTTTGCAATTTCGACCAAATCTTGGCTTATATCCAATCCAACTATATAAAATCCTTTTCTAAAAAGAGACTCTATTAATTGTCCTGAACCGCAACCAACATCTAAAATTCTGGCTTTCTTGTCTATTTTAGAAAATTTTAACGCATCCCCGATGAGTTCTTCAGGATATCCAATTCTAGCTTTGTCATATAGTTCACTCACTTTTCCAAAATTTGTTTTGAGATTTCTGTTTATTTCCACATTTGATATGAGGCAATGAGGCATTTATTTTTTAGGGCTTTCTGAAAACCTAAAACAACAACATCAGCAGAGCTCCGAGGCTTCCTCCCCAGATAAAACTTCCTATCAGATTTGATGTAAAAGCCATTATCAAAAAAAATACAGCTCCCCCGACGTTAATGCCAATTTCTCTAAACGCTATGGTTTTGATGATGCTTTTCTGTTTATGCGCTTTGTCATAACTAATAGCATCAAAAGGAACTCTTGTAGCCGCATTTGCAGCTCCATAAAACCCGTCTATAACAAACACCTGAAAAGGAGTGGTCACCAGGCTTTTGACAGCCCAAATCACAGCGCTGAAGCCCGCTCCAATCTTCAAAATTTTGGTTCTGTGCCTGTCAGATGCTTTTCCCACAATAAAAACAAAAACCGAAGAGGAAAGCAGGGTTATTGAAGTCACAAGCCCCAAAGAAGCATAGCCTCCCAGAATTGTGGTAAATATAAAAATCGGCCAGGCAACAGCTGCGACACCTCCTTCAATCCCAAGCCCAGCAAGCCCTATAAAATCTTTAAACCTTTTTTTGCTAAACATCTCTCTCAAGGAAATTTCTGTTTTAGAGGTTATTTCCTCCGAAAAAAATAAAGGCCAGGCAGACAGAAGCAAAATTAAAGTCACAACTACAAAAAGAATCTTAAATCCTGACAAGCTCAAAACAACCCCTCCTATAATCGGCCCTAAAAAAGCAAATCCTGAAGCGACTATCTTTGCAAATCCAACTTGAGAGCCCCTTTTTTTGTTCTCGCTGAAAAAAGCAAAATCAACATGGAACCCTGTCCAGAACAAGGCGCTGCTTATCCCCCAGGAGAATCCTATCAAAGCCAGTGGCCAGTTAAACTGCTCAAGAGTATAAAGCAGGATAAAACCCAGAACAACAAATGGAATGCTGAAAAGCATAGTGTGTTTGAATCCGTATTTGGAGCCTGTCTTAACAGCAGGAACAGCCATCAGAGCATGAACTCCGTAAAAAATAGCATAGAAAATAAAAATAGATTTTAATGAATAGTTCAGCTTCAGGAGAAATATCGGAATAAAAACAGCTATCAGTCCAAGGCCGAATGATCTCAGGCCTATGCTTGCATACAACTCTCCTATCTCCCGATTTTGAAAATAATCAAAAAGCCCTTTTGTTTTGTGCACCATTTTTTTCTTTTTTATCTGCCGGACAGCTCCGACAATATCTTATCTTTATTTTTTTTCATATATGCCTTAACAATTCTTCTTGTTTTCTTTTCTTCTTTAACCTTATTGTGAACAAGCTCATGAATCAGCGTGTCAACTAAATTTATTTCAAAACTTTTTTCTCCCTCGGCTTTCTCCAGCTCCCGCAGTTGCTTTGTGAAAATATCAATGGCTGTGATGTTCTTTGCAACTTTTTTAGGTTCAACATGATAAAATCCGTCAAGAGTCTCATCTCCGCTTTTAAACTGGATAAAGATTTGAGAAGGCAGTCTGTATCTTTTCATTATCTTTTTAAGTCTTTTCTCAATTTTGAAAATCATCCCGCACATTTTTTTGCATACTTTAACATTATACCTTCCATGAGCCCTCATTATTAAGACATGACCCCCAACTATAATCTCTTTTTCCATAATCTTATTTTGAAATAGAATTAATAAACTCTTCTTAATTGTTAAGTCCAGTTTATAACTTAACACTCCCGTATAATTTGCATAAAGCAAAGTTCGCATAAATAATAATTATCTTAATTTTAATATGGAATATAAGGAATGATTGGAAATCTCTTTTGTATGCTATGTTAAATTGGAAAGTTTACTTTACATTAATCTTCCAGATCCTTTCTAAATTTATTGTTATCGAACTTGTATTTTTTTCCAAGCCATTCAGCTATTTTTTTTGCATCATCTTCAGCGTTCTTCAGGCATGTCGAAGCTCCCGGGCTCGGAGTTATGTTGAATATTGCCCTATCCCCGACAATTTTAGCTTCTCCCATTTCCAGGCTTCTGGTTTTTTTGTTCACAATCTGCGGCCTCACTCCTCCATAACCTTTAGCAACTTTTAGCTCACCAGACTTTATCCCTGGAACAATCTTTCTGACCTCTTTTATGAAAAGCCTTTTTCCAAGAAAAGGCAAGTCATACAAAAATTGAGTCGCCATATAAGAGAATAAAGTTTTGTCAGACAAGATTTTTACAAAACTTTTGATTGCAGAGATGTCAATTCCTGCAGTTTTGAAATACTCCCATATAGTTCCGTATTTGTGCCTCTCCAGCATTGGAATCACTTTGGCAGTCGGCCCGAACCTTGTTTTTTTTCTGTTATGCACTTCAGGATCTCCGTGTATTGCTGCAAAAGGCAATTTATCTATCTGCATTGTGTAAACTTTTCCGTTTAAGATTTCAGGAGCAAAATAAAAGCTTCCTGCAACACTAAGCAACGAGTATTCAGTTCCGTATCCGAGTTTCTTA
>DYFY01000015.1 GCA_020724955.1 Candidatus Parvarchaeum sp. | reverse complement strand
TTAATTTCATACGCTGATTTATATCAGCGTTGAGAACTAATTTTCGGATAACACATTCTATGACTATATCTAGGGTCTTTCCCTCTTCTTTCCAGATACTCGGCATAGGTAGAAGCACCGTATCTTCTTTTAAAAGCTTCCATGGCAGGAGATGCCACAGGACGAACATCAGGCAAACTTTCTGCATGCTCCATTCTTTCAAGTTCAAAAGCGGCTCCCTTGCCAACAACTCTTTGGCTAAATTTTCCTGCAAATATTATTTTAGTCATTCTGCTAAAAATGAAATTCTTCTTGTTTAAAAACTTTATTGCAAAACATTTAAATTGTTCTCACCTATATTATTAAAATGAAAAAAGAGCAGTCACACCCGGTAATTTCTGGGAAGAGAACATTCGGACAAAAAGCAGCCGACAGCTTGACAAAATGGGCAGGCTCATGGACTTTTATAATATTATTCTTCATCCTAATAATAATCTGGATTTCAGCAAATATTTATGGATGGGTGAATCAATGGGACCCATACCCATTTATCCTTCTTAATCTTGCTCTTTCTCTACTGGCAGCGATACAAGCCCCAATAATTCTTATGAGCCAGAACAGAGAGGCTCAGAAAGACAGGCTCAGAGCTCAGTATGATTATGCAGTAAACAGAAAAGCCGAAAGGGAAATTTCAGAAATACAAAAACAGCTTAATAGAATTGAGAAAAAATTAAGATAGCCCTTACAAATGCTGATTTTGTCTTTAGCTCTTTTCAATAAAAATTCTTCTTATGCTAAATTCAGAGATGTGTTTCCTGACAGCATTAACAAAAATATATTCATGCTCTGGCATTATTTCAATAATTCCTGGATTGATTAAAACTCCTCCGTATCTTCTCAACAGCCCATACTTTCCTTTTCTGCCCTGCAACATATAATGAAATTTTACTTTGTCTTTTTTCTTGAGTTTTTGTAATGAATAAGAAATCTGAATCCGCGGTTTTAATCCAAGTTTCTCTATGAAATATTTCCCGGACAAGATGCTTTTCCCATAAAACATAATTCCGTTCCTCGAAAAGTTGCTCCCATCCGACAAAGAATACAAATCAAAAGAAGATATGTGAATCTCCATGTCAGTAAGTTTTTTTAATTGTTTTTTTATCTCCTGAGCTTCTTCAAGTTGATTTTTTAATGGAATCTTATTAAATATCACTGCTATATCTATATCTCTTGCATCCTTCCCCTCAATAACCGAAGAGCCAAATTGCACAACATCTATAACATTAGTGCTATACTTTAATTTCTGCTTTTTCAGCCACAGTTTTTGCATCATCACGGATAACTTCTGCTAATTCTTTAGACATTATTTTGTTATAGCTATCTTGATAAAATGGAAAATCTTTATCCAAAATATCGTAAACTTCTGGAAACTTTTTCTGTGTAAGTCTAAATCTTTCCGCGTGAGAAGAAGGAGATTTGCCTAATTTCTTCAATAAGAATAAATCACCAAAGCTGATTAAAGCCTTAAAATATAATACGACAGCAGAATTATACCTCTCTTTTTTTAGTTCATCCTCTCCGCCAGAATAATATTCTTTTCCTGCCTTTTCTAAGATATTTTCTTTTTCCTTTTTTATATCTCCCATTTCGTCTTCTCTCTTAGTGCTTTCAATTTCAGGACCATCAAGCTTCCTTTCCTTATTCATACCAAGTAAGAATAACTGAGAGTTTATAAACTTTTTTCTTACCAAATAAGAAAAAATAAGCCTTATTTTAAAAATTGCTTACCAAGTAAGAATCAAACTCCGAGTAGTTCATTAAATTCGCCTGCAATATTCTCCAACATTTTGCTTTTCATTTTTTCAGGGGTTCTCCACTCTCTATGCCCCAAAACCCAAGACAACTTAACAAACGCTGTTTCAGCCAGCATATCTTCCAAAAATATCACGCCTGTATCTTCCAATTCTCTGCCGGCGGAATAAACTTTCCCATCAACTCTGCCGTAAATAGTCTGGGTGCACATCCCTACAAAAATTCCTGTCTTGATAAGTTTTTTTAATTCGGGAATCCATGCCCTTGAAACATGCCCCATTCCAAATCCCTCAATAATTATTCCTTTGATTCCAGAAAGCCTGTAATAATCCAAGATTTTGGCATCTTCTCCGGGAAAATGTTTATGCAAAACAACCTTCCCGTTAAAGCTATCATCTACTTCAACCCTCTCGTCGTTTCTAGGTCTTCTTCCAGAAATAAATTCAACCTTCTCTGGAGTCACCTTAGCCACTTCCTTGGAATTCACAGACTTAAAAGCATCTCTCCTTGAGCTGTGTAATTTTCTTACCTTTGTGCCGCGATGCGCATAACAAAAATCATCGCTTATTGAGCGATGTCCAACAACCAAAACCTCGGCGCAATCAGAAATAGCCATGCGCACCGCGCATTCCAAATTTAATTCTGCATCAGAGCTAGCCCTGTCAATGCTTCTCTGGCTGTATGTAAAAACAACAGGCTTATTCAGATTTCTAAGAAAAAAGCTCAAAACAGCTGAGCTAAAATGCAGACTATCAGTTCCGTGTGCAATAATTATTCCCTGTATATTCCTATCGTTCAGCATCATCTCGCAAACCCTTGCAAGTTCCCTCCAATACCCCAGATTTATATCTGAAGAATCAATCATAAAAGGACATTCAACTCTTACATCACAAACATCAAAAATATTCGGATAAAACCTCTTCAAATCATCAAGGCTTGATAGCGCATTTACTCCTCCTGTGCGCGGATCAACTTTGGATGCAATAGTCCCGCCAGTGATTATCAGCCCAATCTTTGGCTTTTCCGTTTTCCCACTTCTGCTATCCTTTCTTCCAATCTGCTTCTTCTCGATTTTCCTAGCATCAATTTTTTCATTAAACTTCTTAAGAACTTTAAAATCGTGTACATTTTCTCTCGGAATCCCGATATTATACCCTGAATTCAATTTCAAAAGCAAAACATTTTTGTCATAACTCTCAAGAATGGTTCCCTCTACTTCTTTAAACTGCGCAAGTCTTATCTTGACATAATCTCCGGCTTTTGCTTTTATTTCAGTCACCTTTATTTAAAAGAGCCTTTCTTTTAAAACTTAATCCCATCACTAAAGTATAAAATATGTTATTTTAAGTTAAATTAACCTTAAAAGTTATCTTTCTAATAGCTTTTTCCTACATAGGCAAAATAATCCGCTTTCTTTCCCGATACAACGCACTTCGCATTTTCCAAACCTTCCGGCTGGCTATCAGGGATATTCAGCACTTTAGCCCCTGTTTTAGCCTTTAATTCGTTGTCTATTTCTTTCTCTTTGCATAAAGGCACCAACGCAATCTTTTTGTTTTTTACAGCCTTCTCAACATCTTTTAGGCTTTTTCCTTCAACAATGTTATCATAAAGAGCTTTCCTTGCCTTTTCAAACATTTTCTTCTGCATATCCGCCAAAACAACCTCAATCCTCTTTCTCAGCCCCTCTATAGGCACGCTTTCTTTTTTTCCAGTATCCCGCCTGACTATTGCAACTTTTTTGCTCTTCAAATCTTTCGGCCCAACTTCAATCCTTATAGGAATTCCTTTTAATTCCCATTCAGAAAATTTATACCCTGGCTTATATTCTTCTCTATCATCCAAAATAACTCCAGAGCTCCAAAATCCTGCAATTCTCTTAGCCTCTCTTAATACTTTCCCTTTGCTGTCCTCAAACAAAATCGGAACTATTACAACCTGATTCGGTGCAATATTAGGAGGTAAAATCAAACCTTTAGAATCAGAATGCACTGCAAACATAACTCCTAAGACTCTTGTGGATATTGCATAAGTATTCTGCCAAACAAATTCTTTTTTCCCTGACTTGTCTAAAAAATATATTTTGTAGGCTTTCGCAAAATTCTGCCCGTCAAAATGAAAGTCAGGCCCTTGTATGGCTTTCCCGTTAGGCATAAAAAACTCCATGCTCACGCTATATTCTGCCCCTGCAAATTTTTCTTTTTCGCTCTTTCTTCCAATCAAAGCAGGCAAAGCCAGATAGTTCTCGCAAAAATCCTTGTAAATTTTCATAATTTTCTGCTCTTCTTTCTCAGCTTCCTCACGCGATGCATAAGCGCTATGCCCCTCATTCCACAAAAACTCGCGCCCTCTTAAAAACGGAACAGGATGTTTAAACTCCCATCTGACAACATTGTTCCATTGATTGTATTTTAAAGGTAAATCTCTCCAGCTCCTAATCCATTTAGAATACATTTCATACATTATAGCCTCGCTTGTTGGCCTGACAGCCAGTCTCTCGCTTAGTTTTGTATCTCCAGCGTGCGTCACCCACGCAACCTCGGGAGTAAAGCCTTCAACATGCATTTCCTCTTTCTTCAAAGAACTTTCAGGAATAAAAAGAGGGAAATAAACGTTTTGAACTCCAATTCCTTTTAACTTCTTATCCACTTCCTTCTGAATTTTCTCCCACATTGCATAAGCATTTGGTTTATACACAATCATCCCGGAAACAGGACTATAATCAGCTAAATCAGCCTTTAGCATAATCTGCGCGAACCATTCAGAAAACTCGTCCTTCTCAACGCTGATGCCTTTCCCATCTCTCTTCCCGGATTCCAGCTTCCCCATTATTAAAACTAGAAAAGCTGTTTATTAAATATTCCGCCCGCTCATCATCTACTAAAATCATAGTCCTAGACTCAGCCGCATCACGTCTGTCGTAATTAAAAAGCTCGTCAGCAAACCTCCCTAAAGAAGTCGGAAGAACAACAGAATAAAACAAAACAGCTTTTAGAACAAAACCTCTAAGCCTGTCATTGCAATCACAATGCTCTTTTCTGTAAAAGCTCACAAACCATAAACACAAATCCATGGCTTTTATAGTTTATCAAGCTAAAACCTATATTATCCACCTCAGCCATTCAATCTCTTCTTTCTTTTATCTATTTCCTTCTCAAAATCCTTTATCTGTGCCTTCCAGCAAGCCAGTGCCTTTCATGTGAGAAATTTTTAATTTTTTCTTTATGGATTTTAATCTGCTTTTCTATGCTTTCAATTCCTTTATTCAGCCTTTTCTTCCTTTTAGCCATTTTTCCCATTCCTTTGTTTTTTCATCCAAAAATTTGTACATTTTCTCTGCTTTTTCAAGAGAAATGGAATTAGCATTTTTTCCGCTTTTCTTCTTCAAATATTCTTCATATGCTTCCGAAACATCCAATTTTCTCGCCAGTTCCTTCAATCCCTTTGTGCTCCAGCTCTTTCCCTTCCTCATGCAGTCAAGCACATAGATTGTTCTCAAATTCAGGATTAAAGAATAAGACAAATCCAGCTTTGCAGGCCCTAATTTGATAAATTCGCTGATTACATCCAGCGAAGACCTGGTTATTTCAATTATATTCTTAACATTTTTTCTTGATAAAGAAATTCTCTTATACTCCTCAATTAACTGCCTGTTCAATAAAGGTTTTGCTTCCTTCAGCATGGGCAAAAGAGGAATAGCATTATTATTCAGCTCATTTTCCAAATTCTTTTTGGAAATCATGATAATATCGTATTTGCCTTTCTTGATTCTCTTGCCAGTCTTGCCAGTGACTGCAAGAACATCAATATCACTTTCTTTTGCCGGCTCTCCCCTTGCATAACTCCCAACTAAATAAATTCCCAAAACATCTTCTAAATATTCATCAACAATATTTAAGATATCTTTCTTTAAATCCAAAGGCTCTTCTAAAAGAATAATTTTTGCCTTTCCGTTAAGCCACCCTTTAGGAAGTATGACTCCTGCTGAATTGCCCACTGGCACTATTTCCCTAATTAATTCCTGCTTGTTTTGCATGTTATAACGATGTTATAACTTTATTTAAATCTTCTCATGCTCTTGAATTCTGTTCAAACTAAAACCTATAAATCCTTCCGTACTTTTCCCTCAAATATCTGATATATATCTCAGGGTTTAGACCTTCTCCGCAAACCTGCTTTATCACTTCTTCAGCTAAATATACAGAGCCCTTTTTGTGGATATTCTCTTTAAGCCAGTTCCTGACTTTCTCAAAATCCCCTCGGGCAATATCCTTTTCAACATTTTTATATTCCCTTTTCAGAGCCTCGTAAATCTGCGCAGCATACATAGTTCCAATGGCATAAGTTGGGAAATATCCAAAGCTTCCCATGCTCCAATGTACATCCTGCAAAACACCCTCAACATCATTCGCAGGAGTTTCACCAAAAAGCTCTTCCATCTTTGAGTTCCAAATGTCCTGCAAATCTCTAACTTTCATGCTTCCATCAAGCAATCCAAGCTCAATTTCAAATCTTAAAATAACATGCAGACAATAATGCACTTCATCGCTTTCAATTCTTATCTTTCCTGGAAAAACAAAATTAACTTCCCTATACCAATCATCAAAGCTCCCGCGAAGCTTAAACCTGCTTTTAAATTTTGGAAAATAAAACTTCCAGAAAGCCTTTCCTCTCCCAACCATATTCTCCCAAAATCTGCTCTGGCTTTCGTGTAATCCAACGCTTGGAGCATCTCCTAAAACATTATAAGCGTCTTTCTCAGGCATTCCAAGCTCATACAACGCATGCCCTGCTTCATGAATAGTTGAGCCAATAGCGAACAGAGGATCTTCTCTAAAATTGGTGGTAATTCTGACATCTCCAAACCCAATTTTAGTAGTGAAGGGATGCTCTGAAATATCTATTCTCGCTCTCTTTTCTTCCAGCCCAATTCTGCGGGCCATATCAAAAACAAACTCGTTAAGCCCCTCTTTGCTAAATTTCCCCAAAGTCATTTTTCTTTTTTGCTTTTTATAAACTTCCGAACTTTTAATTTCCCTTAACAAATTTATTAGCTCTGTTTTGAGCCTTGAAAACACAACTTTTATCTTCTCAGCAGTCATTCCTTCCTCATAATCATCCAACAAGCTGTTATACGGATGTCCGGGCATCCCGATATATTCTGCCTGTTTTTTCGCAAGACCAACGAGTTTTTCTAGATGAGGTGCAAAAACTTCAAACTTCTTTTCCTTTCTGGCCCTTCTCCAAGCGCTCCCTGCAAGAGTAACTTGCCTTGAAAACTCTTCAACAAATTCACTCGGAAGCTTCTTTGATTTTGTAATATTTTTATACAGCTTATCAACCATTATTTTTTCTTTACCCTTTAAACCAGCTTTTCTCAGCTTTTTGACAGCAGAAAAAAATTCAGGAGAGGTTATTTTTTGGTGCGCTAGTTTACTCAAATAAGCAGTCTGCTCCGAACGCGCTTTTATGCCTTCTTCCGGCATATAGGTCTGCTCGTCCCACCCAAGCAAAGCACTGACCTCTTTAAGCAAAGCCATCTCCTTCTGATACCTATAAACAAGCCCAAGCTCTTTTTTCATCCCCGATTTAAGCCACAATCCAATATAAAACTTTTGACGTCCAAATCTGAGAAATAATAATCTTTATATAATCAGTCAGTTCAGATAAATAATGGTTTCACGACGACACTCAAAAGCTCTTGCAGGGCTGGCTGGATTAGCACTCGGAGCAGGCGCCCTTCTTTCGGGATGCTGCAACAAACAAACAGCAGAAACGCATTATTACAGAGGCTTCCAAGCAGGAGTAGAAGCCATGCAGCCTGAAATTTATCAAAAAGGATTTGAAGAAGGAGTTTCAGACACTCTTTATTCACTTGAGCCCGAGCCTCACGTTAGACAGGCAACTAACAAAGATTACGTAGCAAGATATTTGACTTTCAGGAAAAGAACTCCAAAAGAAGCAGAAGAAAATGTTTACATCCCTGTAGATGTAATGGGAGTTTTAGACTTGAGAGGAATCAGAAATTTAACAGACATAAATGAAATAAATTCAGATTTAGCTAAATATTTGTTTGCAACAGAAAACCCAAGCGCTCCAATAACTATTTTCCTGACAAATGAAGCAAACGAAAAAGTCATGAGAGGAGGAGAACATTATCGGTTTTTCGTGAAAAACTTCCATCCATCACATGAAAGAAAAATAGTTCAAAAAGAACTTCCAACGCCAAACGACGAGTTAACAACAGGGTTTTTCCTTTCCGAAAACCCGGAAAGCCTTAATTTCTACCCGCCATTTTTTGAACTCATTCCAACAAAACAAAAAAAGAAAAATTAAAAAATTAAAAATTAACACTTATTTGTTGATGTGCACATGCTTGTAGGACATTTTGCTCCAGCACCATACGCTCCTCCAACACAAGGGAATATGCAGGCCCATTCATTTGATAATGATGGATCTACACAAAGATCTTTGGTGCAAGCTCCGGTGGGTTTTGGAGGACATTTATACTGGCACTCACTTATTTTAGAAGAACTCAGCCCCAAAGGGTTCGTGCTTCCGCCAAAAACTTCTATATAAAATGTGCAACTTGCAGCCTTATTCTCTTGGAGAGGAGATGCTCTTTTGGCATCTGCGCTTCCGATAAAGCCAAACCCTACAACTCCTGCAACAATCGCCAAAGCAAGCAAAGATACAAATAACTTATTCATTTTATACCCTCCTTTCAGCTTCTTAAAATAAACCATGACAAAGTCAATTAAGCGAACTATAAATATCTTTCTTTAAATGGGCTCAGGAGGAATCGAACCCCCATCAACGGCTCCGAAGGCCGCTATTCTATCCGTTAAACTATGAGCCCAAACATACGACAAAAAAAGCACTAATAAATCTATCCCCAAAATACCAGAACTGGTTTTTTGCTGCTCTAAAACCAAATTTTAATTTCTGAACAAGATTGCTAAAACATACAAAAGGACTCAGTTGCAATATATATCTAATTGCAAAATTTATCTCCGTTTATTGACACCTTGTTTCCCAAAGCGTCTTCAACGCTGTAAGTTATCTGTTTAAATGGCATTCCACATAAATCTGGTTGCTTACATGTATTCGCCAAACATTTAATATCCCCAATAATACAAAGCCTCTATTTCATGCTCAAGCAACGGCCTGTCGTAAATCCTCACATCGTCGATGTTCCCTAAGAAATGATGGCTGAATCCTGTCTGGCTCTGGCTGTTTCTTCCTGTCCCTATCAAAAGACTATATTTATTATTAAATGGCTCCCCTGAAGCGCTTGTTTCTTTATCCAGTTTTCCATTAACATATAATCTCAATTTTTTGGAATCATAGGTTATTGCAACATGATACCAATTCCATGCATCCAAGTTTCCGTTAGATACAACGCTTTGAGTTCCAGGCCCAGACCCTTTAGGATCAGGATCAAACAGGTAAACTAATTTCCTGTTAGGATTTATGTATAATGCATAACTTCTTTCATCAGGCCATTTTTCTTTAGCAATTATTCTCGGATAGTCGCTTGCTCCTGGATTTTTGTGCGTCCTCACCCATGCACTTATAGTATAAACAGGCCCAAGCTCAATGTCGCTCTCTGTATCAACATAATGTTTTTTATCATTACCTCCGAAATAAATTCCGCTTTCAACTTTTCCTGCTCCGGAAACCGCTCCATTCTTCAAAACAGCAGAAGGCCAGCGCCCGCTGACATCAGGAGTTTTTCCGCCGACAACTGAATCAAAAGGATAATGCACATTTTTCCATTCTTCAAGCTCCCATCTCAAATAAGGATATGTCTTGCCCTCTTCAATATCCCAAGTATTAACAAAATCCCAGTTTGTAAACGTGGATTTCTTCTTCATCTCAGCTGTTGTTTTTCCTGTTCCGCCGGCGCTGGTCGCCTGCCCGGATGTTTGAGTATCCCAGAAAGAGCGATTAATTACTCCATCATCATTTTCTCCGACTAATCCTCCAATATCAATAGCTGGTGGATAAAAAACAACCTTTCCATTAGAATAAGAAAAGTCAACAATTGATTCTTCCCTTAATGTTCCAATAGATCCCCCAGTACTCCAATTCCCTGAAACCTTTGAAATAGAATAAGATCTAGCGACTAACGAACCAATTTCATTGGTTCCCGCGATTCCTCCAACCCACTCAATTCCAAAAGCATCACCAGAAAAAAAAGATTGATCGATGAAATTATCCGATGACGCTCTGCCCAAAAGACCTCCAACATGATAATCTCCATTAACAGAACAATCCGCATAGCTCTCAGTTATTTGAGCCCCTAAACCACTAAGCCCTGCTAAACCTCCAGCCATTCCACCCAAAGCAGATCCGCCGCTCACATCACAAATAGCAAAAGAATCTGATATATTTCCTCCCGGATTTTCTCCTATCAAACCACCAACACGAGTTCCCCAAATAGGATGAGAATTAATTACTGCAAGAGAGAAACTATTTTCTACCGAACCCTTATTCAATCCCACTAGACCTCCGCTACTACGGCCTGTATCGATCAAATTTCCCTTAAAATAAGATTTTCTAATAACTCCATGATTTTCTCCTACTAAACCTCCTACATTTATAGGCGGACTATTTTCACCAACATACTTAATTTGTCCCTCCGCATTAATTTCTTCAATAGTAGATCCTTTTAAGCTTCCTCCACTTAAAATTCCTACAAAAAAATGAAAATCAGATAACGAAATAGAAGAATTAATAAGAGTCATGTCGTTAATGCTTGCTCCAGAGACAATAGAGAATAAACCAATAGGTTGCTCTGAAGCCGGTTCTCTAATCATCAGATTTTTTATTTCAAACTTATTGCCTTTGTACACTCCTACAAAAGGGTTGTTTACATTTCCTATCGGCTCCCAATTCCAGCCGCTTAAGTCAATATCATTCATCTGCAAATAACAGCCGGCTAAATCATTTCTCACATTGTCCAAATCCTGCGCAGTATAAACTTTTGTGTAAGTGTTCAAGTTGTTAGGATCGCACTTCACAGGAGCTGCCTTTTCCACCCGCTTGAATTCACTAGCTCTTTCCAAAAATAATCCATTATCACTAAAAACATCTCCGCTTTCCCTGCTTTCCTCGCCAAAGCCAGCTCTCTCCAAAAAAGAACTCTCTCTGGTGTTTTCAGTTAAAGAGCCGGAATCATCGCTGTCCAGCAGGGGAGAAAATCTCGGGTCCCCAGAACCAAACAAAATTGCGAAAGCAACAGCCGCTAAAACAGCAACAAGCAAAA
>DYFY01000014.1 GCA_020724955.1 Candidatus Parvarchaeum sp. | reverse complement strand
TAGGGTACGGAAAGGATATGTACTTTTAGAGTTGCCCGAAGGGCATTAACTTGAGAAAAACATATTCCTGCCTTGTCATTCCATACAAAGTAATTTGCTCCTCAAAACTTTTCAATTCAGGGCCAATAGCCTCGAAGGATTTTCTTGGGTCTTTTTCTCTTTCAAAAACCACCTGCCCCTTGTCAAAAATAGACTGAACAATTTGGGTATCTTTCCCATAAAAGTTTGGCAATTCAGTGTAAGGAGCTATGACTACTCTATTAATTTTATTTGCCAAACTTTCTCTAACTAAGCTAGGCGTCCAAATTTCGGAATTGTAAGCTACGAAAATTAAATCAGGATGGGTGTTATCTTTTATCCCGAATCTGGAGGCTATTGATTCATTTGCCAGAATATCCATTGTTTCTTTCAACGATTCAAATTTCTCTCTGGCAGATTCTAAGGCAGTCAGCTCTTCTTGGTGATTGGTATGAGCCATAATTTCGCACTCCTGATAAACTCCTATAAATTCAGGAACAACCAATCCTTCTCTCGGTTTAGACAAAATTTCAATTAACCTGGACAAGTCTGTTCTAATTCTCTCTAAATACCCACTTCTTAACTGCTCGCCCGTGCCCAGCGCATAACTATAAGTAACTATTCTATCCATAAAATTAGATTTTTCAACGATTTTTAAAGCTTTTTATATCTACTTCTTAGCCCAGTTCTCGTTTATTTTTTGGACTATCAGTCCTATTTTCGGCCTAAATTCAGAGTTCCAGAAATCAACAGCATCGTCAATAAACTTGCTCTCTGCCTTTTTGTCTTTATTTATTCCCATGACGCTATTTCTGCTTGCCAGCTCCATGCATCCTTTAGTAATATTCCATACTATCTTTCTGTCTTCTTCACTTAGAGCTTTAGCCTCTGCCCCAAACAACATGTGCCCAGGAACAGGAAACAAAAGATTGTGAAGATAATTTGCCCAGTTCCCATAAAGCTCGCTAATTCTTCCGCAAAGCTGTCTGGAGAAGTTGTCGCTCACATAACCATCTTTCAATACTGCATCCTTAATAAAGAAAATTTCATCTATCTCCTCTAAGCTCGATTTAAACCCAAGCTCTTCTTTCACCTTTTGGAATTGTTTTTCCAGCTCGTTTGTAATCTCACTTTTTTCCATAATGAAAAACAACACAATCGGTTTATATACTTATGTTTAAACTTCAACGATAACCCCTTCCTTCCCTACATTAATTACCCTGGTGCTTTCAATTTTGTCTTCGAACCCTGAAGCTTCATGAATGTGTCCATGTAATAATAAATTAGGCTTAAATTTCCTCACTGCATTTCTTATTGACTTACTGCCCTCAATTCCTGAGAACTCAGATTTTGTTCCGGCAGGATGCATATGGGTAAGCATGACTTTCTTTTCTATTCCCTTCAGCCCGGCGTGGGCTTTTTCAAGAGTTTTCATAATCTCTCTTTCAGTTACCAAATTAGGCCCAATGTCTGCTCCTCCAGCTCCGAAGAATCCGACATTATCATAAACAGCAGAGTACCCATGAATGTTTCTCACTCCGTAAATCTGCGCAAGGAAGTCAGTTGTGGCAAAGCTGTCCCAGTTTCCTGGAAGAATCAGCACTTTCAGGTTTTTGTCTTTGAACGGCTTAATAATATCCTTGGTTTCAACAAACCCGGTCAAATCCCCGCACAAAACAACCAAATCAGCTTTTTCCCTGACGGCTTTCTCTGCCAGTTTTTTAGTCGCTCTGCTGTCTCCATGAATATCCGAAGCTGCCAATATCCTGAGGCTCTTTCTGGTTAGTTTCATAAATAATGAAGAAAAAAGAGAAATTTAAACTTTCTCACTGGAGTGAAATTCTTGAAGGGAACTAATAAAACAAGTTTATGAATTAATCATACTATTTTATTCACTCATTGTCTTCTTTATCAGCTAAGAGTTTCAGCATCTTTTCACAGACATTTTTAACAGCTTGTTTGGTTAGTCCAAATTCTTTTCCTATCTCTCTAAGAGTGCTTTGTCTTGCATGGCACCCAATTCCATATCTTCTAGAAAATATTTCGATGTCTCTATCTTCAGCACCTCTTTCTTTCAGATACTTTATGACATTTTGAGAAATGTCATAGCTTTCTCTCCAGCCGTTTAAGTCACTTTCTGGGGAAGGAATCGGAAAATCTCCACAATCTATACTTACACAGCGGGGCGCTCTTCCATTTTGCGCCAAATGGTTTTTAATTGCATTTTCTATAGATGCATAAGCATAGGTGGCAAAAGACGCTCCT
Organism: Candidatus Parvarchaeum sp.; assembly: GCA_020724955.1. Classification (GTDB taxonomy): domain Archaea; phylum Nanobdellota; class Nanobdellia; order Pacearchaeales; family GW2011-AR1; genus 1-14-0-10-34-76. The sequence goes on along the minus strand of DYFY01000014.1, from coordinate 9,495 downwards.
CTAGAAATATCATACTTCTGTATTGCTCTCATCAGCCCAGTATTACCTTCTTGAAAAAGATCAATAACATCTACGCCTCTTCTTGCATACTTAAATGCTATTTTAGCCACAATTTTCTGATTGCTTAAAACTAAAATATCAGTAAGATTTTTGGCAGTTTCACCGCTTTCGCTTCTGATTCTCTCTATAAGTCTTTTTTGTTCTTCAGGACCCAAAATTGGGAAATTCCTCTCAGTTTCGCCCAGATAACTATCCAACCAGGTTCTTCCGTTCCTTCCATAAGTCTCTCGCATGAATAATAAGTTTTGTTAGTTTTTTTAATCCTTTCTCTTTAATTTGATAATACAATAATATTCGAATAAATATAAGTCATCTAAGCCCATATTATTAAGTTCGGAGATTTCTAGCACGGTTCTCTGTATTTAATCAATCAATTCTCCCAGAAGAATTCACTGCAGAAATCGCAGTTTTTTTCAGGAGGACAGGCTTTGAATCCGGAAGAATGACAATTCAGAATTTCCTTTGCCACGGCAAGCATCTCTTGTTTGACTTCTTCCAGATTAAAGAAGGTTCTTTGCGAATGGACTTCTCTGGCATTTCCATTGTCATCAATCACAAATTCAACTGGTTTTTCTTTTTTCAGCATATCCAAAGTCAGGCGTCTTGGCCTGCCGAATTTTTGAGCTGCAAAGGCATAAAACCCAAGCTGCCAGTTTCTGTATCTCGGAAGGACGTCCGAAGCGCCGGTTTTGTAGTCCACTATCTCCAAGCCTTCGTCATGGAAATCTATCCTGTCCGCGATTCCAACAAATTTGAGCCCGCCAATATTGGCAAAAAGTCTCTGCTCCGTCAGGGATTTTGAATTGTATTTATTTTTGTTTCTGTAAAAGAAAACTCTTATCAAAGGAATAACTTCCTTTATATCTATAAAATTCCAGTCCTCGCTCATCTGAAGAGTTTTTGCAAGATCAATAAACTCTTTCTCCGTCGTGTACCCGGCTTTAACTCCATGTTCAAAGATTAAGTGGGCAAAAGAACCAAGCTTTATTACATCCCATGCAACAGGGGCGGGATCAGGCATGTTGTAGATATACTTGTATTCATATCTTTTTTGGCATTGGTTAAAAGTTTGGAGAGCAGACGGAGAGAACACTATTTCGTTAGTCATAGATTCCTGGTTCTGCTCTTTTCCTGGGAGATAAGCAAAAGCAGTTTGGATTTCCTGGGTTTTTTTTATTTCAAAGTTTTTCTTTGGCTCAACATATTTTTCTGAATTATCTCTGATGAATGAAATTTCAAAATTTTTTTTATAGTCTATCTCATTTAAAAATCTGGAAGGCCATGCTTTTCTGGAGCCGTAATAATTTGCATAAGTCATAACAAGCCTTTTTTTCGCTCTGGTGAAAGCCACATAACAGAGCCTTCTTTCTTCAGCCAGGCTGTTTTCCTGCTCATATTTTTTTATTATTTTTTCTATCTCCTCTTCAGAGCTGCCCTGTATTATATTCTTAAACTCTGGATGAATCTCAAGAGGTATTAAGGAATTGTTCATGTTTTCCAGGGGAAAGCGTTTGCTCGCGAGATTTGACACAATCACGGTGCTGTATTCTAGGCCTTTTGTGGCGTGATTAGTCATTATTTTTACCCCAGCTTTGTTTGTCTCAGGAGCTTCTATTTCAATACCAAGATTTTTTATCAGTTCAAGATGATGTAGAAAACTATGAAGCTCAGGAGAGTCAGCCTCTGAATGCTCTTTAGCGAGCGAAACGAATTTTTCCAGCACAGGAATTATTTCCTTCAAGTTTGGAGTTTCAATAGAGTAAAATCCAAGGGATTCATAAATTTTCATTATTATCTCATGGACAGGCAGGTTTGAATGCTGGAGAAGGGATTTTATTTTGTTTAATATAATGTGAGCTTTAACTTTTCCTTCTTCAGTTAAAGGTATTTGAGAAAGCCCGTTCAGGATTTTTATGCTCAGGCACGCCTCTTCTTTGTTTGTCTTGATGAATTTTGTCAGCATCACTAAATCTTGTTCTACAAATCCTGAAAGAAAGAACAAATCCCACCAGGAATGCTCCCCTCCTTTTTCTTTTCTCTTTAATTTATTGATAATTGTGAGATAGTTCATGGTTTCCCTGATCTGTCTTGTTTTTAAAAGGGACTTTTTTGTTATGGAAATGTAAGGAATGCCCTCGAAATCCAGCGAAGATTTGAGCATTTTGGCCTGCTGATGTGTTCTGAACATTACACAAATTTCCCCGGCAGGAACTCCGCTTTTTATGTCTTCTTTGATTATTTCAATTATTTTCCTTGTTTCTTCCTTGTTGTTTTTTAGTTCATATACTTCTGGATTTTGTCCTTCAATTCCAAAAGCGTTTTTCACTTCAAAGCATTCTGACTTGTTTTCATAGTTGTTTTCTATCAGTTTATGGGCTGCTTTCAGAATTTTGTTTGTTGACCTGAAAGATTTATCAAGAGCAAAAATGTCTTCATTTTTAACATTAAATGTTTTCTTAAAATTCGGAAAATTGTCCCTGTATGCCCCGCGGAACCTGTAAATTGACTGATTTAAATCCCCCACAATTGTTATGTTTTTGTGAGGCGCTATTTTTTCCAGCAACAGGCACTGCAGTTTGTTTGTGTCCTGAAACTCATCAACAATTATGTAGTCATATTCATTTGATATTTCAGGGTGTTTTTCAAGCAGAAGCAGGGCTGATTTGTTTAAGTCTGAATAGTCCTGGAGATTTTTTTTGTTTTTCAGTTTTTCGTATGCTTTCCAAGCCTGCAGGAATTTCCGCATTTTCAGGATTTTCTCAACTTTTTGTATCTGCTCTTTGAGGGCGGATTTTTCATCCTGTGATTTAGGGCCTGAAATCTGCAGTTGAAAATTCAGCAAATCAATGGCTTGCTCAAGTTCTTCTGGCTCTGGAGCGCGCTTTTTTTGTAGATATTCTTCAAGATCTTCTGTAAAAATTCCAAGGTCCTTCGCTATTCCAATTTCCCCGATGTACTTGTGGCACAATGCAGGAGGAGTCTGGAAATTTTTATGGAGCATCAGCTTCGCATCGTCAGGCAGAAGTATTCTGAAGTTTTCCGGAATTCCGATTTTTCCTCCGTGTTTTTTTAATAAATCGGCGCAGAAAGAGTGAAATGTTTTTATGACAGGAATTTCATCTGTATGGATGCTTTTTAGAATTCTTTCAGCAAGAGAGTTTGCTGCTTCATTTGAAAACGTGAGGCAGACTATTTTTTCCGGCGCGTAAATTCCGGAATTTACAAGATGTTTAACCTTTTCAACAATCGTGTAGGTTTTTCCCGTTCCAGCTCCAGCGAGAATAACACACGGCCCTTTATCTTTTTTTATGGCTTGCTGTTGGGAATTCATTAATTGCTTTAATGATGAGGGATTAAAAAGATTATTGAAGTAAACTGAGCTATGAAATATTTTAAATATTATACATCTATATTTTTTCTAAATACATCAGCGTATTTTTTAATATCTTTCACCCAAATCTGGCGCAATTTTTCCTGTGCTTGTAACTTTGAAAGAAAAGCCGGAAATCAAACTTAACTGGGAGCACACAGAGTATAAATGGATTAAAGCTGCCGAAATTAACAATTTTGACATAGATGTTGAGCTGGATAAAACTTTAGAAAGAGCTTTAGGTAGTTAGTGTTTTACCGCCAGCATTTTCTTGGAATCACAAAATCTCCCCATGTCCGATAAGACGCCAGTGGCCGTTTACGTTCCTTGCTATTCCGATGTTATCCGCTTTTATCGGAACTATTGGAATTCTGAGAGAAATGTCCATCTCGGAAACTGAGATTTTCTTTACTTGCCCCACTGTTACCGCCGTGTTCACACTCAACATGAGCAATTCCGTTGTCTTTATCGGCTCAACTTTTACTTTATGGTTTCCCACATAAATCTCAGGGAAAAGTGTGTAGGATATTTTTGCCTCGTCAGTTATTTCCGGCAATTTTCCAGCCAGAGAGACCACACATCCTGAAAGAGAGTCTGTTTTTCCCAAAGCCATATCCAGTTCTGTTTCGATTGAAAGGCTTCCTCCCGGAGTTATTTTTTCCAGAGGCTCAGAGCCCTTAAAGAGAGCAGATATTTTTGTTTTCACAGGAATGTATTTTAGTTGGTTCGCTTCCTTTATCGCCATTCCCGGTTTTATTTCAATTTCATCTCCGACTTTTAGAGTTCCTTGTTTTAGCGTTCCGCCCAAAACAGCTCCTTTTAAGTTCTCCGGAGATGTCCCTGGGCGATTGATATCAAAGCTTCTGGCCACCATAAACAAGGGAGTTTCTTTTTCATTTCTTTCCGGAATGGGAATTTCCGTAATCGCTTGATAAAGTTTGTCGAGATTTACGTTTTGTTTTGCAGAAATTGGTATCACCTCGGCATTTTCTGCTATTGTCCCTTTTGTCATTTCCTTTATTTCTTTGTAGTTTTCAAGGGCTCTTTCCTTCGAAGCAAGATCTATTTTGTTTTGCACTATAATTACATTTTTTATCTTTTTTGCTTGAAGAGCAAGAAGATGCTCTCTTGTCTGCGGTTTTACTCCTTCATTGGCAGCCACTACAAGAATCGCTGCATCCACAATCGCTGCCCCAGAAAGCATTGTTGCCATAAGCATCTCATGCCCCGGCGCATCTATGAAAGAAACATATCTAACCGGAGAGCCTTTCTTTTCCGTATTATATCCTTCTGTGTTTTTGTAAATTGTTGTTTCGGCATATCCAAGTTTTATGGTAATGCCACGCTTCAGCTCTTCAGAATGAGAGTCAGCCCATTTCCCAGTCATTCTTTGTAACAGAGTTGTCTTCCCATGGTCTATGTGCCCTGCTATAATCACATTAATTGTTTCTAGTTCTTTTGCCATAAGTTAGTTAGAAGCGTGAGTTTTTTAAAGGTGTGGGTGAGTGAGCTGTAAAGTAAACCTTCTAACTTAACATAGTATGTAAAGGGACTTTCCAATCATTCCTTGGATTCTATATTAAAATTAAGATAATTATTATTTATGTGAACTTTGCTTTATACAAATTATACAGGGAGCGTTAAGTTATAAACTGGAATTAACAGGTAGAGACAAATTTAAAAGGGGCATTTTGGTTATTCAGTGGTGACTAAAAACTCTAGGAAGCTTGGATATGAAATGCCTGATGGAGCTTTTGTAGAGCTTCATCCTACTGGAAAGATTACTGAAGGAAATTCTGGAGCACAGGAAATTTTTGAAGCAATTATTTTTGATGCAAGAGACAAAATTAGTGATAGGACTATTTACAATCTACCTATAAGCTCTGGAGATTTGGGAAGCGAGGTCATCAAGGAATACACGGCACAAAGAGATTGTTATTCCGGGATTTATTAAAATTATTCGGTTTTTTCTTCTTCAGTTTTAATTTCCTGAGCTTGTTCTGGTTTTTCCTGAGTTTGAGTTTCTTCCGCCTCTGCCTTTGCTTCTGTGGCTTTAACTTCTGGCTCTGGAGCCTTATTTTGCTCAGGAAAAATTTCATTCAGTGTTTTGGCTCCTTCCTTCACGACGTTGAAATTAACCTGAACTGTTTTCTCAGATAATTCTTTTCCTCTTATTGTTTTTTTCAGCCTCAATCCATGTGGAGTCTGGACCTTTTTTTTGCCCTCTCTTCTCGGTTTTTTGTGCATTCCCCATCCTTTTGTCAATAGGACTCTCCTAAGTGCAGGCCCTTCAACATCCGGTTTATGAGGAAAGCCCGCTATATCTGAAGCTCCTGTTATCTGAAGCTCATAGCCAGCCAGGTCAGCAGACAGATCTTGTCCCGAAATCTTGTCTCCCAGTTTTTTTCCGACGAGAGCTTCGCTGTCAAGCTCCATTTTCCAGCTCCTGCCCCTCTGCGATATGTTCAATTTGAATGCCATATGATTGTTTGGAGAATTGGGTTTTTAAAGGTTTTTAGTTCGTCTTTAGGAAATTACAGATTGTTTCTAAAACCTCATCGAACTTTTCTTTATTTAAAGAGCCGACTTTGTATTTTATTCTTGTTTTCTTTATGGTTGTTATCTTATCAATTCTAATGTAGCTTTTTCTTTTTAATTTACCATTTTCAAAATCAATTTCTGATAACGGAATTTCAACCGATTTTTCTTGTTGCTCAGAAGTTATCTGGCATATGATGACATCATTGCCTTTTGGGACTTTTATTATTAATGAAGGTCTTCTTTTATAGGAAATTAGATCAGAAAAAGGAAATTCTAAAATTACTACTTCTCCTTTTATAGGTCCTTCCATGCTTCATCTTCTTTTTCGCTTAACCATGTTTCGGCAAAGGATTCTTCTGCTAAAATTGCTAAATCTGGAATTGATTTTTTTAATATTATGTCATCTCCATTTCTTATTACAATTAACTTATCACCCTCTTTTATGTCCTTTCTCATTTCTAGAGGTATAACTATTTGTCCTCTTGAACTCATTTTGGTTGTGTTTATTTCCATGAGTAAGATTAATCTTATTTATATATAAAGTTTTTGGTTTTAAATCCCCCAATTTTCGTTTTTCTTTCTTTTGATTTCTGCTAATTCTGCTAGCGCCTTTATCTCACTCTGGCTCAGCAAGTCTTTATTGTTTTTGAATTCTTTAAACTGGGATTCAGAAATATTGGCGTATAGGTATTTGACATTTTTGTTTGCAATTTGCCTCTCGTAGTTTGTTCCCGGAAGGGATATCGCAACTTCTTTTCCCTCTTCAGCCTCCTGAACAGAAGCCTTTTCCGCCTGGATTGCTTTTACTCTGGCTATCTGTTCATCATTTTCGTCTATCAAAGAAAGATTAGTTTTTAGTTTTCCAGCCTGAATTCTGACCCCAAAAATCGCAGGATTTGAATTTCTGAAAACATATTGAGGAAGTATCTCAAGTTTGCATATTGTTGCCAAGCTCAAAAGACGAGAGCGCTCAATATCCGCCTGCTTTTCTTTTCTGTAATTTTCCAGATTCTCTATCAATTTGTAAACCACAGAATCAGTTATTATTTTTACAGACCCTCTGTCTAAATCCTCTTCAGGCTCAACGTTGAATCCGACTATTATTGCATCGAGGGGATTTATTTCCAGATTCGCTTTGGCAGAAATAACATCTTTTTTTGTTATGTTTCCTATTGAGGCTCTGACAACCTGAATGTTTGATTGCCTAAGAAGAGTTAAAAGAGCTTCCAGGCTTCCCAATGAATCTGCCTTCGCTATAATTCCTTGTTTGTCTGTTTTTATCGCTTGAGAAAGTTCTTTCTTGAATTGAGCAGTTATTTCGGAAAGATTTTTATTTATCTTCTGGAATGGCACTCCAGGAAGGAGCCCTTCTTTATTTGTTATCTGCAGGCGCAGGCCGGTTGCAGCCACCACGGATTTTGTGCTTTTGTATTTTTGAGAAAGCGGAAGAATTTCTTCCAAGGCCCGGATTTTTGTCTTTATCACCGGATTGGCAGTATCCAAAGTTCCAATAGCTATTTCATCCCCCTCTTTTATTTCTCCATCGTAAAGAATCGCCTCTATGCTGTCCATTGCCTTTTCCTTTTTTATCTCCAATATAATTCCTTTGGCTTCTTTAGAAAGCTCAAGGCGTTTTGTGAGGAATTTTTGTGAAAGCCCGCATAGCACAAAGATAAGCTCGGAAATTCCTTCTCCTGTTCTTGCTGAACATGGAACTATTGCCAGTTCTTTTGTGAAGTCAGAAACCTCGTAAAAAAGAGAAGATTCAAAACCATGGGACTGAAGCGCGCCCTGAAAAGTTAGGAGAGCTGTGTCAAATTCCTGTTTTACATGTGCAGGAAGAGACTCTATTGATTCTTGTACAGATGTCTTTTTCTGCCAGCCAGAGATTGTGTCTACTTTGTTAAGCGCAATAACAAATGGAGTCTTGTTCTGCTTTAGAATTGAGATTACCTCTGCTGTCTGCGGCTTTATCCCTTCTTTTATGTCCACCACCAAGATAGCCAAATCAGCTAATGAGCCTCCCCGTTTTCTTAAATTAGTGAATGCTGCGTGCCCTGGAGTGTCGATGAAAAGAAAGCCCGGGATTTTTAATTCCAGTTTTGAATTTTTTAATAATGGACAGGCTTTTTTTATCTGCTCTTTGGGGTAGCGCGTGAACGAAATTTTCTGCGTGATTCCACCAGACTCACTTTCTTGGACAGAGCTGCCTCTAAATTTGTCCAAAATTGATGTTTTTCCATGGTCTACATGGCCTGCTACAGTTATTATCGGCTGTCTGATTGTCATATATTCTAGAGAAGAGAGATGTTTTTAAAGTTTGACGAGGGAAATTGAATATGTGGAAGAGAGGAAGTAGAGACCATTCTAACATACCTGTTAGGCAGGAAGCGCAAAGCCAAGATTATTGGTTGAAAAGAGTCGAATACAATGAAAAAGACTTAACTGTGAAAGTTGTTATTGAAACTTCTCCTTTTCATGGTTGGAATGGTAAGTCTCTCAGATTGCCAGCATCAGAGTTTACTCAGATAATTTATGGTTCTGTGGGAATAGATGGCCTAACTAAATATTCTCCTCGAAGACTTCTTGATTATTTAGAAAGAACTTTTCCTGATGAGGTTGATAGATTGAAAGCAATCAGGAAAGAGCAAGTTGAAAGATTGGCAGAAGAGGTTTTAGAACCCGATCCAGAGGATAGCTCTGTTGATATTGATACTTCAGAAAATGTATGAAAAAGTAGCCTTTTTAGGACTTATTATTTTGATCGTTAGCGCGAGTTTTGTTTTTAACTTTTCTTTCGATTCTCCTGGAAAAATAGGTTTTGACAGAACACTTACCAAAGCCGTATGTTCAGGAAATACATGCCGGGATTATTTTGTTGAATGTTTAAACGGAGAAGTTAAAAGCATAAGCCCTATTTCCGGTTTTGTTGTTTTTCCTGATGACTGGCGTGACACCCGGGGTTTTGAAGAGAGAAGCGAGTTGTGTTGATGGATTAGTAAGGTAAAATTTTTTTCTTTCTCAAAGGATAATATATTAATCCAAAAAGAATCAGTATAACTCCCTATATCACAGCACCATAGCCAGCATAAACATATTTTTGCAGCTCAAAGAAAACCCATATGTTGGCGACCAGTTGCAATATAAGCATTTGAGGGAAAAGAGAATAAAGGAAAAAAGAGTTTACTATTTGGTTTATGATGATTTACTAGCGGTTTTGGTTGTTGCGATTAGTGGCAAGAAAAATCAGCAAGCAACAATAAATCATATAATTGAGAATTTTGATAAATATAAGGAATACTTAAAAAGAACATTAGAACAGGGCTAAGCCACTTTTCTTATTCTGCCTGTTTTTACATCTTCCAAGCTGTCTTTGAATTGCCTTATTAAATCAAAATCTATTTTCTCTAATTGTCTAAGCTTCGCTACCTGGTGTTTCATTCTCTCGTATTTTGTTTTTGGTATACTTATCATTTCCATAATTACTTCAAATGGAAAAAGCTTATATATTTTTTGGTGGACCA
>DYFY01000004.1 GCA_020724955.1 Candidatus Parvarchaeum sp. | reverse complement strand
TAAGGAGGCAGGTAGAGAGAACTGTGTTGCTTTTTAAGAATCATGCAACACAGTTGTTTGAATAATCTACATGAGAGTTATTGCTGACTTACAGATACATTCCAGGTTTGCGCGCGCTACCAGCAAAAATATCACTATAGAAAATCTTGCTAAATGGGCGAAGGTGAAAGGGCTTGATTTAATCGGTGTGGGAGATTTCCAGCATCCGCTTTGGAGAAAAGAAATTGATGAAAAACTTGAGGAAGATGAGCATGGAATTTTACGGCTTAAAAACAGCGATAAAAAAACTGCGTTTTTATGGCAGACAGAAGTTAGCCTGATGTTTTCACAGGGAGGGAAACGGAGAGCAGTGCATTTATTAATTTTCGCTCCGAATAGAGGGCTAGCTGATAAAATAACAGAATATTTGGGAAGCAAGGGCAGGCTGGATTATGATGGCAGGCCGATTTTTGGAATGTCTTGTAAACAATTAGTGAAAGATTTGAAAGATATAGATGATGCGATTGAAATAATTCCTGCGCATTGCATGACTCCTTGGTTCGGGCTTTTTGGGAGCAAAAGCGGATTTGATTCTATAAAAGAATGCTTTGAGGAAGAAAGCAAACATATTTATGCGATTGAATCGGGTATGAGCGCTGATCCAGAAATGCTTTGGAGGTTTGAGGAAGTGGCATCTGGAAAAGTAAAAGTTGTGAGCTTTAGCGACGCACATAGTTTTTGGCCTTGGAGAATTGGAAGAGAGGCAACAATATTCGAGATTCCGGAATTAAGTTATGAAAACATAATAAAAGCGATACGAACAGAAAACGGACTTGCTGGAACTATAGAGACACCGCCAGATTACGGGAAATATCATTGGGACGGACACAGGAATTGCAATTTTAGCTGTTCGCCTGCTGAAACTAAAAAACTTAATGGAATTTGTCCTGTTTGCAAAAAGTCTTTAACTATCGGGGTTGAATACAGAGTAGAGAAAATTGCTGTCAAGGAGAAGGGATTTAAGCCAAACAATGCAAAAGAATTTTATCATTTAATTCCTTTGCATGAACTGATTGCAATAAATTACAGCACTGCAATGAACTCCAAAAAGAGCTGGGAAGTTTATAACGGCATGATTGAAAAATTTAAAGACGAATTTAATATTCTGCTAAATGTTTCTAAAAAAGATTTGTTAACGGCCGAAGTTGATGAAAACCTCACTGAACTGATAGTTCTTTCCAGAGCAGGAAAGCTAAAAGTCAAGCCTGGATTTGATGGAGAATATGGTGTTGTCCAGCTTCCTGAAAAGCAGAGGAAGCTATTTTAATTATTTAGGACGGATGTTTCCATCTTTTTCGACTCTTACATCCTCTGGTAGTATTCTGACAGACAGCTCTTCTAGCCGGGATAGGCTCAATTTGAAATCACCTATTAGACAATGGTTCTCAGTCGGTGTATAACGTAGCTCTCCCATGACATAGAATGGTTGTTCTGAGTCCGTTTTTATCCTTGCAAGCACTTCACTTCTTGAATTTCCCGACAGATATAGTCCAATACCTCTTCTGTCTCTCGGCAAATCGATTCTCCGGTAAATTTTATGTTCTTCCGACATTTTGTTTTTTTGTTTTTGGCGCATTTTTTATTTTAATGAATTTGTAATGCGCTTCTTGCGTTGGCTGGCCATTGTGGGAGGATTTTAACGTGTAGATTTTTTTGTTTTTGTCTATATAAAACTTGAGTTTTGACGGCATTTTATTTTTTGCCTTCTTTGATATCCATGGACAGATTTAATTGTTTAGCCTTTTCCTGAATTTCTTTCAGGACTGCAGAGAGCGTTGAGTTTGCTGTTTTAAAGTCTTTGGCTTTTACAGAAACTCCGAATTGGGAAGATCCACGATAATAAATCACTGCATTTTTTGTGGAAAGGGCTTTTTTTATGTCTTTAATCCCGGAGGGAGAATTAGATTTTATGGTGATTACTGCTTCAACTTCTTTGTCCGATTCTCTTTTTTCAGCGAAAATTTTTTCAAGCTGTTGTAGCTCTGGAGATTTTGCTATTTTTTTCAGGATAGAAGGGTTTTCACGAGCCTCATCGAGAAAATCGGCAGGCTCATGAGACTCTTTTATTTTTTCTACAATGGCGCCGGCTGATTCCTTGAAGACTGTTCTTAGCATGTTCAGAAGCATCTTTTCTTTTCTGTCTTTTTCCAAAACCTGCTCGCGCTCTCCGGCTGTAACTCTTCTTAAAGAGAGCTCAACGTGATCGGGCTTAACACGCAGGATTTTACAGACTATTTTTTTGTTGATGGCTATGAATTCACGGATATTTCTTATTCTTCCGGGGGAAACCTCTGAAAAAATCATTGTTCCTTCAACAACAGAGCCATTTTGGAAAACATCCAGAAAAACAGTAGTCCCTTGTATTCTTTTTACTGTGCAAAGCACTACGTCATCTTCTTGAAGTTTTATTTTCGGAGTCATTTTAATATTTCCTTAATCGGGGCTTTAATTTTTGTTTTTCCTCCAGTTGTTTCAACCAGTAGCTTATTACATTTAAAACATTTTATTCTAGTGGATGATTTTCCGAAAACTGTGTGCTCTTTCTTACATCTTGGACAAAATATCCTCAGGAATTTGCTTTCTATCATTTTAAGCTATTGAAATTCCCACTTTTAAACATTTGTGGAGCGAGGCTTTACGATTTCAACGTCTAAAATGCTTCTTAACTCATTCAAGAAGACAGATTCTTTTTCTTTTGGAATTAGCGCTCCAGCAGCTGCAGGGTGGCCTCCAACTTCTCCTGAAATAGGAATGACTGCCCTGTGCAGGATTTCCCTGACGTTTTTTTCCGACTCTCCTGAGATTCTTGCTGAAATTTTTATTTTATCCTGATCGTAGGCCATGCCTATTATGATGGTTCCCTTGGGGTAAAGGGGGGAAAAAGACATAATGGAAGCTACGGTGCCTATTATTGTGTCTTTTATTTTGTCTCTTGCATTAATAATTGTGTAATTTTTTCCTATTATTTTTTCTGCTTCAGTCACATATTTCAGAGCAGATGATATGTTCTGCCGGTATCTTGTGTATATTCTTTCAGCTTCTTTTTTTGAATTTTTATTACCAAGACAAAATCCGAGCGCCGATTGCGAGAAGCCCATACGGCTACATGCATTTATCAAGGCAGATATTTCTCTTACATCCTCTATCTTGTTGAAAAATTTTGTCAGAAAGATATTTCCGACTATGTTCGGGCTGTCGCTTTGCGAGGATTTTTTGAGGACTATAGAAGTTATGAGGCGAGACATTTCTTCTTCTGTCAATTCTGAGAGAGATTTGAATCCGGAAGATGTCTTTTCTATTCCGGCTTCTCTCAACAGGGAAATCACCCCCTGAAACGAGCCTGTGACTTCAGGGATATACATTCCGGAAGAGTATTCCAGAACTTTGTCCAATGGCCTTGTTGCAGGATAAAGCAAAAGACCTCTTCTTATCTGCGTTTCGGAGTCTTTCAGAATGGAATCGTATGTTTTAGTCAGGTTTTTTTCCATTTGATCTCCAACCATTCCTATAACCGCCAAGTTTGCCAGGTCGATGTTTTTTTCTGAAAGAGTTTTCGCAAAAAGGTAACAGATTGCCGCTGATGAGCAGTTCTCCTCTCCGAAAAGCTGAGGATTTATCATTGTTACATTCTCAGGGATATTTTGAGATATTTCGTGATGATCCAGTATAATCACAGAAGTTTTCTTTTTCGCCAGATAATCCAGGCTGTTGGATGCCAGGTCAAGGAAAATCAAGTTTTTTTCTTCAGGGAGTTTTTCCAAAAATTCAGGAGTCAGATTTTTTGTTATTTCCAGAGAAAATTTAATTCCTGCGCGCTGCAATGCCCGCGAGAAAATTGCCGCTGAAGTTATTCCATCTGTATCGAAATGGCTGATTATTTTTATCGGCTTTTTATTTCCAAACGCATTGATTTCATTCACTACCTCTTTTATTTTTTCTAGCATTTAATATAAAACCTTATTGGTTTTTTAATTTATTTAGCCTGGAAACCAGCCTCACTATCTCTCTTTGGGATTTATAGTCGTGTTTGTTTTTTTCAAAATGCTTTTCTATTTTTTCTTTTTTCATTTCTATGTTATGTATTTCAGGATTTTTCCAGAGGTTTTCACGCTCGAGAACGGCTTTTATTTTTATTCCCAGAAGCCTTGTTTTCGGAATACCTAATTCATCCCGAAGCTTAAGCCCTATTTTCTCAGCAGTTATTCCCTGTTTGGCGAGCTCTATGATTTTCTTTTCTACGTCTTTTGGAGACGCTTTAACCCAGTCAGTTTTTGTTTTTGCCATATGAATCAGAAGAGGTGTTTGGTGAGGTTTAAAAGGGTTGCGGTTTAGTTAAATTTATGGGCATTTACGAAGGATTGCAGATGATTAGAAGAGGAAACTTGGCAATAGAGTTTGATGAGAAAATGATTTATATGGGATCAGTGAGTATTTTAAGAAAAGACTATGAAAGTAATAGATGGCGTATTAAGATAAATCCTACTCATCAATCTGCTGCTGAGATGGTTTACACATTGGCACATGAAATCCAGCATTTAAGCCCCCCATTTATACATTATAAAGATACTCGCAGGGCTCGAATTATGGCTGAGCAAAGAATCGAGAAGAAACTTGAAGGTATCAGAGAGTGTGCTCCTTTATTACTAGACTATTTGACTAGGGCTTTGCAAACGAGAGAATTCAAACTATCTCTTTCTCATTGTCTTTCTTGCGCTAGATTTAAGAGATGGGAGCGTGAATTTAATAGGAGAACTAGCCCTACCCGGATTCGAACCGGGGTTTCGAGCGCCAAAGGCTCGCGTCCTTGACCACTAGACTATAGGGCTATTGAGATAAGAACTATAAGAGCTTTTTAAGGGTTTTCTTAATATTGTGCTTTATATCTTCCTCTTTGTTCGACTTTTTGCAGGCGTTTTAGGGTTTCAGAATAATTTTTTGAAGATTTGTACCCTTGCAAAACTGCGGAGAATGCTTTGTCTGCCAATTTCGGATGTTTTGCATGAAGAGCTTCTTTTATCAGATGAAGATCGACTGCTTTGTCTTCTGCTCTGTTTGAGTGGAATCCAAGACCGAAATCAATGAAATATATTTTTTTGTCTTTGTCAGCAAGTATGAGGTTTGAAGTCGTTAAATCTCCATGAATTATTCCGGCATCGTGCAGTTTTGCTAAAGAATTTCCGATGGTTTCGCATATTTTTTGGCAATTTTTTAATTTTTCGAGATGCAGCGAGAGCTTTTTGCCTTTTATGTGGGACATTTCTATTGAGCAAACATCTTTTTGGGATTCTAACAATTGGGGAACTGGAATAAGCAAAGAAGCTTTTGAGAGAAGTCTTGCTTCGGATTTAGTTCTTCTGTTTCGAAGTTTTTTATCCAGAGCAGGATGCCTGTATTTTTTTGGGAGCCTGGTTTTTAGTATTTTGTTTTTTTCCAGATAAATTGTTGCTTCTGCGCCTTGGAATAAGGTTTTCATGTTATAACCAAGAAAAGAGGTTTTATTTATCTTTTTCCAGCTGTTTTTCTTTTTTTGCCAAGTCAGCTTCTTTAGCTATAATTTCTCTTTGATAATAATCCGCGAGTTCTTGCTGATTTGTCTCATTGGCTAAATTATGCTTTTTTGAATGTATCGATATTTGGTTTTGCAGGGAGGCTATTCCTCTTTTAAGTCTTTTTTTCTTTTAACCATTTTTTTTCAGCTCTTTTTCTAGAAGATCAATGAGAGATTCGGCTAAAGACAGAGGCATTTTTGTTTTTACTGCTTTGCCCAAATATACCTCTTTGTAGATTGAGTAGAGCTCATTTAGCTGTTTTTGCTTTATGTTCAGACTTGAGAGCAGATATTTTCTGAAATTCCTGTTTGAATACTTTTTTTTTGAAAGTATTGAGTTCATCAGATAGAGAGCTTTTAATCTCAACAGACAGGAATAAACCACAGAATAAGATTTTAGCATATCTCCAGATTTTTTATCTCTTTCTATGAGCTCCTTGTTTGTTTTTAACATTGCCAAGGATTCTTTTATAAATGGGCTTAGAGATTTTTTGTCTATTTTTATTGATTTTATCTCTTCCAAAAGCGAGCTGTTTATTATTGGTACAGCTTCAAGGAATTTTGGGTATATCTTTATTGGATTTTGATTTAGTAAATTTAAGAGTGGCTTTAGAGGGATTATTTCTACTTCATATTTTCCGGATTTTATTGTTTTTCTTGTATTTTTTGATATGGCCAATATATCTATATCTGATTCTTTTGTTTGCTCTTTTCTGGCATGACTACCAACTAGATAGACTCCGAGTAGGTCTTCTAAGTAGGGCTCTAGAATTTTGAGAGTTTCTTTTTTTATGTCTTGAGTTCTATCTACCAGAATTACTTTTACCTGCTTTCCTATCCATTCTTTAGGTGTTGGAATTCCTCCGCTATTGCCCCATTTTTTTACTTCCTTTAATTGCTGTTCCATGTTTATACATAGTTTAAACTTATATTTAAAGGTTTGGCAAGGTTTAAAAACTTGGGATTTTGTGGGAATTTATATGAACAGATATAATGTCATTGTTGGAGGGATTTTAGGGTTAGTTGGAACTTTTGGAGGGTGTCATAGGGAAGAATCTACAAATAACCTTGAGAGGAAAGTTGAAGTTGTTAGCGAAGCTAATCAATTTTTGAGAGGTTTTCCGGATATGATTCCTGGTATTTCTGGAGTTGTAAAATACGAAGTTCCGGGAGCTGACCAGGCTATTGTTCATATAAGGCAGTATCATAATATATCTTTTCAAAATCTGCCAAGTATTGTCGAACCTCTTAATAAAATAAATAATGGTTCGGAATTTTCTGAAAAAGAGCTTAGAGAGTTTAATGAGGCTGTAAACGGAGTTCTTCTTAGTCATATTGACAGGGTTTCTGATTTGCAGAAGAATATTGCCTATTGTATGATTGACTTAAGAGATTTTTATGGAGTAAAGGATTTCAGGGTTGAAGGATACGATATCAATCCTGACAGAGAACTTCTTCTTAAAAGCCTGGTAGCAGATTGTCAGGCTCTAAAAAGAATTTTTCCAACTATAAATTTGAATCTTGAGTCGAATCCAGGACGTTTTCTTTATTTTGGATCTGAAAAAGTTTTGGGCTCTCAAGGAAAGATAAATGTCAGAAAAGCCGAAGAAGCTCATCTTGTTGAAATGGCTTTTGAAGCTTTAAACGCTGAGGGACATGAAAGTGATAGATTTAAGAAAGTAGTATTTGATGAAAGGGAAGATGCATTGCTAAATATAGTGGATTCTGGCGAAGAAAGATTTTCTTTTGTTGTCTACGGGGCAGAGCATGATTTGAGGGATAATATTGATAGGTGGAATTCTGAGAATCCGGACAATAAGTTTTCTTTGATTGTTTTAACCCCTACTGGGGTTGATTAAGCTCGTGAATTTATTTTCTATTTTTAAGTTTTTTATAAACAAACCAGATTATGAAGACAGCTATTGCGTAAGGAATTATAATCACTATCAGCCTTATCATAGAACTCAGGCTGGTTATAAAACTTTTTAGCAATTCGGTTAGAGTTATCAGCTTGATGTTTTTGAAAGGAGACTCTTTTTCCTGTATTGTCAATGATATTGTTGCGTAATCTATTGTTTGGCCTTGAGTAGAAAGAGCTTCTTCAAGATAATAAATTCGCCTTTCCTGCTCGAATATTTTGTCAGTTAGAGAAATTTTTTCTTCTGCTGTCTTGGCTATGCTGTATAAGGACTCAAGCCTTTCTAGTCTTGCTTGCTCTGCTTTTAGCTCTATTTGTAAGTTGGTTGCATGTCCTGTAATGTCATCTGATTGCTCTGTTAGAGAAACGATAGTGCCGGAGGATTTTATGAACTCTAGGAAGTCAGAGTATTCTGAGACAGGGACCTTTATTGAGAAAGACGCTGTTTTTATTGTTTCTGCCCCGTTATTGTAAGAGTTAAAGTTTTCATTTATTAATATAGATGAGGTTTTTTTAATCTCTGATTTTATTTTGTCAGTTGCCTCTTGTATTTTTCCTTTGCTGACTTCTATTCCTATATAGGCGTAGAATGTTTTTATCCTGTCTTTCACGTCTGGAGCGATATCTTCTGAAGTGCCTGGGGGAAAGCCGCGAGCCACTCCCAAAGCCGAGCTTGAATCTGCGGGGAAATTTTGAATCTCCGGGAAAGAATTCAAATTGAATCCAGAGAAGAAAAGGAATAAAATCAGAACCGCCAGAATTGTAAGCCAGTTAGTTTTTAGGTTTTGAATGTTCTTTTTTAGATTCATGATGATTTAAGCTAATGCAGATTTTTAAATCTTAGTTTTAGCGTAAAACTAAACCATTTAGCCTAACGCGTTTGTACTGAAGATGCCTGGAATAAGGATTAAACTTTCAGTAACTTTTATGTTAATTAAAGCTTTATAAATCGGGCTTAACATTTAGGGAAGGTCTAACATGGCTAAAAAGATAATGACTTGCAGGCAGCTTGGAGGAGCATGTGACAAGGAGTTCAGCGCTGAAAGTTTTGAGGAAATTGCTGAGATGAGCAAGAAACATGGCATGGAAATGTTTCGTAAAGGTGACAAAAAGCACATTAGGGCTATGGAAAAAATGAAAGAGCTTATGAAGAGTCCAGAAGATATGGAAGCATGGTTTAATAAAAAGAGAGAAGAATTTGAGAACATTTAATTATCCTGTTTTTTTATTGGTTTATGGAAATAAAGTCAATAACGTGTTTTTCTGTTAAATCCTGGAGAGCTTGGCTTGCTAGGAATCACAAGAAAGAGGAAAGGGTTTTGTTGGTTAGGTATAAGAAACATACTGGAAAGAGGAGCTTTAATCAGAGTGTGGCTATGAATGAGGCTATTTGTTTTGGCTGGATTGACACGACTTTGAAGAGGATTGATGACGGGAGATATGGAGTTATTTTTGTCAAGAGAAGCAAGAACAGCAGATGGAGTGAGAATACTTTTGCTAGGGCCAGAGAGATGATTAAGCAGGGAAAGATGAGTGAGTTTGGGAGGGAGATGTTTGAACTTGGTTTGACTAAGAAGACACATGATCACGGGATTCCGAAGAATCCGGAGATGCCTGAAGATTTGGCGTTGGAGTTGGAAAAAGCCAAGAATAAGAAAGTGAAGGAATCTTTTGTTAAATTGGCGCCTTCATATAAACGGGCTTTTTATCGATGGATATTGAGTGCTAAAAGAGCTGAAACACGGGAGAAGAGAATTAGGCAAGCTGTTGAGATGGTTAGGAAAGGGGCGAGGCTCGGGGTTAGCTGGAAGGATGTTTGAAGGGGCAGGTTTAAATACTTAAATTATTTGAGATAATGTAAGATAATTTGAGATAATAAAATGGTTCAGAATGTTATCGATATTGGAGAGCGAGAGGATAGGGTGATTAACATAGTGAAGGCTAAGCATGGTTTTAAGACCAAGAGCGAGGCTATATCTTTGATTACGAAGGTTTACGAAGACAACTTTCTTGAGCCACAGTTAAGACCGGAGTATTTGAATAAATTAGAAAAGATTAGAAAAGGAAAGTATGTTAAATTTAAAGATGTTAAAGAGTTAAGAAAGCAGATAGAGGTTGGCTGATGTATTCTTATGAATTTTCTGAAAATTTAACTAGAATTTTGAAAAAAATGTTCAAAAAGAACCGGGTTTTATATGAGCAGGTCATGAAAAAAATCGAAGAAATTACTAATTCGGGGGATGTAGAGCATTATAAGAATTTAAAATATAATATGAAGGACTCAAAGAGGGTCCATATAGGGCATTTTGTTTTGGTGTTTCAGTATGATAAGAAAAATAATTTGATAAAATTTGATGATTTTGATCACCATGATAAAGTTTATGGTTGAGTTTTTGGAGTGTTGAAATCCTTAGCCAAGGCTATAGTGAAAGATATAAGTCTTTCCCTGAATAGCAGACGGCAAATTTACATCCTAAACTTTTTCTTGCCGAGCTTCTTGGCCATTTTTTGTAACGTGCGCTGATCGAGTTTTCCTTCACTTATTGCAGACTGGCTTTTTATCAGCTCTTTTAGCATTTTGTATTGCTTTATCAGCATTCTGATGTCCGATGTTGAAGTGCCGGAACCTTTTGCTATTCTTTGAATTCTGGAAGTTTGCTTTTCCAGGATTTCAGGGTTTTCTATTTCGTATTCTGTCATGCTCGAGATTGCATTTTTCCAGTTCTTCAGTTTATTTTGCTGTTGTTCCAGCTGTTCCGAGGAGATTTTTTCTTTGGCTTTTCCGAGACCTGGAATCATGGAAAGTATTTTGTCCATTGAGCCCAAAGAATCTAAAGATTCTAGCTGTGCCTGAACATCTCTGAGAGTAAGACGGCCTTCTTCTAAATTTTTTTGGGTTTTCTCCATTTTTTTTCTGTCTGTTACTGATTGGATTTTTTCCATCAAAGATTGCAGGTCTCCGAGACCTAGAAGACGGGAAAGGAATTGTTCTGGATTGAATAACTCTAGGTCGTGAGGCTTCTCACCGGTTCCTATGAAGACTACCGGAACTTTAGCTTCTGCGCAGGCTGTTAATGCCCCGCCGGCTTTTGCTGTGCTGTCCATTCTTGTAATTATCACTCCAGTAATTTGAACAGCTTCTTTGAAAGCCTGAGCTTGCTTCTGGGCTGTTTGCCCGATGTCTGCAGGAATGACAAGGAAGGTTTCTGTTGGATTTACAGCTTTGGAGATTGCTTTTATTTCTTTTATTAACTCGGCGTCAAGAGCATCTCTTCCTGCAGTGTCTATCAAGACTAAGTCGAACTTCTGTACTTCTTTTCTGAAGTAGTTCCAAATCTTCATCGGGTCTTTTTCTTCCGGATTGATGAAACATGGGATACTAAGCTTATCGGAGAGCTGTTTTAGCTGTTCTGAAGCTGCCGGACGATGAACATCTAGCCCAAGAGTGCAAACCTTTTTTCCGCGCTTGCTGTAATATAAAGCCAGTTTTGAAATCGTTGTGGTTTTACCTGCTCCATATAGTCCGAGCATCATGAAGATGTTTCTTTTGCCGAGTTCTGGAGTCCGAGAGCTTCCTAAAATGGAAATGAGTTCATCGTGCAGAAGTTTGATGATGTGCTCTTTTTTCTCTATACCTTTAATTCTCTCGTCTAATGCAGCCCGTTTGATTTTTTGTGTTATCTGAAGAACCAACTGAACGTTTACGTCGGCTTCTATGAGAGAGCGCTGAAGGTCTTTTACTATGCCATCCACTAAATTCTTGTCGAGAAAGACAGCATTTGCTATTTTATCTGTTGTCCTTTTCAATGCTGAAGACAGCTTATCTAACATGGAAAAGCGAGGATTGAGAGCGTATTAAAGGTTTTGGGTTTGTTATTTTGGATAGTAATAATGTTTATTAATTCTGCCTTGGCTAAGCTGAGATGGATGTTAAGTTCAAAAGAGAGAATTTACAAAGGATTTGTTAGAGATGGATTTTTTGTTATAAACGTTGCTGGAACGTGTGTTGAATTTAGCAGTAAATCTTGTGAGCTTCTTAAAGTAATAAGTGCTTGGTCTGAAGAGAGGAGTGAGATTTCTACTAGGAGAGATTATTCTGGTATTGTGCGAGAGGCTTTGAGCTGGGGAGCTAATGTTCTTATTACTGATGAAATAAGTAGGTTTGATCTGATGCCTTCTCGTTATATAGCTTGCAGAATTGATCCGCGCACGCTTGAAAAGGCTAGGAGTTTTTCTTCTGCTAAATACTCTGGAGATGTTAGGCCTGTTGTTAAACCTGAAGATGCTGTTTTAGAAGCTGAGGTTAGTCAAGCCCGAGAGAGTTGAGTATTTTTTCTTTTTTGAATGGCTGAAAGTCAGAGTATGTCTGGCCTGTGCCTAGAAAATAAATCGGTTTTTTTGTTATGTAAGACACAGATAGGGCTGTTCCTCCTTTTTCATCCACATCTGCTTTTGTCAGAATAATGCCGTCAAGGTTTAGAGCTTCGTTGAACGTTTTTGCCTGCGCTACTGCATCGTTTCCGGTTATGCTCTCAGCGACGAAAATTTTTAGGTCCGGCTTTATAATGCGAATGAGCTTTTCCATTTCTTTAATCAGATTTTCTTTGGTGTACATTCTTCCTGCAGTGTCTATTAGAACGCATTGCAGTTTGTTTTTTTCAGCGTATTTTTTTGCATCGAATGCCACTGCTGTTGGATCTGAGCCGTATTGCTGTTTTATCAGTTTGATGTTCAAGGCATCTGCGTGTTTTTGAAGCTGCTCTATCGAGGCTGCTCTGAAAGTGTCTGCTGCCCCGAGAACACAGGAGATTTTGTTTTTTCTTAAGTAGTTTGCGAGCTTTGCCAGAGAGGTTGTTTTTCCAGAGCCGTTGATTCCGAAGAAGACTATTACATATGGCTCTAGTTTTGATTTTTTCTTTATTGCCTCTAGAATATCTGGAGGCTCTATTAAGACAGATGATATTGATTCTTTGAGAGAGCTTTTTATAATATTTTCAATATTTTGCTTTTTAACTTCTATTCCTACCAGGTCTTTTTCCAAATCTGCTTTTATTTTATCCACCACTTCCAGAGCTACATTGTTTTCCAGGAGAATTAATTCCAGGGGCTCTAGGATCTCATTCAAATCAGATTGTCTGAGAGTTGAGGTCGAGAGTTTTTTTGTTAATTTGGAGAGAAAGGATGATTTTGGAGTTTCTTCTGTGTTTTTTTCCTGGGCTTTAATTTTGTCTATGTCTGGCTCTGTTTTTAAACTTCCCAAGTGGAATTTTTGAGGGACTTCTTTTTGGATTTGGTCTGCATGGACTTTCAGCTCTTCCTCTGTAGGGATTTTTGAAATTTCTTTTTTTGTTTTTCCGGCATGTTTTTTGGGCTTCTCGCTGAGTTTTTCCTTTGCTTTTTTCGGCTTTTTCCCGGATTTTTCTGAATGTCCTAAGAAAGACTTTAGTTTATCCCTGAGTTTTCCAAACATTTTTATTCCAGGTGCAGAGGGATTAAGAAGTTTGCGGTTTAGAACATAAATTATTATAAAGGTTTTATTGAGGTAGCATTGTCCGGAATAGATTTTTCTGATTAAAGATATTCGGTAAACCTTGCTGAATTTTGTTTATTGCCAAAAGGTTTTTGTCGTAATTTCGAAAATTTTGTTATTCCGGACAGAGCAATTGAGGTTAAATAAATGGATGTAAGGGCTTTGCATGAGATACCTTGGGAAAGAGATACTACTTGTGGTAGACTCAGAGTATTATATAAATCTCCTCAAGAAAGCTGTAGTTTGGTTTATTTTGAAATTGAATCTCCAACTATTCCGCATTTTCATGAAAAGATGACAGAAGTTTATCTTATCAAAAGAGGCAGAGGCAGGCTAAGAATTCATGATATAAATGCAAAGACGCCTGTTGAAGAGAGGGTAATTGAAGAAGGGCAGAGGGTTGTTATTCCTGTTAAAGCAGTTCATCAAATAACTCCTATTGATAGTATATTAGGAATGGAGGTTCTTAGCGACCCGAAGTTTGACCCGAGGGATATATATGAAGTGCCTGGTTATTTTGAGCGCAGATGATAAACTAAAATAATTAGCTTTTGGGTTGAATAAATTTACAGAAAAATGTGCTGATTGTGTTACAATTTGTGCACACTTCTCTGTCTGGGCAACTGCAAAAAGAAGCCGCTTAATTAATGCAGTTATCCATAATTCTGAAATTAAAAACAATGAAGAAGTTATACTTTCAGAGAGAGTTTAATTTTAGTATAACAAGAAATATAAATGGCAGAGATGAGAGTTCTTAATGGTTGATTACGATGAGTTGTATGATTATTTGAGGAAGGAGAAATATGGGGAGCAATTACAGGCGCTTCCCAAAGGTTTTGTCGCCTCTGTTGGAGATTATTTCAAGGCCAGGAGAAAAGAGCTTGCGGGAGCAGATGTTTTTTCTGAGAGCCTGATGGCTGAAAAGAAAAAGTTTGAAAATGCCATTTCGATATTCAAGGAGCTGATGCTAAGGAGAAAGAAAAAAATCTTGAACCTGGTTTTTGTCGCCTCTGAAACAGGAATTATGAAAAGGGATTTCGGAAATATGCTTGATTTTGAGAGGGAGTTGTTTGAAGGGCTTATAGGCAATGTTGAAGAAGCTGACAAGTCTTTAAGCAATTTGCTGATGGGAAGCGGTGAAACTGAGGACGGAGGAGGAAATAAAATGATTATTCTTGATAGAGAAGTTGAGGCATTTGTTGATATGGAGGGCAATGTTGTAGGGCCTTTTGGAAAGGGGGAGCTTGTTAATCTTGACGCGAAGGTTGCTGAAATTCTTGTTGGAGACGGCAGGGCCAAATTTGTTGATGAGTAGTAAAGCAGGAAGAGCGTTGAGGTTGAGAATTAGTAGATGTTAACCCGAGTTGCTCCTCCTGCTTCGATGGCTAGATGACTATTATGCTTAAAATGGAGGAGGCTTATTTCCTCTTTTTCTAAGCGAGGGGAGAGCCCAAATGTTGGGCGTCTCTTTTGCTCTCTTCTTGGTTGTTTTCATTTTGTCTCTCCTTTTTTCTTATTGACTTGAGGAAAAGCCTTTATTAATCAGTTATTAAAGAAAAATCAAGAGATATTTTTCACAAGATTTAAAAATGGTTTTTGGCAGTTTTTAGAATGGCTTTTTTCTATCTGACACCTGACTGGTTTTTCGGCTTCGACATTTTTCTTGAACTGATTTTTGGAATTATCGCAGCGTTTATCGCCTATTACTCATTCAAGGTGTATAAGCTGTGCGACCAAAAAGAGTGCTGGCTTCTCGGACTGGCTTTCAGCGCCATTTCACTTTCTTATTTTATCTGGCCATTATTAAATTTATTTAGCATTGCAGGAATAGCGTCCAGAGGCCCTCTTGACTTGGCCAAGCTGCCTTTTTTTGTGGTGTTATCGCTGTACGCCCACATACTTTTTTTTATACTTGGTCTTGTAACCCTTGTTTATGTGACTTTCAACGTCAAAAATCAGAGAGTTTACACCCTTCTGGCTTCTTTGAGCGTTATTGTAGTTATCTTTAGTTCACAGCCGGCTTTGGCTTTTAATTTTGTTTCTGCTTTGCTCTTGTTTTATATCGCTATATTTTACGGAAGGAGATTTTTCAAAAACAGAAATGAAAGGCATTTTTTGATATTTTTTGCATTCGTGATTTTATTTTTGGCGAGGGCTAGTTTGGCGTTTTCGCTGGCTCATCAATTTCCATATGTAATTAATCACGCAGGAGAATTAGTTGCATATGTTTTGATAATGGTAAGCTTAATAAAAGGACTCAAAAAATGAGCAAAAAGAGAAACAGGCTGGAGATAATTCATGACATTTTGAAAGTTATCAGGGAGAGAAACGGAAAAATAAAACCCACTCATATTTTGTATAAGTCTAATTTGTCACATTCTATGATGGAGGAATATCTTGGGGAATTGATTAAAAAAGGGTTTGTCGTCGAATTGCAGGAAAAATCCGGGAAAACTTATGAAATAACAGGCAAGGGAAATAATTATCTTGACAAATACGGAATGATAAGGGAATTTACAGAGTCTTTTGGACTTGGAGGGGATTAGTTATTAATGCCTCTTGTTTTTGGCGGATGAATTAGGGAGAGGTATAATGGAGGAAGGTTTTCTATCTGTTCAATTAGAGTCCTTGCTTTCCCTTGTAACAGATGCATATTAAGATGACTGAGAATTATCTTTGCTTCTTCTTCTATAAATTCTTTTGAATAATCTCTAATTCTTTTGATTAATTCTCTTTGTGAGCTTAGAGAGTTGTAAACAAGCCTCACAAGATTAGCCGCTTCTTCATATTTTCTATTAGACTTTATAGCAACTAGCTCTGAAGAAGTTACTTTAGCTCCCAACAAACACTCTAAAGTTTCTCTTTGAGGAAGTGAGCCATCAACTAATTGAATTAAACTCATTTCCGTAGCATACTCATCAAGAATTTCTGATTTTTTATCTTCTGGAAATTCTAAAAAATCAGGGATGAAAGATTCCTCCATTCTTAAATAAATTAGTTCCAAAAATGTTAATCCAGAGAAAACATTTGTTTTGTCATGTATTCCTCTTATAAGGTTAATTATTCGCTTATTTCTGGAAGCGATTTTTTCTATTTCATCAGGTGGAATGGCAGAAGCTATGCTGGATGGTTTTCCATCTTTGACATTTTTTGCTTCGCTTATAATAAAATCAACTACCTGTTCTCTGGAAGGCATTGTGTATCTTGATAGTCCTAACACATCTCTAATATAAGCTGTTCTTTCAGGAAGTTCAATTTCAACTCCTTCCTCTTTCTGAAAAAATTTATTTGCCTCAATTGTTTCATATCCTTCAATTTCTATATTTGACATTTTATAATAATAGAATGCCTAAATCTGGGGTTTTTAAGCATTTATATATTAAAAAGCCTGCAGAGGGATTCGAACCCCCGACCTACTGCTTACAAGGCAGCCGCTCTACCAGCTGAGCTATGCAGGCTTATATGAAGTGTTAAAAAAATAGGAGATTAAAAAGTTATTGCTTTTCTTTTTCCTTAGAGTCTTTTATTGCCGGGATGATTTTCAGGAATTTTATTTCGCACAATGCCAGAGGATATATTTTTTTCAGCTTCTGGGACAGCTCTTTTTGAATTTTTCCTGTTATTGTTTCTGTAAATATGTCTTCTGAGGAGCGGGTTTTTGCCCTGGCCAGGATGAGTTTTTTAGTTTGTTCTCTTAGAGAATTTCTGATTGAGCGCGAAACTCTTTTTCTTGTAAGGAGAAGAAATTTGACCTGCAATCCGGAGTCTTTGGATTGGGCTTGGAACGAATCTTCTACATAATCTATTCCCTTTCTCATAGCTTTTTTTATGTATTGCCTGTTTAGTTCGAGGCTGACCAGATTTGAAGAAAGACTGCCGTTTTTTTCAGTCACTTTTGCTTTCAGTTCGAGGTTTTTGCCCCTAAGATTTTTAGTCAGATCCAGCTTGATTATTTTTCCATCCAAAAGCTCCGGGGAATAGGTGTAAAGAGGGATTTTTGTCGCTGTTAAAGGCACAGACACTTCGAAAAATTTTTTCTTTGCTCCTTTAGGTATTTTTTTTCTTTGTTGCATCATCTTATTTTGCCACTTTTTCTCCTATCTCCAGTCTGGATGTTCTTATTGCTTTTTTAATTCCTTTTGATTTTTTGCAGACGGTGCATGTGTAGAGAATGCCGAGCCTTTTTGTTGATTTTGTTTTTCTTTTCCATTTGCTCACCGGGGGCTTGCTGAAACGGCCCATGTTTCCAAAACCAGAGCGGTAACCCCGAAGTTTTGTTCTTTTTTGGGACCATCTAGAGAGAGGGTGAGCGGTGGAACGGGATCTCTGCTTGGCTACGCTAACTTTCTGTTTTGTTTTTTTCCTGCAGTACGGACAGTACCTGTTTGTTTCTGGCGGTAATTTCATAATTTCTCCGTGTAATCCAGACGCTAGATGAGCTCGCCTTTTTCCTGTCTGTAAGGAGAAAGGGTCGATGCTTAGTTCCTAACCTGAGAAGGAGCGGTTTTTAAACGTTTTGCTGTGCTAGCTTTGTCCGGAATGGTGACCGAAAAATAGTTATTCTTGAGTGATTTGAATCAGTTATGGTACAAAAACAAATCACTCAAGTTAATAATCCAGTACAAAAACAGCTAATTAAACTTTTTCATAATTCAGGTTTGCCAAATCATTTCAATCACTATGGCAATAAGGAGTTCACTAACTATCAGCGTATTTCTCTAATAGTTTTGTTTAGAAAAAGCAAAAAGTCCATTAGAGATTTCATAGAATGGCTGTGCGAATCAAGATGGTCTTCATGGCTTGGCTTGAAGAAGATTCCTGGGAAAAGCACATTTCACGATTGGTTAAAGCTGTTTGGAGTAAAGCTCATAAAAAGATTGGTCAATCTTGTGACAGACACAAGCGACCTTAGAATAGTTGCCATTGATGGGACTGGCATCCAATCAAACTTTAGATCTCCTTACTATGAGAAGCGAAGAAAAGAGTTTAAGCTGAAGACAAGCAGACCATACAATAAACTAGATATTCTCGTCGATACTAACAGAAAAAAACATATAATTGACTATTCATTTCTGTTAAAGAACAGAAGCGATACATTTGTTGGGAAGAAGCTAATAAAAAAATTCAAATTTAGAAGAGTAAAGATTGTTGCGGATAAGGGCTATCCGGATTACGAATATGAAAATTTAGCCAAGGCAAATCAAAACAACTTTATTTCTCCACCAAAAGATTACAAGGGCAAATGTAGGCATAATAACTTTAAGAGATTAAGGAAAGAAAGAAACTATCAATCTAACAAAAAGGTTTACAATCGGAGACCTATTGTTGAATCTGTTATCTCCTCTATCAAGCGAGTTCAGGATCCAAAGCTAAGAAGCAAACTGCCCTATATGAAGAAAAGAGAGATGGGCTGGCATATATTATTTTATAATATCAGAATGAATGTAAAATTTGACAAATCATCTGCATCTGAGCAAACACTGGTCAGTTATTTTTTTGTAATCTTGGTTGTTTTAGTCATTCCGGACTATGCTGCTGTGCTTAAGTTCTTCGGTATCCCACGATGTTTTTTCCATGGTATATCGGAACTTCAACTGATTTTTGTTTTCGTGAGCGTGGCGATTTCAAAACGAGAAAAATTCCTATGACTGCAAGAGCTATTCCACCGATGAGAAGATAATTATTGGAAATTTCCAGAGGAATATAGGGCGCCAGCGGGGCACGGATCTGATCTATAGAGGATGCAGAGATTGCCAATATTCCTATTATTGCTAAAACATACCCTAGAATCTTTTTCACCATGCCTTTTCTTAGCCTGGAATATATATAAAGATTGTGAGAAAGCTTATAAAACCGGGCTTTAAGTTATTTATAGCGAAAGGCATAATAAAAATATATGTTTTTCGCAGAGTGCCAAGGCACAGAAGTTCAATCTTCAATGTTTTGGCAAGGGTTAGGGACAGGCCCCATAGGTCAGTGGTAAACCGCGCCCTTGACGTGGGCGAGTCCGCAGTTCGATTCTGCGTGGGGCCATCTTATTAACTAACTTACTAAGTAAGTAATTTAGTAAGAAACATTTATATATTAATTTTATCATAGTTTCCAGGGAGAAAGAGCGTGAAAAAATATCTGCTAATTATTGAAGACGAGAAGCTTTGGGAGAGGTTCAAGAAGAGCATCAAAAAAGATATTAACAGCGAAATTATTGAGCTTATCAGGAAAAAGGCAGGAAATGAGAGAAATGTATAAAAGAGGGCAGGTGAGCATTTTTATCATAATCGCGATAGTGATTGTTGTCGTTGTAGCCGCGTTTTTTGCTTTCAGGCTGGGGATTTTTGGGGCAGAAATACATCCTGAGATAGCTCCTGTCTATCAGTATTACAGCGATTGCATTGAGGTTAAAACTGCCAATGGACTGAGTCTTATTGGAAGCCAGGGAGGGAGAATAAGCGCAGGGGAATATGAGCCTGCAAGTGAGTTTTCTCCTGTTTCTTCGGAATTAAATTTTCTTGGAACGCCTGTTCCTTTTTGGTTTTACCAGTCCGGGAACGGAGTCTTTAGGGAGAATGTCCCAACTGAAAGGGAAATGGAAAATGAATTGGAAAATTTTCTTAGCACAAGCCTGGAAGAATGCGATTTTTCTGGGTTTTATGAGCAGGGATTTTTTATTGAATTTGATAAACCTGAAGTGAGAGTGGATATACAAGACGAGAAGACTGAAGTTATTGTTAATAACAATATTTTTGCAAGCAAAAATGAGTTGAGTGCGAGGAAAGAATCCCATGAGATAAGCGTCGACAGCAAAATTGGCAAGCTTTACAACACTGCGAGGAGCATCTATGACAAACAAACATCTGAAAATTTTCTTGAAGACTATTCAATTGATGTTCTTAGATTATATGCTCCGGTTGACGGAGTTGAAGCAGAATGCAGTCCAAGAATTTGGAAGGCAAGTGAAGTTGCTGATGACATAAAGACTGGTTTGGAGGAAAATCTACAAGCCATTAAATTTAAGGGAGACTATTACAGCCTTGATGAAAAGGAAGATGAATATTTTGTTGTGGATTTGAATGTTGATGAGCCGGTGCAGGTTTTGTATTTGAAAGACTGGCCAAGCAAAGTGGAAGTGACACCGACCGAGGGGGAATTGATGATTTCCAAGCCTGTCGGAAATCAGGAAGGGCTGGGAGTTTTGGGATTCTGTTATATTCCCTATCATTTTGTCTATGACATTAATTTTCCTGTTATGATACAGGTTTATGATGGACTTGAAATTTTTCAATTTCCAGTTAATGTAATTATAGACAATAATCTTCCGAGAAAGGCTGATTTGCTCTTGACCGCTCAGGATGAAAGCGAGTTTGATCCATGTGATTTTAGGGAGGGACAGGCTGAAATACGCAGTTTTGACAATAATCTTAATCCTGTCGAGGCCCAAATAAAATACCAGTGCCTTGATAGTGTCTGCGAACTTGGGAAGACAGAAATCTCCGGAACAGAGTCTGTTTTGAGGACATCAATTCCGCAGTGCGTGAATGGATACCTGATTGCAGAGGCTGAAGGGTATACATGGAAAAAACAGCTTTTTTCATCGAATTCTGAAACAGAGGCAGACATAATTCTGGACAGGGAGCATGATATAGAAATTGAATTAAGAATAGACGGAAAAGAGTCTTTGGATGATGCGATTGTGAGCTTTTCATCCGGGGAAAAAGTGATTACTGCGGTCTGGCCTGAAAACAAAGCACTGAAAATTTCAGAAGACCTTTATGATGTCAGCGTGTATGTTTATGGCGCGGCTAATATAGTCATCCCTGCATCTGCAAAAACCCAATGTGTTGAGGTTGCTAAGGGAGGGTTATTTGGAATATTTGGAGCAACCGAGGAGAAATGCTTTGACATTGAAATTCCTGAAACGAAAATAGAGAGAGCATTGACTGCAGGAGGCAGATCTGAGGCATATCTTTTAGAAAGCGATTTGCTTAAGGGAAAAATGGTTATTAATGTAAAAAGCCTTGGAAGCCCAACAAACCTTGAGCAGCTTCAGATTAATCAAGAAGTTTTCAGCGCAAACGGAGTGGAGGTGGAATTCATATGAAAAAATTAATATTGGCAGGCTTTTTTTTGGCAGTTTTTCTCATTGCAGGAGCTGATGCACAGGGATACCACAGCACCAGTTCTAGTTTTGTCAATAAAAATCTTCCTTCTGATTTAAGGCAAATTTACAGCGAGGAAAACAGGCTTAGCACTTATTATCCAATTCTGAACAATCCGGAGAGCTGTACGTTGAGGCAGGATATTTTGCTTCAGCTCGCGCCTGCAGGATGTCAGCCAGCTGTAGTAAGGAGCGATTTACTCGCAGAGCAAAATGTTCCTGTGTTTTGCCAGTTGAGTGCATTGAAAGTTAATCCGTTGCTTGACATCAAGGAAATAAGGAACATAAGATTTGGAGGAAGCTACCCTGATGAAGTTGCCGGAGTAGGATTCCATCCGGCGAGAGCGGCTTTAAGGACTACAAATCGCCTTTCCGGAAGCCCTGTTACAGAGAATGTTGGATATATAGTTGTGCTTTTGAAGAAAAATCCTGTTGAAAACGAGCTGCCAAGCCAGATTAATTTTACATTGAGTGCCAAGCTGGACTATTATTCCGGAAATGCTCTTGGAATCGGAAGGAGCGAGTTTTTGCTTAGAGAAATTCCTGAGGAAAACTGGAAATCGATGAGAAGCAGGAGCAGTTTTTTCAACGGACAATATTTTGTAAGGCTCGCTGATGCTGAGCCAAATTTTGCACAATTGATTATATACCAAGGAGACCGACAGGTGAGCTCTGCAAGAGTGGAAAAAGGAAAAAGCTCTGAAGTTTACATTCCCGGTTCTTATTGCAGTGCGGGATTGAGGGTTTATTATGATGGATTTGTTTCCGCAGACAAATATGCAAAGCTGCAGGTTGATGATGATATTTTGGAAGTTTATGAAGGCAGCAAAATTCTAAACGGGAAATGTGATGTTAGAAAAATAACTTATATACGAGATAATGAAGGAGAGATTGAAATTTCCTGCAGAGGTGAGAGAGTTAGTTTGAAGATAGGCCCTAGCATTCTTGAGCCGGGAGATTTGGTGACTAAGCTTGGAGGAGACCAGGATGAATTCTATGAAATCAGGAGTTATAATTCTGAAACCGGGAAGTACACTATTGTCGGAAAGGATGGGAGCTTAGATGAGATTGAGGGAAGGAAAATAATTCCTGCAGCCAGCGGGAAGCTTTTTGATGCAAGATATGACGAAGAGGCTGAAGAGTATTTCCAGAAAGCGATAGAGTATTATGAGCTTGTTGCAGAAGATTACGCTTTTGAGAGGGAGCTTAACTCGGATTTGACAGAAACAAAAGGAGAGCTTGCACTGAAGCACGCTATTGAGCTGGCGAAAAGGCTAAGGAAAGAAAGCGTTGAAGCAAGATTAATTGAGAAATTTGTCGATATCTATCCAGATTCTGCCGAGAGAGAGGGAATGCTTGACAGACTTAATTTTATTTATTCAATAGATTCCAGCCTGGCAGGAAGTGTTGTTGATGTAGACAACAAGTTCAGGACGATAAGACTTCTTGAGCTCAGAGCTCCGAAAGGAGATGAAAAATCAAATGCAGATTTCTTTTTTGGGAGTAGCAAGTTTAATGTCGGAGTCGGGGAATCTGGGGGAGCAGGAGAAATGAGTTTGACTCTTGATAAAATTCTGGATGAGAGAAGAGCAGAAGTTACAGCTTATTGCAAAGGAGATGAAAAGTTTGGTGATGGGAAGAGAATCACTCTGGAAATAGGAAATGCCGAAAGCTTTTGCGAAGGCAGTTTGAAACTTGACAGCATAGACCTCAAAGATTTTGCAAAAATAAGACTTGAGCCGAATGTAAGAACTGAAGGTGAAACTAATTTTACGGTAAATATAGGGATAGAAAAAAGGGCTATAAAGTTGTCTCCTGAAAAGGCAAATGAGAAGATAGAAAATTTGAATAAGTCTATACAAAAGTGGGAAGGAATTTCAAAAGGTCTTGAAAATCCAATCAAGGGGCTCAAGGCGGCATGTCTGGCGACATCTGCAACTTTAACAGTTAAGAATTTTATTACAGGGTTAAACGGAGAGGCTTTGGCAAGGAGGCAGACTATGAGAGGGCCAGGCGGATGGAATGAAATCTGCCAGCAAGAGGTCAGTTCTGGGAATGCCAACTCATTAACTGACT
Organism: Candidatus Parvarchaeum sp.; assembly: GCA_020724955.1. GTDB lineage: Archaea > Nanobdellota > Nanobdellia > Pacearchaeales > GW2011-AR1 > 1-14-0-10-34-76. The sequence continues at coordinate 44,912 of DYFY01000004.1, read as the reverse complement.
GCTTCAATAAAAATGCAGATCAAATCAACGATGATGTAAAAGCCCGCGCCAAGGCGATAACCGAAGTGAACAAATGGATAAAGGATATTGAGGGAAACGCCGAAAAATCTCCTGGGAATTTGTTCAACGATAAAGTGATAGACAGAGAAAAAGCGGCGGAAATGCTTATTAGCGAGATAAGAAGCAAACATGGAAGCAAACTTATCAATGTCAATGGAGTAAATCAGAGAGTGGATGGCTTGATAGATGACCAAAGCTACAAAAACGGAGTTGTCAGGTATGACCAGCTCAGAGATTTGTATTATAATCTGGAGCTTAAAGAAGGCAATGCGGGAGTTCTTTCCAGTGTGGGTGTGAAGAGCGTTGAAAAATCTCTTGAACTTATCGGAGGGCATGCTGTTGAAAATCTGAAATTCAGGCAGGAATTTGAAAAGTCAAAGAGCCTGCAGGAAAAAGGCTTTGCTTTGACTGCTGAGAGCGATGTGTTGCTTGGAAGAAACAGCGTTTTTGCTCCTGTCAGAAAGATTGAAACAAACACTAAAGCTGGAAATGTTTTCGGGGTCGGAGATTATACGTCTACATTGCCTTTGCCTGCAGCGGGTTCATTGGGAATTGCTGAAAATGCCAACCTCGGCGCAGGAATTTACGCTCTTAAATTAAGCCAGCTTTCCGGGAGCAAATACAAAATAGACAGCGTTGTGATGGTTGATGAAAATGGAAATAAAATTGGAGGAGATATAGACCTTGCTGAATTTAACAGACAATATGGAATAAGCGTAATACAAGCAGAAGAGAGCATTCAGCTTAATAACAGGTTTGCACCGGGAACAGCAGAAATCAGATATTATGAAAGGGAGCCCTACAAAGGAATGCCTGCTTTGGTGCCGTTTGATGTAGATGAGGGATGGTATGTTGCCACAAAACAAAGTCTGCCTGCATTTGGAAACATAAAAGCATTTGAATCAAGCGGCAGGCCCTTGAGCTTTTGGATTTGCAACATAGGAGAAAACAAGAGGCCTGAGTTTTTGGAGGGATTAGGCGATGATATCTGTTCAAGGTTTGATGTTGACACTGGACAGCCTTTGAATAAGTTTCCTGGAGTTAGCGAGTCTAAGGCAGAACAACTTGTGCAGAGAGCCACCAAAGCACTTACCGACGCTGCTGAGCAATACGGGAAGAGCAGTATAAGGATAGAAAACCAGCTGTTTAGCGTGGGGAGAGCTGCTGCAAGCATTCCTGGAACCCAGTGTCAAGACTTTATGTCTCCGGAAGAATGCCTGCTGTTGTTTAATGTATGCGATCCTGTTGTGTGTCCAAACTCAAGGTGCGATTTAGGAGGAGCTTATCCTGTTGATGATGTGATTCAGACAGGAATTATCGGAAGCAGTTTGTTGTGTCTTCCTAATGTCAAGGAAGGAATTGCAGTGCCTGTTTGCCTCACTGGAATAAAAGCAGGGATTGATGGCTATACCTCTATTTTGAAAAGCCATCAGCAATGCCTGCAGGAAAATCTGGAAACAGGAAGAACTGTCGGAATATGTGATGAAATCACATCAGTTTATACTTGCGAATTTTTCTGGAGACAGGTTGCACCGGTTGCAAATAGTTTGTTGCCGCGCCTGATAGAATATGCTTATACAGGAGGAGAGAGCAGAGGAGGCGGGGAATATTTGACAGTACAGAGCGCTTTTGATAATGCTCAGGAATCAATAAATTATATGACTACTAACTATGCACAGAATGCTTTTGATGCATTTAGGGCAAGGTCTTTTGAAGAAGCAGGGACGCCAATATGCCAGGCATTTGTTTCTGCAAAAATACCGACGAATTTTGAGGCTTTGGTAGAGCCTGATTCTCCTTCGCAGTTCCATGCGTGGTTCAGCGAGATACCTTACAGCGATGCAACCTTGCCGGCCACTTCTCAATATAAAGTATTTTATCACATATTCACCGGAAATGACAGGGGAGTTGTATACAGCGTTTACCTGAAAGATCCTCCGGCAAGCTCGCATTTTGCAAGTACACAGACAATAGCTGTTGATTCTGGCTTTATCGGAAGAGGGGATTTTGCCAGCGAGACTAAAGACTTTACAGCTCCTGCAGGATATAAGCAACTTTGCGTGAGAATAAACCAAAAAGAAGAGTGCGGGTTTAAACAAGTGAGCAGCAGTTTTGCAGTCAATTACATAAGGGATGAGTTTGTCTCCAATGAGATAAACAGAACAGACATAACTACCGAGAGGTCGTGTGTTGCCGGAGAAATAAACCCAAGTGCTTTCTTAAATCCAAATGTTCAGGAAGCTGCACAGGAGGCTATAGATCCGGCTATTTATAACAGAGGAGTCACAAGAATCTGCGCGACAGAGAATCCAGGAAAAGGAACTGAGGAAGACAGATTTGTGAGAGTCGGTTATTGCAATGACGAGAAAATAGGGTGCTGGCTTGATAAGAAGAGCGTTGACAGCGCGTTAAGCAGCAATATCCCCCAGGATAAAGGTGTAAAAGAGGAAATAACAAAGGGCTTGGAGGAATTGCAAAAAGAGCAAACAGAAGCTTTAAGCGAAGACAATTTGAAAGTCGCCGAGGAATTCGGAAAGATTAGAAATGAATTAAACGAGGAGAAAAACAGGATTATCAGCCAGGGAGGGGAGCAGAAGGAAGATATAATGAGATTCGAGGAAAAAATAAATTCTTTGCTTGAGAAGCATTTGCTTTTGAATTATCAAAGAGCGGATTTATTTATTTTGAGAGGCAATTTGTTTGACGGGCTTGCGAAAGTGTTGGCCGGGGCAGATGTTAAAATTACTGGCTCTGACGAAGGAATAGCTGAAGATAAAGATGAGGCAATAACAGGGCCTGAAACCAGCAGTGAAGATGGCGGGACTGCGCCTGAATCTTCGCGCAACATATTTGAACTTGGAGGGAGATATGAAAAGGGTTTTCCTAAGGCATTTCCAAGCTTTGAAGCAGACTTTATTTATTTGGAAGGGAGGCCTACAAGTGTTTTTATTTTAAGCGCAGGAGGAGTATTTTATGAATCTTCCAATGGAGCGGCGGTGTTTATAGGAAGTGTAAGGGAAGGAAAAATTGTCTTTTTTGACAATCTGGAATCTTTGAAGGAAAAAGCGCAATTAACAGAAGAAGAAGTTGAATTTTTGAGGAGGCTTAATGGAGTGTCTACGTCAGGCATAGGAGAGGAGAAATTAGAATATGAAGAGGCTGTGCAGATTGCAAGAAATTTGAAAGCGGAAGGGAAATATGGCGATTCTGAAGCAACTACTGAATTGACGGAAGAGTCTTGCAAGAAACTTCTAGATCCCAAGCAGTGCGCGGATATCAGGGGAGAAGGATTTTTCGACGTGAGGGACGGAATTAACAAGCTTGAAGATTATTTGTTGCGGAAATACGCTGAATGGAAAAGGGGCGATTTTGACGGAGATGGAATTTTAAACGGCAATGATAACTGCCCTTCTGTTTCCAATCCCGACCAGGAAGATATTAATGCCGATGGGGTTGGAGATGCATGTGAAAATAATGCTATTGAGTCTATTAATTTTAAATCTAAGAATTTTCCAGAAGAGGATGACATTGAGTTTGTCAGGATTAATCAGGATTTGTCTGTGTTAGTTGAACATGAGTGTAGTTTTGTTAGAGTTTCGTTAGAGTTCTCTCCTAAAGAAGGAAGCAAGCCATACATAGAGCCTAAGTTTAGTTCACAAAAGCCTTTTGCTGTCGGACCCTTAGATACATCAAATATCGGAGAGTATGAAATTATTGCAGTCTGTGCTGACTCAGAGGGGAATATTTTTCCTGGCACGAGAGATGTTTTGTTAAAAAGAATAGAAGTTAGAGATGCCACAATCGGGCAAGGCTTTCCTGAGAGATGATTATCTTTCTATTACGCCCTGACCAGGACTTGGTTTTAGTTTTTCTCTCTCTTCTGCTTCTTTTTCTTCTGCTTCGCGGGCTTTTTTTATAGCTTCTAGCTCAGCCAATTCTACTTTAGCAGATGTTCTTAGGTTGAATAAGCTTGAATCCCATCTATGTAAGCCATAGATTCCTTCTCGGCTGATTAGAGTTACTTGGCCTGTATTAACATCTATTTCTGGGACTGTGCCTTCAACAGGTATTAAATAGAAGTTGCCTCTAATGTCATCTGGCGATCTGGCTTCTTCTGTTATTGCCGGAGTGTAAAAGTCTCTACCCCACATATTTGTTATTGCTAAGCTGATTTTGAAGTCGTTCTGATTTGTTCTGATTACTCCTCTTTCAACATCTTTAACATCGAAATTCGTTATATCTGCTCTTACAGCGTGAGGACCTTCCATTAATAAAGTAAACCTGGTAGCGTCTGTCCCATCAGCTTTTTTCTCCTTTGTAGGCACATAAACATTCGGGAAGACTTCTGTTGCGGTTTTGGTAGCTCTATCCAGACGCAATTTTCCTTCTGCGTGTTTGTATAGGACTCCTTCCAATTCTCCATTTTCCGGCATTACGTTATTGCCCAAACTATAAACTTCTCCATTAATTACTGTATACTCAAGATTAAACTCTGTACTTTTTTGTGTCAACCTTCCTAATTCAGTTCCTTTTACATTATCTGGTGTTGCTAGTTCAGTACGTGGAAGAGTATAAGTGCTCCTGGTATCCAGCCCATGCTGAGGAGATTTACATCCAGCAAGTCCAAATCCTACTGCAACTAGAGCGGCTAAACCAGATGTTGTTTTTCTCATATATATGTGTTTATCGACGGCTTTTATAAGCTTTTCGCTTTAGTCGGCTTTGTGTATAAAGTAGCTCTTGTGTAAAAAGTCATCTATATACTTCATCACAATAATTTATTTCTTTCCTAAGTCTTTTTTTATCAGGCTCTCAACATATTCAGAGTAAGAGGTATTTTTATCTATGCACTTTTTTTTCGCCTCTTTCCACAATTCAGGGTCAAGTTTAAGACTTACCGTTTGTCTTTCCATGATAAATAAAATATATAGTAGTATATAAATATTTCCATATAGAAACATTTAAATAGTAGTGGTAATATATATTACTATATGACTAATAAGACAATGGAACAATTACAAGAAACAAACTGGAAAAAGCTTACAAGAGAAGAAAGAGGGAAACTCTTGGCTAAATCAACAAGAATAGTTAAGACTCCGTTCGGTTGGAGAGTTACCTCCCAGACCAATACTTCAAGACAGTATATGGTTAGGTTCATTAGAGATAATCCAAAATGCACGTGTCCAGATTGTTCTATGAGAAATAAAAAATGTAAGCATACTTACGCAGTTGAGTTTTATCTTAAACAAGAAATAGATAAAGAAGGAAAGGTTACTCAGACAAAAGGTGTTAAGATTTCTTATTCCCAAGATTGGAAAGCTTACGATAAATCACAAACAAATGAGAAATTATTATTCATGAAACTATTAAGAGAACTTTCCGATTTCTCCGAACAGCCAACTTACAAATTCGGCAGACCAACATTACCTATTTCAGATTTAATTTTTGCTTCTGTCCTGAAAGTTTATTCTACTTTCAGTTTAAGGAGATTTATTTCAGACATAAGAATAGCCAAAGAAATGAATTTAATTGATTCTGTGCCTTGCTATGCTTCTGTTGGTCATTTCATGCAGAGAGAGGACATAACCGAAATTCTCAAGGAATTAATTTCAATAAGTTCAAGTCCATTAAGAGAAGTTGAAACTGATTTTGCTATTGATTCAAGTGGTTTTTCTACCTCACGGTTTGCTCGTTATTTTAGTTACAAACATCAAAGAGAAACAAAATACAGAATATGGCTCAAGGCACATTTAATATCTGGAGTAAAAACCAATATTATTACTGGTTGTGAAATTACTGAAGGAGAGGTGAATGATAGTCCTTCATTGCCTCGCTTAGTTGAGGAGACAGCTAAAACTTTCAAGGTGGGCGAAGTAAGTGGAGACAAAGCCTATAGTTCAAGAAGTAACTTACAGGCGATTGAGGATGTGGGTGCTGTCCCCTTCATTCCTTTCAAGAAGAATGTAAGAGGCAAAAGAGCAAGTGTTGGCATCTGGAAAAAAATGTATCACTATTTTATTTACAAGCATGATGAGTTCTTAGAACATTATCATAAAAGGTCAAACTCAGAGACGGTTTTTCATATGATCAAGACGAAGTTTAAAGACAACCTTCGTTCTAAAACAAAAACTGCTCAAATCAATGAACTCCTTTTGAAAATTCTCTGCCATAATATCTGTGTTGTTATACAAGAAATAAATGAACTCGGAGTTAGAGGAGAATTTGTCGTTGAAGAAAAGATGCGAGGGATAGATTTTTAAGCCCATAGAAAACTATTTAAGATCCTTTGTTTTTACTAAATTATGAAATTCAATAAACCTATAGCTAAAGGAAGAGAAGCCTGGTCCAATGAAGAAGAACACATAATCAATAAAATGATTAATCAAGGAAAGACATTAAAAGAAATAAAAAAATCTCTTCCCCATAGATCACCAATTTCTCTGAAAGCAAAAATAAGAAGAATGAGATTCAAACAAGATAAATATGGCTCAGACCATAGAAAGGAAAAATATGACCTAACAAGAAAATGGTTAGTATCCATCAAACCAGAGAAAGTGTTTGAAGGATTTGCAGGAGAGGGAAAATCAACTTTAATTTATCTTGAGAGTGATAGTGTTAAGGAGATACATTCTTGTGAAATTAATAAGAAAGTTTTTGATAAACTATTGAAAAATTTGAGCAAGAAACTTGAAATAAAATTCAAGAAAATGGAGAAATATAACTTAAATGTTTTCTTCGGAAAATATAATGGTAAAAACATTTTTTTGGTAAATGAGGACTCACAGAAGTGGGCAGCAAGACTTTATTCTTATAATAAAACATTTGATTTCCTTGATTTAGATACTTGTGGAACAGTTTTGCCAAGCCTCAACAATTATTTAAAGATTATACGAAATGGATATTTCTTACTAACTCTTGGAGAATTCCATTCCTACAGGTTTGGAAGAAAAGACGCTTTGATAAAGAGTAATCCTTTAATGTTTAAAGAACTCACTTCAAACAAAAATTCAAAAAAGGTTACAGTAGATGAATTTTATAACGGCATGATCGCCTGGATATACTTGGTCGGATCACAAACCATTTCTTATAATGAATTAAGAGAAATAAATCTTAAAGAAAAAGTTATTCTCGGAAAAGGAATATGTAGGGTTTTCTTTAGTGTTAAAAAAGCAGACTCTTTGGCTAAAATACTCAATAATACTTCAAGTTATTTGAAAGCGAATTAATTCTCAGATTGTGCTTGTTTTTTTATCTTATCCCAATAAGTAGCCATTTTTTCGTGAGGTAATGGTGGAGCCCAACTATGAATTCTTATCCATTCAGGAGTACCATTGAATGGGCTTTGTATCCAAAATTGCCCATGACCAAATCTATTTGCTATTAACGCAGATCTTGAATCTAAAAATGCATATTTTGCATTACGTGGGCTAATCTTCATTATTATTTTGGTTGGGCATTGTTCAGGAACTATCTCGTGTAAATCTTTTGGACTTTGAGTACTTAAAACTAAATTGATCCCAAATTTACGCCCCTCTCTTGCAAGCCTTTCAAAGTTCATTCTTAATCTATCAAAAGTCCCTCCTGCACTTGATACTGGAGGATAAGCAGGAACTATTTGATGGGCTTCGTCAAAGAAGACGAATGCTTCCCAACTTTCAGATTTTTTTCTATAGAGCCAATTTACAAGTTGCATTTCCCACATTATTCTTTCTTCCGTTGTTAAATGGTCTAAAAATAAAATGCTCGTACCATCAAAATCCAAACAATCAAGAGGATTGTTCCCAGATGCCATAGATGGTTGATGGAAATCAAAATATTCTCCTAAATTCTTTAACGCTCTTATGGCGGCTGTGTAAGTACTTCTATAAAAAGGAGTTCCTGAACTACTCATTGGTTGGGCTTCTTTAGTCCCACTTGGAATCGTAACCATTTTCTCTCTTAAAGCATCAATCGTAACCACTCCACTATTTGATTTTATTTCTTCAGCTTCTTCATCTAACAAGGGGGCTACTTGTTGTGAAGCTGCCCTATATAAGTATTCAACATCTGAAGGATTAGAAAGATCTTGGAGCCTTAGACCAACTTCTTTAACTTGTATGCCTCTGTTCTCTGCAAGTTTCTTTAAGGCAACAATATATCCTGGTTTTTCTTTTTTAGCAGGAATAATTAATTGGAATTTTCCTAATTTCTCAATTGCATCATCCACAGATTCGGAAGGAATGTTTGCTTGCCAACCTCTTCTCTCAATAACTTTAGTAAAATCTTTAAATAATAGCTGCACAATGTCCCCTTGCACATCTGTCAAGATTACTCTTTGATTTGGATGTTTTTTTCTTATTTCATATGCGAGATTTTTCAATAAAACTGTTTTTCCAGAACCACTTTCTCCCACAATAAAAATATGTTTATTCTCAAGGTTTTCCATATCCCAGTTATAAATTAATCTTTTACCATCTTGAGTATAAGGAATATTCCCAAAACCAACAGCACCAAGAGGAATTCCTTTTTCTTTTATATCAAGCATTTCTTGTAAAGATGGAGCCTCATCGCTGTTATCTGGCAGAATTCTTGGAAAGAATAATTTACTTGATGCAGATGGGGGTCTTTGTATAGGTGTGGAGATGAAACTTCTTTTATCAGGAAGAATATCCTCATTTTTAGATAACTCTTGATCCAATTCAATTTGAATAATTATTGGTTGGTGAGTGTGGGGTCCTTTTATTTCTCTTAATATTTCAATAGGATTGTTTCCATTGTCATCCATGTACAACAAGTTCTCCCTATTCGGATTAAATGGAGAAATTGCCTTTAACCCATTTACTCTTCCAGAAGACCAAAACTTTTTTCCGTTTTTTGTATCCTCTACTAAAATACTTGCACCCAATGCTAATTCTGGAATAGACTCTGGGTCTAATAAGATATAATCTGCCAAGGATCCTTTGCTATCTACAGAGAAAGGATTTCTAACATCTGCATAAGGATGAGCATATTTCTTTTCTTCTGTTTTGTTTGTGGATTTTTCTTCTGCCATCTTAATATATTTCTGATAAATTTATATCCCTTCTTGCTAAAGAACCTCTAATTTGATTCTCAACTATTTTTTTCTCAGGTCCTAATTGACATCTTTCATCTGCTGCAAGTTGAACAAGGGGGGCACGATGACCCATTTCATGTTGCCAAGCAACAATTTGAATAGCTTTTTCTACCATTTCCTTATTTCTTTCGTACATAAATTTTGGAACTTCTAACCTTATAAAAGTGTTGGGTCTATGCCTGCTATAATAATAACAGACCAAAGGGGTAAGTCTCTCATTATCTTCTACAATTTTCTTTCTTGCTCTTGGAACAGCTGCTATAAAAGGTGTTCTTTGACCTGGTTTTAATATTTTCGGAATCAGTAAAGCATCTGTAGCAACTGATCTTAATGTGCTTTCCAAAATTTCTTGTTTAGGGAACCAGAAGTCTCTTAATTCTTTTGAATAAATCAAAGATTCAACAAGAAGAGATGATTCCTTAACTCTTTTTGAACAAGAAATTAATACTTGATCTTTCCAGGTAAATATTGGAGATAGTCCTTGTATTGTATCCTTTGGAGCAACACTTGTTGAAAAAAGAGGACCATCCCTTATACAGACACAAGGAGCATTTTTTGGAACTTCTTTTATCATGGCAAGTTCTAAGGCTTGCTGTAATTTTACAGACCACCCAAGTGCTTGAGAAGAGGGGCTTTTTTCAGATTTAGAGGGATCATACCTAAACAGGAAAGGATCCTTGTTTGGTTTTTCAATTTCAGACATTAGCTCTATATTCTCACCACTTAGTTTCTTTGTATGAGTCTCTATTTCTTCATTAAAGATATTTCCATCAACCCAAACAACCCCACTGCAATCTTTGCTTCTTGTATAGAAATATGGTTTATATCCAGGTTTAGAATATCTAAAGTTGATGATTGTTGCCCTTGCCAATAAAACATAAAAAGAAATTAGATCAATTCTTTGATTACTTCCATCAATTGCACAAACATTTATGTCTTTCAAATCATCTGAATTTGGAAGCTTAACTTCTTTCGGAGCCATGTCTCCTTCTATATTAAATTCTAAACTCTCATAAGCGTAGTTTTTCATATCTTGAGGATCTCCAAAAAAGGTTTTACTGAGATTTTCTATTTCTTCTTCAGAAAGTGTGGGTAAATGTTCTGGGGGACCCTTAGGAGGTTTGTTGTAATACTCTTCAGAGTTGGGTATGAAATCCCAAAGTTTGGTCAAGGAGTTAATAATTTCCATAAAAATGAAATATATTAGACATATTTAGATATTTCTATAACTAAAAATATATCTTAATTTAGAAAGTCGTTGAGAGTAACTACTTTTATTTTATCTCTCTTGGATTTGAAAATCTCCCGAAGAAGATTTATTGACTCATCATGCTTCATTTCTTCAAAATCATCATTGAGAAAATAACTTCTTTTTCCACTTGCTCTATGAATACCCAAAGGGATTTTAACCTGTCCACCAAAACCACTAAGATCAATTTTCTCTTGTTTTGGATAAATATCACTAACTCCTGCATCCTTAGAAATATCTGTTGCGAATTTCTTAGCGTCTTTAGCATTTGTTTCCTCTAAAAATAACCAAATATGATAGCCCCGTCTTCCACTAAATTCTATCAATGGGGAAAATCCCTTATCCTTCAACTTAGAATATAGTCTCTTAGCTTTTTCAAGTTCTGTATCCAAATCTCCGTCAAAGTCAAAGCATATCCATTTCACTTTGTTAGTTTTATTATCAATCTGAAAACTTCCTATTGTAGCCCTTCCTTCCAAGTGTTTCTTTATAAGATCATCAGAAATAGGCTTCTTGATAACAAAATATTCGTTTACCCCTTCTTTTTGCAGAGGATAACAATCATCTCTATTAATGAACAATTCTCTAATCAGATTTACATCTTCCATAAAAAACAAAATTCCTTGCCTCTTATATAAATTTCTGTGTAAAAAGTAACCCTTTATTCAGACTTTATACACAAAGCCGCTTTAGTCTGGGATTTCTTGATTGGTTTCAGGCCTGGCTATATAACCTAATCCCTGTGGCATTTCTATTTGGTTTTTATTTTCTTTAGGTATTTTCTCTAAAGGCTGAATTTCGTTTTCTCCAGTTCCTATGAATATCTTGTAGTTTTTTGAGTCTCCTTTTAATCTCAAGTAATTCTGCGGAACTGAAGTTACTATTGTGCTGTCTGGTATTGTTCCTTCAACAAGAACAAGGGTTTCCAATGTTTTTTCGGATGCTGATTCTATTGCCGGGAAATAGGCTACTTTTCTGTCTATAAATTTTTTTCTTTTAAAAGTTAGCGTGGGTATTTTCTCTGGAGTCTCGAAATTTAGGTCTATTCTTTCTATTGGCTGCCTTGTAAATGTTATTAGGTCAGGTGTGCCGGAATAGACAAGACCTGAATCTGTTTTCTGCACTTCATCTGGTGTGTAAAATTCTGCCGCAAATGGAAATACAGAAAAAGTTGGAATTATTTTTTTAGTTTCTCGATTTCTTACTATATCGAATAAAGGGGCTATCTCCTTATTAAAAACGTAAAAGCCACTAGAAGTTTCTATTGTTATTATGGTTTTTTCTTCATCGTGTGTTACGTGGCTGGTTGTTATCCCACTTTTTTCCTCTGTTTTTTCCACTTCTGTATCTTGTGCGAGGACACCTGAGCTGATTAATGTGGTCGCTAGTATTCCAAACAATCCTGGAGAGTTTTTCTTCATAAAGTGATTGTGTATGTCTGGTTTTATAAGTCTTTTGCCGTCGGAGAAGGATTAATTTTGGCATGCGGGGACTAGGATTCGAACCTAGGCAGGCACTAAGCACAATGCGGCCTAAACGCATCCCGTTTGACCACTCCGGCATCCCCGCATGTGGAAACAAGAAATAAAGATGTTTTAAAGGTTTGTTTTTGCTTAAAAATCAGCCTGAAATTTTGTTCTTGGCTTCAATTTCTTTGAGTTTGTCCTCTATTCCTAGGCGGTCTATCAGCTCTTTGTATCTGTTTCTTATTGTAACTTCTGTTATTCCTGCAACGTCTGCGACTTCTCTTTGGGTTTTCTTTTCGTTGTTCATTAACGCTGCAACATACAAAGCGGCTGCTGCAATTCCTGCAGGACCTCTGCCTGAAGTGAGTTCTGAAACGTCTGCTTTCTTCAAGATTTTCAGGGCTTCGTTCTGCGCTTTTGGAGATAAATGCAGAATTGACGAGAATCTTGAGATGTAGTCTTTTGGAGATGAAGGCTTCACCTTTATTCCAAGCTTTCGTATCATAAACCTGTAAGTGCGTCCGATTTCTTTTCTTGGCACGTCGGAAGTTGCTGCAATTTCATCCAGAGTTCTGGGGATGTTGTATGAACGACATGCAGCGTAAATGCATGCAGCAATCACTGATTCCATTGATCTTCCCCTGACAAGCCCTCTTTGCAAGACGAAGTTATAAATTCTGGCGGCTTCATCTCTGACGACAGAAGGCAGATTCAGAAAACTTGTTGCTCTTCTCAACTCAGCCATTGCAAGACGAAGATTTCTTTCTATGGATGTTGAAACACGCTCCTGCCACTTTTTTAACCTGAGAAATTTTCGTGTCTGCCCTGATTCGAGCTTGTAAATATCTGAGATTTCTCCGACGTTTGTCGTTAACCCTTTGTCATATTTTTGTATTGAGAGAGGAGCACCGCCACGGCCTTTTTTTTCACTCTTGTCAAATTGGCCCCCTACATCCTGGCCGGAGTCCACCATCTTTTCCTCTATTATGAGCCCGCAGTCATTGCAAATAATCTCGCCCTTTTGATCATCATATGTAAGGTTTATGCTATCGCATTCTGGGCAGCGTTTTATATGGCTCATTTGTGATACCGAAAAGTTTAAAAGGAAGTAGGCGGAGCAAGGTATTTAAATCTTCCTATAGGTTTGCCGGAAAAAATTTATTGGAATACGGGATCTGCCACAACTGATTTTTGCTGGGATGTGAAAGGTGTTTGGAAACATGAATGAACGCAAAATAATTATTCCTAGCCTTAAGCTATTCTATCAGGACCGCGTTTATTTGCCCTTCCTGTGATGGACGATTTGTTATTCTTGCTTTGCCGAGAGAGGTCTGGATTATCGCTCCTTTCATGAGCCTGTTTTGCCTTGCGAGGAAGCGGTTTTGAGGAGTTTCCAAAACATTTTGTATTTCTGCTCTGGACGCTTTTCCATTTTTTATTATGTTAGCAGTATTCTCTTTGAGCAGAACTGTTTTTTTGACCCCTGACCTGACTCTGAGAAGTTTGGTTTTTCTTTCCCCGAGCGAGGTTTTGCGTTCATCACGCTGTTTTTCGTGGAATCTTTTCTTTCTGTTGGAGTGATATTTTCCTCCGGATATTTTTTTTCCTTTGTTCATGGTATGAAGTTATAGTTCACATTTAAAAATGTTTGTAAAGTTTTAAGTCAGCTTCCCAATTGTACATAAATTTCATTAATAACATTTCCATGAGAGTTACGTCGAATAAGCAGATATGCTCGTTTAGCTATAATCACCAACAGATTTTGGAGATAATTTAAGCGTAAATAAGTGCAGTTAAAGGTTTACTTCACATAAAGGCTCAGCTCATGTTTTGCAGTTCTCCAATAAATAACTGATTAAAACAAGAACAGGAACAGCGCAGCTATTCATAGCCATTCGTATAGGAATCTTTATAAAGAGCCATTAGTAATGTGCGTTATGGCTAACGGGATTGAAAGACCGCTTGATTTGCTGAATGCCTCAAAGGGCAAGGAAGTTATGGTGCAGTTGAAAAACGACAGGCAGTTTGTCGGAGTGCTTAGAGCGTTTGATATTCACATAAATATAGTGCTTGACAATACTAAGGAGATGCATAACGGAGAGGTCAGAAAGAATCTTGGACTGACCTTTTTGAGAGGAGATACAATAATATTCATTTCTCCTTCGTCTACGAGTTTAAACGAATAAGTTCAGATTTTTATTGTGCTGAAATCTTTTGCTATTGAAACGTTTCTGAAGATTTTTTTCGCTTCATCCAGGATTTTTTGCTGAACATGTTCATATCTTTGAGAGATGTGGGTGAGAATCAGCGCAGATACTTTTGCTTTTTTTGCTATTGTCGCTGCTTGTTTTGCCGTCATGTGTTTGTATTCTTTTGCAAGGCTTTCTCCGTTATCCTCCGAAGAAAGAAAACTAGCTTCGCATATCAGCAAATCCGAGTTTTTTGACAATTTCACCAACGACTCTGACGTTGTGCTGTCTAGGATGATTGATAATTTTTTTCCTTTTTGCAAATAAGTGAGCTGAGAGGCTTTAATTTTTTTCTTTGTTAGCGGGTGAACTATATCTTTTCCTTGCTGAAGCTTTGCTATCAATGGAGAGTTTGGAAGCTTCAATTTTTTTAGCTTTGATTTGTCTATTCTTAATTTGTCTTTCAAGATAAAAGCATAAGAATTTGTCGGGCTTCCGTGCGAGGCAGGAGCTGAGTGAATTTCTAAGTCTTCAGATTCCAATATTTTTCCGGAGGAAACTTCTTTAACTTCCAGCTGGATTTTGAAACTGCCGTAGGTTTTTTGGATAAGAGAGAGTTTTTCTTTTGTTCCCCTTGGGCCGTAGAGAAGAAGCTTTTTTTTATATCCTGACATGGCAAGAGTTTCTAGCAGTCCAGGAATTCCGAAGGTGTGGTCTCCGTGCCAGTGGGTTATAAAAATGTGAGTCAGTTTGCAGGGATTTAGTTTTGCAATCTTAAACTGCCTTTGTATTCCTTCACCACAATCAACCAAAAAATTATGAGAGCCATAGCTAACCAAAATGCCTGTATGATTTCTTTTTTCTGTGGGCATTGAGCTTCCTGTTCCAAGAAAGGTTATGCTTATATCCATCATGAATTGGAGGGAAATTTGTTTATTAAGTTATTGAATTCGCCAAGTCTGGTTTATAACTTAAAAGAGCAATAATATAGCTCTGCCCTAAAAGCTGTTTTTTATGGCTGACTTCTGCTTTTCAATTTTTAACTTCAAAATAAACAAAAGGCCTGACAAGGACTGTGTAAGGGCTTTGCAATTAAGCCCTTTGCATAATTGAAAGGTTTATAAGAATTGGCTTACTTTTATAAAAATGAAAGAGCTGAAGGTGTTGGGATTTGGAGTGCTGTTCGGCATTTTTGTTTTTGGATTGTTTGCATTTCATGTCTATTATTTTGGAGGAATAACCGGATTTGTCGTGGATTCTGAGGGGCAGATTCAATTGACAGAGGATTCAAACATGGATTCTTTGCAGGATTCTCCGGGAGAGATAATTGTTTTTGTGGAGATTCACGAGCCATCTTCTGGTGAAGTTTATGAAGAGGGAGAAGAGTTTCTCTTGAATTATTCTTATGAAATAGTTTATGGCGTTTATGACAGCGATGTAGCAAGCAGTTTTGGATTATGCAAATACAGCCTTGACAATGGAAAAATAAATCACAGCCTGGAAGACTGCATGCCAAAAAAAATTTCAATTTCTGAGAAAGGAGTTTATAAGATTTATGTTTTTGTGACAGAAACAGTTTCTGAAATTGAAGGAAGCTCTTTTGTGGATATAGAAGTTGCAGAGAAAACAAACGGGCAGAGCATAAACTCTACGGGACAAGGAAGCCCAGGAGCAGGGCAAAAGTCAGTTGAAAGCCAAATTGATTCCAGAAAATTTTATGAAATTAATTTCAGCGAAATTCCTGAGATTGAGTTAAGGAGAGGGGAAAATCTTTCTGTTGAATTGGAGGCCAGGAACACCGGCAAATTGGCGGTTGCCAACTGCGCTGTCGAAATTGAAAACAGCTTCAGGGATGTCGTAAAAGCAGAAGACAAGATTTATAATTTTCAGCCCGGTGTAAAAACCAGTTTAGTTTTTGAAGTTCATGTTCCGGAAAATTTTAGTCCGGGAAACTATGAAGCAGGGTTTTTTGTAAAATGTCCGGCAGAATCTTTTGAGAGCCTCATAAAAATAAAAGTTCCGGAGAGCGAATTAGAGCTTGATATTTTTGATATTAGAATATCAGGAGATGTGCTTGAGGCAGATTATACGGCGAGGGATTTGTCAGGCACGGAGCGTGTTGTAGAGCTAAATTATTTTCTTATAAATGGACAGGAAAAAAACGCAGAGGGCTCTGAGCAATTCAATTTGCCTGCTGATTCTAGCGTCCAGAGAAAACTGGAAATTTCCCTCCCTGGAAACATTAACGGCGAATATGATTTGGTTGTTGAAGCTGTATCGGGTTTTGACAGGGTTGAAAGAAGGGAGGAGGTTGTTCTGGGCTCTTCCGGATTTACAGGACTTGCTGTCTTCACACAGGGAAATCTTTCAGGGATAGGGCTGATTGTGTTGGTGGTTTTATCCGGAGCACTTTTTCTTGCTGTGAGATTTTTTAGAAAAAGAAGCTCTTTAGAAAAGCCGGCCGCTTTTGAGAAGACAGGAAGGCAATTTATCAAGCTTCATGTCCAGGAATAGTTTTAAATAGCAATTTTTAGTTTGTTTGCTATGGCTCCGTAGCTCAGCCTGGATAGAGCATTGGACTTCTAATCCAAGGGTCGCAGGTTCAAATCCTGTCGGAGCCATTTGGATTTGAAGTTATGAGAAGTTTTTTTGTTTTTCAAAGTTCCAGTTAAAATTTTGGAGCTTCAGAAGGTAGTTCAGAAATAATTAAATACTTTGTTTGACTTTTTTTTATATGAGACTTGTTGCAGGTTTTTTAAAGAGAGCTTGCGAGGCTCTGAATATGGGTTCTAGGAATGTGGTGTATCATTCCTCTGTTCATTCTTCTACTCACCAAACTGGACCTCTTGGATTCCCCGATAAATTTGCAAGATGTGTAAGTGAGATTTATAATAAAAAACCCTCAACAGGTGAAGATAATCCAGAAACTTTAGGGAGATGCTTTAGACCTGTTTATGAGTTTAGCTAAGGACTTTCTTTTTTAATAACTCTATTTTCTAATAAAGCATTTAAAATATCGATGGTAAATTGAGCATCACTTTTTTAGTTTATACAATCTCAGTAGCGGACATTTATAAGATTCTTTTTTTCTAAAGTTTTAAAAGTGCATGTGGTGTTGGTATTGGATGCGCGAGTAGCTAAGTGGTAAAGCAGGGGCCTGCAGAGCCTCGATCGGGGGTTCGATTCCCTCCTCGCGCTTTCTTAGAAAGGCCTTGAGAATACAAAACCCAATGAGTTTGGAGAGAGTTTTATTCTGAATTTCCAGGTCCCCAAATTGAAGTTAGTATATTTCTTTATTGTTTCTTCTGCTATTAATGCTGTTTGGGCTGGTCTATATAACAAGTCTTCTGGCTCGTGTTGTTTAAGATATAGCTCTTTGAAAGTGTGCCAGATATAAGTTTCAACAGGAGGGGGAGGAGAATATTCAAACGCTCTTGAGCCAAGGCGATGAGAGAAAAACTCATCATTTGAATAATTATGGGCTTTTGGCAGATTGTGCTCTGCATGATAATTGTTCTCTGCTGCTTTGTGTTCTGCATGATAATTGTTCTCTGCTGTTTGGGCGGTTGCGGGAGAAAGTCTTTCTCTTAATTCTTCTGCTGAAATGTGGGCAGTTCTTAAAGGCGAGCCACATCCTGCTAAGGCAGCCAGAGATAATGCCGAGGCTAAAAAAGCTAAACGAGGCATTTTGTTACAGAATTTTGCATTATTTAAAGATATGTTTTAGGATTTATTGTAACCTTAAATGGAGCTAAGTTATAGAAGAACTACTTGCCAAAGAATCTTAACACTTTTCTTGCCAATCCATCAGTTTTTTCATGATCCATTCTTTCAGCATAATCTCCACGAATTGTAAATCCAGCAAGTTCTTCAGGGGATAATTCACTTATCCCTATATCGGCATTCTCTTCAAATTCCCAGATTCTATTTTGGGTTCCTTCTTGTGCAAGTAATGGATGTTGCGGATCAACAAATTCAACTTGGTATTTATTAGGATCAAAATCCCATCCTTCTTTGTAAGCTACCATTTGGAAATAAGTTGTTTTCATTCCAATGTTTCTCCTATTATCAAAGGTGTCAGCAACTAAAACTTTGTATCCTACTTTCCCCTCTCTTAACCTTGTTAGTTCTGCTCTGTCTAGAGGAGACATTTGATTTTCTGGAACAAGTCTAATTTGGTCTCGAGGTACCATTTCATTTCTATCAATGATGGGGTATTGTGGTGTATATTTTTTCATAATATAGTGGTATATGGTTTCTATTTAAAGTTTGTGCCCCCCTAAAGAGGGTGCATATAGAAAACTTTATATAATCTGGATTTTAGTTTGAAATAATGAACATAACCATTTTGGAAAAAATAGGTCTAACTGAAAGCGAAGCAAGAGTATATTTAGCATTGCTTAAATTAGGTGAATCAACGGCAGGTCCAATTGTTAATGAAGCAAAAGTTACCAGGTCAAAAATATATGATATCTTAGAAAGACTAAGAAATAAGGGTTTAGTTAGCTATATTACTAAAGAATCCACCAAACATTTTAGTGCTACAAGTCCTGATAACATACTGAATTATTTAGATGAAAAAGAGGAAGAAATAATAATTGAGAAGAAAGCAATAAAAAGTCTTCTCCCACAATTAGAGAAACAATACAGTAATATAATAGAAAGTAAAATCGCTGAAATTTATATTGGAATGAGGGGTATGCAAAATGCCTTTAACTTGTTAATCAGAGAATTTACTAGAAAAGAGGACTATTATGCATTCGGTGCAGGAAAGGGAGAAAATGTAGAAAAAATTCAGATTTTTTTTGATAAATTACATAAAGAGAGAATCAAAAAAAAGATAGAATCTAAGATAATCTTTAATAAATCCTCCAGGGGATTGTTTAAATCTCAAGAAAAATCTAATTTTGTACAAGTTAGGTATTTAATAGAGTCTACTCCTGCTGCTATCAACATATATAAAAATTATACAATAATAGCTATTTTAACAGAAGAGCCAATAACGTTTTTGATTAGAAACAGTGATGTCGCCTCTTCATTTAAAGAATATTTTAGGATTATGTGGAATATTGCTAAACCTTAGACAACCTGATCAAATCCAACCACTTGTTAACTCCTAACTCTAACTTAGGTATAGCAACTTCAGCAGGAGTCATTTTTCCTAAAGACATATGCTTTCTGTTGAAGTTGTAATTAAATTAATGGCAAGAGTAAAATTGATTTTTTTACAAATTATTGTAGTGCCTAATTATTATTTGTGTAGTGGTTAAGTAGTGCCTAAAAAAGTTTAAATAAGAAATTAGGCACTACTTAATATGGCTTTTATTGTAAAAAAAGAGATAGGCGGAAAAGAGTATTTTTATCTTCGTGAGAGCAGGCGTGAAAATGGAAAAGTGAAGGCTGTTACTTTAGCTTATTTAGGAAAGACGAAGAAGGAAGCTGAGATAAAAAAGAGGAAAATGGAAAATGAGGCGGTAGCGAAAAAGAGAGAAGAGTTAAAAACAGAAGGAAATAGATTGAGAGTTATGAGTGCGGATAACGTGGAAAGTGTAAGGACTGGAATCGGAATTGATGAGCTTGCTGCTTTTTGCAGGAGAAAGGGTTTTGTTTTTCCTTCTGCCGAGGTTTATGGAGGATTTTCAGGATTCTGGGATTACGGCCATCTTGGAGCTGAGCTGGTTAGGAATATTAAAAGCGAATGGTGGAATTTTCATGTGAGAAGCCGTGAGGATGTGGAGGGCATTGATGGAGCAGTGATTACCAACCCGAAGGTTTGGGACGCTTCGGGGCATATAAAGAATTTTGTTGATTATATTGTCTATGACAAAAAGAAAATGGAGAGATTCAAAATTGATGCACATGAGATTGCAGAGTATGAAGGAAAAAAGGATTTTGTTGTTGAAGGGAAGTTTAATCCTATGTTTGAGACTTCTGTGGGGCCGGGCGGGAAAAAAGGAGAAGGAGCCTACCTTCGTCCGGAAACTGCTCAGAGTATATTTGTTAATTTTAAAAATGTTTTTGAAAGTGCAAGAATGAGGCTGCCATGCGGAATTGCGCAAATAGGAAAGGCTTTCAGGAATGAGATTGCTCCAAGGGAGTTTTTATTCAGGACGAGGGAGTTTGAGCAGATGGAGCTTGAGTATTTTATCAAGCCAGGGCAGTCCTGCCCGTTTGTAGATGAGATTCCTGACTTGGAAATTGCATTTTATACGGCAGAAATGCAGGCTTCTGGTAAAAACGCTAGGAAAATGAAGATTAAGGAAGCTTTGTCCAATGGTTTTTTGGGAGAGTGGCATGCGTATTGGCTTGCCAAGGAGTTTGAGTGGTTTGTTCTGCTTGGGGTAAATCCTGAGAATTTTAGGGCAAGACAGCATACCGAAGAGGAGAAAAGCCATTATGCGGTTGACACGTGGGATTTAGAATATAAATTTCCTATGGGCTGGAGAGAACTGCAAGGATTTGCCAATCGCGGGAGTTATGATTTAAAGCAACATCAGGAATCAAGCGGGAAGAGTTTTGAAATTTTTGATGAGGCTAGCGGAAAAAAGATAATGCCTGAAGTTGTCTGCGAGCCTTCTCTCGGGGTTGGAAGAGCGTTTATTGTTTTTTTGCTTGAAGCTTATGAGTTTGACAGGAAAAGAGAAAATGTTGTGCTTCATTTGAGCCCGAAGCTTGCGCCCTACAAAGCGAGTGTGATGCCTATTGTTTCAAAAGGAGAAATTGAAGAAGCAGCTTATGAACTATTCAGGGGATTGAAGGAAGAGTTTAATGTTTTTTATGATAAATCCGGAAGCATAGGAAGGCGTTATGCGAGGCAAGATGAAATAGGAACACCTTACTGCATTGCTGTTGATGGGGATAGTTTAAAGGATAAGAGTGTGACAATAAGGGACAGGGACAGCACAAAACAAATTAGAGTTTATATCAAGGACTTGGCAAAGGTTTTGAGGGATTTATTGGCTGATAAAGTCAGCTTTGAAAATGCAGGGAAGATTGTGGAGACAAGAGTGAAATGAGTTTGGATTATTTATGAACTTGGAAAATTTAAGCGAGGGAAAAATTGATTTGATTGCAAATCCAGAAGAAATTAGGCATCAATGGCAGAAGGAGGTGTTAGATTTTTTTCATAGCTTGAGAGGAAAGGCGCCGGAATTTAGACTCAGAGCATATTATCAATATTATCATTCTCGGAATTGTTTTGAAATTGCAGACAGATATAAGAGAAACAATGAGTATGATAGCGCCAAAAAATTTGCATTGTTGGCAATTGAATATGATTTTAGTCCTTTAATGGCTTTGACTATTTCTGGCTTGCCGAGAATATTTTTTAAGACTTGCTTTTCTGTTAATGTACCTTTGATTTTTTTGAGAAATGGATTTGAGTTTAGGAGAAGTTTTTTCTCGCTTGGAGAGGAAATAGATGAATACATTCAGGAAACTCAAGCTAGAAAAAAATTGATCGTAGCACGCGACTATGATAGAGGAACTCTTCAGGTTAATTTTTGGACTTGCCCGAGCGGAATTGAGGGTTTTTAAGAATGAAGGAAGAAGCAGTTTACTTAAATTTGTTAAAATAAATAATTGGGAAGGGTATTGGTTTTAGTGCTAATCAAATGATTTAAATAACCTTTTTCATTCTGTAGGAGATGATGGACTTTTTGGGCTGGTGGATTTGGCCGTTTGGCGCGGCTTTTTTTGGGATTTGGATGATTATAGGCTTGGCTCTTCTGGCTTTTTGGATTTGGATGCTTGTGGATGTTATTAGGCGGAAATTCAGGAATACTGCTGAAAAAATAATTTGGATTATTTTGATGATATTTGGAGGATGGATTGCCAGCATAGTTTACTTTTTTGCGATAAGACAATATAACAAAAGCGGACTTATGAAAAAATAAAAATGGGAGAGGTGATAGGTTTTGTATCTTTGAAGGGCGGTGTGGGAAAAACCACTCTGGCTGCGGCTATTGCTTCTGAGTTAGCCAATCAGCACAGGAAAAAAGTGCTTTTAGTTGATGCTAATTATTCTGCTCCTAATTTGGGGCTACACATGGATATTATCGCTCCTGCTGTTAGTGTGCATGATGTGCTGAATGGGAAAAGACTTTCTAGCGCAGTGCATGAGAAATTTGGAGTTGATGTTGTTCCTGGGAACTTTCTTTTCAGCAGGCAGTTCAGCCCGATGAAGCTGCGCTCTAAGCTGTCTAGGGCAAGAAATGTTTATGATTACATTATTCTGGATGCTTCTCCAAGCTTGAGTGATGAAGTTTTTTCCAGCTTATTGGCTTCTGACAGGCTGTTTATAGTCACAACTCCTGATTATCCTTCTCTGAGCTGTTGTATGAAGACAGCCAGGATCGCCAAGCAAAGAGGGAAGGAGATTTCCGGAATTATTGTTAACAGGGTTATTGATAGAAAGTTTCAGGTTGGTTTGGAGGAGATACAAGAATCTACAGGAATTCCTGTAATCGCGATGATTGGTGAGGATAAGAATGTTCATAGAGCTTTGATTGAAAGAATGCCTGTCAATTTGACCAGAAGGAACAGCTCTTTTTCGAGAGAAATTAAGAAAATAGGAAATACTCTGGCGGGAAAGAAAGAGAGAAGAAGCGTTCTTAGGGAAGTGTTTTTTAAGAATTATTCCAAAGATGAAGTAAACAGGGAGCTTCTGAGGCAGAGCTTTTATCAAAGTATTTTTAAGAAATAACTTATTGTTTGCAGGCATCGGTTTTTGATTAATTGGTTATGGATTTTTATGACAATTTTTATAAGTGATTGTGTTTTATTGGAGAAATGAGTTTTAGGATGGGTTTAAGCATTCTTGACGGAAACAGCTGTGCCGATGAAAGAGATAATCACGGGAACGCTCTTCAAAAAGCTAAAGAAGCATATGATGAATATTGCAGATTAAAAACACATCATCCAGGCACTATATCTTTTACCAGAATACGAAACTTGTGGTTAGTAAATATTTACAATAGACTTGGGGAAAGAGATTTTACTTGTGCAGGGCGTGTTAAAGATGCTTTGTGCAGACTGCTTCCAGAAAAAGAACAATCTGAATTTAGAAATTATGCTGAAGGGGTTGAAAGAAAGTTATAATGGCTGAAAAAAATTGTGTTTTTTGCAGAATTGTTTTGGGTGAATTAAAAAGCGAGAAGGTCGCTGAGAGCAACAGCTTTATAGCTATAAGAGACATAAATCCAAAAGTTGATGGACACACTTTGGTAATTCCAAAGAAACATTTTGTCACTTTGCTTGATATTCCGAACAATCTGGGCAGGGAGATGCTGGAATTTACCAAGAAAGTGGCTTGGGATTTAATGAACGAGAAGAAAGGAGACGGGTTTAATTTGGCGATGAATAATCTGGAGGTTGCAGGCCAGGAAGTTATGCATGCCCATATTCATATTTTGCCGAGGAAAGAAGGAGACGGAGTTAAGGTTTTGTGAAATCTACTTGTAAATGGTAGCATATATATTTTAAGTTTAAATCTACATTCTTTAATGGTTTGTTTATTGGATGAAGATTTTGCTTTATTGTATGGAATAATGCTGGGTGATGGTTGCTTGAGTTTGGTCAAGGGAAAAAAGAAATTTGTTGTGATAACTGGTTCTTCTGACAACGACTTGCCGTTTTTTGAGAATATCATTGAACCAATTTTGTTTAAGCTACGTAAGAGACATACGAAGCTCAAGTTTAGGAGAAATTGTAGGGCCATAGAATTTAATTTTGCCGATAAAAGTCTCTTTGACTTTATAGCTTCTTTTGGATTTCCTACAGGCAAAAAACTCGATAGGCTTTTTATTCCAAAAGTGTTTTATGAGAAGAAGTTGGTTGAAAAGGTTATAGCTGGTTTTTTCGCTGCGGATGGAAGCCTTGTTTTAACCAAAAACCCTAATAAGTACTATCCTCGCCTAGAAGCACATGTTATTTCTAAATCTCTATTAAAGGAAATTTTTAATTATTTGGGTTCTTTGGGGCTGAAAGGGGCTTTTTACAAATGTAAGCGTCGTGCTGAGATTGGAGGATTTAGTAGTAATCACCAGATGTACAGATTTCAATTTAATGGCAAAAATAATCTTCTACTTTTTGAAGCAAAAATAGGATTTGTGAATCCTTATTACCAGGATCGCTTTTTGAATTTTATAAAATATTCTGATGCTTATGATAATACTCCCTCTAATAATAGAGGACTTAAACTTTCTTTATCGTATAAACAGGTCAATTCGGATTTTGATAGCGAGGATATGACGCTGGGGAGACTCGAACTCCCGATCTCGGCCTCATGAGAGCCGCGCATTAACCAACTATGCTACAGCGTCAGCTGTAGGAAACGAAAGGCGTTTTTAAAATTTGGGATAGGTTAATAAGCCTAAAAAGATTTTGATTTATGTGGCAGAGATAATTGATGTGCCTCTTGACGTGGCTTTAGAACTCGGCAGATTAGGAAAGTGGATTCAGGCAGTTGGACTTATAGTAGTTATTTGGGTTATAATCCAAGGGATTACTTTGTATTTCAACCGCAGAAGAAGAAAATTGCTTGAAAAAATCAGCGCTGATTTAGAGCGGTTGGAAAAGAAGGTTGATGGCCTGGCGAAAAAAATTAATTGACTTTTCCAATTTTAAGATCTATTGTGGAAACATTGATTTGTTTTCCTTCGTGCTCAAAGCTTTCTGTGTCTATTTTTATGTCTTTTACTGAGAGATTGTGATTTTTCAACAGCCTTTTAGTTGCTAATTCTGCTACATCAACAGCTTTTGAGATGAATTTTCCCCTTGCCCTGATATTAACCTCGCTGTTACCTTCTTTTAGCTGGATTGACAGCGCTTTTGCATAGCTCATAATAGGCTTTTTTCCAACCATTATCGAATTTGAGTTGATTTTTTCTTCTGACATTTCAGCTTGTTTTTTCTTTAGCCAGTCTGGCCATATAACCGGCTATTTTATTTCTTATTTTTTTGCTTGGCATGGTGTTGCCGAGAATCTTCTTGTTATTTTCAAAATCCGAATTAAAGAGCTCCGGTTTTTCACGCATTAAATGGTGAGATGTTCTCTTCACCAAAGTTGATTTTATTCTACCCATGTTTTATCTCGGAGTGCGAGGTTTTTAAAGGTTTTGTGATGTGCCCGGAGATGGCTTTTTACATTCCTATAACAAAGGTCTAAATAAATTGTGAAGAAATTTTCGGCAAAAGATTTTATTTATCCAACCATCTGGGTTTATATTCATCTTCACCTACAAGACCAATTTCTGTAACGAAAAGTATTTGTGCAATAGTTTGAAGTTGCTGAACAGACGGGAGTTGTGTTAGCCAGATCATATGAGTATATCTCCCACCAGGAGAAAAAGGGGGTTTTTTCCCCTCAAAACGCTCGGAATCTGTTTCAAATTTGAGGGAAAGAGTAGTTAGTAGTTCTCTAAATTCATTTATCATATTCTCATCAAAATAGAATTCTGTTGCACCTGTGCGCCGGTTATAAAAATAATTTTGGCGATCATCTTCTACAAATGACCATCCTTTTGTTTTTCCATATTCTATCTCACTTAATGCGATATAGACAGCATTATTTTTATTTGGGAATAAAGAAAGAAATGCCAAATGCGCTTCTACTTCTTTCCAATCTTTAACATTTGGTTTTTTTGCCTTAAGCATCCTACTTCTCTCCGAAAATATGTCTGTATCAAGAGATACTACTTTTTCTAGTCCGTCCATATATTTTTGAGTTTTCTTTGGTTTTTAAATTTTTGCCATTTTTAAGTTAATACGCTTCTGTAACTATGTTATTAAATCTGCTATAAGTAAATTGTCAACTTACAATTAGGCCTAGTATTTCACTAGGTCTCTTTTTTTAGACAGAGAGTTAAAAACAAGTCTTATACTTTTTTAGTGTATGAGTTTGTGTAAACCACTCATAATCTGAGCTTCTCGAATTTTACTAGATTGCGGTATTGCTGCAAAAATGGTTTTGCAGTTTTGTCAAGCTCTCCTGGGGCAAGGACTAGGGCTGGCATTTTATCCTCCTGGGCTTTTTGAAGGGCCAGGGCAAGGTCTTGTTCTGTAATTTTCTTTTTTTCTTTAGCTATTGTATAATATTCTTGTTTTCCCAGCGTGGTGTCGAGACGTGTTTTTGAGGTGAATTCTTTCTTTTTTACGGAAATTTCCTCTAGAATTTCAAAATCCTTTGCAAAAAGATAGTCTCTTACCATTACTGCAAATTTTGATTCAACAGGTTTTTTGGCTTTTGGGGATTTTTCCTTCTTTTCTTTTTGTGAAGTCTGCATGGCGAGGGCTGGAGGAGCGTTTTTCAAGGAATTTTCAGACTGAAGAGGGCTTGTAGGATTTTCTTTTGCAGGCTCGGGAAGTGGCTCAGTTATTTCCGGGAGTTTTTGAGGAGTTATTGCCTGCTGGATTAGCCTTACTGCGTCGTCGTCTTTAAGAGTGAAATATTTCCAGAAAGTTTTTGTTTCTCCCCGGATTTTTACCGCTAAGGGCACAGCAAAATCTTTTATCGAGCGGAGAGCAACACGAACAGCCGGCTCCTGCTCTTCATCTGACAGAATTTGAAATTCTTTCAGTTTTGTGAAAGCTTCTTTTTCTTTATGGCTTAGGAAGTGTGAAAATTCTGACAGCCTTTCTTCTTGTCCTGGGAGAAGATAAACTGGAGAGCTTCCTACCTTCATATTTGACACTTTAAGATGTTTTTCAGACACCAACTCGGAAAGAATGGCGGACACAAAAAGAGGAGGAATTTGAACTTCTCTTGATATTCTTGCAGGAAAACTGGGGCCTCCAGACCTTATTGTGTTGATTATTTTTTCTTTGTCGGATTGTAATTTCTGCAGGTCAGGCATATGTTCAGAAGATAATTGTTTATTATAAAGATTACTGAACTAATTTTTAACCTTTATTTCTTAAAATTCCAGAGAGTTGCCCTGTCTAATTTTTGGAGCCCATGCTGTTTTGGAAGCAGTTTGATTTTAAGGCTTGAGCCAGCGAATTTCGTAGAAAGTGATTGAATCTTCATCGTCTACTATTCCTAACAAGAGGTTTTTTTTCGCAGAATGAGCTACGCGGTTTTTTGCGGCGAAGTCATGCCAGCTGTGAGATTCTGATTCTTTTACGCAGAAAACGAGCCAGAGTGCGTGGTCTTGCCCTGGCTTGACGCCTTTTTTATATACCCTGAAATCTGCTCCGAATTTAAGGGCTGTTTTTAGCACATACCCTCGGGATCTTAAATGTTCGAATACCGGGAACTTGACTTCTATTCTTTTATCTATTCTTTTTAATTTAGCAAGCAGAGAGTCAAAGTCAAAATTTTTTTTGCCAAGGCTGATTTTGAGCTTGTTTTTTTGCAGCAGAAAAAGAGCTTCTGCAGGAGAGTATTCTATTTTTCCGTTCTTTTTTTCTCCGAATCTTGAGCGTTCGTAAAGAGAGAATGCCTCTGAGGAATTTGAGGTTATTTTTGAGCCTGAAAATAGAGATTGTATCATTCTATCTTTAACACCTCTACATTCTTTAGTTTTTTGAAGCGGTTATCCAGAGTAATAACCTTGGCTTGGTTTTGAAGAGCAGATGCATAGATTATTGAGTCGGCCATAGGAACATTATTTTCTATCGATATATTCGCTGCATTTTCGGCTATCTCTCCAGTTACTGGAATGACCAAACTTCTTTTTTTTATGTATCCTATCTTTTCATTTATTTCTCTATTTGGTACGTTTCCTTTTGTCATTTTCTTTCTTATCTCAAATAAAGAAAGAGCAGATAGCAACAAAATTTCTGTCGTGTTTATTAAATTTCCGAATTTATTGTCAAATATATATGCTATCCAAATTGATGAGTCAAGAAGTTTAGTATCTATCATTTTCATCTCTTATGTTTTCTAGAAATTCTTTTAACGATTGTTTTCCCAAATATTTCTTTAGCGAGCCCCCCATTGATTTTTGTTTTGTTCTTTGTAAAGCTATTCTGTTTATTGTTTCGTCGTAAGAAGAGGTTTTTGTCTCTTCTTTTAGCTTTTTCAGCAGAGCGAGGGTTCTTTCTGACACCTGTATTGTGGTTTTCATATATAGTTATATAATTATGTAGTATATAAGTCTTTTGGTTTTTTTAATCTTTAACTATAGTGGGAAACTTTTAAATCTGTAGTTCTTGTTGTGTTGTCATGGTTAATTGTGTTATTGTTCATGGAATTGATTTTAGCAGAAGAGAAATGCCTGTTAACGAAAGGCACTGGCTATCTTGGCTTAGAGATGAGTTGATTAAAAGAGGTATTCCAACGACTAATCCTCTTATGCCTGCTCCGTGGGAGCCTGATTATGAGGCTTGGAAAGAGGAATTTGAAAGGCAGGAAGTAGATAAAAACACAATTTTGATAGGGCATAGTGCCGGAGGAGCTTTTTTGGTTAGATGGCTTGGCGATACAAAAGAGAAAGTTAAGAAATTGATATTAGTTGCTCCTGGGAAAAAACATATTATGTCTCCGGAGGTTTTAAATAAAAATTTATATGACTTTGAAACAGATAAAGATGTAAAAAATTGTGTTGGGAAAATAGTTGTCTATATTTCCAATGATGAGCCTTACAGGGTTGAAAACGCTAAAATTTATGCTGAAGAGCTTGGTGCTGAATTAATTGAATTGGGGAACAAAGGGCATTTTTTG
Organism: Candidatus Parvarchaeum sp.; assembly: GCA_020724955.1. Classification (GTDB taxonomy): domain Archaea; phylum Nanobdellota; class Nanobdellia; order Pacearchaeales; family GW2011-AR1; genus 1-14-0-10-34-76. The sequence goes on along the minus strand of DYFY01000004.1, from coordinate 16,189 downwards.
GACAGGGAAATGGGGGGAAAGGAATTTCCTGAATTGTTGGAAGAGGTTTTGAAAGATGGCTAGGGAAAAGGTAATTGATTTTTCTGCTTTGGAAAAGAAGTGGCAGAGGAAATGGGAGAGCGCAGGAATTTTTAGAGCCAGGGAAAAAAAGAATGCCAAGAAGTTTTATATTTTGGAGATGTACCCTTATCCTTCTGGCAGCGGGCTTCATATGGGGCATGCTTTTAATTATACAATTGGTGATGTGTATGCGAGATTCAAAAAAATGAATGGCTTCTGCGTCCTGCATCCTATGGGATATGATTCTTTTGGACTTCCAGCCGAAAATGCCGCTGTAAAGGCGAAATCACACCCAAAGAAATTTACGGAAGATGCAATCAGGAATTTTATGAAGCAGCAAAAAGCTTTGGGATTGAGCTATGACTGGAGCAGGATGATAGAGAGCCATAAACCGGAGTATTATAAGTGGGATCAATGGATTTTCCTAAAAATGTTTGAGCGCGGGCTGGCTTACAGGAAGAAAGCTCCTGTGAACTATTGCGGCAAGTGCAAAACTGTTTTGGCAAATGAGCAGGTTGTCAATGGGAAATGCTGGAGGCATGAAGATAGCGATGTTGAAATAAGGCATTTGGAGCAGTGGTTTTTGAAAATTACAGATTATGCCGACGAATTAAATTCTTATCTGGACAGATTGGACGGCTGGCCTGAAACAATCAGAGCTATGCAGAAGAATTGGATTGGTAAAAGCTCCGGGACAGAAGTTGATTTTTTTATCGATGGAAAGAAATGGAGCGTGTTTACGACACGTGCTGACACGCTGTTTGGAGTTACATTTTTAGTTGTTAGCGCACAGCATCCTGATTTGATGTCTTTAGTCACACCCGAACAGAAAAACAAGGTTGAAATGTTTTTGAAAAAATTAAGAAGCGTGAGCGAGGAAGATATTGTTAAGCTGGATAAAGAAGGGATTTTTTCCGGGAGCTATGCAGAGCATCCCTTAACCGGTGAGAAAATACCTGTCTGGATTGGGAATTTTGTTGTTGCTGATTATGGTAGCGGGATGGTCATGGGTGTTCCTGCGCATGACCAGAGAGATTTTGAATTTGCCAAGAAGTATAATTTAGAGATTAAGCAGGTAATAACTATTGATGAAAAAAGAAACAAGCTGTCTGAATTACTTGAAGAAGAATTTGAAAAATTTTTAAGACATGCCAATAAGAATAATAAAAAACCGATTATTGTGGGAGGATTTGCATCAAGATTAATTTATGGAAAGCCTTATAGAAATCATAAGGATATAGATATATTTATTGATGCAAAAGATTTTGATTTCTGGAAAGAATATTTTGTTTCGAATGGCTATCAGGATTATAGAGAAGAGGGAGATGTAAAGAGAGATTATTCAAAATATGCTTTGTATATCAAGGAAATTGATGGTGTAGATGTGGAGTTTGATGTTTGGGTTGTGAAAACAAACAAAAAGGGAAATTTTGTTGATTTTGAATTTGTGAACGAGCGTGAAACAACAATAAAAAAAGAACACATTATTGAAATTAAATATAGAGGTTTATTAGTCAATGTTTCGAAAGAAAGAGGTTTACTTTTGGATCCGAATCAAAATTTGAAGAGAGCTGTTGATAATTGTTTTACCGGAATTTCTGCGTATGAAGGCTATGGAATTTTGATTAACTCAGAGGGATTTGACGGATTAAAGAGCGGGGAGGCAAGGGAGCATATCACCAATGCTCTGGAGATGAGGAAAAAAGGCAGGAAGAAAATTGCATTTAAGTTAAGGGACTGGCTGATTTCGAGGCAGAGGTTTTGGGGAGCACCAATACCTGTTATTTATTGCGATTCTTGTGGAGTTGTTCCTGTGAATGAGAAAGATTTACCTGTTAAATTGCCGGAGAATATTAAGTTCAGCAGTGCAGAGAATCCTCTGAAAAAATATGAAAAGTTTGTGAGGGTGAAATGCCATAAATGCGGAAAAGACGCGCGCAGGGAGACAGATACTATGGATACTTTTATAGACAGCAGCTGGTATTTCTTGAGGTATACAGACAGCAAAAATTCTAAGAAAATATTTGAAAGCAGGAAGGCAAATTATTGGATGCCTATTGATTTTTATATCGGCGGAAAAGAGCACGCGACAGGGCACCTGATTTATTTTAGATTTGTCACTAAGTTTCTGCGCGATTTAGGGCTGCTGAAATTTGATGAACCTGCCTTGAGGTTTTTTAACCAAGGAATGTTACACGGGCCTGATGGGAGAAAGATGTCAAAGTCTTATGGGAATGTTATTTTGCCTGAGAGTGTAAGCAAGAAATACGGGATGGATTCTGCAAGGCTTTTTTTAGTTTCTGTTGCCAGCCCCGACAAGGATATAGACTGGAGCGACAAGGGGATTGAGGGGAGCGCGAGGTTTGTATTGAGAGTTATGAATTATTGCTTTGGCTTTAAGGACGGCAAGACAAATACGAGAATGGCTCACAAGCTGAATAAAACCATTAAAAATGTATCTGATTATATTGAGGGACTTAGATATAATCTTGCAGTTATTAGCCTGAGAGAATGTTTTGGTGTTATTGAAGAAGAAGGAATTAGCAGAGAGGATCTGAAAAAGTTTGTAAAAATGCTAAGTGTTTTTGCTCCGCACGTCTCAGAAGAAATTTGGAGCAAGCTTGGAGGAAAAGGGTTTGTTAGCGCTTCTGCATGGCCGGAAGCTGATGAGAAAAAAATTGATGAAAAGCTTGAAAAGGCTGAAAGGTCTTTTGAGAAAGCAGTTGAAGACATAAGAAATGTTTTGAGGATTGTTGAAAGCAGGGGAAAGAAGGCTGGAAAGGTTTATGTTTATGTTCTGCCCAATGAACTTGGGAATTATGATTCGATTAAGTTGGGAGAGAGATTGGGGGTAAGCACAAAGGTTTATGCTGTGAATGACTCAAAGAAGTATGACCCTGAAGGAAAGAGCAAGAAGGTTAAGCCAGGAAGGCCAGGGATTTATGTTGAGTGAAAAAAATAATTTTGATAGAAACAGCGTCAATTTTTTCCATTCCGAAAGGTATATAAGCTTGAATTGTTAGGATAAACGAAAGTTACATATATTTGTAACCTAGGTTGATTGTTAGGATGAAGCAAAAAATACCTTTAGTATTGAGGCTGAAAAAAACAGCACATAGAGAAATAGCGAAAGCGCAGGATGTTATAGTCGAGACTCTTTATGAATTTTTTGAGGATGCTGTTTTCCATGGCGGAACAGCAATATGGAGATGTTATGGCGGAAATAGATTTTCTGAGGATGTTGATTTTTATATAAAAAAAGATGTTAGGAAAATAGAGCAATTTTATCAGTCTTTAAAAGACAGGGGATTTTTGATAGAGAAGAAAAAGGTTGGAGATAACACTATTTATTCAACTCTTAAGTTAAATGATACATTAGTGAGATTTGAAGCATTGTTTAAAAGAGCTAAGGGTTCTCTCCAGGAATATGAGAAGACAGAGGGCAATTTTATAGCTGTTTACACGCTTACTCCTGAAGAACTAATTAAGGAAAAAACAGCAGCTTATCTTGGGAGATTTAAGGTTAGAGATTTGTATGATGTTTTCTTTTTACTTAGGCATGTGGAAAATACTCCGTCTTTAAAGAGGGAGCTGAAAAAGCTTATTGATGAGTTTAGAAGGCCTTCTGATGAAAAAGAGCTGAAAGTATTGGTGACTGAAGGGATTGTTCCTTCTGTTGACGATATGCTCAGATATATAGAGAGGAGATTATGATGGGAAAAGAAAAATATTTAGAGAGGATAAAATCACTTTTTGAAAAGAGCCCTGTTGTGGATTATGGTTCTATTGAGAGAATTATCAGCGAGAGAAAAGAAACAGCATATTATGCAAGAAGACTTATTCATTATTTATTGGCGAAGGGAAAAATAAAAAGACTTGCCAAAGGATATTACACAACACGCAATGAGATTTCTTTAGCTGTTTTTGTTTTTGAGCCTTCCTATCTTGGCCTGCAGGATGCTTTAAGTTTTTATAATCTCTGGGAGCAAGAAACCACGCCCGTTATAATTACAGCGCGAAAAGTTAGGCAGGGAATTAGAAAAGTTTTTGGACAAAATGTGCTAATCAGGAGAATCAGCAGAAAATATTTGTTTGGGACAGAGTATTATCGTCAGGGAGAGATTGCACTTCCTTATTCAGATATAGAGAAAACCTTTATTGATATGTTTTATTTTAATGAGGTTTTGAGCAAGAAAACTCTCAGGGAATTTAGAAAAAGAATAGATGAAAAGAAACTTTTTGCCTATTTGAAGAAATATCCTAAGCCATTCAGAAGGAAAGTTGTTTCGAGTTTAAGAGGATTTTCTGAAGGAAACTGAGAGAGGCATAGATTTTGAGCAGATTTGTTTATTTTTAGCGAGAGAGAAAAATTCTCTTACCACTGGAAGTCAAGGAGAATGGAGTGTCTTTTTGCAGTTAGTTAGCTTATAAATTTGTTGTTTGTTATTTTTTGATGACTTAGTATATAAGCATCGCTGTTGTAGAAAATAGTAATTAAGGAAAGTTGTTAATATATAAAGAACTTTGTTTTTTAGAAGGTATGAAAACACAACAAGCAGTTTTCAACGGAAAGAACAGGGCTGTTGCGGAAAGCCTGGAGTTCATGGATGCCCTTTATGGCATCTCTAAAGCCGAAAGAGAGGCGATAGAAGCCATGAGGGGAAATTTGAAAGTAAAGTTCAAGGATGATTGATTTCTTTTTCTTTTGTTTTTCATTATGGAAATGCTTTACCAGAAAGAATATAAGCTCTAACCCACAGATAACTGAATGAGAGAAGAAGTAAAAAAATGGCTTGAGCAGTCTAAACTTGATTTGGACGGGGCAGAATATAATTTTAGCGGGAGAAGGTATTATATAAGTGCTTTTTTCTGTCAACAGGCAGTTGAGAAAGCTTTGAAAGCTTTATTTTTGCATGAAAGCAAGGGGGCTGTTCCGCAGTCGCACTCGCTGATATATTTAGCTAAAAATACCTCTATAAGCAAAAAATTTCATTCTTTTCTAAGAGAGCTTACCCCGACGTTTGTTGATACACGTTATCCTGATGCTTCGGTAGATTTACCTTCCAATATTTATGATGAGGAAAACACTTATGAAATATTAAAAAACTCTAAGGAGGTCTTGGAATGGATTTATCAGAAAATAGGAAATTAAGAATCTTTCTGGCTAAGATAAAAAAGAATTTCGGGCCATGTAAGGTTTTCTTGTTTGGTTCAAGAGCAAAAGGCGAAAGTTGGAGGCAGAGCGATTATGATATGATAATTGTTTCTGAAAAATTCAAAGAGATGCACTGGCTTACAAGGATAAGGAATATTATGAAATATTGGGATTTGGAACATAACCTTGATGTATTGCCTTATTCCTTTGAGGAGTTTGAGTTTAAAAAAAAGGAGTTTTCATTTATGAGGGAAATTTTAAAGAAATCAAAGAATCTTGCTTGAGAGATTTTTGATATTTTTGCAGAAAGCCATCAAACCTATTTTTTTGTTTTTGTGTAAAGTAAACTTTCCAATTTAACATAGTAAAAAAAGAGATTTTCCAATCATTTCTTGGATTCTATATTAAAATTAAGATAATATTATTTATGCAAACTTTTCTTTATGCAAATTATACAGGGAGTGTTAAGTTATAAACTAGACTTAACATTTTCATTAGATTTATTAATGCAATTTGCTTTTGTGTGTGATGGCTCAGGAAGAGTTGTTTGCTGCATTGATGCTGGCAATTATACAAGGAATTACTGAATGGCTTCCAATTTCAAGCTCGGGGCATTTGATTTTGTTTGAAAGATTGCTGGGATATCCTGGGGGCCTGACTTTTGATGTCGCTTTACATTTTGGAACTCTAATGGCTGTTTTTGTTTATTTCGGGAAGGACATTGTTGATATATTGCAGGATTTGTGCAGGCTTAGATTTAAAACCGAAAATGGAAAGCTCGGACTTTTGCTTATAGTTGCATCGATACCTGCAGGAATTGTGGGATTTTTGGCTAAAGATTATTTTGAAAGCGTTCTAAGCAATCTGGCTGTTGTGGCTGTCGGCTTTGGAGTTACAGGTCTTTTTCTGCTGATTGCTGCTGTTTATAGAATACCTGGCAGCAAGGGGAAAGGTAAATTCACAGGGTTTGGATATGGAAGGGCTTTTTTGGTAGGTATTGCCCAGGCGTTGTCTATAGTTCCCGGGATTTCGAGAAGTGGTTCAACCATCGCTTCAGGAGTTTTGGCAGGGCTTAGCGAGAAAAATGCCATGAAGTTTGGGTTTTTAATGGCTATTCCGGTTATTTTTGGAGCAAATATTTTGACAGTGGGGCAGAGCACTCTGCCGAGTGAATTAATCTGGGCGAGCTTTGTTAGCTTTTTGGTCGGGCTGCTGACTATACATGTTTTGTTTAAGTATATATTGGTTAAAAGAAAGAACTTTATTTGGTTTGGGGCTTATTGCCTGATTCTTGCTATTGTTTTGGGAACGTGGCTGATTTTAGCGTAAGATTTAAAAAAACAAGGGTTTTTTGTCGTTGGAAATGACAGGTAATCAGACTTTAAGTAATGTTTTGAGTGTTGAAAAGATTTTAGATGGATTTAGGGGAGGAAGAGCGTTTTACGCTCACACGGTTTACGATAGAAGGGGACAACCAACTACCAGAGAGAGAAGAGCCAGAATTAATTCTATTCTCTCCTCAGCTTCGGAGGGAATTTTTGGTATTATTGAATATAATGGAGAGAGTTATTTAGGCTTGATGAGGCCTAAACCAGGAGATCCTTATTCTTGTTTTATAGGTGACAGAGAAATTTCTGCTGCGGGTATAGAAAGAATCTCTTGTATTGGTGGAACTATCTAATCTTCCACAACGGCTTTGATTCTTCTGACTCCTGCCGAAACCGATTCTTGTTTCGTGATTTTGAAAACTCCAATTGAGCTTGTGTTTTTGACGTGCGGTCCTGTGCAGATTTCTTTTGAAAAGAAACCTCGTTTGTCTTTTTTGTCTATGATTGTGTAAACCGAAACTATGTCTGGATATTTGTGCCCGAATTCTCCCTGAGCTCCGGAATCTATGGCTTTTTGCAAAGGCATTTCTTCGCGCTTTACTTCCAGGGATTCAGATATTTTTTTGTTTACCAATGACTCTACGGCTTTCAACTCCTCATCCGTCAGCTTACGGGGAAACGAAAAGTCGAATCTTAATCTTTCTGGAGTGATGTTAGAGCCTCTCTGTGAAACTTCAGAGCCCAAGATTATACTGAGAGCTTCGTTTAGCATGTGGGTTGCTGTGTGAAGGCGGATTGTTTTTTCTGAATTGTCTGCCAGGCCGGATTTGAATACTCCTGCTGAGGCTGTTCTGGAGAGTTCCTGGTGTTTTTTTAATTCCTTTTGAAAATCTGCAAGAGAGAGCTTAACTTTTTTTTCTTTTGCTAATTCTTGAGTCATCTCTATCGGGAAGCCGTATGACTGATATAAAAGAAAAGCTTCTTTTCCTGATATGGAGCGGTTTTTTGCAAATTTGCTGAACATATTAAGTCCTTTTTCGAGAGTGGCCCTGAATTTTTTCTCCTCGGCATCCAGCTGAGTTATTATGAACTGCTTGTTTTTCTTCAGCTCAGGGTAGTCGGAGTAAATCTGGATTATTGGGGAAAGCAGAAGAGATGTGAAATTTTCTTTTATCCCTAATTTAAATCCGTGCCTTACTGCACGACGGATGAGTCTTCTTAGGACATAGCCCCTGCCGGTGTTTCCTGGAGCCACCTGATGCTCTTCTGCCAGAATCATGCAGGATGCTTTTATATGGTCTGCTATGATTCTCATTGATGTTTTATTTTTTTCATCATTATAATAAAGCCCGGATATATTTTCTATTTCCTTTATTATCGGGTAAAATAGCGGAGAGAGATAATTATCATTCAAGAGATTCAGCGCTGAAATCATTCTTTCGACTCCGCCTCCAAAGTCAACGTTTTTTTGTTTTGCTTTTATGTATTTCTGCTCTGGAGTTTTATGATATTCCATGAAGACATTGTTTCCTATTTCAACCCAGTTTTTGTCTTTTGGGTTGAATTTTTTTGGAGGTTTTTTTTCTGATACCCAGTAAAAAACTTCTGTGTCTGGACCACAGGGGCCTGTCTGGCCGGCAGGTCCCCACCAGTTGTCTTCCTTGCCCAGGAAGGCAATTTTTTCTTTTGGAATTCCGAGAGAGAGCCAGATATTTGCAGACTCCTCGTCTTTTGGAGCATCTTTGTCGCCCTTGAAGCAAGTAATTGCAAGGTTTTCTTTTGGAATACAAAGCGTTTTTGTTAAGAACTCAAATGTGTATGAAATCGCTTCTTTTTTCCAATAATCTCCGAGAGACCAGTTTCCGAGCATTTCAAAAAAAGTGTGGTGTGTTGAGTCCCCGACTTCGTCTATGTCCTGAGTGCGGATGCATTTTTGGACATTCACGAGGCGTTTTCCAAGCGGGTGAGGATTCCCTGAGAGGTATGGGACAAGAGGATGCATACCTGCTGTTGTAAATAGAACTGTAGGATCGTTTGCAGGGACTAAAGAGGAGTTTGGTATTTGTCTGTGATTTTTAGATTTAAAGAAATCTAGGTAAGAATTCACTAGCTGTATGCGGGATTTGATTTGCATAGCGGATTAAAGAGGAAAAGGTTTTTAGGTTTTTGCCTGTCCTATTGAAGCTCCGCAAGTTTTTTTCTTATTTCTTCAAGTTCAGATTGAATTTCTTTCTTTTTTGTGTAGTGATGCTGTTTTGTTTTTATCTCTTCGGCAGAAGAAAATTTTGTTTTCGGAAGGAATGAGTCCAGAATTTTCAGTTCGTCCTGCACTTGCTTTATTTTTCTTTTCAAAGAGGTTTTTATTTTAAATTCGGTTTCACGCATTTTTTTCATAGACTCATAGCGCCTAATTATATTTAGTATTTCCATTTGAGAATATAGAAGGTGCTTTTTTCCGTAAACTTGCTCTGAATGCTCCAACCTTATGTATTCCATCTTAAATTACAGCCTGTCAAAGATGTCTGAAATGACATTTGATATGCGGGCTTTTACGTTTTCCATTTCTTTTTCCCACGAGGAAAGCTCGTGCTCTTCCTTGGCTTTGATTTCTTTCATCTGTTTCAGCAAAGAATCTATCTCTTCAAGCCCTGATTTTATTTTTTCCAAGGACTCTCTCGCGGATTGAAATTTGTCCAATCTTACGTAAATCGGTTTGGTTTCTGTTATTTTTCTTGCTGGTTGTTCTGGAAGAGGGATTTTCGGCGGAACCCACTCATCAACTTCTCTCAATTTGAAGTCGGAGGAGCCGGAATTTTCCAAGCTTGAGTCGAATTCCGGAAGCTCGTCAAGATCTTCTACGTTTTCAGATTCGGAAGTGTTGACAGCCTCTTTTATTGCAGACTGACTAAAACCGCGTTTCATTGGGGAATCTGGAAAAGACGGCAAAGAATGGAACTCTTCCCCTAAATCGTCTGAGACATTCGGATTTTTTACCGGATTCATCTTATTGTAACCCTGAAAATCCGGCAAATCCGGCAAATCACCATGACTCTCTTTTTTCTTTCCAAACATTTTCTTTTATAAAGGATTTAATTTTTATAGCTTTATATAGATTGCGGAATAGTGACAAGGCAGAGTAGTGAAATTAGAAAAGTTTTTAATTGCTGTTTTTCAAGGAGATTAATGCAAATCAAACTAATTAAAGATGCAGTTTCCGCGATTTCTGGCGCTCCCTCGGCAGAAATAGTAGACATACTTTACGGGAAGAAAAATGTTAATGAATTTTTAATCGCAAAAAAACTCAACCTTAATATCAATCAAATAAGAAATATTCTTTACAGACTTTTAGGAGAGGGATTGGTCAGCTTTGTCAAGAAAAAAGACAAAAAAAACGGGGGATGGTACACTTATTTCTGGACGCTGGATACGGGAAAATCTCTTGCGAACTTAAAAAATACAATAGTAAAAGAGATAAAAATTTTGGAGGCGCAGGTCAACAGCAAAGAGAATAACAGGTTTTATTACAGCCCGGCTGCTGATATTGAATATTCAGAGGAAAAGGCTCTCGAATATAATTTTATCTGCCCTGAAACAGGAGAAGTGATGGAGCTGAAAGATACAACTGAGGAGGTCAGCCAGCTGAAGAGCAGGATTGCGAGTCTGAAAAAGAGCCTTGAAGCAGTAGATCTGGAACTGGAGGATGTGCAGAAGAAAGAAGGTGTTGTAAGGGCGAGGAAAATCAAACTTGAGGAGAAGAAAAAGGCTGAGGAGAGAGCTGAGAAAAGGAAGAAGGCTGCTGCAGAGCGGAAAAAAGCGGCAGGAAAATCAAAAAAGCAGTCTGCAGAAAAGAAAGCCAAAAAAACCAAGCCAAAAAAACTTCTTAAGCTGAAATTCAAGAAGCCAAAGAAAAAAGCATCGCCGAAGAAAGCCAAAAAAACCAAGCCAAAAAAACCTTCCAGAAAAAGGAAATAATATGGGGCAATATAATTCATACAGAATAAGGAGAAGGAAAAATTTTTATGAGAGCCTTAGTTTGACGAACATTTTGATAGCGGCGAACGTTGCGGTTTTTCTGGCTTTTTTAATAATCTCTGGACTAGCAGGAATAAGTCAGGATGGGGAGCTGGCCAATAATCTTGTAAAATACACAGCTCTGAATCCATCCCTGTTTTTGTCAGGTTATGTATGGACTTTGATTACCAGCATGTTTATGCACGGGAGTTTTACTCATTTGTTTGTTAACATGGTTTCTTTGTTTTTTATAGGGAATTTTCTTGAAAGAATAATTGGAAGGAAAAGATTTATGTGGTTTTATTTTATTTCAGGAATAACCGCGGGGCTTTTTTTTGTCTTTCTTGCTTTTTTTGGAAGTTATTTCAGCTGGGGAGCCAGTGTTTTTGGAGGAATAGATAGTTTTGCAGTCGGAGCGTCCGGAGCGCTTTTTGGCCTCGGCGGACTTCTCGCAGTGTTAATACCGAGACTAAAAGTTTTGGTTTTTTTTGTTATTCCCATGCCTATGTGGCTTGCTATGGCTGTGCTGATGTTCGGCATATGGGCTATTTCAATTGCAGCAGGGCTTCCTGTAGGAAATACAGCGCATTTCGGCGGACTTCTCGTCGGAATTTTTTATGGCCTTTATCTAAGAAGCAAATACTCGAGAAAAGTCAGGGCGCTGAACAGGATGTTTGTTTAAATGAAAAAAAATAATTGGATAAAAAAAGGTTTTTTTGAAGCTTTGGGTTATCTAAGAGAGTCCAAAAATTATATCTGGACTGCCATTGGCATGTTTTTTGCAAGCGCTTTTTTTGTTTTTATCTTTCCTGAAAGATTTGTTTTTATTGAGAGCATTATCAGAGACATTATCCAGAAGACTGAAGGACTTGAAGGATTGGAGCTGACGGTTTTTATTTTTAGAAACAATTTTATCAGTGCGCTGCTTGCTTTGTTTTTGGGCGTTTTTTTAGGGGTGATTCCGGTATTTAACGCATTGTTAAACGGGGCTGTTTTGGGTTATGTTGTTGAAAGAGTTGGAAGCACGATTGGCTTTTTTGAGCTTTGGAGACTTCTTCCTCATGGAATTTTTGAGCTGCCGGCTATTTTTGTTGCAATAGGGCTTGGGATCAAACTTGGCGCTTTTTTCTTTGTCAAGAAGGGAAAGAGGAAGAAAGAATTCTGGCGCAGACTTGACAAATCTTTGAAAACAGCTGTTTTTGTTATTCTGCCTTTGCTGGTTGTCGCGGCAGTTATAGAAGGCGCTTTAATCAGTCTGGGATAGGGTTTTTAAAGATTTTCTGACACACAAACTAAGATGGAAGAAGAAATGTCGAGTGAGAGTATTGACGAGCTTGATGCAGAGCGGGAGCTGGAAAATCTAAAGAAGGTAGAGGCTGCTTTGTTCATAGCCGGAAGATTTTTGAGCATCAAGGAGCTTGTCAGCTTGACTGATATAAATCCTATTTTGCTTCGCAAGATTCTAGGGGATTTAGGAGACAGGTACAGAGATTCTGCCATTGAAATTGTTCAGAAAGATGATATGTGGAAGATGGATGTTTCTTCTGAGTACACAGGAATTGTAAATAGGCTTGCCGGAGGGGCGAGCGAATTCAGCAGGGCAGAGCAGGAGACTTTAGCCATTATTGCTTATAAGCAGCCGATAAAACAGAGTGTTCTGATTAAGATAAGGGGTAATAAGGCTTATGACCACATTAAAAATTTTGTTTCCATGGGGCTTGTTTCGAAAAAGAAGATGGGCCATACACATGAGTTGAAGCTCACTGATGAGTTTTATGATTATTTTCATTTGCAGAAAGGGGAAGGATTTAAAACAGAATGAATTTCATAGACGGAATTTTCTTTTTCTATAGTTTTATTGGACTCTATTTCTTAGTTTTTTTTATCATTCTTTATATTAAAAACAAAGACAGGGTTTTTGACTATCCTGAAGGAAAGCCTGTGCCTGTCAGCGTAATAATGCCTTGTTATAATGAGGCAGACAGCGTTGGAGAATCAATCAAGAGTATTTTAGAGCTTGATTATCCGAAGAATATGATAGAAATAATAGTGGTTGATGACAAATCAAAAGACAGGAGTGTTGAGGTAATTAATGAATATGTAAAAAAATATGAGAATGTGAGGCTTATAGTTAATAAGAGAAATTCGGGAGGAGCGGCAGAGCCAACAAATATTGGAATAAAAAATGCTAAATATGATTATGTTGCAGTTGTTGACGCGGATTCTTATCCAAGAAAAGATGCTCTTGTGAAGATGATAGGATTTCTTCAAAATGAAGATGATGTTGCGGCAGTTACCTGTTCTGTTTTGTCAAAACACCCAAAAAATTTTATGCAAAAAATTCAGGCAATAGAATACACGATAATTGCCTGGACGAGAAAGCTGCTTGATCTTGTGGACTCTGTTTATGTGACTCCAGGGCCGTTTGCACTATACAAAAAGGACAAGCTGGCTGAAGTCGGTTTTTTTGATACAAAAAATTTAACACAAGATATAGAGATTGTATGGAGACTTCTTTCCAAAGGCTACAAGGCGAGAATGTGTCTTGCCACAGGAGTTTATTCTGAGACGCCGGGCAGGTTCAGGGCGTGGTGGAGGCAAAGAACCAGGTGGGTGATTGGAGGAAATCAAACTCTCTGGAAATACAAACATCTGATTTTTAGGAAAGGAATGTTAGGTGCTTTTATAATACCTTTTTTTGCATTCTCTCTTTTTTTGGGGCTTTTTGGACTGGGAATTTTTGTTTATTTGTTTGCCAGAAATTTTTTGGTCAGTTTTTTAACTACCAGATATTCAATTTACGGGGAAACTGCCTTGTTAAGCCTTCAGGAGCTTAGCTTCAGCCCATCTGTTTTGAATTTTTTTGGGGCAGTTCTCTTGCTGTTTGGGCTGATTTTCAGCTTTTTTGGGCTTTTCGTTATGAGAGACTTAAAGCTTGGAAAAGACAAGGTATTTAATATTCTGTTTTATATGATTGTTTATCTTACTTTGCTTCCCCTCATACAGGTTTGGGCATTGTATAAAATAGCAAGAGGAAGGTATTCATGGTAAATGAAAAATAAACATGTTTTTTGGCAGGCTCTGGTTGTCAGTGTAATAATTTTTATGATAGGCTTTGCTCTCGGTTTTTTTCTTGAAAACTACCGCGCAAATTCAGTTGAGAACAGACTTATTTTGTCAGAGGCAAATTTGCTTGATGAACAGATTAGAATAGATGCAATAGAAAAATTTGGAGTCAGCTGCTCCCAAGCCAAAGAGGGACTCTTTAATTTCGCTGACAGGATTTACAACGAGGCGCTGAATCTTGAATCATATGGAGAGGCGAGCCAGCTTAAGGGCACTTTTTTTGTTCTGCATAAAAAATATGACCTTTTAAGAACTCTTTTGTGGATGGAGGCTTTAGACTTAAAAAAACATTGCGGAGAAAATTTCCATACAGTTGTTTATCTTTACTTTTATGATGAGGATAACGCGAAGTTAAAAGCAAAACAGCTATTTTTCTCCAGATTGCTGAGGGAAATAAAAGACAACAATCCTGATGATATTCTTCTGATACCTATTGCCGTGAATACTGAGTTGTCGTCTCTTGATTTGATTGTGCAAAAATACGGGATTGAAAACTTTCCTGTGATTCTTATCGATGAAAATATAGTTTTGGATGATGTTATTTCGGTGGAAAATCTTGAGAAGATTATTTTCGAGAGTAATAAACAATATAAACAGGAGAGTGCATGATTTTGGATGGATATGAATGCTGTTGTTGAGGTTATCAAGGAGGGCCAGATAACTAGGGTTCCGAGATGGCAGGCGGAAGAAGAGGATTTGTTTATTTTGAGGGAGCCGGAAAAAGAACTTGTTTCTGAATCAGGCTTTAACAAGAATTTTTTTGACAGAAAGGAGCCTGCTCTTAGAAAAGATGGAATGGAAAAATACAGGCCTAGGATTGAGCTCAAGAAAAATAACATAGTCAAATTTTTGGTTGACAATTTTCACTGGAAAATTGTGCATGCGAGGAGGGAGAGAGGGCTTAGCAGGAAGAAAGTTGCAGAGGCGATTGGAGAAAAAGAGGAAGTCCTGAAAGAGCTTGAGCTTGGCAGGCTTCCAAGAGATGATTTTGTTTTAATTACAAAAATAGAAAACTGTTTTGGATTTAGTTTGAGGAAAGACAGCGAGGGGTTTAATGCGGCGAGAAAAATGGTTGAGGAAAGAGCGAGGCAGATAGCTGCCGAGAAAAAGGCAGCCGAAGAAAGAAACAAGGATGTTGACATGAAGTCTCTTCTGGGAAAAGATGTCGAGGTGATTGAGTAAGGTTTATAAACCGCTTTTTTAGTAAATTGGTATGAATATTGAAATTGTGAAAGATGAAAAGAATGATATTGAATTTAGGGTTGACAACGTCACTGTTGCAGAGATATTGAGAGATTATCTGAATAAAGTTCCAGGAGTTGATTTTGCTGCATGGAGAAGGGAGCATATCTCAAAGCCTGCTTTGCTTAAGGTTCAGACGACTGGAAAGACTGCCAAAAAAGCCATCAGCGAGGCTATTAAAGCCATAGAAAAAGATTCTAATTCAATAATTTCTGGATTGAAGAAGTAGTATCCGTTAGATTTATTAATGAGCTTTGTTTTTTTGTTCAAAGGAGGTTGAGGAGGTTGAAAATGAATTGCAACTGCAAATGGGTTGAGACTGTTCTCGCTATTCTGATAATAGTCTTCGCTTTTTGGGAAACAAGCTTTTCCACTTGGGGCATAGTCATAGCAGCTGTTTTGTTGCTTATCCATGGATGGACTTGCAAGAACTGCGGAATGTGCAAAAATTGCATGGAAGGTGGCAAAGTGCCTAAGAAGCAAAAAACCAGGAAGAGAAAAAGGTAGGCGACTTTCTTTTGTCTTGAAAAACAGATTTGTTTGCTGAGTGTCTGCCTTTTTTTATGATAGCTGGGTGTTCAACGAAATTTTTTCTTCCGTTGAAATTGAACTTCTTATTTGCCAAGCCTCTATCTGGCGGCGTGCGAAAACATTAATTTATAAATATGCTATAATTAATGTAACTAATATGAGAGAACTTGATAAAGTATTGGACCAAAATGAAAAAGTTTTTGGGAGGGAAGACCAAAGTTCTGGCCATTTCTGTTGGGCGGTTCTATAATTACAACAATCTTCGGATTATTTTGGATGGTTTTCTTGATTCCTTTTATCTTAATTGCCGTGATTAACATTGTACAGGGCGGTCTTTTTGGTTGGGGAATATTTTTATTACCACATTTCTGGATAGGAATAATATTGGTTTTTGGCATTCCAATTTATCAAATTCTCGTCTATAAACACATGTATTATGTAATCACAAACAAAAGAGTATTGCTCCAGAAAGGTTTAATTGGCAGAGATTTTGAAATGGTAGACTTTGACCAGATAACCAACGCTGAAGTAAATGTTGGGTTATTTGATAAATTGTTCGGAGGAGATTCTGGAAGTATTTTAATATCAACTGCTGGCTCATTTACTTATGGCAGACATGGACCTGTCCAAAGACCTTACACTTTGAGGAACATAAATAATCCATATGAAGTTTTCAAGTTCTAGTATGTAATCTATATGAATTTGTGTAGCCACAACATTTAAGAGTATAAGAACC
>DYFY01000021.1 GCA_020724955.1 Candidatus Parvarchaeum sp. | reverse complement strand
CACATAGAATATCTACTATATAAATCTTGGTCAATTATTAAAGTCTCTTGCTATAGTTCCTGGAACAATGGCTACGAACCTTCTGAGTTGCGGTCATAAAAGAGCTTCCCAGGATGGGCTAAGTCTCCTTATTCAAAGATAACTTTCTCAAGTTTTCCTCTATGATTTTCTCAACTTCCTTCAAACTCAATCCCTTAATTTTCGCAATCATTTTATAAGATTCAACAACATTTTCAGGAAAATTCGGAAATTTTTTTTCAGGATGTGAATAGGGAGAGTCTGTCTCGCACAATAAATTTTTCACATCAGCAAGCCTAATAACATTCTGAAAGTGCTCGCTGTTTTTCACTGCTGTCGGCACACTCAAAAACCAGCCGTTTTTAATGATTTTTTCAACAAGTTTCATCTTCCCGGAAAAATAATGCATCACAACTTTTTTTGCTCCAAGCGCTTCCAGAGTTTCAATACATTCCTTTTCAGCCTTCCTGGAGTGCACAACTACCGGCTTGTTCAATTCAACAGCCAGCTTAATAAACTTCTTAAAGCCGTTCAGCTGTTTTTTCTTTTCTCTTTCTGTTATATCCGAAGAAAAATCCAGTCCGACTTCCCCAATCGCTGCTACAGCCTCGGCATTTTTTCTGATGAACTCAATCTCAGTCTCAATCCCTTTGCCAGATATTTTTAAACACTCATCAGGGTAGATGCCTAAAACAGCCTCTACCTCTTCAAATTTTTCTGCCAGCTCCAACGATTTTCTATTGGTCTTCGAATCTATTCCGGCTGTTAAGATAAGCTTTACATTTTTCTTCCTGGCTTCAGAAACAGCTAACTCAACATTTTCCAGTAAATCAAGATGACAATGAACATCAATATACATATTAGCTTGCCTTGCCGAATTTTTCCCTATACAGCTCCATTCCAAGCCTGACATCTTTTAATGCATGTTTTTTATCCAGGATTTTAACAACAGTCACTTTCTTTCCCTGTAATTCTTTGTATCTTTCAAAGAAATGGCTGAGCTCCTTTAAGACGTGAGGAGCCACGTGCTTCAAATCTTTAAATCCGGCAAATCTTGGGTCTTTATCGTAAACAGCCACTATTTTGTCATCTCTTTCTCCATCATCAATCATTCTTATCACTCCTATAACTCTTGCATTAACCAAAGTCATAGGGTAAACAGGCCTGCTTGTCAAAATGATTATATCCAGCGGGTCTCCGTCATCCCAGTAAGTTCGGGGTATAAATCCGTAATCGCCGGGATAATGCACAGCAGAATACAAAAACCTGTCAAGCTTTAACAATCCAGTACTCTTGTCGATTTCATATTTTATATGGGAGTCTTTAGGAATTTCAATTATTGCATGAACTACTTCGGGAGCTCTGTCCCCTGCTTCTACGTCATGCCACGGATTTTTTATTGCCATATCTGGAAAAGGCTCCGGACATTTAAAAATCTACCTCTTGTGTGAGCTGTTAAGTAAACGTCTGGAATTTTAAATAAAAAAAGGTGATTAGCCGTTTTTTACCTAATCACCAAAAAAATTAACTATTAATTTTTCTCCTTTGACTTCGGCTTTTAGTTCCTGACCTTTTTTCCAATCCAATTTTTTAATAATTTTAGAGTATTGAAAGCTTTACGGTGTGCTCCAATTCTAATGACTGCTATAGTTATCCAACATAACTTCATAGAAAATCATTTAACAACAGATGAAGTTCCGTCTGAGAGAGCGGGAGTCACTTTAGAATTAGGAGGAAATAGATGGCTTGGCTTGATAAAATTGTCTTTTATAAACCATTAGGAAAGAAAGGCTTTGCGTGAGATTTACTTTGCTTTAGCAAAGTAAGATAACCTTCTAAAGTT
>DYFY01000013.1:2185-16327 GCA_020724955.1 Candidatus Parvarchaeum sp. | reverse complement strand
TATCATTAAAGTCTTTAATTTTTATAAGCAGAATAGCTAAATCTCACGCAAAGCCCTTGATAGCGGAAGATTTATAAGTGCTTTTTCCGAGAAAGGTGCATGACCATAAAAATCCTGAATGATGATAATTTTGATGAATTTATTTCTGAGGGAAAGGCAGTAGTCGACTTTTACGCCGACTGGTGCGGGCCTTGCAAAATAATGGCTCCCCATTTTGAATCTGCTTCCAGAAAAATAAAAGGAGTCAAGTTTGCCAAAGTTGATGTGGACTCGAACTCCGAGCTGGCAGGGAGGTTTCAGATAAGGTCAATCCCTACAACAATATTTTTTAAGAATGGAGAGCTTGTCAGCAAACAAAGCGGTGCGATGTCTGAAAAAGATATTGCAGAAATTGTGGAAAGTGATTTCTAATAAAAGCATTTAAAAACAAATTATTTCTTTCTTTTGCACGGCTCCGTAGCTCAGCCTGGTTAGAGCACTGGCCTTTTAAGCCAGGTGTCGTGGGTTCAAATCCCATCGGGGCCATTTTTGGTGTTTGAACATCCAGAAGCGCTTTCTTAAAATAAGCAGAAAAGTTTAAAAAGGCAATTTTGCAATCTTTTGTTATCGCTTAGTTATTAAAGTCATTTTTAACATTACAAATGCACACCCTACAGCCAAAACACACGAAATTGAAACCAGAAGAGGTTGAACAACTAGTCAAAAAGCTTAACACTTCTATATCTCAGTTGCCGAAAATAAAGCAAACAGACGCTTGTGTTCCGGAAGGCTGCGCCAGGGGCGACATAATCAGAATTGAAAGAAAAATTTCTGACGGAAAAATCAGAGAGTATTTCAGGGTGGTTATATGATGAGCGGAAAAAATAATCATTTGCTGGTGCAGAAATATCTGGAGCAACATTCTCTCGTCGAGTCAAACATTCTAAGCTTTGACGATTTTGTGAAAAACAAAATGCAAAAAATAGTTGATGAGCTTAACAATAATATAGAAAACGAGGACGTTGAAATAAGGCTCGGAAAAATAAAAGTCGGGAAGCCAAACTTGATAGAGGCGGACGGAAGCATAAGCGTTATAACTCCTACTGAAGCAAGGCTGAGGCAATTAACTTATTCTGCTCCTGTGTTTGTTGAAATTTCTGTAAAATTCGGGGAGCAGAGCGACAACGCTGAAGTTGAAATCGGAAGAATACCTATCATGGTGAAGAGCTCTGTATGCAGCACACATGGTATGAGCAAAGAGGAGCTTGTTTCAAATTACATGGACCCTTTAGATCCCGGGGGATATTTTATAGTTAATGGAAATGAAAGAATTATGGTAATGGCAGAGGACCTCGCTTCAAACCAGCCATTTATAGAGGAAGGAAGACTCGGGCTTACATTGAGGGTTTTCTCCCAAAGGGGAACTTACAAGATTCCGACGACTATTTCTGAGACAAGTGAAGGAATTCTTGACTTCACCTTCAGCAGATTAAAAAACATTCCTGCAATGGTTTTGCTTAAAGCTCTTGGAATGACAAAGGAAGAGGATATAGTCAAGTATATAGGATTTGAAGATGATTGCATCATTGTCAATTTATATGAATTCGCAAACATACAAAGCTCTGATGATGCCCTTGTGTTCATAGCTGAAAAAACAGGAACTCAGGGGACAAAGAAGGAAATAATAGACAGGACCAAAAAAAGAATTGACGATTTTTTCCTTCCTCATGTTGGGCTTGATAAATTCTCCAGACAAGAAAAAGCCCTGACTGCGTGCAAGCTTATAAAACAATACCTGAACGCAAAGTATGATCCTGGGCTTAGAACTGACAAGGATCATTATGCAAATAAAAGAGTCAAACTTGCCGGCGACCTTCTTTCAGATCTTTTCAGAGTTAATCTTGGAATATTCGTCAGAGACATACAATATTCTCTTCAGAAAGTTGTCAAGAGGAAAAAGTTCTATTCTATAAAAACAATAGCAAAATCCACTTTGTTTTCGCATAGAATAGAAAGCGCAATAGCAACCGGCAGCTGGATAGGAGAAAGAAGCGGTGTGACTCAGAACATGGACAAGACTAACTATATGTCTGTTTTGTCCCAGTTGCAGAGAGTCTCCAGCATTCTTCCAGGGGAACAGGAGAACTTCATGGCGAGAACGCTTCATCCAACCCATTATGGAAGATTCTGCCCGACAGAAACTCCTGAGGGAACAGAAATAGGATTGAGAAAAAACCTTGCTTTGCTAAGCAGAATCTCAACAGCAGTGCCTGATTTTGACGAAAAAAAGACCATCAAAAGCTTTGAATCCATGGGGCTCAACCATGAAGAAGGAAGAGATGTTTTCTTCAACGGAAGATTTATCGGGATGGCAAAAAATCCTGAGGAGTTTGTTAAAAAAATAAGGGAGATGAGAAGAAACCAGGAACTGCCTTTTTCTATAAGCGTTAGAACCAAAAGTGAAACCGGCTCAATAGTTGTTTCAACAGAAGTCGGAAGAGTTTTGAGGCCGTTGATTGTCGTGAAAAACGGCTCAAGCACGCTAAAAGACGAGCACCTTCTTCTTCTTGAGCAGAACAAATTAAGCTGGAAAGACCTGCAGGCACAGGGAATAATAGAGTATATAGATGCTGCCGAGGAAGAAGATGCATTGGTCGCCATGAAGGAAGAAGATATCACTGAAAAACACACTCATCTTGAAATAGACAGCATTGACTTGTTCGGACTTGTAACCTCTCTTGTTCCCTTCGGCAATCACGACCAATCTTCAAGACTTAACAGAGGAAGCAAAACATTTAAGCAGACTCTTGGGATTTATGCCGCAAATTATTTGAGCAGGCTTGATACAGATGTTTCGATACTTCATTATCCGCAACATCCGATAGTGAGAAGCTTTGTTTACGATACTCTTGAAAGCTATCCTGCCGGCCAGAATCTTATTGTTGCTGTAATGCCTTTTGAAGGATATAATATAGAAGACGCAGTGGTGCTTAATAAAGCGAGTGTTGACAGGGGAGTTGGAAGAAGCACATATTTCAGACCATATAAGACAAGCGAGCTTTATTACACCGGAATCCTGAAAGATGAGATTTTAATTCCTGATAAAGATGTTTCAGGATACAGGACAGAATCATCTTATAGACATCTTGAAGATGACGGAATTGTTTATCCTGAAGCTTTTCTGCAGGCTGGAGATGTAGTCATAGGAAAAGTTACTCCTCCTAAATTCCTGTCTGAGGCAAAAGACATAAGCATTCAGGCCAAAAAAGAAGCCAGCACTGCAGTGAGGCAGGAAGAGCAGGGAATAGTTGATGCTGTTTTTATTACTGCTGACAAAGAGGGAAACAAAATAGCACAAGTAAGAATGAGGGATTTAAGGATTCCCGAACCAGGAGACAAATATTCCACTCCCCACGGCCAAAAAGGAGTTGTTGGGCTCATTGCCGATCCGAGAGATATACCTTTCAGCCACAGAGGGATAAAACCTGATTTGATATTTAATCCGCATGGAATTCCAAGCAGAATGACTGTGGGATATTTGATAGAAATGCTTGCAGGAAAAGTCGGCTCTACAACTGGAAAAATAATTGACGGGACTCCTTTTTCAGGACAGAATGTTGCTGAGTTTGAGAAGCAGCTAAAGGAAATGGGATTTAGATACGACGGAAAAGAAACTATGTATGACGGAGTAACCGGGAAAAAGATGGAAGCCAAGATTTACATTGGCAATATGTATTATTTCAAACTGAGGCATATGGTGAAGAACAAAATACATGCAAGGGCTTCCGGAAAGGTGGCTCTCTTGACAAGACAGCCTACAGAGGGGAGAGCAAGAGGAGGAGCTTTGAGACTTGGAGAGATGGAGCAGCAGGCGTTGGTTGGACATGGAGCGTCGCTTCTTTTGAAAGAGAGATACGATTCAGACAAAACAATACTTTATGTTTCAACAAAGAGCGGATATCTTGCAATAAACGACAGAATAAGAAACAAAAAATACTGCCCTATTACCGGAAGCACAGATGTTGAGCCTATTGAAGTTTCATATGCATTCAAGCTGTTAGTTGATGAGCTTTTAGCATTACATGTTTTGACTTCATTTGAATTAAAAGACAAATACGAATAAAATGGAAGAAATAATAAGAAAAAAAGTTAAGGCGTTGAAGTTCAGCTTAATCAGTCCTGAAATTGTCAAGAAAATTTCCGCGGCAAAAATAGTGACGCCCGAGCTTTACGATATTGACGGATTTCCTGTTGACGGCGGTTTGATGGACCTTAGACTTGGAGCAATTGATCCTGGAGTGAGGTGCCGTACAGACGGAGCTACGATGAAAGACTGCCCTGGATATCCTGGAGTCATTGAACTTGCCAGACCGGTTGTTCATATAAAATATATTCCACTTATAGAGCTGTTTTTGAGAAGCTACTGCAACAGCTGCGGAAAACTGATGCTTGACGAGCAGAAGCAGGCTGAATTAAGCCCTGTTGAAAGAGCAAAAAAAGCGAGAGACAAAAAGAAATGCCCTCATTGCGGGGAAACGCAAGAGAGAATCAAGCTTGAGAAACCCAGCACATTTATGATGGGAAAAAAGAGGCTGTTCCCTACTCAGGTGAGGGAGATGCTGGTTAAAATATCTGATGAAGAGATAAAGAGAGTTGGAGTAAATCCAAAAACTTGCCGGCCTGAGTGGGCAATATTATCTCTTCTTATAGTTCCTGGAGTGAATGTCAGACCTTCAATAACGCTGGATACAGGGGAAAGAAGCGAGGATGATTTGACTCATAAACTTTCCGACATAATAAGAGCCAACCAGAGACTATGGGAAAACCTGAATGCCGGCGCGCCTGAAGTAATCATAGAAGACCTTTGGGATTTGCTGCAATATCATGTAACCACTTATTTTGACAATAACATTTCCAGAATACCTCCTGCAAGACACAGGTCAGGACAGCCCCTTAAAACAATTACCGAGAGAATAAAGGGAAAAGAGGGAAGAATAAGAAAAAACCTGGCTGGGAAAAGAGTTAACTTTTCAGCGAGAACGGTTGTATCTCCGGATCCGTATTTGGACTTGAACGAGGTCGGAGTTCCAGAGGAAGTTGCCAAAATAATAACAGTATCTGAGAGTGTAACAAGCTTAAACATTGAGAAAATCAGGGAGCTTATCAGAAAAGGTAGCGAAGCAGGAGGAGGAGCGAATTATGTTGTGAGGCCTGATGGAAGAAAAAAGAAAATAACAGAAGATCTGAAAGAGGAGCTGTGTGCAGAAATTCAGCCTGGATACAAAGTAGAAAGACATCTTAGGGATGGAGACATAGTTCTTTTCAACAGACATCCTTCACTGCACAAGCAAAGCCTGATGGCCCATTATGCAAAAATACTTCCTGACAGAACATTCAGAATACATCCTTCCGTAGTTGTCCCTTACAATGCTGACTTTGACGGGGATGAAACCAATATACACTCCCCTCAGACTGAAGAGGCGAGGTCTGAAGCGATAAACCTTCTTAACGTAAACCACAACATAATATCCTCTAAGAATAATATTAATCTGGTTGGTTGCATTTCCGACGCTGTTACCGGGCTTTATCTCCTTGGAGAGAAAGATTTCAAAAAAGAGGAAGCAGACCAGCTTTTATTTGCTGCAGGAATTGTGAACAGCAAAAAAAAGAAAAATTTGTCTGGAAAAGAAATTTTTGAAGAAATTCTTCCTAAGGAAGCAAATTTAAAGATTCCGAATGAATTGACCGGAGAAAAGACTTTTGGCGTTGAAGACGGATATATGGTCAAGGCTATAGACAAGATTTCAGGAAGAGACGAAACCATAAAATCCATAAAGAGAGCTTTCACTCTCGGAACAAACTATCTTTCAAGAACAGGATATACGCTTTCCCTGAGAGATGTCAATGTTTCAAGCAAAGTGAGAAACCTGACGAAAGATATAATTGCTGAGGCTGAAAGAAAAACCAAGCAGGTTATCGAAGCGGCTGAGACCGGAAGCCTTGCTTTGATTCCAGGAAAAAGCATGGAGGAAACGAGAGAAATAAGAATTTCTCAAATATTAAATGAAGTCAGATCTGAAGCAGGAAAAATAGTAAAGGCTAATTTCCCTTCCGATGGAAATGTAAATAAGATGATAACTCCTGGCGCTGGAGGAAGCATGCTTAACATCACCCAAATAGGATGTTGTGTAGGCCAACAGATTTTGTGGAACAAAAGAATAGGTTTTGGCTACAAAGACAGGACTTTGTCTTTCTTTGAGAAAGGAGACATAGGGCCAGAAGCGAGAGGATTTATAAAATCGTCCTTTTTTGACGGATTGAAACCGAGTGAATTTTTCTTTGGAGCAATAACAGGAAGAGACGCTCTTATGGACACTGCATTGAGGACTCCAAAGTCTGGATATCTTTACAGAAGGCTTGTAAGCGCGCTTCAAGATTTGAGAGCAGAATATGACGGAACTGTGAGAGACGCATCTGGGAATGTGATACAATTCGCTTATGGAGGAGACGGAACAGACGTAGCAGGCCTTCACCTTGGCAAGAAAGTTGCTCCAGGAGAGAGTGTTGGAGTTGTAACTGCACAGAGTTTTGGGGAAGCATCAACTCAGATGGTTTTGAGAACCTTCCACTCTGCAGGGGTCGCTGAAATGCAGGTTACTCTCGGACTGCCAAGGCTTATTGAGATATTTGATGCCAGAAAAAAACCTTCAACTCCTCTGATGGAAATCTATCTTGAAAGAGACTTCAACAACGAAAAAGATTCCAGAGTTATCGCCGAGAAAATAAAAGAAGTCAAAATAAAAGAAATCGCTAAGTCAATAAACATGGACTTTTCAGGCAAAAAAATTGAAGTTGAAATGGACAACACTGGACTGAGAAGCGTGCATACTGGAATACAAAAAATAGCTGACAGACTTGCAGAGAAAGGATTTGAAATAAAACTGAAAGACAATAGCGTGATTGTTGACTTGAAGGACAGCAGCTTCAGGGAGATGTATAAAATAAAAGAAAAGCTGAAAGAGACTATAATATCTGGAATAAAAGGAATTTCCCAGGTTGTTATAGCCAAAAGAGACAAAGATTATGTTGTGCTTACAGCTGGAAGCAATTTGAGAGATGTTATGGAAATAAAAGGAGTTGATAAAAATAAAGTTTATTCAAATGACATTCACGAAACTGCAGAGGTTCTTGGCATTGAAGCTGCAAGGGAGACAATTGTAAGAGAAATAAACAAAATAATAGATTCGCAAGGGCTTGACATCAACGAGAGGCATCTTGATTTAATCGCAGACGCCATGACTTCTTCGGGAGTTGTTAAGGGAGTGACAAGAATGGGAATCGTTTCTGAAAAGTCAAGTGTTTTTGCGAGGGCGGCTTTTGAAACTCCTGACAAAGAATTTGTGAATGCGACAATTCAGGGGAAAAAAGATGAGCTTGCATCAGTGATTGAAAATATAATACTTAATCAGCCTGTCCCTATAGGAACAGGGCTTCCGGGGCTTTTGGTTAAAGTAACTGGTCCGTTAGTCAGACAGAGCAAAAACAAAAAGGAGTGAGATTGTCCAAATGAATTATTTCGACGCACATATTTACGAAAAATCATCTAGCACTTAAAGAGGAGAACATCTGTTTTTGAAAGTCATAGATAGGCAGGGGGAAATTGGGTCAGTTGAAGTGATATTAGAAACTTGTGAAGTGAATGGAAATTTATTTAATACAGGAGATAGAGTTAGGATTAGACTAACTCCTGAACAATATACTGGAATTATGACTACTGGTAAAATGGAAGCCAGATTGTCTGATGTTAAAAAAAGATAAATTCAGGGAAGACAAAGAATAAATTTATAAACTGCCGTATTGAATAAGGTTAACAAGATGGTGAGTGAAATAAGAGATTTTCTTGAACAAGGAAAAGTTTGTTTTGGAATAAAAGAATGTTTGAAAAGAAAATCAAATATCAAGAAAGTAGTGGTTTCAAGAGACTGCAGAGAGGATGTTAAAAAGGTCCTAAGTGCGAACAAAATTGATTTTCATGTATCTGATTTTTCCAAGCAGGATATTGCCGGAAAACTTGGGATAGACTTCAAATGCGAGGTTTTTGGTTTAAAAAAATAAGATGGCTACAATCAACATGCAAACTATGAGGTACATCAACCTCTTCAGGAGGATTTCCAAAGTGAATACAAGGAACTGCTTCGTTTACAACAACGTGATAATTTATGTCGTTCCGTCGGGAGCTATGAGAAAGGCACTTGGCGAGAGGGGAAAAAATGTCAGAATAATCCAAGAAACTCTTGGAAAAAAAATAAAAATAATAAAAGAAGCAAATGGAATTGGGGAGGCGCACAGATTTGTGCAGGATATTGTAGATCCAGTGAATTTTAAGTCTCTTGAAGTTAAAGACGGAATGTTTATTCTTACTGCTGGAAGCCAGGGCAAAGCTGCTTTGTTCGGAAGAAACAAGAGAAGATTTGCAGAATTGAACCAAATCCTGGAAGACTACTTCGGAAAAGAACTTAAGATAGTCTGACGTGTGCGGACAAATCTTCTGCAGATTAATGTTTTAAAATTTATAGATTGCAAGCCTGAATTACAGCAGATTACATCATTGCCTGCACGATGTTATAAACTTCACTTAAAGGTGCGTAAAGATTTAAAAAGGTAATTTTCTGTAGAGTTCCAATGGGATTGATGAACGCAAGAAAGCTTGTCAAGAAAAGAAAAAAATTCAGATGGAGCAATAGAGATTACAAAGTCAGGACTATGAAACTTAAGGAAAAATCCGATCCTTTAAAGAGATCGTGGCAGGCGAAAGGGATAGTTATTTCCAAGTTTCAAAAAGAGGCTGCCCAACCTAATTCTGCTATGAGAAAATGCTGCAAGGTCCAGCTTGTTAAGAACGGCAAGCAGGTCGGAGCTTTTATTCCCGGGAACCTGGCTCAAAAATTTGTTGATGAACATGACGAAGTTATTATAGAAAGAATCGGCGGAAAACAGGGAAGAGCTAAAGGGGATATCAGGGGAATCAGATTTCAGGTAATTAAAGTAAATGACCAGCCTTTGCACAGACTCGTGCAGGGCAAAATAGAAAAAGGTAGAAGGTAAGATGAAATTTAAAGTTTTTAATTTGTATGAAGTTGAAAATATAAAGATTGAAGATCCTGCTTTGAAGCCTTATATAAATCTTGATGGAAAAATTCTGGTAAAATCCCACGGAAGAAATCTTGGGAAATTTACCAGTGCAAGAGTGAATATTCTTGAAAGACTTGCCAACAGAATATCAGTTCCCGGGCATGTTGGAAAAAAACACAAAATAATAACTTCGTGGGCTTCAGGAAAATACAATAAGAACATGAAAATTCTGATGGATGCGTTTGCGATTATTGAAAAAAAGAAAAATGAAAATCCTGTGCAGGTCTTGATTAGAGCGATAGAAAACGGCTCGCCGAGGGATGAGATAACGACGATTGAATATGGGGGGGCAAGATACCCGCAGGCAGTGGATGTCTCTCCATTGAGAAGAGTTAATCTTGCTATAAGATGGATTGTTCAGGGCTCTTACCAGAAATCATTCGGAAAAAAGAGAAGGATGGCTGAGTCTCTTGCAAACGAAATAATTCTTGCTTCAGAAGGAAATATGGAAAGCTACTGCATGCAGAAAAAAAATGAAGCCGAGAAGCAGGCTGATGCGGCTAGATAGGCTTATTTTAGAAAAAATGACAGACAAAGAAAATAAAAATTTTCAAGCCTCCCGATTTTTTGGGAAGACAGGAGAAAAAATTGGCAGACGATAAAACTGAAAAGGTAAAAAAGCTGATGACCCAGCCGGAGAAAATAAGAAATATAGCTATTGCTGCGCACATAGATCATGGAAAATGTATAGCAGGAAATTCCAGATTGGTGCTAGATGGTGGAGTAAAGAATGCAAAAGAATTATTTGAATTATCAGAAAGGAAAGGAAAAAAGGCTTTTGAAGATGAAAATAAAGAAATTTATGATATATCAGATTTGGGAATCAATACTTTTTCATTAGACAGGAATGAGAAAAGACTCAAAAAAAAGAAGATAAGCCACGCTTGGAGATTAAAAGGGGGCGATGTTATCAAGCTTAAACTTAGAAATGGGTTTGAGATTAAAACGACTCCTGAACATAAGTATATTGTCTTTGAAGATTTTGAATTTAAGGAAAGAGAAGCAAGGGAATTGAAAATAGGAGAAAGGGTCGTTTGCCCAAGAATGATTGATATTCAAGGAAATATTGACATGGAAAAATACCTTCTTGAAAGTTTAGAAAAAGATAATTTCTATGTGGTTCTCAGAAATGAATTTGGAAGGGAATTAAAAGATAGAATTATGTCAGAGGGAATGGAAAAAATTTATGAAAAACTGAAATTAGAAATTAAGAAAAAATCATTTTATCATGGTGTATGGAAAAACAGGTATTTTATAAAAGATATCTTAAAGATTGCCGAGAATTTTGACATTGATAAAAAAATATTATACTATGGCATAAAAAATATTAGCTACAGAAGCGGTAAGTGGAGAGGCAAGAGTTCTTTAGAAATTGGACTTCCTAAGAATTTTAGAGATTTCTTCTATATTGCAGGTCTAATGTTTGGCGATGGACACGAAAAAAAGTTTATTGTTGGAAAACCGGAGCTGGAACTAATTTTTAAGAAAATTTGTAAAGCTCTCGGAGTTGAAATTTCATATAGAGACTATGGAAACAGAACTAAAGAGATTGTAACAAGTGAGACATTCTCAAGAATGCTTAACTGTGTGTTTGGATATCCTTTAAAAAAGAAGAGCCACAATATAAAAGTTAGTGAGTTGTTGTGGAAAGCAGACAGAAACTTTGTCGGAGAATTCTTAAGCGGATATTTTGACACAGATGGCTGTGTGGAGAAAACAAGAAGAGCAGTTTCAATAAGTTCTGCGAGTAGAAGAATGATGGAAGATCTTTCTTTATTGTTGTTAAGATTCGGGTGTATTCCAGTTATATCTGATAAAGGAATTTATATTTCCGGCAATTCTGCTAGAGAATTTGCAAAAAAGATAGGATTTAGATTAAAAGATAAATCCCTAAAACTTAATGATTTAATCAAAGTTTCTGTTGGAAGCAGAGTTAGTGACATGATTTCCGTGAGCTCTGCTGGAGTGGGGGAAGTAATCTTGGCTTCCGGAAAATCTTTTCTTGCACTTGAGAAAGAGAAGCAAATTCAATTGAGCAGCCTGCTTGAGCAATTTGCCTTTATCGAAGTCAACTCCATAGAAAGAGGTTTTGAAGAAACAGTCTACGATTTTAGTGTTCCTGAAACAAAGAACTTTGTTGCAGAAGGCATGATTGTCCATAACACCACATTTTCAGATAATTTGCTTGCCGGAGCCGGAATGATGTCGCAAGATTTGGCAGGAAAAGCAAGAGTCCTGGACTTTCATGAAGACGAAATAGCCAGAGGAATCACAATTGACGCCGCCAGCGTCAGCATGGTTCACACAACGGACGGGGAGGATTACTTAATCAATCTTATTGACACTCCTGGACATGTTGATTTTGGAGGGGACGTTACAAGAGCTATGAGAGCTGTCGACGGGTGCATAGTTCTTGTGTGTGCTTCCGAGGGAATTATGCCCCAAACAGAAACAGTTCTGAGGCAGGCGCTGAGAGAAAGAGTAAAGCCCGTGCTTTTTATCAATAAAGTTGACAGGCTGATTAAGGAAGTTAAACTGACTCCCGAGGAAATGCAAAAAAGATTTATCGCTGTTATAGCTAAAGTAAATGAATTAATAGAAAGCATCGCCGAGCCTGAATTTAAGCAAAAATTCAAAGTTAATGTTCAGGAAGGAAGTGTTGCTTTTGGAAGTGCATATCATAACTGGGCTTTAAGCGTCCCTTACATGCAGAAGAAAGGAATAACCTTCAAAGAGATCATAGATTCATATAATGCCGGAGAAGAAGAATATAAAAAACTTTCAAAAAGAGCTCCGCTTCACGAAGTTGTTCTGAACATGGTCAACAGGCATCATCCCAATCCGGTTGTAGCTCAAAAATACAGAATTCCAAAAATCTGGCACGGCGATGAAAATACAAAGGTTGGACAAGACTTGATAACCTGCAACCCTGAAGGAGAACCGGCTTTTGTCTGCACCAAAATAGTTGTGGATAAAAACGCGGGAGAAATCGCTGCAGGAAGACTTTTTTCAGGAACTCTAAAGCCAGGGGACAGCGTATATATGAATCTCGCCAAAAGAAGATTAAATTTGCAACAGGTATCCATATATAAGGGAGCCCAGAGGATTCAGGTTGACAAGGTTGTTGCAGGAAACATAGTCGGCCTTGTTGGACTCAAAGGAGCATTCGCTGGAGAGACTGTAAGCGGAAACGAAATAGAACCATTCGAAGCAATAAAACATATTTTTGAGCCTGTTGTTACAAAAAGCATTGAGGCGACAAAAGCTGCTGATTTGCCAAAGCTTGTTGAAGTTTTAAGGCAGGTAAATAAAGAAGATCCAAGCATCCAGATTGAGATTAATGAGGAGACTGGGGAGAACTTAATATCTGGAATGGGAGAACTGCATCTTGAAATCATTGAAAACAGGATTAAAACTGAAAAAGGGCTTGATGTTAAAACAGGCCCTCCGATTGTTGTTTATAGAGAGAGTGTAAACAAACAGAGCAGTGTGATTGAGGCAAGAACTCCAAATGGACATAACATCTTTCAATTTAGCATAGAGCCGTTGGAAGATGCAGTGTATGAAAAAATAGTTTCGGAAGAAATACCTGAAGGAAGGCTCAAGAAGAAGGCGGAGGAAATCTGGAAAAAACTCGAGGAAGCGGGAATGTCGTCTGATGAGGCGAGACAGGTCAGAGACATCTACAAAGGAAATATTTTTGAAGACAGAACCAGAGGAATTGTCCTGCTCGGGGAAATTATAGACTCTATAATGGACGGCTGGAAATTAGTTATCGACGCTGGTCCATTGGCGAGGGAGCCGTTGATGAAAACCAAGTTCATCATTCATGACACTAAAAT
Source organism: Candidatus Parvarchaeum sp. (assembly GCA_020724955.1). Lineage (GTDB taxonomy): Archaea > Nanobdellota > Nanobdellia > Pacearchaeales > GW2011-AR1 > 1-14-0-10-34-76. The sequence continues at coordinate 3,314 of DYFY01000013.1, read as the reverse complement.
TCATGTCGATCATATGCATAGAGGTCCTGCACAGATTTATCCCGCTGTCAGAAAAGGAATGCATGAGACAATGAAAGATGCCAAGCCGGTGATATTGGAGCCTATACAAACTCATCTTGTTGAAGCTCCTGTAAGCTTTATGGGCGCTGTCACTGCATTAATTTCAACTAAGAGAGGAATTTTGGAGGATGTCCAGCAGGAAGGTGAAACTATAAGCATTAAAGCAAAAATTCCTGTTTCAGAGATGATTGGATGGAGCAACGATTTGAGAAGCAGAACTGAAGGAAGAGGGGTTTCAAGCTTGGTTGATCAAACATATCAGAAGCTTCCAAGCGAAATGCAGGAAAATGTGATTAAGAAGATTAGAGAGAGAAAAGGCTTGGCTGAGAATCAATAAAATGAGAAAAGTATTTTAACCCGTTTTGTTGTTTGTAATGATGGAACACTTTCCTTTGGTTGACAGACTTCACACTGATGTTTTGGAGGAGAAATATGGTCAAATTAATTCCAAGATTGTGGTCCACAACGAAAAAATTAGAAAGGCTCATTTGATTGATAGTAAGGGAATATCTCGAACATTCGCAATTACATTTCTAGCTAAAGAAGAATGGTCTAAAGAGCTGAATGATATAAATAAAGAAATTTCTAATGGAAGTCCGATTGGAAAAGCTTTTAGAAAATACGAATATGCTATCAGAAAAAATGTGCTTGAAGTTTATAAGCAAAAAATTCCTAATTGGCTAAGAAGGGAGTTTCGAGTTAAAGATAATTACGCTAAGGCAAGACTATCAGAATTCTATGCTAAAAAGAGAAACCTAAAACCTGTTATATATGGTTTAGTTGTTGAAATTTATTCACCTGATTTTAGGAAACCCCAAATAAACAAAATTGATAATTCCCAAGAAAGTGCTTTGACTCCGATTCTTGAGAAACATGGATTTAATAAAGAAGAAATTTGGAGAAGAATAGGAAGAGAAAATGATTATGGAGATGTTTTGGATGAGTTCAACATGGCTAAAAAAGAGTCTCAGAAGGATATTGAAAAATTGAAGAGAAAAATAGAGAAAGAGCTCCAAAAAGAGTCTCAGAAGGATATTGAAAAATTGAAGAGAAAAATAGAGAAAGAGCT
>DYFY01000013.1:0-2085 GCA_020724955.1 Candidatus Parvarchaeum sp. | reverse complement strand
CCAAAAAGAGACAAATTAAATAATCTTAAATAACTTTATTTAGCAAGTTTTCTATACAAATGTGCAGAAACATTTATTAAGATTAAATAACTTTATTTAGATATAAAAGGAGGTGTGCATGGCGCTGAAGACATTTAATGTGGATGCTGAAACATACAGGGCTTTTTCAGAACATTGCAAAAAAGAGGGCATTAGCATGAGTAAAAAAGTTGAGAATTTTATGAAAAAAGAGCTTGAAAATTTAAAGATTTTTGCGGGAAAAAACGCCGGAAAACGCAATATGGCGGCACAGACTTCCGACGAGCACCCTATGGGAAAGTATTGTTAGAAAAAATTATAACTCCAATCCTCCGAATTCATGAAGCATAGATTGAACATAAAAATCTCTTTCACTCCTCTCCCCTACAAGCAATATACCCTTAAATGGCTCGCATGTGTCGTATCCCTCATTTGTCCATATATCTAAACCAGTTATTGGAAAAGAATTCGCATATTTTTCTCCCCAAGTAGCTGCAATTTCATCTACATGCGTTGGTGAAGCAAAGTGTATGCCTCCAATCCTTTCACGCAGATAAAAATGTCCCTCGTAATTGGCCAGTGCAAATCTTTCTCTCTGCTCGGTAGATAAAGAATCTTTTTTTGTTTGGGTTTCACGTCCGCCACCTAATCTGCTTAAAACGATATCTCTTTGACCAGAGAAATATCTTTTTACCCCTCTCATTTGATATTGTAAAAATGTTTGAGATTCTAAAAGTCTTTTTCCGTGTTTTTCTAATTCTTCAAAAGTTAGGAATAATTTTGTATCGGTTCCACTTCTTATCATACCCTCTTGATTTTTTCCTCTCCAAAGAACGTAGCTACCGTTCCAAAGCGTAACAAGATAAGGTTTTTCTTCTGTCATACTACAAGGACGGCTAATCTTCTAAATAAAAATTTCTTCCTAATTTTTTAACAAAAATCATAAAATTTATATATTATTAGGTTATTGTAAAAACATAACTTAAAAATGATATTTGAAATAAATATTTCAGAAAATGACTTATTGCAAAAGAATTATACTATTTGTATAGCTAATAAAATAATTGAAGAGCTTAAATTAACCTTCGCTTCATAATGAAAATGGCCTACAAATTAGATTTATATGACAAAAAGCTACTTTATGAATTGGATAAGAATTCCAAAGCAAGCGTTAGCGAGCTGGCCAAAAAAATTAGGAGATCAAAGCAGTTTGTTTTATACAGAATGAAAAAGTTTGAAGAGGCAGGAATTATTACAGGATATCACGCAATTATTGATATGTCTAAGCTTGGCTATTTCACATTCAGAGTTTATTTTAAATTCCAGCAGATGACAGGCAGGGAAGAAAAAGAATTCATCTCATATATTAAAAAAAGTTTAAAACAGGTTTGGACTATAACCTCTATGCATGGAAAATGGGATAATGCCTTGTTTTTGGGAGTAAAAACAATTAATGAATTTCATAAAATCTGGGATGATCTCATGCTTCTTTACAAAGAGAAAATAAAATCATATAATGTTGCAGTTTACGCCCCAATTTATAATTTCAACAGAAGATTTTTTTTGGATGAGAAAAAAGAAAGCATGCAGAGAATTTATGGTATCGGCGAAAAAGAAAAAATAGAAAGAAAAGATTTACAGCTTATTGAAGTTTATGCCAGTAATGTCAGGCAATCTTCTTTGGAGATTGCCCAGAAGCTCGGAGTTTCTGCCGAAACAATCAGAAAAAGAATAAAAGAACTTGAAAAGAAAAAAATAATTGTTGGCTATAAAATCGGATTGAACTTAGAAAAACTTGGTTACACTTCTTATAGGGTTGATTTACAGCTTATTTCAACTAAAAAGAACAAAGAGCTATTTGATTTTTGTAGGTATCATAAAAACATTTATCAGGTAAATAAAAGTATTGGGGGAGCTGATTTTGAAATGGAAGTTATTGTAGAAAACTTAGACCATTTGATAAGATTAATCAATGAAATAAAAAACGAGTTTAAAGATGTTGTGAATGATGTGGCTTTGCGTGAGATTTACTTTGCTTTAGCAAAGTAAGATAACCTTCTAAAGTTA
>DYFY01000003.1 GCA_020724955.1 Candidatus Parvarchaeum sp. | reverse complement strand
AAGGAGGCAGGTAGAGAGAACTGTGTTGCTTTTTAAGAATCATGCAACACAGTTAGTTTTTCGAATAATTTATAAATAGGAGTGCATAGAGTAGGAAATGGAAAGAGAGTGGCTGGCAGTTCTTATTGTTGCTTTAGGGCTGGCTGTTGCCCTTGGAATTATATTTAATTCTCCAAGCGCTTTGCTGTCTCCTTCTGAAGGCAACACAGAACTTTTTTACGAATTTGAGTCAATAGCCAATGGAAAAACCCCTGATTCTTCCATCAAGAAAAGAGATGGGAGTGTTGTTGGGGCGAATCTGGTTGACGGGATAGAGGGAAAGGCTCTAAACTTAGACGGAACTGATGATTATGTAAGTTCAGGAGCTGACATTGATTTAACCAATACTTTTAGCGTTAGCGCCTGGATAAAGCCTTCTGCTTTGCCGACAGGAGCGAATCAATATTACAGAATAGTCGGAAAGTCTGCGTTTCCCGACGAATTCAGCTATAATCTTGATATAAAACCCGACGGCCATGCAGGATTCAGCTTCTTTGATCAGCCGACAGGAACGGCTAAATCCGTGGCTTCCACAAACAAAATAACTCCGAATAAGTGGACTCAGCTAACAGCCACATACGGCGGGAGCAAATTAAAGCTGTATATTGACGGAAAACTGGACAAAGAAGTTAGCGCTTCCGGGTCTGTGGCTAACACTGCACAGCCGGTAAGAGTAGGAGCAGGGTTCAATAAGAACGTTAATGCACCTGGCAGTTTGTTTAAAGGACAAATTGACAATGTCAGAATAGACAAACGGGTTTTGGCTGCTTGGGAAATAGAAAGCTGGCATAATCTTGTGAGAAATGAAAAACAGCTTGAATACAGGTTTGACTCTCTTGTTGATAACAAATTCACAGACTTTTCAGATAACCATTATAACGGAATCCCTGAAAAAAAAGCTGTGAAGCTTGTCGATGGAATTAATGACAATGCATTAAACTTTAACGGAGATAATATTGTTGATGCTGGAAACTTGCTGAACTTAAGGGATGAGTTTAGCATCAGCGGATGGTTTAAGCTGAATGAACTAACCCGTACAAACAACAAGCAGATGATATTATCCAAAGGAAGAGAGGGGGAAAGTGAATACTCTTACAGCGTTTTTGTTGATTCCAACAACAAACTTGTTTTTGAGATAAATCCTGAAAACAGCGTCGCAAAGACAAAGAGATTGGCGTCTCCGCAATCAATCAGAGAAGACGCATGGAACTTCTTTACAATCAACTTTAACAACGGCAATGCGGAGATATATCTGGACGGCAGGCTTGCAAAAAGCGAAAACTTTGGAAGCAACAGGCCTTATTGGAACTCTTATCTGCTCACTATCGGCGGAGGCAGAAGCGTCCAGGGGCCGAAGTATTTCCTTAACGGAAGTATAGATGACTTAGTTATAAGCAAAAAAGTTTTGTCTGCAAGTGAAATTCAGAAAAAGTACGATGATGAAACTTTTGTCCTGTATTACAAATTCAGCGATGATTCCCAGTTTAAAGATGAATCCTCACATGCGCATGTCGGGCTGGTAGAAGGAAACCTTAAAGAAGTTGACGGAGTCTCAGGAAATGCGCTTGAGTTTGACGGGAAAAATGATTTTATCAGGGTTTATGACTCCCATAAGCTTGATTTGTCTGGGACCTCATTTACAATAAGTACATGGATAAAAACCTCTGGAAGTGATGAGGCATTGCAGATAATTTTGGAGAAAAATGATGCTGCCGGGACAGGACAGCCTTTTAAGGATTATGGAATATGGGTTAATAACAATCACTCATTAAGCGAGCCGGGAACGTTTAATTTCTTCTTCAAGTGCGGCACTGTGCAGGAAGTTTCTTCAGACACTAGAGTTGATGACGGAAACTGGCACCATGTTGTTGCAGTGAGAGACCTAGCTACAAAGAGCCTCAAGGTTTATGTTGATGGAGAATCAGAAGGGCAAAGCATTGATAACTCATGTGAGGATTTGTCAACAAACGAGGACTTGTATATTGGGGCAAGATTTGAGCCTGATTTGCAGTTCCCATTCAAAGGAACGATGGATGAGCTTAGGATTTACACAAAAGCACTCACTCCTAATGAAATAGAAATGCTGTTTGAAGATGACAACCCTGGCTCTTCAGGAAGCAACGGAACAGGCACAGGTGGGGGCAATGGCGGAGGAAGCGGTAGTTGCACAGAAGTCTGGGACTGCATCTGGACTCAGTGCTCCGGAGGACAGCAGACTTATGACTGCATTGACCTAAACAGTTGTGGAACAGAAGATAAGAAACCTACAAATGCCGGAGAGATAAAACAATGCACTGTAACAACTACAACAACTAACACAAATACAGGCAATACAGGCAATCTTCCTGGAAATACGCAGACCTCAATAAGCAAAACAGCGATATATTGGATAATAGGAATACTTGTACTTGCAATTGCTATAGTCGGTGTGATTGTGTTCCTGAAGCTCAGAAAAAGAAACTCTGGAATTGGGGCGAACAGGTTTTACGGAAGGCCTCCTATGCCTCCTCCGAGGAATAACCCTGTGTTTCCAAGGCAACCGCCGAATCCGTATTATGGGCAAGGAAGATAAAGTGCTTGTTGCAGTTTTTGTTCTTGTTTTGTTAGCAGGAATTTTTCTGCTGACAGAGATTAGATTTAGTCCCGTAACGCCTGAAGAAGCCCTAAAAGAAACCATATTAAATTCGGAAATTTATCGTGACTGCCCGTCTAAAAATGACCCTAAATATAGATGCCCTAAAGCATGGGAGGGATGGGTAGTGTGCCCTGAAAAAGATGCCAGCTCTGTATGTTACTGCAACGGAGAATTTTGGAATAGATATTTCTGTCCTGATGGTAAAATATGCAAAAAGAAGAAAGTTAAAGAAGGAGAAGATTATTGTAGCGAGATTACCGGAAACTAAATGAATTTCAGCCTTCTATTCCGTTTTCTGTGATGAAAGTATAAGCAGAATACGCTGCTGTGCAACCTTCTGCAACTCCTGTAATCAACTGCTTAAATGGCTTGTCTGCGCAGTCTCCTGCTGCGAAAACTCCAGGAATATTTGTTGAAGAATCTTTATGGTCTATTACGATTTCCTCTTTTTTGTTTGTTTTGACTCCAAGCTTTTTTGCCAGCTCTGTCAGGACGATATGCCCTATTGCGACAAAAACTCCGTCAAGATTCAGCTCGGTTGAGCCCTTGTATGGCTTATCAAGAACAACAGCCTCAACAAATTCTTTTCCACGAATTTCCTTCAAGTTAGTATTGGTTATTACTTCTATTTTGCTGTTTTTTTTCACTCTTTCGGCGTTGATGGGTTCCGGCCTAATTTTTTCTCCGCGGTATATTATGTAAACTTTTTTTGCATGCTCTGCCAGCAAAAGTGCGTCTTTTGCTGCTGAATCCGAGCCTCCGATGACAGCGACTATTTTATTTTTGTAAAGAGGCCCGTCGCACAAAGCGCAATAATTTATTCCTTTGTGTTCAAATTCTCTTGAGCCTTTTATTTCTTCCGGAAGTTTTCTCCATTTTGTGCCTGTCGCAAAAAGTATTGTCTTCCCGTGGTAAGTTTCGGCAGAGGTTTTAACGCTGAAATAATTCTTATGCTTTGATATTTCAGTTGCCTTTTCTTCTTTGATTGTAACTAAGTCGTAAGACTCGGCATGCTCTTTTATTTTATCGGCTATTTCAGGACCTGAAATTTTTTTGAATCCGGGGTAGTTTTCAACTATATTTGTTGTTGTTATAACCCCTCCTATCGGGATCTCTGAACCATGAGACGCTCCAAGACAAAGAGTTTTCAGACCCAAACGTGCGGCATACATCGCAGCAGCCAATCCAGTTCCGCCTGCTCCGATGATTATAAAATCGTAATTCTTTTTAAGCATTTTAATCAAAAAATAATTTAGTTTATAAATTGTTGGTTATTGTGTTTTGACAGCCTGGCCATGAGTCTGGCTTCTCGGCGTTCAGGGCAATTAAAAAGCTTGAATCAATTAAAATCACTGACGATAAAGAAGATTATCAACTCCTTATTCCATTTTACTCTTTTTTGCATATTTTTAATCTCTTTTTTTCGTTACATTAATCAGGGCAGTCCCTCCCAGAAGTTTAACACATTAAAAAATTATAAACCTCTGAGAGCTTTTTTCAGCTTTGCCTCATCAAAACCTACTATAATTGTGCCGTTTACGTCTGTGACTGGAACTCCTGTCTGCCCTGATTTTTTTATCATTGTCCGGGCTGCTTTTTCGTTTGAACCTACATCAATGCTCTTAAATTTGACTTTATGCTCTCTAAGAAATTCCTTTGTTTTTTTGCACCAAGGGCATGTTTTGGTTGAGTAAACTGTTACAGGCATTTTTCTCCTATAAGAAAGGAGGATCAAAATATTATAAAGGTTTTTATATCTCCTGAAAGTTGTATGAAAATGGACTCGAAGTTAAAAAAATATCTGGAAAAAATCGGCGTCGAATATGAAGAGTTCAGACATAAGCCTGTTTTTAGGGTTTCTGACTCCAGAAAACTGAAAAAAGAAATTCCCGGACTGCACTGCAAAACTCTTTTTCTAAGAGACAACAATAAAAAATTTTATCTTGTTGGCATGAAAGCTGATAAAATGCTCGACACTAAAAAACTAAGAGCTTATTTGAGAGTTAGAAAACTGCATTTTGGAACCGCCGAAGAGCTAAGGGAAAAAATCGCTCTTATTCCCGGAAGCGTCAGTATATTCGGAGCGATAAACAATCCTGAAGTTAAGCTTATTTTAACTGAGGATGTGTGGAATGCGGAAAAAACCGGATTTCACCCCAACATAAACACCTCAACTATTGTTCTTACGCACTCTAACCTGAAAAAATTTTATGAATGCTTGGAAAATGAAAAAGAAATTGCAGACATTTAGTTTGGTTGTAATTGCCTTATTGTTAATTGGAATAATTATCTTTGAGAAAGGAGGGAATCGCAAAGAGGAAATTTGTTCTGGAGTTAATTGCTTTAGTCTTGAGGTTGTTGATACGGAAGAGAAAAGAGCGCTTGGGCTTATGTTTCGGGAAAGCCTAGCTGAAGATTCCGGAATGTTTTTTGTTTTCGACAGCCCGGGAAAGCATACATTCTGGATGAAGGACACTTTTATCCCTCTTGACATCATCTGGCTTGACGAAGAATTGCAGATTGTATCCATCAAAGAAAATGCAACTCCCTGTTTTTCCGATAGAGAGTGCGAGATTTTTAAGCCAGACAAGGAAGCGAAATACGTGCTTGAGATTAATGCTGGGAAAGCGCGAGAATTAGGATTGGAAGAAGGAGACATGCTGAAATGGAAAAAAGATATGCAATAATTGTTGCTCTTCTCATTACAGGAATAATTGCCGGCAATTATCTTTTCTTTTATGAGTTTGATATTAAAAGAGAGAGTGTTGTGGTTGCAAGAGTCATAGACGGAGACACTATTGAGCTTGATGATGGGAGAAAGATAAGAATGCTTAACGTAGATACTCCTGAAAGCGGAGAATTTATGTCTGATGAGGCTGTTGGATTCCTGAAAAATTTTGAGAATAAAACTATAGAACTTGAAGTATCAGGAACAGACAGATATGGAAGAATTCTTGGGAGGATGTTCTCTCCCTCATACGTTAATTTAGAGCTTGTTGAGCTTGGGCTCGCTCGCGCTTTTTTGGTTCAGGAAGAAGAGATAAAAAATTTTAAGAAAGCTGAAAGTGAAGCCAGGGATAAAGGGCTTGGATTGTGGGAAAAATCAGAATATTATGGGTGCTTGGGTGTAGAAATCAATAAAAAAGAGGAGTATGTAATTATAGAGAATTTGTGCGGAGCAGACATTACAAAGTGGAGCATAAAAGATGAAAGCACCAGAAAATATGTTTTCAAAAAACACTATGAAAAGGTCAGGCTTAATTCTGGTAGTGGGCAGGACAGCAATGATGAAGTTTTCTGGGGCAGAGGAAATGTCTGGAATGATGACAAAGACAGCATCTTCATCAGGGATGACGAAGAAAAGCTTGTTTATTTTAACAGCTATGGCTATTAGCCTGTTATTCTCGGCAAACACGAGCGCTATTGAGTTTTCTTTTAATTCTCCTGAAAAAATCAAAGTTGATGAGGAGTTTGAAATAACCATCAATCTTGATGATAAAGAAACTTATGATGTAAAAGCTTTTGTCCACGACGATAACAGGGAATATTCTGAGATATTCAGCGAGGGGAGTTGGGAAAATCCTTATTTTTATTTAAAGGGGGTTTTTCCGGGGCAGAAAACGTTTAAGCTTATAGCGCATAAAGCCCTGGAAACTAAAGTGTGCGTTAAACTACGCAAATCCTCTTCCAAAGCCCCTGCAGGGGAAGTCTGCAACAACATAATCGTCGAAGACAACCCAGGGAACTCCGCACAAAACAATAATCAGCAAACGCAAAATAATCAAAGTATGCAGGTGAGAAGCAATGAACCGAAAAATCAGGCCGAGGGAGAAAACCAAATTGAGCAGGTTCAAGACAACTTAAACAAGGCTCCTGAAAAAGACAAAATAGTCTTAGAATATGACGAGGGAGAAAACGAAAAAGAGGACTTTATGACTAAGCAGGAAAAAGTCAGGCTCGGAGTCCTGTATAGTTTTGCCGGTGTGGCTGTTTTGATTATTATTCTTCTCGCTTTGAAGAAATTATAAAACGGAACAATTACACGACAATAAAGTTTAAAAACAAAGATTTATTTTATTGGCAGATGAAGCCGATAAATCCGAGAGAAATGAGAGGTTTAGAACTGGAATACTCTCCTGTTGCTCCGACACAACCTATTGGAAGCGGATTTAGTTATTGGGAAATTGCTCCTTACATGGCACCGAGAAAAAGAACCAGAGCCTCGTTGTGGAATGTGGCTATAGTGGACCCTACTGCTCATAGAACGTTGGTTAATATCGTTTTAGAGGAGACTAAACCAAAAAAAACTGGAAGACAAATTCCCATTTCTCAATTACCAGAAGTGCAATTAACTGGAGAACTTGTTTATGGGCTGGGAGGCGATTATTGTCTTCCTGTTGGTATAACTGACCATAGAAATCCTTTAGATTCGGATGAACCTATAGCTGACCTTGTTAATTATGGAGACATACCTGAAGAAAATATATTATACCCACACGAAGGTTAACCAAATCTTTAAAACCCTTGTTTTCCAAGCAGAGTTATGGGAGAAGAGATAAATGCCAGGTTTATTTTTGAAATTCTTGGCCGCCCAAAGGAGTATGTGGAAGAGAGCCTGAAATCCATAGTTCAGAGGTTGGACTCTGAAAAAAGCGTGAAAGTGACAAGCCACCTGGCGCACAAACCTAAGAAAGTTGAAAAAACAAAAGACCTGTTCACCACTTTTGCTGAAGTTGAAACCGAAATAGATTCACTGGGAGCTTTGTTTGGAATAATCTTCGCTTACTTTCCATCCAACATAGAGATAGTTTCCCCGAGGAATATCAAATTAAGAAACGAGGACCTTAATGACCTGATGAATATTCTTGCAGGGAGGCTTCATGGGTATGATTCAATAGCCAAAAAGGTGCTCACTGAAAGAGAAATTGTATTTAAGAAGCTGGAGGAAAAAGGGGTTGATATTAAGTCGTTGATGAATGAAATAGCAGAAGAGCAGAAAAATAGTGTTTCTGCAAGCCTGGAAAAAAATAAAAAAACCCAGAAAAAGAAGCCCTAGGCCTTGCCTAGTTTTTTATCCAGAGGGTTTATTGATTTCCTTGATTTGACGTAACGCCCTGCGATTATCACTAAAACTATAAGCACTACAGCTCCTATAAGCCAACCTATCCACGAATAATCGGTTTCTTCCGGCGACTCGCAAACTCCTGTACAACAATTATTTCCGTCTATTGTGTTTATTGTATCTTTTGAGCATGTCTGCGATGCGGAGCAAAATTTTCCATTCAGCTCCTTGCAAAGCTTTCCAAGACTGGATTCTGAAAAATCAGTGAGGTAAGGAGTTGTGGCTTTTTCTGCTTCTGATGTGAAAAATATTTCTATAGGTATTTCCTGTTCAAAATCTTGAGAGCGGACAATCAAAACTTCAGATATGTTTTTTGAAACCTCTCTGTCCTTCAAAGATATATTAAGCTCTACAGACTGCTCTGACGACAGATTTCCCGAAAATCCGGTTATAGAAAAAAGATTTTCGTTGTATATAAGCTCAATATTGGAGATGGTTGAATTTCCAGGGTTGGTTATTCTTATTGGATAAACCGGGGCGTGCCCAAAAACAATTATGCTGTCTATTCTTGATGGAAAAATTTTAAATTTGTTTATCTCCAAAACCGAGGGGTCTGGAGGGGCTGAAATTTTATTTATATAAACAGGAATTGTATACTGGCCGAAAGAGACGGAATTCATTCCTTCTGCCAGAGATTGTATTTTTATTCTAAAAAGATTATCTCCCGGCTTCAGCGTCAAAACAGGAAACTCGGGAAGAGAGGTCTCTATATCTATATTTGAATCTTTGTTTGAAATCAAAGTTATATCGAAATCCGAAGAAGCAGATACAAATCCTGGCTTGATTGAGTATGGAATCAGCTCTCCTGATATGGTGAAATTCTGCTGAATATCCAGTTTCTGCTGAACGCCGTTGAGCGTTGTTAAAACATCCAGAACGTTTATTGAATAATTTTTTGGATTTTCCTGAACAGATGAAGGAAGAACCGCGTAAATAAAATAGGAATCTCCGAGTTTTTTCACGTCGTATTCCAGAGGAACATTTACATTTCCGAGAGAGCCTGTTTTGAAAACTACGTCTTCAAATTCTATCGGCTCCAAGATATTTCCTGAAAGTTCTGCTATTAAGGTCTCTCCTGGCTGGTAAACTGGTTTGATATCTATCGAGAGAGAACTTGCCAAAGGAGCGAGCAGAATCATCAAAATAATCACAGGAATTTTTTTCATGTTGAAAACAGCAGAAATAATTATATAAAGATTGCTAAATCCTGTTTATAGTAAGGGCATAAGTTTTCCCTAAATGGTGAGCGACAAATTTAGGAATTTCAGATTTTGTTTGCTATGAGACTATGAACTTATTTCTCTCAATTTTTTGAGAGTTTCTTCCATTTCTTTATCAACTCTTGACTGGGTTCTTGGAGCTCTGCCGTGCTGAGATGGGGCTCTCACAGAAGGCCTGGGGTAATAACGAGGAGATGTTGGAGGAGTAAATTTAGGTCCTGAGGCTGCTGGGCCGCCCTTTCCGCGGTTTCTGAATTTAAAGAAGAAAAGACTCAACTTGTGCCTGAATACAATCCCGAGCACCACCAAGGCAATCAAAATTACAAGCAGAACAATCCACAACCATATCGAACTTCCTGAGTCTGATTTTGAATCAGATTTTGGAACACAACAAACCTGAGATGGGCTGTCGCATGAGTCTGAAGTCTGGTCCTCAAGTGAGTTACAAGATGAGTAACATGAGCCTCCGTTTAACTCGCACGCATTTTGAGAAGCTGTCAAAGCCTGGCAAACTCCGATACAGCAAACTCCCGAGTCAGAAGACAAAACTGTTGTGCCTGAACAAGATTGGGAGCTTGTGCAGATTATTCCTCCCTTTTCAGAACATGGCTGCTCCCCTACTGACACTGAACAGCAGACGTCTCCAAATGCAGGACACGAATACTGGCTGAGAACAAGCCCGTCGTTTTCGAGACATGCAAAACTTGAACCGCAATATCCGCTATTTAGGGTGCATGAGGGTTTTGAGTTTGTTCCTGAAAAGTTTGAACTTGTTCCCGAAAAAGGGACTGCCTCTGGCCAAGCTGAATAAAGTATAAAAGCTGTGTCTCTTAAATTGTTGTTGTTCCAACATCCCTGAGGAGTCTGCACCTGCAACAAATAGTCCTTGGCATTCTGAGACTCTGCAGCAGACTTCCCCTGCAAAGCCAGGATTCCGAGAGCAGTATCATAAAACTTATTATAGGGAGTTCCAACCGCCTGCCAAAATTGCGAGGAGACTTGGGAATCCACAAGGCTGTCAAAATACAAGTCTGAACCTGTCAAGATAAAGAGAAAACTTGACGGAAAATATTTTGCGTTGTCTTCTGCTGTTGCAGCAAGGTAAGGTACAAAAGCGTTTGTGTCATGTCCAAGCTTTTTAAGAGCCATTGCAGACCACAGACTTCCTTCGTAGTCGCAGTTGTTTCCTGATTTAAAGCACAAGGAATTAACTTTTTCAGAGGTTGTTCCTGAAGACGGAGCTGAATGGGTTGTTGATGAAACAAAAATAGTCCCTGAATTAGGCTTTTGATAAAGCAATGTTGTGATGAAGTCTTTGTCACACGATATCACATATTCTTTCCCAAGACAGGTTTTGCTAATCTGAAGCCAAAATCCCGATTGAGTGATTGAAAGACAGCTTCCGGGATTTCCCTCCAGAGTCATGTCCTCTTTAATGTTTATGTTTTTCTTGCTCCCGTCATAAGTTATTGTGCAGGCAGATGGAACATGGTTTGTTATGTCTATAAGAAGAAACCAATCCAAGTCTGTTGAAGTTCCGTTTCTCTTTAATAGATATTCTTCAATGGAAGCCGTGTCCTTTCCTAAAAAATCATACGCAAGAAGCCCCTGGGCAGTGTTCTTTAAGTTGCATGATGGTTTCGGCCAGCAGTTTTCTGTTTTCCTGTCGCTTAACACACTTTCAAGCTTCTGATTTGAGCCTAAAGCGAGAATTCCAAAGACAGCTTCTTCCAAAGCTATGTTGGCGTTTGTCTTTTCTTCAAAGCCTGATTCAAGACATTGATACGCTTTGTCTATCTTGGCTGCTTCTGATTCATTGGATTGCGCAAAAACAGGGGCTGCTAAAATAAGCAAGGCCAAAAATAAAACACCTGTTTTTTTCATATTTTTAGTAAGGAGAAGATGTTTAAAAAGCTTGCTTAGTCTTTCTGCCTTTTTGCAATGCTTGAAAGCTCTGCCAAAGGATTTTTAAATTTCGGCTCTGAATCTAAAAGCTTTAAGTCTCTGTAAAAACTCTGATTTGAATAGTTTGGAGGAAGAATTTTTTTCTTCTGTTTCAAATGCCATTCTATCTGTGATTTAATATATCCTTCTTTGAGCGGAGGAGAATTTTTCTTATTCCAATCGCGCACAGATTTATTTATGTAATCTGCTGAAAACCCTGAAGAGCGCAGAAACGTGATGAGCACAAAAAGCCCGCGTTTTCTGCCGTCTGTCAGGCCTTTAAGAAGTTTTTTTATCGGCTTTGGAAACATCTCTTCAGTTATGTTTGAAAAATCTGTTTCCTGGAAGCCCTCGTATTTTTTGTATGACTCTTTCTCGTGTCCGGCTTCCTGAAGAGATTTCCATTTTAACGCTTCTGACAAAAGAGAGAGAGCCTCTGCATGATTTGGAGTTTTGTAAAAATCTTTTATTTTAACTTTCAAGGGGCCTGCATCTTTTGGAGAAAAAGCCTGAAGCTCTGACTTGTCCAAGACTATGCTTGCCAGCGAGGTCTTCTCATGAAGAGAGTAGGGCATTCTGAATAAGTGCCTGGAAGAAACCAAAACCAAATCCAGAGAGCCGAGCTTTGAAGCTGAAACCTCTTCTTTGAATTCCTCAGAAAATTTTAGCTTTTTCGCTTCGGGAGTGTGAACTACCATATGCTTTGTTTTGAAGTCAAGCTTGTTCAAACTTGAATAACTGCAGTTTTCACATGAAAAAAGCTCTTTTTCTTCCTTAATCTCGTAAGCTCCTGGGCAAGTGATTTCGATGCACTTTAAAGCGCGTTTTGTGATTTTATAATTCGGTTTTATCTGCTTGTTGCCACAACGATTACATTCAAGAAAAACAAGGTTGGTTTTTTTGGCAGATGAATTGCAGTTAGGACATAACATTTCAACCACGTCTTCTTTGGAGAGGTTTGTCCTCTCTTTCAGAGCCTGAAAGTTTATTCCGAGCGCTCCGACTTCTTTGTTATAAAAAGGCTTTATCTTATTCATTAAATATTCGGATATGGCTCTCGGCCATTCGGGGAACATTAACTTTGTTTTTACTCCGTTAAAATTTTCTGGGAAGGCCTTCGCTGGCACAATTATGTGAAACCCTTTTGAACCGGAGAACTTCAGGCCGTAGGATTTGATTCCATAATTTTCAAGCTCGCTGATTATAAGCCTTGCAGCTATTTTTGAATAATCCAAATAGGGAGAGTCTATGTCTATGAGCAAGTCCCATGAATCTCTTAGCGAGGAAAGCTCTTCCTGCGACATTTCGGAATTTATTTCAAGAGGGTCTGTCCAGATTTCTTCTGACGCGTGGAAAGAGGTTGCTCCTTTGTTAACCAAACCTTGAATGTCATCAGGGTATTGCAGAGTATCCGGCCTTTTTCCAAACCCCTCATAATACCTCGGAACAACTTCCCTTTTTTTAGCGAATTCAAAAATAGCCTCTTTCACGGCAGGATTTGAATAATAAAGTCTGGCTATGCTCTTAACCTTCGGAGTTTCTGGATTCTCAGACATTAAAGTCAGAAAAGAAGCTGTTTTATATTGTTTATTGTAGCGAGGAAAAACATACAGAATAAACTTCTTTAACTATGTTTTTTTCTCGGGGAGATGCGATGGACAAATAGTCTTAGAGTTCTGCGAAATTGTTGATCCTTTGGCTGCCGGAGCTCCTCCAAAGCAAGGTGAGATTATTATAGATAATTGTTTTTGGAGTACAGAAATAATTACTTCTGAAGCACGTTGTACACTGCATGTTGATTGTTACGCTGTGGGCTCAGCGACCTTAATTTGTGGAGACGCAGTTCCTACGATTGGGGAGGAATAGGCTTTTTCTATCTTTCCACTACAACAATCCTTAAAAGTCAGGGCGGATGGTGTAATCTATGTTATTAAAGCTGGAAGACCCGAGATTTTTTGCTAATCTTGTTGGAGTAATCTCTGAATTGGTTACAGAAGTCAAAATAAGAGTAAATAAAGATGGCATGAGCCTTACGGCAGTGGATCCGGCGACTGTCGCGATGGTTTATTTTAATATTCCTCCAGAGCTTTTTTCTGAATTTCAGGTGGAAAAGGAAGAAGTACTTGGGGTTAATCTCGGTGACTTAAAGAATATTCTCAGGAGAAGCGGGATAGGAGGAAGCTTGGTTATAGAAAAAGAAGATGAAAACCTCCTTAGAATAGGAATAAGAAGCAAAATAAAAAGAGACTTTACACTCGCATTGATTGATATTGAAGGAGAGGACAAGACAATGCCTGAATGGGAATTTAAGAGTGTTATAAAAATGGATTCGCAGGCTTTTGTGGACGCCATTGAAGACTGCCTTGTTGTTTCAGATGCTTGCAGTTTTATCGCACAGCCGAATAAATTCATTATTGAAGCAAAGGGGCTTCATTCTTCCAGAATAGAGTTTTCCAGCGACGAGGCAGAAATATACTCCGACAGCAGTTCTGCCAGATTTTCTTTGGAATATCTCAGCAAATTCATAAAGGGAGCTAAGCTGTCAAACAGAGCTGAAATCAATTTCTCCGATAATCATCCGATGAGACTTAACTTTCCAACCGGAAAAGTCATGCTTTCTTTTGTGCTCGCTCCGAGAGTCGAGCAGGAAGACTAACTTTCCCAGATTCTTAGAAGCCTTTAAATACACTAAAATCTAAGTAATATCTAATATATTTTATAACAAAAAATAGGATAAAGTATTACTTAACCATGAGGAAAGAGAACAAGACCAGAATATCGGCTACAGTTGATCCTGAAACAAAAAGAAAAATTGAGGGAGTCATAAAAGAAGGCCCATATAGAAATATTTCTCATGTTGTTGAGGAAGCAATTAAATTTTTCTGTGAGGTTAAATTTGGTAAACATAAGAAATGAATTTGATTTGCAAAAAAGAGGGCAGGTGGCTATCTTCATCATTGTTGCTATTATTATTATAGCTGTTGTCTCTTTGTTTTTTGCTTTTAGAATTTCTCCTGGTATTTCCGGAAGTGCTGAGTTCAATCCTGAAACTTACCTGGACCAATGCATAAGGCAGGAAGCCAGAAAGAAGATAGACAGCGCAATTGAGCAGGGAGGATTTGTCAATCCTCAAAACTATAAGACTTTTAATGACATTAAAGCTACATATTTGTGCGAGAACATAAATTATTACAAACCTTGCATAAACCAGCATCCGGCTCTTTTGAGTGAAATTGAGAGAGAAATTGAGAGAGAAATCAGCTCCGGTGCTGCTGAATGCCTCAATTCTTTTAGAGAGGAAGCAGAAAGAAGAAATTTTGCTGTTTCCGGAGAAATAGAAAGTGTAAAGGTCATGCTGAATCCTGAGACTGCCGAAATCTTAATGACAGGAAACATAGTTGTCTCTGGCTCTGGAAGCAGCCAGGTTTTTGAGGAAATAAAGACAACTTTACCGACTCCGCTGGGCGAGCTTGGTTATGTTGCTTCTGAAATTGTCAGGCAGGAAGCGCAATTCTGCCATTTTTCTGCTGAAGGATACAGCCTGCTTTATAGGGATTTTGATGTCCGCAAAAATGTCATGTCTGATTCGACAGAGATTTATACTATAGAGCATAAAAATACAGGAAAGAAAATGCATATAGCTATAAGGGGGTGCGCCATTCCCGCAGGATTTTAATGAAAAAAGAAGTGGCAGCCATATCTGAGATAATGATTATTGTGTGCGCTATTTTTGCATTTGCGTATATATTTCACGAATCAAGTTATATGGCTGTCAGCGGAGATGCCGAAGAAAGCAGGCTGATTGTTAAAATCAGAGAGCTTGTTTTAGGATGGCTTTCTAAAGGAATAGTCAGCGCGCAAACTCAAATCTCTATTTCTACATGCCTTGTTGATATTCAAGGCAAAAAATGCCAGGAATACTTGAGTAGTGAATGCGATTCTAAATGTTCTGAAGCGTGTATCCCGGTTTCTTCTGTAGCTGTAAGCCAGTGCAAAACAGGGACTTGTATAGATAAAATTTCTGGAACTTGCACTCCGAACAGCCCAAAGTTTTTTTGCGAAGAGGGCGGAGCTGAATGGAATGAAAATGGAATAAATGAAATCCCTGAATGCAGACAGGGATGCTGTTTGTTCGGAAGCAATGCACAGCTTGCAACCGAGCAGCAATGCGCAATAATTTCAGAAGGCAATACCTTTAATTTCCATGCTGATGTTAACAATGAAATTCAGTGTATCGCGATGATTGACCCTGATTTCGAGGGAGCGTGTGTTTCCGCCAATCCAGAAAGGGAAAAGAATAAATGCAAGTTTACAACAAAAAAGGAGTGTGCAAACAGACAAGGGCAATTTTATTCCGGATATTTATGCTCGAATCCTGATTTAAATACAGAGTGTGAAAGACAAAAAACAACCAGCTGTGTTGAAGGAAAAGACGGAGTTTATTGGATTGATTCGTGCGGAAACAGAGAAAACATTTACGAATCGGGAAGCCAGGCTGCAAAAGACAGAAGCTGGAATAATGGAAAGGTCATGGATTTGAATGATGAAAATGTTTGCGAGCTCGGGGCTCAAGGAGACCCATTAGGAAGCGCTGCCAGCTGCGGGAACTGCAACAGATTTGCTGGAAGCGTTTGCAGCCCTGCAAGCTCTAAAACAACCAAACCTATTGACGGAAACTTTGTCTGCAGAAATCTTGGCTGTACAGACAGGTGGGGAAATGCAAGACAAAATGGGGAAAGCTGGTGCGTGACAGAGGGACAAATTGGGGTTGATGGAGAGATAAGCCCTGAACAAAATTTTATTGAACCTCCTGATGTCAATTTATGCGGAGAAACTCCAAGTGGCTTTGGAGAAACCAGTATAGGAAACTTAGAGTGGAGAAATTCTATAAATGTTCGAGCCATTTTTTTAGATAGTGGTGATTTGAAGCCGGGAGATTTTGTTTATGCCACTGCCGATGTATTTTTTGCGAGCCTTGATGATGTTGTTTTAAGAGACATCTCTGTTGAGCTTATCGTGCTGGACTCTCAAGGAAATAATGTTGCCGATTCTCTTGAATTTCAAAACTACTTTCCTTCACGAGAAAATAGCGTTGCATCTGGACCATTGGAAAAAATAGAGCTTATTAGAAAAAACAGAAACGCCGGAATTCAATACAGATTTAGAATTCCTGACAATTTCCAGTCAGGAATATATTCTTTTGGGTTTAAAGCATCTACAGGAGAGATATGCAATCAAAATAAACTGAACAAAAAAATAATAGACTTATCAGGGAATTCAGCAAGGAGCGTTGACATTCCGGGAAGCAGCCATTATAAAGAAGTATGTCGTGAGGGAGAAGTCATACTTGAGCCATGCGCCCCTGGAAGAAAAGAAGTTTGTTTTCAGCAAACAACTCAAATAGGAAACTCCAGAGCAGAGTGCAGGGCAAACAACTGGCAGGCATGTCTCGCCGCTAATGAGCATCAGGAAAATCCTGAAAGGCTCAAAGAAGAGTGCGAAGCCAACACCGATTGTTATTTAAAAAATGTTGACATAGATGACGATTTTAAGTTTTCAATATGCGTTCCAAAAAACCCTGCTCATTTTGAGGCAGATAGTGAAATATCAGAAAAGTTGTGCAGTATTTTGAGCGTTAACTGCGATACCTACAGAGGCGGACTTTTTGAAAGCAGTACAAATACTAAATGCAGGGAAGCTATTTTTGGCGAAACTATGAACAACGCTTGTATAAGTCTCGGAGATTGTGGGGCGCATATTAATGTGGCGGGAGAGTTTACAGATGACGGAGTTTTTATAGAAGATTCTCCACCGCTTGGAGAGAGGTATGTTTCATCCCTTAAAGAATTGGTGAAAGCAGTCCCAGGACAAAGCGCTCAGCCTTTGACAAAAGAGGAGATATATGCAATTTACAACATAAATCCTCAAGACCCCAACGCCGATGAAAAGCTTGCTGAGCTTGTGGGATTGGCAGGAGCAGGAGTTTATGCTTTGGATTATGCTTTGGCTTATCTCGCAGGAGTAGAAGGTGCAGGTGCAGGAATTGCCAATATACCTTATTTTCTTGGAGCAGACAGCCTTTCTGCAAACGCAATGGTTGTAGGAAATGCACTGGTCTCTGCTGCTGCTGGTGCTGGAATCGGCTTGCTTGTTGCGAAAGCGGCGGGGCTCAAAGGAAATCAGGCTTTGTTTGTCGGGGCTGCCAGTGGCATTACAGGAGGGATTCTTGCATTATCCGGAACCGGCTTGGCCTTGAGCTTCAGCTTTCTGGGACCTGTCGGACTTGTCGCGGGGATTACTACGGGATTGGCTTATTACCTTGGACAGGGTGAAGAAAAAAGAGTAGAGTTTAGATGTATGCCTTGGCAGGCCCCTGCCGGCGGGAAGAACTGCAAATTGTGCGGAAATACTGAAGACGGATTGCCATGCAACAAATACAAATGTGAAAGCCTCGGGCAGACATGTGAGTTCATCAACGAAGGCACTGAAGAAGAAGCTTGCGTCAATATTTCTCCGAGCGACTCTGTTCCCCCGAAAATAAGCGAAAATGCTGAGGTTAAATCTGATAATGTTGAATATATTGAGATATCTGACTCTGGATTTAAAGCAAGAGGAAACACCTCCGACGGATGCCTTCCTGTTTATACACAGGTTCAGATTGGAATTAAAACTGATGAAGCTGCACAGTGCAAAACAGATGTGGTGAATACCAACAGCTTTGAGGAAATGTCCGGCTTTTTCGGAGGAAGCAATCTATACAAAACAAATCATTCAATGAGCTTTGCTCTCCCAAGCCTGGCAAGTTTGTCTTCTGCTGGAATAAATCAAAACGAGAGGGCAGATTTTAACTTGTATGTAAGATGCCAAGATAAAAATGGAAATGCCAATGTTCCTCAATATGTTATAAATTTCTGCCTTTCTCCTGAAGATGATAAAACCCCTCCTATAATTTCAGAATTCAGCCCGGAAAGCGGAAGTTTTGTGAGGCTGGATGCTACTGATAAAAAAATAAGTTTCTATACCAACGAACCTGCCGAGTGCAAATGGAGCATAAAAGATGAAACTTATGAGTTAATGAGTAATGAAGCTTTCTGCAAAAACGAAATTGGAGACCAAACTTTGTTTGGATTTCCATGTGAAGCAAATTTAACTATTTTAGGGGATGAAAATAATTATTACTTTAGATGCAAAGACCAGCCATGGCTTGAAATAAGCAATCCAGACAACAAGGAGAGAAATGCAAACAGCCAGAGCGTGATTTATAATTTAAAGAAGAGCCAGAGTGCTTTGACAATTACAGAAATTAAACCTTCAGGAAAAATATTAGCTGAAGGTCCAACACGAATAACTTTAGAAGTTAAAACTTCAGGAGGTGCTGAAAATGGAAAAGCTATCTGCTCGTTTGGCTATGGCAACAGCTTCTCTGCATTTCTTGAGACAGGAGAGAGTTTACACAAACAACCTGAATTTAATGTTTTTATTGAAGGCAATTATTCAATTCCAATAAGATGCGAGGATGTTGCTGGAAATGTCGCAGAGGGGAAAGCAGAATTCACGCTGGATTTTGACAACGACGGGCCTTTAATAACAAGAGTTTATGATACAAATGGCGTGTTGAATGTTATCACGGACGAGAACGCTGTTTGCAAATATGTTACAGAAGAAAGCTGCACCAATCTTATTGGAGAAACTTTTGACAATGCCACGGAAATCGGGGGAACAGAATTGAAGCACGCCCTGCAAAGCTTCAAAAAAGATTTGATTTACACAATCAGATGTGAAGATAATTTTGGAAACCGCGGGAGCTGTTTGCAGGTTGGGGGAGGGGTTTATTAATGCGGAAAGATTATAAACAAAATTGTGCTTTTTTCCTCATGGAAAAAAAGGGGCAAATAGCTGTTTTTGTCATAGTTGCTGTTTTGATTCTTGCTATAATCGGAATTTTTTTTCTAGCTCAAAATTTTAATCTGGATATCGGACAGAGGACAGAGGCAAGCCCTTCCGGATTTCTGAGAGATTGTATAGAGCCTGAAGTCAGAGACAGCGTGCAGGCAATTTCAATCCAAGGGGGATATATAGAGCCGGATAGTTTTGTCAGTTATGAAAACCAAAAGATACAATACCTTTGTTACACTTCGGAAAATTACAAACCTTGTGTTGTTCAACAGCCTCTGCTGGTAGACCATGTCAAAAAAGAGATAAAAAGCAGAGTTGAACCAAGAGCTAAGAGCTGTGTCAGCGAGCTTAAAGAGTATTATGAAGAAAGAGGTTACAGCGTGCAGGCGGATGCGGGAGAGATTAACGTTGACTTGCTCCCTGGAAAAATAATAGTTGACTTTTTATCTCCTGTAACAATAACTAAGGAAGGAAGCCAGAAATTTAACAGGTTTTCCATTGCGATTGACAGCGAGATTTACAATCTGCTTAGCATAGCGACGAGCATAATCCAGTTTGAATCAAGTTTAGGAGATTCTGAAACTTTGCTTTACATGCAATATTACCCTGATTTGAAAATAGAGAAAATAAGGAAGGAAGACTATAAAGTATATAAGCTGAAAAATGTTGTTTCTGGTGATGAGTTCAACTTTGCAGTCAGAAGCCTTGTCTGGCCTGCAGGGTATGGATTGGGAGAGAGCGCATGAAACCAAAAACAATAAAATTGATTGGCAGGAAACCAGCGACAGCCCTAATTATAGGAGCTGTGTTTTTGTTTTTTATTCATGTGTTTTCTGTGCAGGCTCAGGCTACTAACACAGTGTGCTGTGAGAGAACTAATTCCGGGGCCTTTTGCCAGGATGTTCTGCCAAGCGAGTGCGCAGAAGGGGCAAGAAACGTTCCTACCTCGTGCGAGTCTACAAGCTTCTGCAAGCCAGGTGTTTGTTACAGCAGTACAGAGGGAACATGCCTTGACAACACTCCACAGATAACCTGCAACCAAAATGGAGGAATATGGAACGAAGAAAATCCTCCGCAGTGCGAGCTTGGATGCTGCAAGCTCGGCGACCAGGCTGCTTTTGTGACTTTAGTGAGATGCAAAAAACTTTCTGCTTCATTAGGGCTTGAGACAAATTATGACAAATCAATAAGCAATGAGCTTGCGTGTGTTCAGAGCGTTTCTAATCAGGACAAGGGAGCATGCGTTTATGATTTTGAGTTTGAGAGGACATGCAAATTTACAACCAGGGCTGAATGTGATTCAGGAATCAATAACGGAACTATTACAGGAATCTTCTTCGAAGATAAATTATGCTCGGCGGATGAGCTTGGCACAAACTGCGGACCTTCAGACAAAACAACATGCCTTCCTGGAAAAGATGAGGTTTATTACGTGGACACCTGCGGAAATCCCGCCAACATTTACGATTCGTCCAAAAGAGAAGACCAGGATTATTGGACCAATGTAAAAAACAAAGCTGAGAGCTGCAGTCCGAACAGCGGAAACGGAAACAGCAGAAGCTGCGGGAACTGCAATTATCTTCTTGGAAGTTTCTGCAGGGCCGAAGACAAATCAGGGGGGAATGCAATTTACGGAGATTATATATGCGCTGATTTGAACTGCAAAGACTCTGAAGGTAAAGACAGGCTGCACGGAGAGAGCTGGTGCGTCGGGGATGGCAAAACAACAAAAGACGGAGTCAACAAAGTAGGAAGCAGATTTTTCAGGCAGATTTGCGTTAATGGAGAAATAATCACAGAGTCCTGCGCTGATTTCAGAAATGAGGAATGTCTTGAAGATTCAATAGAATTCTCAGGGAGAGAGTTTTCTCAGGCAGCATGCAGAGTTAATAGATGGCAGGATTGTTTGGCTCAGGCAAATCAGGATGACTGCGAAAATACTGACAGAAGGGATTGTTTTTGGAAAGAAGGGGTTACTATAGGGCTTAATGATAGCGCTGATGGGAGCTGCCTTCCTAAAAACCCTCCTGGGCTGGAGTTTTGGAACAGCGAGGAAGCATTGGCCTTATGCAGCCAGGCAAATGTGCAGTGCGTTGTAAAATTCGAAAAAGGGCTTTTTGGAGGAGAAGAGTGTGTTGAAAACTGCGAATGTTTGACAGAAGAATGGGAAAAGCAAAGAGCTGATGTCTGCTCGGCTTTAGGGGACTGCGGGCCGAAGCTGAATTGGGTGAATCAGAAAGGTTACAAAGAAGGATATGAAGTTGTGAGAAGTTGAAGAGGCGTGCTTCCAACAAACACATGTTATGAGGAAACACAAGGGTTGGAAAGTGAGTGTGAGAAGCTAAAGTAGTAATTTCTTTATAGTTACAACAAATCGAAAGATTTAAATATTCTGTTTTGCTTGAGGAGATAGAATGTCTGAACATCGCGGCAGAGGTGATGTGAGGAATGGACTGAAAAGAATTCTTTTAGCTGTAACTGGCGCAGGAATCGACGAATATGTTGGAAGATTAGTTAAAGATGAAGATAGATAAAATGAACAGAAGAATAAAAAATTCTATTGGGGCACTTGGGCTTGCTGGAGTTTTAGCTGGAGGAACGGGATGTGAAAGCATAAGGTTCAAAAATGATGATGCCACGCAATTTGTTACAACTATGGCTGGGATAGGAGCGGAACAATATGGAATAGCTCAAGGAAAGCCAGAAGCAATTGCTGCTGGAAGAGCAACAACAAGCTATGCTAATTCCTTAGCAGGAAAGAGCGAAAACAAGCAAAATGTTAATGTTTACAATTATGAATCTGGAAATACTAGAAATGTGGATTCTGCGCCAGTTCCTCATAGATTGATGTTTGCCTGCGCAGGAACAGAAGATTTGAATGAAGATGGTAGGATAAGTTATCCTGATGAGTATAAAAAAATTGGCGGACCTTTTGGACATGGCGATAATATACATTTTTTTACTGAGTTGCCAGAAGGGAAAAAATCTGTAGGCATCTTATTGGAACGCTGGTATAATGGGGAATTTGCTGATAAAGGTGAATTTAACTTTGAAATTGATGACAAAAAGCTTCACAGAATTGGAGGGATGACTACAGACTCTGCTAACGGAAAATATGAGATGCGACTTTTTGTGGACGATGAGGCTTGGGGAAGAATAAAATTTGAAATTGGCTATTGGGATTTCAGCGGCGTGAAAAGAAAGAGGTAATTCTTAAGAGAATTCTTTATAAATAACGCTTTTCTATTAAATGCATGCAGAAAAGAGGAAGTAGCTTTATTGTTAACATTAGTTTAGGTGAGATATTTTTGATGCTGGTTTCAATTGCCGCATTTGGATTCATTCTCGGAGAGGCAAATGCTGTTAGCGGGCAAGAGCAGCCAGTTCCCAATTCTCAAATTCTTGGTCCTCCCGCTCCAGGAACAAGTGCTCAACAACAATATATGGGATGGAATTTTGAAGGAATTCAGCCAAAACCAGGAAGTAAAGGAACTGCTGCTTTAATAGAAGTAGACAGTGTATCAAGAGCAAGGCTTACAGGAACTTCTGCAATTTCCAAAGATAGTTTTTTTACTTCGCCTAGCGGAAAGAAAATAAATCTCTTAGATATTAAAGATACTTCTGTAGCTTCTAACGGAGACTTGCGACTGCTTGGTGAGGGAGATACAATAATAGATACGGTTCCTAATGAACAGGTTGATGTTTTTAAAAGCGGTTTGGCAGATAAGGGGGTTTCCTTAACCTCCAGAAAGAAAATTGACTTTTTAGGGCTTGAGATTACAGGGGGGTATGCTCATTTATTTGAAGGATTGGCTTGGAGTTTGGCTGTTGTCGGAGCAATTCAATTGATAGGAGGAATTGCTGGTGTTGAGCAAGAAACAACTAACGCGTTAAGCATTGCAGCTTTTGCGGGAATAATGTCTTATAAGGGCTTAGCTTCTTTAGGTCCAAGTGGTTTTGGCTTGTTAGATAAAGGTAGTTTCTTTTTGAATTATGCTCCTGCAATAGGAATTGGAGTGGCAGCTGTTACTTTTGTTTTGTTGTACAAAGAGGAAAGTCAGAAAATAGCTGAGTTTCAATGCCTTCCTTGGGAGGCTCCTCTTGGGGGAAGCAACTGCGAGCAGTGCAATTCCGGGGGATTGCCCTGCTCTGAATACAGATGCAAGAGTTTGGGGCAGGCATGCGAGCTCGTGAATCCAGGCACTGACGAGGAAAAATGCGTCTGGGTAAGCAGAAGTGATGTCACAAGTCCGACGATAACTCCTTGGCAGGACGCTTTGACAGATAAGCACACATATACAAGCCATGATACAAGACCACCAGCTTTGGGAACCAAAATAATTAGAACAGACAGCTCCAATGGATGCATTGCCGCGTTTACAGCTTTGGAATTTGGGCTGACCACAAATGAACCTTCGCAATGCAAGATAGATACAGACAGCCAGATGAGATTTGACGACATGAGGTTCTTCTTCGGAGAAAATAACTTATTCAGGCAGAATCACACCCAGGCATTAAGACTGCCTTCTCCTAATGCCTTGGCAGAAGCTGCAGAGGGGGATTTGATTATTGGCGCTGACGGAAAATATGATTTTTTTGTAAGGTGCAGAGATGCCAACGGAAATGTAAACGAGGACGCGTTTGTGTTTAGCTTCTGCGTTGATCCTTCGCCAGACACAACTCCTCCAATTATTGAAGACACATCAATAGTGCGGGGAAGCCCTGTTGCATTTGGAAGCCAGAATATTGATATAACTGCTTTTGTTAATGAGCCTGCAGAATGCAAATGGAGCATAGACGACAAGGCTTATGAAAGCATGGAGAATTCCATGAACTGCTCTACAGAGGTTTATGAGCAGAATGCAAGACAGCTTTATGAATGCAAAACCAGTTTAACAGGAATAAAAGACAGGCAGGAAAACAAATTTTATTTCAGATGCAAAGACCAGCCCGGCAAAGCTGAGGAAGACAGGAATGTCAATACAGAGAGCTACGAATTCAGCCTGTTGGGAAGCCAGGAGATTAATATAATAGACATCAAACCAGAAGAAGGAGAGAAAATTTTTGACAGCACTGAAATTGTGAAGGTTGATCTTGAGTTGGAAACCAGCAACGGAGCTGAAGAGGGAAAAGCCATCTGTTACTTTAGTCCTACGGGAGATGAAAACAGCTTTATTGCAATGTTTGAAACAAACAGCTTCAAACACAGACAAAGTTTACAGCTCGCTTCCGGGAATTACAATTATCATTTCAGGTGTGTCGATCTTGGCGGAAATGCTGATTTTGCCAATGTCAGCTTTAGTGTTGAAACTGACAACACAGCTCCTTTGATAACAAGGGCTTATAAAGAAGGGGTTGACTCTTTAAAAATAATCACAAGCGAGAAAGCTGAGTGTTCTTATTCTTTAAACGACTGCAATTTTGAGGCAAACACGGGAATAATGATGAAGATACTGGACGTTGATAAAAAAACAGTGCATTTTGCCCAGTGGCAGCCTGGAAAAACATATCATATAAAATGCGTTGATGATTTCGGAAATCAGCCCGGAACAAACCAATGCAGTCTTGTTGCAGGAGCAAGCAATTTTGTTTAGGCAGATAGCTAAAGAAAAAGCCGTAAATCCTTGCAGACAGGGTTGTATCCTTCCGCTTAACTCAATCTCGTTTAACAGCGAGTATCCCTGAATTTTCTTGCAAAAAATCTCAAGAACCTTAAAACCATGACTATCCGTCCCTAAAATGGAGAATGTATCATTAAATACAAAAAAATTTCTTAACTGACAGAACAAAACTCAAAAAATGCTTCGCACTTTTTCTAACAAAAGTTGAAATGGTTTTTACCACTCACGCAAATTTTTCTAAGAATTGAAGATCTAATTTGTGTCTACTTTTTCCATTAGAAAAGCTATTTCTTCGGATACTTGCTCTATTATTTTAGAGATAGTCGTTCCGCCGGCATGTCCGGAATTTTTTCTTACTAAAAGAAAAATTGGTTCTCCATTTGGATTGAATTCTTGGAGTTTAGCTACCATCTTTAGAGCATGCATTGGGTCTACTCTTGCATCATTTTCACTTGTAGTTATCAACATTGCAGGATATTTTACATTTTTTCTGACATTATGATAAGGCGAATACTTATAGATATATTCAAATTGTCCCGGATTTTCTGAACTTCCGTATTCTACAGCCCAAGTATTTGCTATGCTTAACCTATGATATCTCAACATGTCTAATAAAGGAACGCTGCAAACAACGGCTCTGAAGAGTTCTGGTCTTTGCATAGCAACTGCTCCAACTAACAAACCACCATTACTCACTCCATAAATTGCCAACTTCTTAGGATTAGTATATTTCTCTTTTATTAGAAATTTCGCAGCTGAGATAAAATCATCAAAAACATTTTGCTTTTTTTCAAGTTTTCCTGCTTCATGCCATTCTTTCCCATATTCTCCGCCCCCCCTTAAATTTGGTATTGCGACTATACCTCCTGCTTCAAGCCAAGAAACATAGGTTGCAGAAAAATATGGGGTCATAGAAATGTTAAAACCTCCATAACCAGTTAACAATGCTGGATTTTCTCCGTCTTTTTTGACATTTTTTCTGCTCAAAAGAAACATTGTTACTTTAGTTCCGTCTTTGGACTTATATTCTACTTGCCTTGTACTAAAATTGTCTACTTTAAGATTTATTGGTGGCTTAAAGAATAAACTTAGCTCGTTTTTACCAAAATCGTATTTGTAAGTTGTAAAGGGAAACAAAAACGAAGAAAATCTGATCCAGACGTTCTTTTTTGAAAAATAACCATAAACTTCCGCACTGCCAATATCTGGAAGCTTCACATCTTTAAGGTATCTTCCTTCTAAAGAATAAATCTTGATCTTTGAATGAGCCTTGTGAAGATATTCTATATAAAGATTGCCTGAAATTGCGCTTACATCCTGAAGGCTATCTTCCGATTCCGGGATTAACTCTTGCCAATTGTTTTTTTCCGGTTTATCTATATCGCTAACAAAAATCTTTCCTTTTGATGCTTCTAAATTAGTTTTTATTATTATTTTATCTTTCACTATGTTTATTTGATAATCTGCATCAAATCCTTCGGCTATAGGGATAATTTTATCTGAATTGATTTTCTTAAAATAAACTTCGCATTTACCAAAAGTACTTCTATAGAAAATAACATATTTTCCGTCTTCCGTAACACTCGCGGTATGATAATATTCTTTCTTTTCCTTACAAAAAAATATTCTTTTATCTTCAGATGAAGAAGTTCCAAGTTTATGAAAATAAACTTCGTCCCAGTAATATTCTTCCCCTTCTTTGACATCACCTTTTAATGGCTTTCTGGAATAATAAAACCCAGAATTGTCGTGTAACCAAGAAACCCTGCCTTGTTTCCATCCGGTTACTGAATCATTCAATATTTTTTTTGACTCGACGTGCATTATTTTAATCTTGGGATTTTCATCGCCTCCCTTGTCTTTTCCAAATGCCACATATTTTCCATCTACAGAAGGAACCACAAAACTTAAAGAATCTTTTTCTCCCCATTTATTTGGGTTAATCAATTCTACTTTCTCTGAACTTTGATTTTCCTGAGTGAAATAAACCCATTTTTCATCATCTTTTTTTCTCTCATGAAAAAAAATTCTTTTCCCTTTTAATACTTCCCAAGGAATAGTTCTTTCGTCATATCTCCATAATTCATTTAATCTCTTTTGAATTTTCTTTTTCTGGGAAAGCTTATCTATGAAGGAATGTGCCAGTTTCTCTTGTTTTTTTATCCATTCCTTAACATCTTTATTAGAATAATTTTCCAGCCATTGATAGGAATCAGAAACTTTTGTTCCATGGTAATTATCAATCTTTTCTATTTTTTTTGTTTTTGGATATTTAAATTGCATAATTATAAATCTATTCTTTCCTATAAAAAATTTTGGATTATGTATATCTCTTCAAGTCTAGAAAAAATATAATATATCTCTCTAATAAAATTTGGCTATGTCATACCATTTAAGGCTTCCAAATAACTATTCGGATTTTTGCTTCGCAAGAAAATTTTCAGCTCTTTTGACCGCTATTTTATGAATCTGACCTAACCTTCCCACTCTGCCCAAACTCAACAATTTAGAAACATTTAATTATTGAATTTTGCTTTTTAGATTATGAACAAAAGAGGGTTTGAGATTTCATTTGGGTTTATATTTTCCGTAATTCTTATAGGGGCTATCATTTTTACAGGCTTTTACGCCATCGGAAAATTTCTGGATGTCAGAAAATGTGCAGAAGCAGGGATTTTTTACAACGACCTTCAAGAGGCGATAGACAGAGCATGGAATTCTGAAATAACAAAAAATACTCTTAGGCTTTCTGTGCCTTCCGGCGTGGAAAAAGTTTGTTTTGGGGACATATCTGCGCCGAGCAATATTCCTGAATACTCTGATTTAAGAACATACGGCGAACTTGACTCAAATATTTTCTTTTACCCGTATAGAAAATCGTGCGCTGAGCTCGGGAACAGGAAAATAGAGCATGTTGGATTTGATTTTTCTGGAGTCAAATGTTTTGAAACAGCAAGCGGGAGAATAGAAATAAAAATAGAAAAAGAAAGCACCGACGGCTTAGTGAGGGTATTGGAATAAGATGAACAAAAGAGCGATTGAGTTTAGTTTCGCGTGGCTTTTTGCAATGATTGCGGGCGCAGCAATTTTGTTTATATCAATCTATGCTGTTGTTGGAGTGATAAACAGCGGAGAAAGAAGGGCTGAAGCCGAACTCACCAGCGAAATAGCCATTTTGCTTGACCCAATGGGAGCAGGAATTGAAGATGAGAGCTCGCTGAATGTTTCTTTTCCGACAGAAACCAGGATTTTTAATTCATGCAGGACGGAAGGAAATTTCGGAGAACAAAGAATAAGCGCTAATTCGGCAGGCATCTCTGGGGGATTTAGAGAGCCGGAAATTGAAAAAATATCTTATGACAAATATTTATTCTCGGATTCTGTTGAGCAGGGCGAGAGATTGCATTTATTTGTAAAATCTTTTGAAATGCCATTCGAAGTGGGAAGCCTGATTTATGCTTATACAGAAGAATATTGTTTTGTCAATCCGCCGCAGAGCGTGGAAGAAAGCCGTGCGGAAAGAGTGGTTGTTGCCTCACAGATGAGCGAATGCAACAGAGAAAGCATTAAAGTATGTTTCTCGGGAAATGTCTTTGATTCCGGGTGCGACATAAACGTGGATACCAGCTCGGAGAGAGTAACTCACAACCTAAAGGGAAAAACCGTAAGCTACTATGGGGATGCCCTGCTTTATGGGGCTATTTTTGCAGAGCCTGAGATATATGAATGTCAAGTTCAGAGACTAATGAAAAGAGCCGGAGAGCTGGCTCAGCTGTACGCAGCCAAATCAGAAATATTCGGAGGTTCTTGCGGGGCAGAGTTTGCAGAGGAGTTAAGAATTTATGCAGCTGAAATTCAACTTGAAAATTCAGGAGAGATTGAACAAATAGCTTTAAAATCCGAAGATTTAAGGAGGACAAATGAAAGACTTAGCTGTAAATTCTTCTAGAGGGCAGATGAAAGTCCAGCAGATGGCTTTTGTGCTGATTGCGATTGTATTATTTTTTGCTCTGGCAGGAATACTTCTCTTAAGCCTCCAGACTTCGTCCTTAAAGAATACTGCTGAAAACCTCAGAGACGAGAGGGCTCTTCAGGCTGCCAGGGAGATAGCAACAACCCCTGAATTTTCGTGGGAAATAGACGAATGCAGAAGCTGTATAGATCTTGACAAGGCTTTTCTCCTAAAAGAAAGACAAGGATACAAAGATTTTTGGGAGCTGTCTCTTTTGAGAATTGAAAAAATTTATCCGGAGGGAGAAGGGGAATGCACTAAAACAAACTATCCCGAGTGCGGGAAGATAACTATTGTTGAAAAAGAGGACATATTTAATGCAAAAAGTTCGTTTGTCTCCTTGTGCAGATATGAAAGTTCTGAAAAATATTATAAATGCGAGCTTGGAAAAATCCTTATAGCTGGAGAGGGATTACAATGAAAAAAGGACAGGAAGAAATAGTGGGTTTTATAATAATAATCATAATTATGAGTGTTGTTGCTTTGGTTTTTCTAGGGTTTGCCCTCAGAAGCTCTGATGAAGCTGTTGGAGACAGCTTTCAGGCCAGAAGTCTGCTAGAAAGCATGCTTGAGTTTACAACAGACTGCGCTGTTGGTTATATTCCTGCTTACGGAAGGATATCCGAGCTTATAAGAGAGTGCAATGAAAATTCGGCAAGCAAATGCGTTGACGGCAGAATAATTTGTGAAGCCCTGAATCAGAGCCTAAAAGAAATGCTTGGAAAAAGCATTGCCTTTGGGGAAGACAGGCCTGTAAAAGGATATAAATTTGAGGCAAAATATGAGCTGGGTGAAAATTCCGATGAAGTGATTTCTTTAAGCTCAGGGATATGCTTGGGAGCTGTTTCAGGAGCTGAGT
This sequence comes from Candidatus Parvarchaeum sp., assembly GCA_020724955.1. Taxonomy (GTDB): domain Archaea; phylum Nanobdellota; class Nanobdellia; order Pacearchaeales; family GW2011-AR1; genus 1-14-0-10-34-76. Next base: position 58,295 of record DYFY01000003.1, on the reverse strand, counting down.
ATCCAATACCATCAGATTCGGGAAGCATAATAACACGGCTCGAGTTCTGCGGTTAAATTTTAAGCTCAATAACAAGAGAGTCCAAAACAACTACTGGCTTGAGCCTGTTTCTTTTTCCTGTTTTTTCAGCTATAAGGTCTATAAACCCGAATTTCTCCAAAAGCTTGATGTCTTCGCTTACTGATTTAAAATCCCTCTGAAGAATTTTGGCCAGAGAATAAACAGATTTTGGATTTTTTGTTTTTATTGTGTGGATAAGCCTTGCTTTCTCGTTTGAAAGCAGACTTCTAAGTGCAGAAAGGCTCTGGAAGTCGTAATCACTCTTTGGACCCTGAAGCATTTTAAGAAAAACTCCGAAAGTGCCCTTTTCATCGACGATTGTTATCTGCTTTGTTTTTGTTCTCTGCGCCATTTTGGAAGATAGGTGGTATTTTATTTACTATATCTCAATAATATATTAAGTATTTATATGTTTCTATATCTTATATATGTTAAATAAAAACATATAAATTAATGTAAGTGTCAAAGGCGGACCTTTTGATATGTGTTTAATAATAGAGTGATAGCAAAAGATTTATAAATCAATTAAAGACTTTCCGAGTAACTACACCTATAAGATAAAAAAAATAGGCAAAGCTTTTTAAAGGAATTATGATTAGAGGTAATACTCCAAAGCGGAGTACCGACGGATACATGAAAGTGTGTCCTGTCAGTAGCTTTTCATGCTATTGACGTAGCGGGCTTTAAGGCCTCCCTGAGGGGAGCTCGAAAGAGCGGCTAAGGTACAAGAGCTGAAAGGGGGTTAATAAAAAAGATGAAATTTAATTTCAGAAAAATTGCTTCTGCTGCTGCATCAACGCTGATGCTAGGCTCTACCGTGGCCTTGGCTGCTGCTGCTAATTACCCTGCTCCTTTCGTGACAGAAGGTAAGGCAGATGTAGCTGTGGTTCATGGAGCTAATGCTGCCCAAACTGACTTGGTTGCTGCGACATCTATTGGAACAAGCCTGCAAAGCTTTGTGACAACTACTGGAACAGGAACAATAGAAGGGGATAGCGTATTGCTTGCTAAATCCAGTGACAACTTGAATCTTGGGGATGCCTTGAATGGACCTTTTGGAACTACAGTTGACGATGAAGACTTGGAATTGCTTGCTGATGGAGTCTATACTGCAGACGATTCTGATACCTTTGACTTTGAACAAAAGGTAACTTTGGGAAGTCCTGAACTGGCTCATTTTAGAGACTCTGACTACGAATCTTTGGTTGGGCTTAGCGAAAGCACTCCAGTTATAGGAATAAACATATCTAATGGACAGTTTCTTCTGAACTACACTATTGACTTTCTTGATGATGCAGAGTCTGATGTGGTTGGCGGAGATTTAGACGACTTGGAAGGTAGTTTCTTGCCAATGTTTGGGAAGGAATTTTACATTTCTGACTGGAAAAATGGAACTGTTCAAGGAGAGACAGGTAAAATCACTCTGCTTGACGCTGCAGGAAAGGGTTTAGTAAGAGAAGGTGAAACTGTAAATCTTATTGTTGACGGTGTCAGCTATGATGTCAAAATCGATTATATCGATTCTGATAGTGCTGCGCTTTCGGTTAACGGAGAAATAACAGATGACTTATCTGAAGGACAAACTGAAAAGCTATCTGATGGAACTTATGTTGGGATAACTGACGTAAGAAAGCTTGAAGTTTCAGGAGAACTTGGAACTGTTGAGTTCAGTTTAGGTAGAGGAAAATTGGAACTTGAACACAAGGCCGAAATACAGTTGAATGACGACACTGTCTCTGACGTTAGAGCATATCTCTACAAAGGAACACCTTCTGGAGGAGCTGCCAAAATCGATAAGATAGCTATTGAATGGAAGGCTGATGAAGAATTATTCGTCACTCCCGAATCAGAAATTTCTCTGCCTGGATTAGGTGGATTGAAGTTTAGTATGACTGAGTTTGTGAGGGGAGAAGAAGATAAGATAGTTATTCAAAATGATGGAGATGACAGTGTAGAGTTGAGGGTTCCTGTCAAAGACGGTACTGCCTCAATAAATTTGGTATTTTCCAACGCGACAGATGGTATAATCGGACTCGGTGAAGCAACTGACAAAAGATTTGCTAGTTCCCCTATTGGAAGATTGACCTTCTGGGAGAAGAAAAACAATTTGGATTACCATCAGTATTTCGTTGCAACATATAATGACAGCGATAGTGGTGAATCCTATCTTTTGGAGCTTCGACCTAGGGAAGATACTGGAAACAACAGAAATGAAACTGATGTTTACAATGTTGTAACTGGCCAGTTTGAGGCTACAGATAAGGTAGCAAATGACCAAATCACTATCGGAGATGTTTCATTTACAATTGAAACTATCTTTGTGAACGCTACTGATGAATACGTCAACATAACTGCCGGAACTAACACCAACTTCAACACAATCTATTCGGTTGGAGGCCTGAGGGTTTATCTGCCTTATAATGTGGCTAACTATACTGGACACGCTGTCGGCGTAACTGAACAAGATAACTATGAATTACATGGTTTATATCCTCAGCAAAGTGAGACAGCAATTGGAGCGATTAACTTGTCTCTAAAAAACAATGTTACGGATACCGTTCCTGGTGGTCACTCCAACACAACTTGGCATCTGACTATGGATGGCGAGGACAAGGACGACAACATCGCTTCAGGAAGTGCATTTGAGGTTAGAATTACGGAAAGGCTTTCTTCTGCTACTGCTACTGAATTGTATGTTGACCAAGTAAACACAACAGGTACATTTTCAGGAACAGGCGGTGTGCATGGGAAAGAAATCGCAAATACCAATACATACGAGGCTTATGTGTATGATGACGTGGCTCCTAAAGTAGTGCACTATACAGATCCTGATCAGGACTGGGCAGAGGTGTATTATCCTACTGGAGAGTCTCAGACATATGCAATGGTGTATCTTGCGTCTAGTAAAGCTGCAACCACTAGCAAAACAAGCATAATTCCTATCAAAGATAGTGAAGTTTCTTCTGTTTCAGGAGTGAACTTTATTGTTGTTGGAGGTGCTTGTATTAACACTATGGCTGCTAGTTTATTAGGCTCTGATGTGCCTTTGTGTGAATCTGATTGGGAAGCTGCAACTGGAGTTGGGTCTGGAGAATTTTTGATTCAGACATTTAACGCTCCTGGTTCTAGCACTAAGGTTGCTACATTAGTAGCAGGCTATAATGCTGTTGATACCACCAATGCGGCTACTTATCTGAGAACTCAGCCTGTGGACACTACTGTGGGCAAGAAATATGTTGGAACCTCAGCCACTAGTGCTCAGTTAGTCTAAACACTTTTGTTTTTTTTCTTTTTTTTCTTTTTTTGGTTAATTTTTTAAACTGGTTTTTACTATCTTTCTTATGAAAAAAATAACTTCTAAAGAAAAGCTTGAAAAAGCTGAAGTCAGAAAGAAATGGCTTGTTGGAGGGCTACTAATCTTCCTTATGTTTTTTAGCACACTCGGCTATTCTCTTATCAATTCAGATCTTTTTGCAGGAAACCAAGAAAAAGAAAATTATGAGAACAAAAATGACTATTTTAGATATGAATTAAATGGGTTGGAATTCAATTTTTTAAATAGTTATGAAAAAGTAAAAAACATTGAAGTCAGCACGAACAAGAGTCTTGAGGATTATTATGAGTCTGAGCTGTTTCTGGATAGTAAAGAGGAAGATATAGCTTTTTACATAAGAGCTAATTTCAACCAGGTAGTAACAAGAATACAAGACGCTTGCTACGGAAAATGTGAAAAAAATCTTCCGGAAAAAACCTGTGAGGACAACTTAATTATCTTTGAAAAATCTAATTATCAAAGAGTTTATCAGGAAAAAAATTGCATATTTATCTACGGAAATTCTGAATCGGTTGATGCTTTTTTTTATAGGCTCCTTAGGTTGTATTAGGCGGCAGAAAGATTTAAAACAAAAGGGGATATGATAGTTTATGGCTGAAAAAAAGCAAAAAAAAGACAGAAAAATCGAAAAAGAGATATTATATATAGTTGGTTTTTTTGTTTTTTTAGTTATTGTCTTCTTTGTTTCTAGTGCTATTTTTAAAAAAATTGGACAAGTTGAATATGAAGGACTGACCTTCACTAAAGAAAGAATAGGAAAGCTTGAATTCTATAAATACTCATATAATTTTCCCAACAAAGATAAACAAATAGTTCAATATGATTTATTTTTAAGAAAAAATCCTAAAGAGAATAACATTGCCCTAGAGGGAAACAACACAATAAAATTCAAATCATTTCTTTATTCTCCGATAGCTTATATAACAATCAAAACAGCACACTTAAAACAATGTGAGGACAGTCTTTTGGCTATCGGAACTTTGTCCCAATTTTTATCTACGAACAATATTGAAGTCAGATCTGGAAATATGGATTATGTTGAGTCTCTAATTCATGGACATAATTATGTGACTTGTGAAAACAAAAAAGCCAGTAATGTTAATGTGTTCCAAATAATGAAGTCTAATGAAACTCAAACTAAGATAATACTGGAAGATAAGTGCTACACCATTCTTGTTGGAGATGACTGCAGAATACAAGATGCCGTCGAGAAACTTCAGATCAAGATGATACTTGACGCGAAAGCAAATTCCTAGAGCCTTTCAAAAGATAAATGATTAGAATTAAAAGGACCAAAATAAAAACAATGAACGTCAAACTTGATAAATTGCCTTTGATCAGAGTTAAATTACTTCCTAATGCGTAGCCTAGATAAATTAAGATTGCACTCCATATTCCTGCACCTATGGCTGTAAATGCTATGAATTTAGGCAAGTCCATTTTTGCGAAACCGGCTGGAAGGGATATTAACTGCCTTACTACAGGAATAAGTCTTCCTGTGAAAGTGGTTATCTCTCCGTGTCTGACAAAAAAAGAGTCTACTTTTTTAAGCTTAGAGCTATCAATAAGAAATACTTTTCCGTATTTTTTAATAAGTTTATCTATAAGGTTTCTTCCCAAGAACATTGCTAGAAAATAGTTCAGCAAAGCTCCTATTATGCTTCCAAGTATAGAGAAAAAAAGAACAAGACTGAAGGACATTTCTCCCCTAGCTACTAAGGCTCCTGCTGGAATAAGCACTACCTCGCTTGGAAAGGGTATAAATGAGCTTTCAATAACCATCAAGAAAAAAACTCCAAAATAACCTAAAGCAGAGGCTATTTCCAGAAGCGCGTTAGTAAATTCCGCAAGGATTTCAAAAGTCATTTTGAAAGCAAATCTGTAAACTATTAAAGCGTTGCCATGGCAGTAATGTGCTAAAAATTTCAATCAAAAAACTTGGAATTGGCAAATATCTATATTATAGTTGCCTCTTCTATAAGTTTCAGATTTTTATATGTTTAGTGAAAGGCATAAGTCTTTCCCTAAATAGCAGACGACAAATTGGGGATTTTGCATGTCGTCTGATATAGTTAAACAAAAGCAGGCCGACTGATTTTACTTTCAACACTTTTACTTTCAAAAAATAAAGAAAGTTACTGTAATTCAGCTGCAGGCTAAACGATAGATTTCTTGCGAGTTCACTAATTAACTATCTTCTTGAAAGCCTGACTGCCACAATTATTATAAGAATTATCAGAATCAAATTTACTGCTCCGATTACCCAAAGCAGTCCGCTGTTTCCGAAGTCAAAGTTGAATCCTCCTGACTCTTCAAGAACTGTAACTTCTATCTCCTGAAGCTTTGTTGTTGTGCCTTCTGCTATTTCAAGAGTGAAAATTTGCCTTCCTGTAACTCCAGGTTTTACCTTGAAAGTTATTGTCGAGCTGGCGGAACTTGCCGAGTCCACGCTGAATATTCTATTGGATAGTGTCCCGAATTCAGCCCAAGATTCAAATCCTGAAACGCTCAGGATTAAGTTTTTAGATTGTGTTCCAAGATTGGCGAGATCAACTTTTACTGTGAATTCTTCTCCGGCTTTAGCTTCTGACTGCTGGTTTGCTGTAACGACAACGTCAGGCAATGGCCCAGAGCCTGTTGGAGTTGAGCATCCTATCACTCTCATTAAAAACTGAGAAGGGTCATCTGAAACCAAATCATACGCTTCTGTATCTTCATCCCAGTCATACCTAGTCTCAAAGTTGATAGGGTAGGTCTTGCTTTCTGCTGTTGCTGGTAGCGCGAAACTAAAGTCAAAATCCTTATCATCTCCCACATCTAAATCTCCTCTTAAAGTTATTTTTTCATCTATACCTAGCTCTGTATTAAAAATTCTAATTAATATCTGATCGTTATAATCATCTTCTCCAATGTTGAAAACAGTTGCACTTCCACTCACTACTTCACCACAAACTACTTCGAAAAGCATAGATATCTCGTCCACAATAACAGACTTGTCTTCATCGGTTTCTCTTTCTACGCTTATCTTTTCGTCATGCTCTTCTTCTACACAGATTTCGTCTTCATCTCCATCCTGATAAGCCTTGAAAATCAATGTATAAGATCTATCCTCAAAATCGGCTGGAATTTTAAACTTAAAGTTGGCTGTTGCATCATCTCCATCTCTTATTCTTCCCAAGTCCTGCTTCTCTTCATCGCTATCTTCGAAATCCAAATCGTTAACTACGTTGTTTCCAGAGCCATCAAACAATCCCATCTCTACTATTACATCATCTAAATCATCATCTCCTATATTGTCCACTCTTACTTCTATATCTACATTGTCCAGAAGCCTCCACTCTTCATCGCTTCCCTCTCCCAAATTATCAACACTTATTCTATCGATAGACAGATTATTTGTGCCTGAGGCAGTCACACCGCTTCTGCAGAAATTCAGAGGGGTTTGAGGTTCTTCCTTAATAATTATCGAGACTGGAAGTGCTTCTATGTTTGGAGGAGAAGTTGTTAAATTATAATTCCCTGTAAAGTTAACAAATCCGTTATATGTTCCAGGAGCTTGGTTTGTAGGAATTGTCAAAGTTAAACTTCTGAAAACCTTGCTTTCAGGCAATAACGTAAATGTTCCTGTGTCGCCTGTCCAGATGCCTATTCCTGAACCGAATAGATTTGGAAGTATCAGAGTGGCGTTATTGAACTGCCCTATATGTCCTGAGGCAGTCACATTGAAGGAAATAGCTATTTGTTCTCCAGGTTCTGCAGTTTGCGCTGCTCCAATGACATCTTCAAAAGTTACCTTAGCACTCCCGAGTCCTGCCAGCATCAAAGCAATGAAAATTCCTGCGAAAATTCCGAACAATTTTTTACTTGCCATTTTGTGTTGTAACTTTCTGATTACAAGCCCCTATATAAAGTTTTCGGTTCTCGACGGCAACTGACTGCTGATTTAACGTGGAAGTTGGGTTGACAACAAGGTTTATATAAATTGAGAGTCCTATTTATTGTATACAGAAATATGGCGATAAGATCCAAAGATAATTTGTTTGGCGCGTGGGCTTTTTTGATAGGCGTTGTTCTTGCTCTTGCGGTTGGTGTGCTCAGCGCAAGCCTTGGCCAGCTTAGCGCTGTTATTCTGGCTGTTCTGGTTATTCTCGGACTTGTTGTTGGGTTTGTAAATGTTTCTCCTGGAGATGTAAATAAATTTTTGCTTGCAGCTGTTTCTTTAGTGATAGTCAGTTTTGCAGGAGCTTCAGGAATTAAAGGGATTGAGTTTCTGAACATCGCGATAGGAAACATTGTGTCTTCTACTTTGGGGGCGCTGCTTGTTATGTTAGTGCCTGCAACTATCGTCGTAGCTATAAAAAGCCTGTTCTCAATCAGCCAGAATTAGCTTCAACTTTATCGGGAGAAGAAGGACTCCAAAGCATTCCTTGGTATGTGGAATTTCTTTCTGGCCCATATGGAGTTTGTACTGGATCTTTGAAAAAAATTATTCTAAGCAATAAAGAAGGATGTTGCAGGTCAATGCGGGTTTCTTCAGTCACAAATGGCTGTGCGGCTATTTCTCCATGATATCCTGGATCTATCACTCCATTCAGCTGAAGAGTTTTGTCTTCATCCTGATAAAAAGCTTGTATTCCCACATTAGGAGATAGTTTTAATCTTCCTCTGTAAGTTATATTTGCAGGCATATAAGGAGCTATGTGAATGGAGCCGTTTTCGGGAGAAAATGTTTGTTTTTTAAAAAAAACAGAATCTCTTTTTTGGAAGATATTAATGACTTCTGTTGGGTTTGTCGAAATTGAACATAATCCAGAAGGCTTCAGTTTTATAAATCCGTCTTCTATTATCGGTTGACCTTCTAAACCTTTTATTTCAAGATACCCTTCTTTCAAAATCCTTCTTATTTCCTCATCCTTTCTAAGAACAACTCCGTGTGAAAAATCGGAAGCACAACTGCTACGAAGGCCTCCTATGTATGTCTGCGCAAGCCTTCCTCCCTCAGGAATTTGAAATTTCTGCATGGATGGATTAATCAGCATAAAATCTCTGGATGTAGAATAAGGAGAGGGACAAGAAACTCTCAAGCCATGCTTTCTCAATGTGCTTCTAGCCTCAAAAAATGGGTCAAATTTTCCGAAACAAAGGGATTTAGTCTGAGCTTGACACCATACTTTTCCATATATCAACACATCTTCTGAAGAGTTAAGGTCGACAGTCATCGGCTGAATATCAGACTCTTCGATTCCTGAAAGCAATCCTTGTTGCATTGCTTTTCTTATTCCAGAATCTGAAAGCCAAATTCTTGAATCAAAATATCTTAGAAGATTGGGGGGGAGAGAAAACGGCATTTTTAGTAAAAGCTGACTGGGTCTTTCTTTTCCGGCTTTACAGGAGCCTTATAAACTTCTGCGAAAGAAGGAGTTGCCAGAATCGTGTGTTCTCCGAAGCCTGCTATTGAGCCTTCCAAAGCCTCGGTCGTCTTTTTTATCTTTGATATTGCGCGCTTTAATTCTATTATATCTTTAGATTTTAGAGGCTTGATGTCTATAACAGCTATCGTGTACCCTTCTCTGAGAGAATTAAGGATTTCATTTACATCATCAAATTTTCTTAGGGTAAACGGGCGCACCCTTATTTTCTCCTTGCTCTCTTTTCCATGCTCAAGGTCTATTTCGACATAATCATCATCGGAAGACTCTTTTTTGAACACATCTCTTAGGCTAAATCCCATGGGCATTTTTACTTGAAATACTATTTAAATATTGTCGTGGCGTGTTATAATATCAGGAGCTCAGCCGGCTTTTTGGCGCTTCTGAAAACTTTTTTTAATTTCATCAGCCTTTGCTTTGAAAATCGCCTCTTGTTTTTCAACAGACTGATTTCTAAGTTCAAGAATGTGTTTTTTTTCTTTTAATTCTTTCAGGACAGACTCTTTGTCAGACTTCAGCATTATCTGCCCTGTAATTTTGTATATTTCGTCTTGAGAGGATTCAACTTCTGAAAGTGCGTTCGCAACTTCATTCAGCTCCATAGAAATCGCCTGCTTCTGCATTAAAAGATTCTGAAGATTGTGTTCAAGAACGTGCAATTCCTTAAGTTCGGAGTCTTCGCCCATTTAAACCGCCTTGACTTTTACTATGTGCTTTCTTGGCTTGTAAAATATCTTGGAGTTACACGCCTGGCAGACAAACCTTTTTTCCAGCTGTTTGTGCTGAGTCGTCTTCTCACACTTAAAACATTTATATTGGGCCATGATAACTATATCAGCATGAGGTTTTTAAATTTAACTTATGTGTGGGCTGTTAAGTTAGAGTCACTTTCCTTTTTGGATTTATTTTTTATAACCCCAAAATTTTCTCCAAGGTGCAAGAACAAATTTTCTAAATGGTTTTGAAGTTGAAAGACCAATAACGGCACCCATTAATGAAGCGTACCCTATTTGTTTGGCATCTGCTCCTGCTGCCGCTAGTATTCCCGCATAAACTGGAGCATGAGTTCCTATCATCGCTAAAGCATCCAATCCCCAAGCTTTTGGACTTCCATCTTTTATATCTACATCAAATTTATTTCCTAAATAGTCAGCAGTTTTGGTGTAAATTCTAGCCAAGCCTACATCAACTAAAGCGGCAGTAGCTCTAGACTGCAAAATTTGCTCAATATCAAGTCCATTATATGCTTCCATTGCTCCCATTAAAGGGGCGTAAGCTCCAGCCTTAGCACTTGTATCTATAGCCCAGTTTACAGCTCCATACTTTATTCTATCTCTAAGTGAAAGCTGTTCAGGCTTTTCTTCTCTTTCAATCTTTTGTTCTAACTTATTTTCTAAGCTCATTTTTTCTCCTAAAATGTATTGAGAAAATATCTAGATTAATAATAGTCCACCAAAATGGACAACAATAGAAAAATTTATATATCAACTTTATTAGTTTTATTAGTATGAATAAAGAACAAGCATTAAGAGAGTTTGGTTTAACAGAAAAAGAAAGTGAAGTGTATCTTACTCTCTTGCCTTTGGGAAGCGTAAATTTACAAGAATTAGCTAAGAGAGTTGATTTACCAAGAACTACCGTCTACAATACTTTAAACTATCTTTACACGAAGGGGTTAATATCAAAGATAGTTAAGGGCCATATAACTTATTTTGAAGCTGTCAATCCTGAGAAATTAGTAGATACTTTAAATCAAAAAAAGGAAATAATTCTTTCTGTACTTCCAGAACTTGAAGGTCTTAAAAAAGAAATAAAAGAATCATCAGGTGTTGAAATTTATGAAGGATTTAAAGGAATTTCTACAATTTTAGCAGATATATTCAAAGAGAAACAACAAACTTACTATTTTGGTTCTTATTCAAAATCAGTTGAAATTTTAAAACATTTACCAGAACATTTTAGGGTATTAAGGATAACTAAAAAAATTCCTGCAAAAATAGTTATTGATCCTTATGATGAAGACACATTTCATAAATCGTCTTATAAAAAAATTACAGAAATGAGATTTTCTGAGTCTCTAAAAGATTTTCCATGTATGATTTTTATTTATGGCAATAAAGTTGCCATGTATACAGTGGATGGGGAACTGGTGGGGGTAATCATTAAGAACAAAGAGTTTTCTGAAGCTATGAAAATAATCTTTAATGTATATTGGAAACAAGGGAAAGCAGCGAAATTATGAAACTGCTGATAATTTAATTAAATCTAACCACCTATTCTTTCCTATTCCTAATTTAACTCCAGCAGTTTCACAAGGTATTTCATTAATCGTTGTATGAGTCTCTATGGAGTTATGTTGTATGATGATAGCAGTCATTGAGATAGGAGCAAACCACAAAGCTTTCAATTCTCTAAAGCCTATTACTCTATCTTTGATGTTCATAAAATAAACTGGTTGTGAAGAAAACCTAATTTTTTGTTTGGAATTCCAGACGTTTACTTTAACTTATGCCTGTTTTTCCAGGTAATAGGAGTGAGAAGCAAACTTTTTTCCGCATTTTCTGCAGTTCCATATTCCTGCCGATTGCCTTTCAACACCGGGCTTTGAGCAATAAGGACAAATCTGCTTTTTTCTTTGAAGAGCCTCAACTTTATTTAGTCTTCCTCTTACATTAGTTCCGTAACCTGACTTAAAACGCCCTGACGCTTTAATCTTCTTTGTTTTTGTCGCCATTTGAATTATCTTGAATCTGAGGTTTTTAAATTATTCTGCTTTGCCAAGCCAACTTGTAAGGCAATAATACCACATCTGTATTCTGCTAAATTTATCCAGGAAAATCCGGATGGGGTCGGGAGGATTTGAACCCCCGTCGCCAGGTCCCAAACCTGGAATACTAACCAAGCTATACTACGACCCCTGTTATATTAATTCATTCCCTTCCTTTTTAAATTGTTCTTTGATGTTAAGTCAACTTCCAAATTGTTCTTTGATGTTAAGTCAACTTCCAAATTGTACATAAATTTCATTAATAATATTTCCATGAGAATTACGTCTAATGAGCAGATATGCTCGTTTAGTAGCAATCAATGGCAGATTTTAGAGATAATTTATAGTGAGAGACTTATGTCTTTTCTTAAATAACGGACGACAAATTGAGGAATTTTGCATGCCGTCTGCTATAAGCTTAAAGAAGTGCAGTTAAAGGGTTTAACTTTACATTTGAATAAAATCGGCAATATCATACGAAGTTTAGATTAGAAGTTATTTCTTTTTGGCTTCTGCTTTGGCCGGCTCTTTTTTCTCTGCTGTTGCGGCCGCCGGAGCGGTTGCGGTTTCTGTTTTTGCAGCTTCTTCAGCAGCTTTGGCTGCCTCGGCGGCTTTTGCGGCTGCTTCTTGTCTGGATTTAACTTCTGCAAAATAGCTGGCAAGCTGTTTCTGTTTCTCAGGGGAAAGCTCTGTTTTCTCCGCCTGAATTTCTTTGTCATATACTCCCAAGTCTATTTCAGACTGGACTTCTTTAGCGCTTTTGCTCTCTACAAGAACTCCAAGAGAAACACAGCTTCCGATTACCAGCTTAACGGCTGATTTCAAATCTTTGGCAAGCATGTTTGGCATTTTTGTTTTTGCTATGCCAATTGCCTGTTCAATAGCTATGTTTCCAACCATGTTCCTGCCGGAAAGCCCTGAAGCTTTTTCAACTCCAATTTCTTTCTTTATCAATTCAGCTACCGGAGGAGACGAAACAGAGATGGTAAACTTTTTTGTCTTTGAATCAACGTCTAATTGCACTGGAACTTTCATTCCCTTGAAACCGGATGTGGCTTCATTAACTTCTTCTATTACCTTGCCCAGATTTATTCCCATTGGGCCAAGCTGTTGGGCTACTGCTGGACCAGGCTTCATGCTCCCTCCGTCAACTATTAGTTTAATAATCGGCATTTTCGCTTTCCTCTGAGTCTTCTGACTCAGAACCTTTCTCCTTCTCGCGCCTTATAACCTTTACGTTATCCATTTTTACCGTTACAGGGATAGGAACGGCTGCTCCCAAAAGGGAAACAACAACTTCCCCTTTTTGCTTATCAACTCTCATTACTTTACCCTTTTCTTTCTTGAAAAGATCTGCAATCATTTCAACAATATCTCCAACTTCAATATTAAAGTCCTCAACTTCCGGCTCCAGCATATTTTTAATCTCCTCATACGGAACTTCTTTTCCAAGAATCCCCTTCACATACTGCTGATTAAAAATAGCTTCTTCTGCAGATTCCCTGTCCTCAGCCTCAAGGATTATGTATCCTCTCAGCCCATGTGGCCTGATTACTGAAAAAACAGGCAGCTGTTTTCTTACAGCCCTCTGGGTAATCATCTCAACTGCTCTCTCTTCCTTGTTTGTCGTGACTTTTATGATGAAAATCATTCGGCTCCACTACCTCGCGAGTCTTAATGAATCAAGAAGTAGTGGTATAAAAGTATTTGGGAGGTTTATAAACTTTCCTCCTGATTTCTCTTTTTAAAAAATGCGGCGACAGAAAGATTAAAAGCAAAATCAGACGAATGACTTTATCAAAATTGAAAAGATGAAGCCTATAAGCCCGAGAACAAGAATTCCAATTGCAGACACTTTACTGATTGTGAAATATTCTTTTTTAGTCGGTCTTTTCAAAACGCGCCATACTCTCAGGCTTTGAAAAAAAAACGACTTGATTTTTCTCTGCATTTAAATAGAAGAAATCAAGGGTTTAAAAAACTAATTATCCACGAACCTTATTCCGAGCTCTGATTCAAGCTGATTGTCTCCGGAAAACTCGTTTATGCTTGAGCCAAGAATTTGGGAGCTCTGAACTCCTGTAACTATCAGCATCACTTTTATTGATTTCTCCATGTCCGCAGAAATTTGAGCTCCGGAAATTATTTTTGCATCCGGAGCAACTCTTTTTCCCAGCTCCTGCATAACCAATTTGTATTCCTCCAGAGACATATCAGGACCTCCGATTATATTTACAAGCGCTCCCTTGGCTTTAGAGATATTAACATCCAGAAGGGGATTGTTTATCGCTCTATCAACAGCCTCCAAGGCTCTTGACTTTGAAGAAGAATCCGACTCCCCTATTCCTATGAGAGAAACTCCTCCGTTTGACATTACTGCTTTTACATCGGCGAAGTCCAAATTTACAAGCCCTGAAGTTGTTATCAGCTCGGCGATGCCTTTTACTGAGTTCGTGAGAATTTCATCAGCGACCTTGAAAGCGGTATGCAATGGAAGTTCTGGAGCTAACTCGAGTAGTTTGTCGTTTGGAACCACAATCAGAGTGTCTGTAATTGCCTGCATTCTTTCAAGCCCGTATTGTGCATTTTCTATCCTTTTCTGCCCTTCAACTGTAAAAGGAAGAGTGACTATTCCAATTGTCAGCGCCCCCTGTTTTTTGGCTATCTCTGCGACAACAGGAGCTGCTCCGGTGCCAGTGCCTCCGCCAAGACCGCATGTGATAAACACCATGTCTGAATTAGAGAGTTTTTTCTTAATTTCCTGCTCTGATTCTCTCGCAGCTTCCTCTCCGATTTTGGGATTACTTCCGGCACCAAGCCCGTGAGTGAGTTCACGGCCTATGAGAATTTTATGGTCTGCACTGCAATATAAGAGGTCTTGTGCGTCTGTATTCAAGGCAACAACTTCGCAACCTTTAACGCCTATTTCTTTCATTCTTGAAACAGAATTTCCTCCTCCGCCCCCGCACCCAACTACTTTTATTCTTGCACTTTGCTTTTTAAGAAGCGACTCAAGCTCTTGATCAATAGACTGAACAGAAGTGTCTGACCTCTTTTCTATACTGATATCATCCATATTCGGAAGAAACAGTATATTGTTTATAAGGATTATTGTGCTGTTTTCTTTTCTGATTCTTCTGCGCCGGATGTTTCTCTGAATTCAAGTTCTTTTCCTATCAGCTCCTTGAATTTTTCTGCAAAAATTTCTACAAGTCCCTTGATTTCTCCGGGACTAGAAACCACTACTTTTCCATTGATTTCAAAATTTGGAACAACACCGAAGAAAAAACCAAAAAAAGATTCCGCCTTCTCTTTGTCGTCTTCAACTTTCCTGATTATTTTAAACCTGTAATATATCTCCTTCCCGGAAAGCGGGTGGTTAAAATCTGTCAGGACTCTTGCTCCTGAAATCGCAATAACTTTTGCAACTGCATTGTCAAGAACAAGAGTCTGGCCTGGAAATGGGTTTATTTTCTGCTCTGTGAAAACTCTTAATGGAATAGTCTTTACCAAATTTCTGTCTCTTATTCCGAAAGCTTCTTCCGGAGCCAGCTTTATTTCGTATTCTTTCCCAATTTCCTTCCCTTCCAAGGCTTTATCAAGCCCATAAACAAGCATTTTTTCGCCGACGGCGACAATTGTCTTCTTTGGCTTTTCATTTTCTGATATTTGCTTTAAGTCTTCCTCAATATTTGAATCAAAAACTCTTGAGCCCTCTTTACCTGTATATTTTATTTCCACAAAATCTTTCTTTTGAACCAAATCAGCCATCTGTATGATGAAATAATAAGTTTTATAAACGTTTCTTGTGAAAGGTATTGATGGTTTTGAAACTAATTGATGCTACACAGGCAAAAAGCGGGGCTAACATCATTATTGAGGGTGAGTCTTATAGCGTAAAAAGCAATGATATCAGCAAGTCTGGAAAGCACGGGGCAAGCAAATGCAGAATCGAAGCTATCGGAATATTTTCAGGGAAGAAAAAAGTCCTTGCTGTTCCGGGTCATGAGAGATTTGAAGTTCCAAACATAGATAAAAGAAAAGCGCAGGTGTTGAGCGTTTCAGGAAAAAACGTCAGTGTAATGGATCTGGAAAGCTTTGAAACAATGGATCTTCCTCTTCCTGAGGAGCTGGAGGGGGAAATAGAAGCGGAAAAACAGGTTGAGTACTGGGATGTTGAAGGGCAGAAAGGAATAAAGAGGGTTCTTTAAATAAATTAAAATGGCGACATCAATACCGGCGGCGAAGAACAGGCTTTTTAAGAATATTTTTATCTGCAAAAGTTGCGGGCAAAAAATGAGAACAGACTCTATAAGAGTCATAGAAAAAACTGTCAGATGCAGAAGATGCGGCAAGAAGAGCTTCAGGGCCGCAAAGTCCAAGAAAAAATAGGTGAATAAATGAGTTTCATTATGTATGACATCGCATTTCTAGTGATTTTTACACTTGCAGTGATAACTTTTCTTTACAGGAAGAGGGAGAACCTTAAGCGGCAGGGAATATTGTATCTGTACAGGACTAAGCTTGGAATAAGACTGATGGACTGGACGGTTTCAAAATTTTCACGAATATTGAAGCCCATGCAGATTGTGGTTGTTGCTTCCGGATATATTCTTTTGATAAGTATGGTTTGGCTCCTCATAAGAACTGCTTACATATACATCACTTCTCCGATAATTGCGCAGTTAATTAAAGCGCCGCCGATAGCTCCGCTGATTCCTTATTTTCCAGCCATATTTAAGCTAGAATCTTTTTTCCCTCCTCTTTATTTTACTTATTTCCTAGTCGCACTGATTATCGTTGCTGTCAGCCATGAATTTGCCCACGGAATATTTGCCAGACTAAATAAAATAAAAGTCAAAACAACAGGATTTGCATTTCTTGGGCCAATACTTGGGGCATTTGTAGAGCCTGACGAAAAGCAAATGCAAAAAGCCAAAAAATTTCCCCAGCTAGCAATTCTTGCCGCAGGGACATTTGCTAATGTCATTATGGCTGTAATTTTCGGAGCAATACTTCTTGGATTTTTTGCTCTAAGCTTTAGCCCGGCCGGAGTGCAATTCAATTCTTATGCGACGACTGCGATAAATCCTTTTGAAATAACAGAAGTTTCTGGAATTCCAATTGAAGACCCTAAGTCGTTAATATATTTAGACGATCCGTATGTCCCGGGGTATTTGGAAAGCGAAATAGTCAATGTCAGCATTGGGGAAAAAACTTTTTTGGTGCAGTCGAAAAGCCTGATTAATGCTCTTGAAAAAGATATACAAAGCATTATTGTTTACGATGATGCTCCGGCGGTTAGAGCTGGAATAAAAGGGGCAATTAGAGAAATCAATGGGGTTAAAATCGAAAATCCTGAATCTTTGAGAGAGGAGCTCAGAAAGTATTCTCCGGGAGATGAAGTTATTGTAACTGCTTCTGATGATGGGGCTGTAAAAACATATAAAATCAATTTGGGAAACAGAGACGGAAATGCTTATCTTGGGATAGGATTCGTAGAATCAAATAGGGGAGCAATAACCGGATTTTTTATGTCCCAGGTTGAAAAAGTGAAAAATCCATTTATACACTACGAGCCTAACTGGGATGGAGACATCGCTTGGTTTATTTACTATCTGTTGTGGTGGATAACTGTAATAAATATTTTAGTGGCTCTTTTCAATATGCTTCCTCTTTCCATTCTTGACGGCGGAAGATTTTTCTACCTCACAATTTGGGGGATTACAGGAAGCGAAAAATTAGGGAAAAAAGCATTTGCATTTGCAACCTGGTTTATAGTCTTCTTATTGCTGGCTATGATGGTTAAGTGGGTTTTTATTTTCTTTTGACTGGCCTAATCTTGCAGAAAAGCAATTTTTGCTGAAAGAACAAATTTTTGAGGCATTTAATTAACAAATTCAACTCCGTTTTTTGTAAAAGCAACGAGCCTTATTCCGACTGGAAGCGAGAGAAGGGCAGAAAGCAAAGCCATGTGCTCTTTTCCTGTGCCTGAAGCTATTGAAACACACGCTTCGAATTCTGAAAACTTGCCTTTTAATTTTTGCATCAGCTCTTTTTTCAGCTCAAGAAGCTTCTTTGAACTTTCTACGGTTATCAATTCTGTTTTTTCGTTAATTGGAAAAGACTTGGTCTGGGTGTTTTTAACAAGTATTATTTTGTCCCAGTTTCCCCGGTTTATCAAACCTGTAATCTGCCCCCAATTTTCAGAGTCTTCTCCAAGAAAAGCCACTAGTTCCATCTGAGAGTTTTAACAAGTAGATTTATAATTATTGTTATACTAAAAAGAACCATGGCAAGAGACATTCCGTTAAACGAAATAATATTGCGCAGGTATGAAAGACCTTACAGCGCATCAAAAAGAGAGCTTGTGAGAAAAATTTGCCTTTCTCTTGGATTATTACAGCCGGGAGATTCAAGAGACGTAATTGTGGACATACTTTTGGCGCTTGAAAATGCAAGAAAAGAAAGAAAAGAGATAAGCTCTTTTGAGATAATTGAGAGGATTAAGGAAATAAGAAAACAGCACTCGCTTGAGGAAAAAGGCTTGGCAGAGAGCAACATCAGGAGGCAATTAAAAAGACTAAGGGACTTGATGCTTGTCGACAAGAAAAATAATCTTTACAGACTTTCAGAATTTGAGCCTCTTTCTGAAATTTTTGCAAATAAAATTGAAAATTTCTTGATTCCGCAGACAGTCGGCAGAGTGAAAGAATACCTGGCTTTGTTTGAAAAAGAATAGATTTAAACTCAGAAAAAAATGAGCTTCATTGACAAGGTTTATTTAGTTTAATTTTTCAGTAGACTAATGAAAACTGAAAAGGAAGAATTTGATTTGTCCCTCAAGCTATTGGCTAAGAGCTCATTTGTAATTTTTATAGCAGTTATTCTTTCAAAAGCTTTTACCTATATGTATAGAATAGTTACAGCCAGATTTTATGGCCCTGAAGCCTATGGGCTACTTTCTCTCTCTCTCATGATTATAGGATGGTTCACAATTGTTGCTGGAATGGGCTTGCCGAATGGCCTGACGAGATTTGTTTCATTTTTTAGAGGCAAAAAACAATATGATAAAATCTCCATGATTTTTAGAAAGTCTTTTTATTTACTAGCGTTTTTTAGCTTGGTTGCATCTATTCTTCTTTTCTTCCTTAGCGAATTCATAGCTGGAAACATCTTCAATAATTCCGACCTGGTGATTTTTTTAAAAATTTTTAGCCTGGTTATTCCATTTGTTGTTTTATCCAGTTCTATGCTGGCAGTTATGCGGGCTTTTGAACTGGTTAACAGCCATTCGTTAATCTCAAAAATCTTAGATAGTGGAACTAAATTAATCTTAGTGGTTTTCCTAGCTCTTTATGGGTTAAGCCAAATAGCGATTTCTCTTTCTTATCTCGGTGGAGCAATTATTACATTTTTAGCGTCTTTGCTTTATTTAAAACTCAAAGTTCCCTTTGTATTTACTAGCCAAGATGAGAGAAAAAGCAAAGAGTCTGGCCTCGGAGAAATGTTTTCTTATTCTTGGCCCTTAATTTTTTTTGGCTTCGCCATAACTCTTCTACATTGGACGGATACATTTATCATAGGACTGTTTAAAACGGTAAAGGATGTCGGATTTTATAATGCTGCGATTCCAATAGCATTGGCTTTGACAATTTCTATAGATTTGTTCAGACATTTATTTTTTCCATTGGTCACCAAAGAGTACTCGAAGAAAAACTACTTTGTTGTGAGCCAATTAAGCAAACAAGTCGGAAAGTGGGTGTTCATGCTGAGTTTTCCTTTTTTTGTACTAATAATGTTATTTCCTGGAAGCTTTATTAGTCTTTTTTTCGGCAATGAATATTTGGTTGCAAAGGAAGCTTTAAGATTTTTGGCTGTTGGAGCTATGTTTACCTCGCTTTTTGAGATTTCAAAAGAACTTTTATCAATGAAAGGAAAAACAAAATTAATTTTGGTGGATATAGGAGTTATAACTTTTTTTAATTTGCTACTTAACATCGCTCTTGTTCCAAAATATGGGATAAATGGGGCTGCCTTTTCAACAATGTTATCCTTGATGGCCTTGGGATTAATTTTTGCTTTTCAAGCGAAAAAAGAATTAGGCATATTTCCAGTGAAAACCCAAATGTTAAAAATAGCTGCAATTTCTGTTCTCTCAGGTGCAGCTCTTTTTCTTATAAAAGAATTTTTACAAGGAGGGTATGCGACAACAATAATTCTTTTGTTACTCTATTTTTCTCTTTATTTAGCAGGGATATTAATCACAAAGTGTTTAGATGAAAATGACAAGTTAATATTGAATTCTTTTAAAAGGAAAGTCCTTAAATTTAAAGGAAAGGTTAATTAGCGCTATATAATGTACTGACAAAAGATTTATAACATTTATTTTAACAGATAGAGCATGACAAAAAAAATAAAGACTTTGTTCAAATTGATTAAAACGGTGAAAAATTATCCTATCTATATATTAGATTTTCTGGGTTTTAAAAATGGAAAAGTTATTACTTACAAGCTCTATAATGGTTTAAGATATCAAGTAAGAGGAGGCACTACTGATAGATTTATAATAAATGAAATTTGGCTTCATAAAACTTACACTCCCTACGGATTTGAGATAAAAGAAAATGATATCGTTATTGATGTTGGAGCCCATATAGGAATCTTCACTATTTTTGCAGCTCACTGTGCGAAAAATGGCAAAATTTACGCTTTTGAGCCAGTGAAAGAGAATTTTCAATTGATGAAGAAAAATTTGAGTCTCAATAGAAAAAAAAACGTTTTTGCGTTCAACAGGGCAGTTTCCAATTCTGAAGGAAATGTTAATCTCTACGTCTCAAAGGAGAGAAATAGAGGCCAGAACTCTTTCATAAAATTAGCAGACAATTATGAAACTAGAATAGTCGACAAAATGAATTTCAAAAAAATAATAAAGACTCTTCCAAGAGTTGACTTTCTCAAAATGGATTGTGAGGGCGCTGAATATGATATTTTATTTTCTTTGTCAAAAAACGAAATGAAAAAAATAAAGAAGATATCTATGGAATATCATAATTATGCTCTAAGGAATGGTGAGGAGATAGCTAGATTTTTAAAAGACAACAATTTCAATGTTTGGATAAAGAGAGGTAAAATATTTGGAACAATTTATGCCAAGCTGGATGAATAATTACTTTTTTTTGAAGAGATAATTTTCCATAGCCAAATATTTGATATCTGAATTTTCAACAGTATGTAGGGCGTCTTCTGGGGTTAAAACGTTTGGCTCTCCGTGAAGATTAAAAGAGGTATTCAGAATACCTCCACAACCTGTAAATTTTTCAAAGTAAGTTAAAATTTGGTAATAATCTTTGTTATGCTCTTTTCTTACAATTTGAGGTCGCAAGGTAAAATCATAAGGATGCATTGCAGCAGGAAGATCTTCTTTGGCTTTCTCTGTAGAGTCAAAAGTTACAATCATGTAGTAAGCGTCGATTTTTTTTGGATTCTTTATGTAGATTTTTTCAAAGCGATCTAGGATGCTTGGAGTAAATGGCATCCAAAAATCCCTATC
Source organism: Candidatus Parvarchaeum sp. (assembly GCA_020724955.1). Classification (GTDB taxonomy): domain Archaea; phylum Nanobdellota; class Nanobdellia; order Pacearchaeales; family GW2011-AR1; genus 1-14-0-10-34-76. The sequence continues at coordinate 37,152 of DYFY01000003.1, read as the reverse complement.
CTTTATAGTTTCGTTCAATATTCTCACAGTGTCTCTGTTTCTTGGATTAGCTAAAATAGATCTGTTTCCTAGGGCTCTGGCTCCCCATTCGCTTCTTCCTGAACAGCGAGCGACTATTTCTCCGCTGGCTAACAACCTAGCAATTTCCTTATTAATTTCTTTTGGCCTAGAAATATCATATTTTTTAAACAAATTGTTCTCAGATATTAGTCTCTCTATATACATATCATCATATTTCGGGCCCAAGTAAAGATGTTTTATTGGTTTTACAGAAAATTTGAGATTATTTTTTTGACAGTGAGCTAAATACCCGTAGAAACAAGCTCCGATTGCGTTGGATTCGTCCCCACAACTTGGCATCACAAAAAAATCTTTCACTTCTTTAAGCTTGGAAATTTTCTGATTTGCCTTGACGTTCATAAAAACTCCTCCGGATAAAGAGACATTTTTTATCCCTGTTTTTCTAATGGATTTTAAGACCCATTCAACCGTTTTTTCTTCAACCAGCTTCTGGACTGCTCCTGCAATTACATCAAACCTTACAAACTCCATTTCTTCTCTAAAAAAATGATCTGCAAAAGGCATATTAAATTTTGATACAAATTCCAAGTTGCTATTCACCGATATTAGTTTTTCAAATAAAGGATAGATTTTGTCAACGTTGTGAGATTTGGCATAAGGCGCCAATCCCATTACCTTGAATTCGTGCTGAAGCGGTTTCATTCCTAAAAAAATCGTTGCTATTGAATAAAGATAACCCAATGAGGCAGACTTATTTGTTCTGGATATAGTCTCAAATTTTTTTCCATCAAAAAGATTTACTGAGGCGCACAAACCGTCTCCCTCACCATCTAGAGTAAAAATAAGATTTTTCTTATTTGGAGGCAGATTAAAACAGCAAGACATAGCGTGAAGGGTATGATGGTCAGCTATTTCTATTTTACTCTCTGGAACACCCATGATATGAGAAACTTTCTTTTTAATTTTGTCTGCGTTTTTTTTCTTTCTGGATATAAAAAATGGGCGCTTTATTTTAAGATATCTTGAAAAAAGATAAGGAAATTTATATCCTACTTTGGAGAGGATTTTGTCTTTTCTGGATTTTTTTGTATATGCTTGCAAAAATTTTTTCTCGAAAAAAGGATCTTTTTTAAAATTATTGTCCATGACTATCATGTCTAAATCACACGAGCCTATTTTTTCTAATTCTAAAAGATATTTAACTGCTTGTCTCGGAAAGCCCGAGTGATTCTTTATTCTAGAAAACCTCTCTTCGCTTATGCACCCTATCACTTCCCCGTCCTTTAACAAACATGCTGTCGCAGTATGTCCTGCATTTATTCCAAGTATGTACATGAAAAAGAAATCTTGATAAGCTTTATAAATATTCCTCCTTTTGCCCATGAATGGCTCTGAAAATTGGGATGAGATTTGCTGTTTTCACCCACAACATTTTAAGAAGGCTATTATCTTTTTTTGATTATTTGTTATGGTCTTTTTTTGACTCAGAATCTGGAAAAAAAATAAAGACTGAGAAGATAAAAAAAATCCTTGTTCTGTTGATTAATCAAGAAAAGGGGAATGTTGGAGGGGACTTTATAACTTTGGGAGTATTAAATGCTTTCAAGAAAGATAATCCCGGATCAAAATTATGGCTTTTGAGTGACGAGTCTACGTTAAAAAATTTTGGAAGATTGAGAGATATTAAGGTAATAAAATTCAAAGAAGGTTTTAATCCTGATTCTCTGAAAAAAGAATCCTTTGACGCACTACTTTTTCTCAACCCTGGTAGATTTATGATTGATGACTTTTATTTTATACCTTATAGAATAGGATTTACAAATCTTTCATTAAAAGGCTTTTTTACAAGGCAGAAAATCTTAGGATATACAAGGAAAATCCATAACAGAATTTCAGAGCATATGGTTGATATGAGATTCAGAATGTTTGAAGCTCTTGGTTTTAAATTTAGAGAGAAAAAGCCTTTTTTAGAGTTTACAAAAGAGGAGAGTGAAGGTGCAGAATCCTTCATCAAAAAAAACAAGCTAGATGAATTCATAATATTACATCCTGGGGGAAAATATGTTGCTGAATTCTATAAAAAAGGAAAGCGGGCGCCTCACCTCTGGAATCTAGAAAGGTATGCGGAAGTTGCAGACTATTTTATAGAAAGGGGCTACAAGATTATAATTACGGGAACAAGAGATGAACAAATTCTTTTCGATGAAATAAGAAAGCATTCAAAATATAAAGAGCAAATAATAAGTGCTTGCGGAAGGTTATCAATAAAAGAAGTTGGATGTTTATTGAAAAAAAGCGTTCTTCTTATAGCAACAGACACAAGCATAATTCATCTTGCCTACCAAGATCCAATAAATGCAAAAATTGTTGAGTTAATGGGACCTTCAATACCTGAAATTGCAGGAGCTTGGCCACTAAATTCTGACAGAAATATAATCTTAGTTGACAGGGGACCGGCCTATAAAAGCATGAGGAAGCTTCCACTCAAAGATAATTTTAATTGCCTGAAAAATATAAAATCTAGTCAAGTAATAAAAGCGGCAGAAGAACTAATCAGAAGACATCCAGCTGGAAATTAAATTTATTGTTTCATCCAGACTTGTTTTTGGCTCCCACCCAATCAACTCTTTTATTTTGCTGATGTCTGGCACTCTTCTTTTCATGTCCTCAAACCCCTTGCTATATGCCTTATCGTAAGGAACATGAACTATTTCAGAAGAGCTTTTTAGTTTTTCCTTTATCATATTCGCCAGACTATCCATGCTTATTTCTTTGGGATTTCCTATGTTGAATATTTCTCCCACTGCCTCTTTTCTATCCTCTAAGCCAGTCAAAGCATTTATTGTATCTCCAACAAAACAAAAGCATCTTGTTTGTTTTCCATCTCCATAAACCTGTATTGGCTCATTTCTTAATGCCCACCCGACAAACCTTGGCACAACCATTCCATAAGTTCCTATTTGCCTTGGCCCTATTGTATTAAAGAACCTTATAACTGTAACGGGCAGGCTTTTTTCTTTGTGGTAAGCAAGAGCAAGATGCTCATCTGCAAGCTTTGATACAGCATAACCCCATCTTGTGTGATACGAGGACCCTAGAAGAAGATCGTCTGTTTCCTTTAAGGCACCATTTTCTCCTGCCTTTCCATAAACCTCTGAAGTTGACGCGATTATGGTCCTTTTATCTTTTTTTGCCGCTTCATCAAGAACAATTTCTGTTCCTCTTAGATTTGTTTTTAATGTACGGATTGGATTATCAACCACATTCTTTACACCAACAGCAGCAGCCAAATGATAAATAACATCGCACTTTTCTAGAATATCTGCAATCAGCTCCCCAGCATCCTCTATTGAAGATGTATGATGAATAAAACTATCAGGATATTTTTCCTTCAAAATATTAACATTTTCAATTCTTCCCGTGCTTAAATCATCTATAGAATAAACTTTATTCCCTTTTTCAAGAAGAGCTTCGCAGAGATGGCTCCCTATAAATCCTGCTCCTCCTGTCACAAGATAAGTTTTCATATTTTTTTAAACAAAAAGCCCTTTTTAAAGGTTCTACTTATTTCTGTAAACAGGCTTAAGAAAGCCGAGCAACATGGCCCACCAACATATAACAGAATATATTGGGTAATAAAACAATAGTCTCAAATCCCTATAGAATAAAACTTTGGCAAGTGTTTTGTAAATTAAAGGAGTTAGCAGGATGATTATTAGAATCCAAAAAGCAGTAATTGAATAAATTAAGAATAAAATAAGCAAAGCTACTCCAACCAGTCCAGCCAGAACCTTTAGCTTGAATTTAAGGCTCTTCGGATTCTTCATCACAGAAGAGCCGATCCATTTCCTTTTTTGGTATATCTCTTTTAATGAAGAATCAACGTCATGGTCAAATATTGCTTTTACTCTGGCTCTCTTTTCGTTATTAGGTATTCTGTCATCAGAATAGCCTTTTGTTATGTCAAACCCTCCTAACTTGTCAAAAAAATTTTTTTCGATTGCTCTAAAAACTCCGGATTTTAATGCATGTTGTCTTAATGCATGTGAGTTAGTAAATCTGCACCTTGCCCATGGGCTTTCAGGATTGGCGACATACCAGGCCCCTATAGAAGTTTTTGCTTTTCCATCCCTTATTGGCCTAGTCAGTTTTTCTATGTAATCTTTTCTTGGATATTCATCTGAATCAACAAAAACCAAGATTTTTCCTTTTGCTTTTGAAGCAGCAAAATTTTTTGCTGCTCCCGGTCCTTTCCTTTCCTGCCGCAGCAAAAAAACTTTTTTATTTTTCTCCACAAATTCTTCTACTATAGATGCAGTTTTATCTTTAGATCCATCATCTACAACAATTATCTCAGTTTTTTTGTATGTTTGATTTAACAAAGAGTTTAAACATCTTCCGATTTTTTTTTCAACATTATATGCTGGAATGATGATGCTTATCAATTCTTTTTGCCTTTTTTTAGTTGCTCTTGTAACCATTAACTCCCTTTTGTGTAGATAAGTTAATAAAACTATAGCCTCTTGAATATGGATGACGCTGTCTGGGAAAATAAAACTGATTATAGAAAATCCAATAATTGTATTGGCCAGACTTAAGGGGCTTAAGCCGATTTATGCAAGTCATTGTTTGACGGCAAAAAAACTTCTTAAGAGCGAAGCCAAGACGATTATTGACGTCGGAGCGAACAGAGGCGATTTTTCCAGGGCTTGTTTTTATGTTTTTCCTAACGCTAAAGTTTATGCTTTTGAGCCTCTGCCCAAGTACGCTAAAACTCTCGGTTCAATGAATCTCTCTTTTTTCCCAGTTGGACTATGGAACAAAAATCAGGAATCTGATTTCTTCTTCAATAAAATGGCAGACAGAAAAAGCTCGTTCTTAAATTATGGTCGAAAAAATGTTTACAGAAAAGAGGATATAGAAAAGATAAAAATCCCACAGAAGAGATTTGATTCTTTAGGTATCCATGTAGACAGACCTTGTTATTTAAAAATAGATGTTGAAGGAGCAGAAGACAAGGTTCTGGAGGGTTTTGGTAAAAAGTTAAAAGAAATTGATATTTTACAGGTAGAGATTAATTTTCAGGATAATTTCAAGGGACAGGCCACTTTCGTTGAAATTTTGAAAATCTCGGAAAGGGCGGGATTCACAGGATTTCTCCAGGAAAATGTAGTTTATGAAAATGAAAGCCCTGCAAGATGCGACCTGTTCTTTTTTAGATAGATTTTAATAATCCAAAGAATTTTTTTATTAATGAAATACAATGTTCCCCCTCTTAGGGATTTCAACTTCTCAAAGTCAAGGGATGATGGAGATTTTCTAGCACCCTATACAAATCGCCCGATATCGAAGTTTTTTTCATGGTTCTTTGCCCATTTCACCTTATGCGCTGAATGTGTGGCTCTTCTGACTCCTATTATTGATATTCTGACTATTGCCCTAATCTATAACGGGTACTGGATATGGGCTGCAGTTTTTGTGGAATTATCATTGATAATGGACAGCGCCGATGGAGAACTCGCAAGGTTTAGAGCCACATTGGTGAAAAGAACAGACAAGCAGAATCAATTCGGAAAATATATGGACTCAATGGCTGGAGTCATAATATTTCCTCTTGTAATCTTCTCAGCAGGTTATTTTATGGGAGACTTGCTTTTGGGACTTTTGACGATGCTTTCATTCTGTCTTCTTAATCTCTCCACAGCTAATGCTGGTTGGTATTTTGAGGATAAAGAGAATAAGAGCAAGCAGATACAAAAAAGCGGGTTTATAGGTAAGTTAAAATCTAGGTTTGGTGTAAGGGGGGTAGTTGGTTTCACAGGAGACATACAAAAGCATGTCATAGCTCTAGCATTGTTGTTCCAAACAGTCATCTTCCTATGGGTTTTTTTCATAGTATCAATGATACTTGTCATTATTAAGTTTTGGGCTTATAGAAAATAATTAAGAAATGATTCCAAGGTCTTATTAACAATTAATTCAGTGTTATTTCGTATTGACTTTGTAGTATCTAAAAATATCTTGTTCTTAGCCTTTCCATTTGAATATATAGAATAAAGCTCTTTTATAATCTCCTTGGAAAGCAAATCTTTCTGTCCTTTCTTTCTCTTTCTTATAACTTCTACAGGAGCTTTTGCTATAAAAAGCATATTAGGTTCGGGGATAATCTTCCACAAAAGCTTCCTAAGAAATGGTCTATTCCTAAACGTAAGATAAAGATACCTGTCTGTGATAGTCATTCTTCCAAGAAAAATATTGAAATACACTCTGAGTAATGCGATCATCCTGCTAAAAAATCTCTTGAGAGTTGAAGGTTTTTTGTTCTTGAATTTGGTTGCAAAGTGGATGAATTGTTTTTTCATTGGAAATTTCTCCAAAGCCACATAAAGAGCTTCAGCATTTGTTGTTTTCCCACTTCCATCGGGTCCCTCGAATACGATCAGCGGACCCGAAAGCATAAAAAAAAGCCTCCTTCTTATTCCTGTATAAATTTTTTGTAACAAACTTTTTTTATTTGGAATCTTGATTTCATCTTTCGGTACATATATTCCATTATAGTTCTTTTTTTTAATCTCGTTACTGGTTGGAAGAATGTCTAAAAGAATTAATCCAAGTTCTTTATCGTACTTAAAATAGAATTTATTCGGCTCCGTGTGAGGGTAGAAAAAGAATCCATTTTCTTTTAAGATTTTCTTGGTGGTGCCGATATCTTTACTATTAACAAGAATATCGACATCCCCATTATCAAGAGTATTGGGGAGATGTCTGTATCTGCTTCTTATACAGTAATCAATCTTCTTAAAATCGTGGAAAATTTTTTTCAAACTATTTTGCCTTGTCATGTTCATTAGAGTAAAGCCGTAGTATTGAATTGATAATTATCTCTAGATTTTTCTCAAGCTTTTTTTGTGAATTTATTTTTATCTTATTTTGTGCCCTCTCAAATAATGAGTAAATCTCTCTTACCTCTCTTTCAGGCTTGCAGAGAGGGCCTCTTCTTTTTTTTAGGACTTTGTAAGGAGCCTTCATGATAAAAACAATATCTGGTTCGGGGATAATCTTCCACAAAAGCTTCCTAAGAAATGGTCTATTCCTAAACGTAAGATAAAGATACCTGTCTGTGAAAATAAGTTTACCCTTTATCCTGCTATATAAGATCCTCAGCAGTTTTTTCTTTATATCTGCTATTCTATGAAGCCTGGATTCTTTGAATGAGCTAAATGTGAGGTATTCTTTTTTGACTGGAAAGTTTTCAAAAATCATATAGGCTCCGCTCAGGGAGCTAGTCTTCCCTCCTCCCTCTGGAGCCACAAAACATATGAAGAAACCTTTCTTTCCTATTTTTCTTAATTTTTTCTTTCTCGTGATTTTCTTGGACAAGTTAATATTTATCTCAAGAAGTCCTTCTTTCCTGTTGTAGAGATAATGGATTGAGCTGTTTTCTAGGGAAAAGACTTTCAAAAAGCCTTTTTCCTTTATTAATCTAAGTACTTTTTCAAGATTCTTATCATCAACATTTATTTCAAGACTATTAAAAAAGGGTTTGGGGCATTCAACTTTCTTAAAATAACCTAACTCATTTGTAAGCTTTGGCAAAGTTAATTCCTTGGTTAAATTTTTTACTGGTCTTGCCAGGACAAAATTTATTTTCTCTTTTTCCATTTCTCTTAAAAGACCTGGGATTATGTTTTTTTCCATGTGTTTTAAAATGATTGGAGCCCTTATAAATTTATCAAGGGAGATATCTTTAAAAAACTCCCTTTTCTTTACCAAATATGGTAGATTACACTCTTGAGCAGGTAGAGAACACGATTCGCACTTACAAAGATGCATTAAAAAACAACCAATTGACTAAGAAAGAGAAAAAAATATGCATTAGAAAAATAAAGTCTCTTGAAAAAATGAAAACAGCTTTAAAATGATAATTGAATTTTTCGGGCTCTCTAATTCAGGAAAATCGGTTTTAAAGAAAGAACTTGTTAAAGAGGGGTATCCTGTTTTAAAATTTGAAAAAATAACTTTTTTAACTAAAATTATGCTTCTTTTGAAAAGCTTTTTTTTCCATCCTATCAGAAATCTCCTTTTCTTCACAAAATTAAACTCAAATCATTTAAACATCAATATGTCGCTTAGTACAAAAATATCCTCGTTCCTGCTGAGAAATTCCTACATGGCCTCCGTTCTTGCAAAAGAAGAATATATCAAAAATTTTCAGCAAAATATCTATACAGATGAGTATTTTTTTCAGAGTTTATTTATGATTCTCCAAAAAAAAGCTTCTAAAGAAGAGATAAACAACGTGCTCAAACTTATTCCAAAATCAGACTTTCTTGTTTTGTTTGAGGGAAATAAAACTTTGAGGGAAAAAGCATATAACATCAAGCACCCTTCCAGAAGAGGAACCTTACTCCCAGGAAGCCATATCTCAAGAGAATATGGGAAAATCTGGATGGAATCAATGGAGCATAATTTTGAACTCGTCAAAAAATCAATTCTTAATGAATACATTTTGGAAAATAACGATCTAAATAAACTTAGAGAAAAAATGAAAAAGATTAATACCTCTTTGAAGAAGAAAAGTCCTGAATTAAATTTAAAACTTCCTTCTATTTACAGAAAAAAATGATTTTTTGGCTAGAAAGAAATTATAAATTTAGTTTTTCAATAACTTTTGCCATCATGATTGCGATCTTTTCCGTATCATCTATACAGTTTGACTCGGGAGGTTTTTCAGATGGAAGCAGTTTTAAGGCAATTCTTTACCATCTGACTGCTTTTTTTGCTTTAAGTTTTTTTCTGAGTGTTTCTCTAATAAGAGGAAACAGAAAAACTATGTTTCTTCCGGTTTTTTTCACAGCATTTCTTTATGCAGTTTTTGATGAAATTCATCAGTATTTTGTTCCTGGAAGAAATATGTCTTTCGGAGATTTAATCCTTAACACAATTGGAATAATTTCTGCATTAATAGTTTACTCTTTTATTATCTTCTTGAGGGCTCCTGCCAAAACTTATAAACAATCCTTATCAGGAAATTAAATGAAAATAGCGCATGTTTGTTCGGAATATGCTCCGGCAGTAAGCGGTGTTGGACAGGTTGTAGAGGAACTCGCTAGAAGACAGGCTAAGAAAGGACATGAAGTACATGTTTTTGCTCCAGATTGGGACAAATATAAAAGAATAGAGAAGAGATATGAGTTTTCCGATGGAGTTCATGTCCATAGATGTTTTCACATAGCTAGAATAGCCAATTTCGCAACAGTTTTTCCGGGAGTCTTTCCTGGGCTACTAAAAGGAAAATTTGATGTGATCCACAGTCACGTTTTTGGGCATATCCATTTTATTCTCTCCGCTTTGGCAGCCAAGCTGTCAGGAGCTAAACATGTTCACACTACCCATTGTCCCTGGAGTGATGCTCCAAGGTCGTCTCTTGGAAATATTGGGGTTTTAGTTAGCTACAATACTTTTTCAAGAATCGCTTTAAAAATAACAGACAAGATAATAGCAATAACTCCTTGGGAAAAAAAATTCATCAAAAAATACGGCGGAGAAGACAAAAAAATAGTTAATCTCCCAAACGGAGTGGATAATCTCTTTTTTAAAAGGATAAAAGATAATGACTTTAAAAAGAAGCATAAAATAAAAAAGCCAATCGTGCTGTTCTTTGGAAGAATTAGCTTTACTAAGGGGGCTGACAAATTCGTTGAAATTTCAAAGTCAGTTTTGAAAAAGTATCCTGATATAGCCACTTTTGTGATTCGCGGTCCAGATGAGGGAATCTTAAAAGATGTTAAAAAAATGATTTCTGGAGAAAAAAAAATTGTTTATCTTGAACCGACAAGAGACAGACAAGAAATAGCTAAAATGTATCAATCTGCGGACGTTTTTGTCATGCCTTCTTATAGAGAAGGACTTCCCCTCACACTTTTTGAGGCGATGGCGTCCGGGTTACCAATAATTGCAACTCCTGTTAACGGCATTCCTTATGAAATGAAAGAACCAGAAAATGGGTTTCTAGTCCCCTATGGTGATAATGAGAAATTTGCAGACAAAATAATAAAATTTTTGGAAAATAAAAAGTTAAGGGTAAAAATAAGGAAGAACAATATCAAAAAATCTCAAAAGTATAAATGGGATTCCATAGCCAGAAAAACTGAAGAGCTTTACAAAAATATAATTAAATCTTAAATTTTTTTAATCTATGGGGCTGGATCTTGCAAATTTGCCCAATAAAATCCTTCTTTTCTTAAAGCGCAGGCGAGACATTTTTTACAGTGTCTGCTTTTTCCAGTGTAACAGCTGAAAGTATTTTTAAAATCAACTCCTAATTTTTTCCCTAAGAGGATTATACTCTCTTTATCTAAGTTAATTAATGGAGCAAAAATTTTATAATGCCCTTTAGTTGAAATATTACTTAAATTATTGAAGGCACGAATAAATTTTTTACTCGTATCAGGGTATCCATCTTTACCTTCATATTTAAATCCAACAAAAATATCGTGGGCTTTCTTACTAGTAATGAATAAAGATTCAGCCAACCCCAGTGCATAACTCAAAAAGATAGCATTTCTGTTTGGAACGTACCATTTTTTTATTTCACTGGAAACGTCTTTCAACTCATTTCTTCCTATTTCTTTGAATTTTTTGTTATTGTTAATCAAAGAACCAGATAAATTTTTTAATTCTGGGAGATTAATTTCAACAAATTTAGCTTTCAACGCCCTAGAACATTTTTTTGAACAATATCTTTCTTTGGTTAAATTTCTTTGTCCATAATTAAAAAAAAGGATAGTTAGATTTTTGTAGTTCAGTTTCTTTTTTACATAGTTGGCCGTGACGACGCTGTCTATTCCTCCGGAGCAGGACACTATTGCATTTTTCATGAAAATTTAAACTTAATAAGGTTTATAAGTCTGTTTTTATGAGTTCTAATATGAAAAAAAAAGCGATAGAGATAAAAAAAGGAAGCACAATAATCATTGGCGGAGAAGAACTTTTTATAGAGGAAACAGAAGTATCTGATATAAGTAAACAAGGCACCAAGAAGGTTAGATTTGTTGCAAAAAGAAAAACCGGTGAAAAAATAATTCTTATAAGGCCTGCAGACTATCCGATAGATTTAAGATAAAATGATAGATGTTATAATAACCTCCTATAAAGAACCAAATTCTACTTTACGTGCAGTAAATACTTTTTTAAATCAGTACCTTGGGGATGATATGAGAGTGACAGTTGTTGATCCTTTTCCAGAAGTTAAAAAATTTCTGGAGAAAAAAATTAAAGATAAAAGATTTAATTTTTTCTTAGATCCTGGAGAAGGAAAAGCGTATGCATTAAATTTTCTTCTCCAAGAGATGCCCGGTACTGAGAACGATATTTTCATTTTTACTGATGGTGATGTCTACGTGTCAAATAACGCAGTTAGAGAAATTCTAAATAAATTTAAAGACAAGAAAATAGGTTGTGTAACAGGCAAACCAGTTAGTTTGGATTCAAGAGATAGTAAGTATGGTTACTGGAGTCATTTTTTATTCGCCGGAATCGATAGAGTAAGGAAAAAATTATCTGCTCAAAATAAGTTTTTTGAATGCTCTGGATATCTTTTTGCTATCAGGAAAAACGTTATTTTTGATTTTCCATTGGAAACCTCGGAAGACAGCATAATTCCCTACTTATTTTGGAAAAAAGGCTATAGAATCAGCTACGCTGAAAATGCAGAGGTTTATGTAAAAAATCCCTCCAATTTAAAGGATTGGTTAAATCAAAAAATTAGGAACGTTAAGGCCCATGAGAATCTCAAGAAAATCGCTCCTGAAATGCCTCGCACAAAAAGCTTCTTTAACGAAATTAGGGAAGGATGGTCCTTCTTATTTTGGTTCCCAAAAAATCCCAAAGAACTATTTTGGACAAAACAGATCTACATTGCAAGGCTGTACCTTTACTTCAAAGCATTTCATGAGTTAAGAAGAAAAGAAAATTATAAAGATGGATGGCGTGAGACAGAGATTAAATCTACTAAACCATTAGATTAAATATTTTTTTATCTCTTTTTCTAACTCTTCAAAAGAGCTTACTATTGGCATTGATGCTACGAGAATAGAGCTCAAATACTCAAATCCATCTTCAACAGGTTCGTCTGTTTTAAGTCCAATCGAAGGAATTCCCTTCGCGTATGCATATCCAAGCTCCCAAGCAGTGCCTGCTCCAATATGGAACCCATCAAGCAAAGCAATCACTAAGTTTATATCTTTAAATCCCTCATTTATGTCTCCCCGGAAGATTTTTTCGGCATCTTTTATCCCTTTGGCAATCCCTACATCTCTATGCGGAAGGAAGGTATCAAGCCCGATTTTCTTGCATAATTCATCTATTTTTTCCAGCATTTCAAGCTCATGTTCCGAGCCAATTTTTCCAGCTATGTAAACTTTAAAATTCATAAATTCAATGGCAAATAAGAAGTTTTAAATCTTACGCAAATTATATAAACAAAGGCTTCCCCAAATAAAAATGGCCAAGAAAAGCATCAAATTTCTAATGATCCCCTTGGTTTTTGTATTTTTTATTTTTATGATAACCATCTTCTATTTCCCTAATGGAGTCAGTCAAAGCCCAGATGAAGAAGACGACATATCTGGCTGGGCAAAGTTAAATCAAGAAAAAGAAGAATATTTTTCTAGCCCGAGCTGGAACCCTGAAGGGAATGATTTGACATATGTTGTACAATTGCCATCAGAATTGATTTATAAGAGTGCTAAGATTGTAAAGGCCGATATTTTATTCAAATGTGGAGTATTAGGCTGTACTCTGGCAGTGAATGATGTTAATTGCACAGACTTTCCGGGAGAAAAAAATAGGTTTATTCTTTACAGGCTTGAAAACTCTTGCATTCAAAATTTAATTGACGGGACTAATAAAATAGAGTTTATTCTTCCACCATACGGAAACGCAACGATAGGAAAATTCTGGGCAGAAATGAAAGTTTTACCAGCTACATAAATCCAAGGTGATGCCTCTTAGTTATCTTTAAAAAACCCTTCTATTATTGAAATCCATGGAAGTTCTAATAATCAAACTTGGAGCGAAAGGAGATGTAGTAAGAACTCTTTCAGTACTTCCAGCAATTAAAGAAAGATACCCAAGGGCTAGAATTACTTGGATAACAAAAAAAAATATATCTGATCTGTTGGTAAAAAACCCCTTTATTAATGAAATTCTGACTATTCCTTGCGAAATAAACAAAAAGTTTGATATCCTCTATAATTTCGACATCGAAAAAGAGGCGACTTATTTAGCGCAAAGTATTCGGGCGGAAAAAAAGTATGGATTTAATTCTGAAGGACAACATATCGCTTCATTTAACCTAGGAGCAGAATATTATCTTAACACACTTTATGATGATGTGCTCAAAAAAACGAACAAAAAAACATATCAAGAAATGATGTTTGAACTTGCCGATCTGCCTTTCAAGAAACAGCAGGCTAAAATTTATCTAGATGAAAATGATTTGAGATATGGAAATGAATTTGTGAAAAAAAATAATCTTCTAGGAAAAAAAATAATAGGGCTTCATATGGGATCTTCTCCCCGCTGGCCATCTAAGGCATGGTCAAGAGATAAAATAAAAGAATTCATTAGAAAAGCAAAATCAGCTAACTATGAGATTATTCTATTCGGAGGTCCAGATGAGGTCAAGTCCCACGACTCGCTGATTAATGAGTTAAAGATGGAGAAGATAAGCATTTACCACAACAGCCCGGAAAATTCAAATCTAGAATTCGCATCTCTCCTAAATTCTTGCGACATTGTGGTCTGTTCAGACAGTTTCGCTTTGCACTTAGCCATTGCTTTAAATAAACCAACAGTTGCTTTGTTTTTTTGCACTTCTCCGGATGAAGTCGAAGGATACGGTTTGCTGAAAAAAGTAGTTTCTCCAATGATTTATGACTTTTTTCCTGAAAGGCAGGATGAATTCAGCGAAGAGCTGGTTAACAGCATTTCCCCTGAACAGGTTTTCAGTGCAATTTCCGATTTAAATGAAAAGGATTAAATACGCTTTTCATTTCGTTTTATAATGTCAGGAAAAGGCGCTATAAAAAACGGGAAAAGTTTGTTGATAGACTGGTTCAAAAATCCTTACAACAAAATTTTTTTGGCTATATTTGTATTTGGAATCTTTCTTCGGTTCTATTATTTTTCTCTGACTCACAGCCAGCCTCTTTGGTGGGATGAAGCAGATTATTTAGCATATGCAAAAAACCTTGCAGGACTGAATTCAGACTGGGTTGTAACACAACAACACAACTCTCTGTTTCCTGCACTAGTGTCTGTTTTCTTTATGCTTGGACTATCAGAATCAGTTGCTAAACTCGCGCTTGAAATTATTCCCTCCATTTTGCTGATTTTTTTGACTTATACGATTTCATCAAAAATGTATCCTGATAAAAGAATAGCCTTGGTATCTTCGTTTCTAATGTCGGTCTTTTGGGTTATTTTGTTCAATTCGATGAGGTTCCATTTAGAAATCCCTGGATTGCTTCTGGGATTTTTATCAATATATGTCTTTTGGCAGGGTTATGAAAAAAAAGATAAAATCTTTGGCAGGATAAATCCAAAATGGGCAATTCCCTTAACTGCTTTTTTGGTACTTTTAACTTATAGTCTTAGAAGAGGGTACTTTTTATTCGGCTTTTTCTTTTTATTTTATGTTCTTTCAACAAAAAAATGGAAGTATTTATTAAAAGATAAATACAATTGGATAGCTGTTGGATTTTTTTTGGCATTATTTCTAATTGTTGAGAATCTTGTTTTCACCTCTCCAATAGAAGAAGTTGCAACAACTTATCTTGGCCTAGAAAATGAAATAAATTTCCTTCCATTTGATGTGTTTAAATCCTACTTTCTTTTAACCGGAACATTTTTGGATGTGTTATTTTATTTATTCTGGGGAGGATTAATTTTTCTAATTCTTAGGACAGGAATTTTTATAGGGCACATAAAAACAACCAAAGACCCTAACATAAAAGCAGATATTTTTGTAATATTATCAATAGCAATAACCCTTGCGTATTTCATTTTGATAATGAGAATTCCACACATTTTTGGAGAGCCAAGATGGTATCTCCCGCTTGCATTTGGAACTTTTATTTGTATAGCTCGAGGAGCCACATTCATTTCAGATAGTGTAAAAAAATACAACAAATATCTAGCTTTGATTTTTCTGATCGGCCTAATTATTATTGGAGGATTTTACCAGCTAAAAAGAGCGGATTATCTTATTAAAAATAAAGCGGTGAGTTTTGAAGGAATAAGGCAAGCGGGGCTGTTTATAAAAGAAATTTCAGATGAAAATGATGTAATAATTAGCCAGCCTGTTCCTCAAACAATTTATTATTCTGAAAGAAATGTTCTTCAGCCTGAGCAAATAACAGGGAAGACTGGGAAGCAATACTCGATTGATGATTTTATGAAAGGTTTAGCTAATAATCCTCGAGCAAAATACCTTTTAATCTCCTTTTCGGAGCCTGGGCATCCAGATTGGATGGTAAAAACTTATTCCAATAATGGAGTTGTTTATGGATGGGAAATTTATTTTCTGGATACAAGAATAGATTTCTCAGCTCAGGCCCAGGATGTAAAACAAACAAAAACCTTCGATAATGGGATAACTTTTAACTTGATAGGTATAAAGCAAGACGTTTTTATTTATGAGATAACTAGAACTTAAATTTCATTTTTGCAAAATTAACTCCATAAGCTATGGTATTTAAAAAGGCCATAAGTGGAAAGGCAAAAGAAATAAGGTCTCCTGATTTGTTGTATATCTTTACAGAGTAGAAGAGATTAGGAAGCAATAAGAGATTAAAGAGGATGTTTTTTACAAAAGATATATTTTCTTTTGTGGTCTTCGGTAAATAATCGAATTTTTCTTCTTGCTTTCTTTCAGAAAAACTTTTTCCCCAGAAAAACTTTTTTTTAGCTAGCCTAAAAAGGCTTTCCTCTGCATAATGTTTTGTTGCATCTTTGACAACAGCTATATTTCTCTTACCAAATTTTAGTAGTTTTTTCACAACCAGAACGTCTTGATCAAAACCTCCGATGCTTTCAATATCTTTTTTCTTATAGAAGAAGCAATTTCCTCCTGTTAAAGACATATTATCTAGACTCATAGGAAATATTTCGTAAGTTTTTTCTCCAACCTTTTCTTCCATCGGCTTTTTAATGTGTCTCAAAAAATCTAAAGAGCGATAGGCAAAAAAAGAGTCTGTTCCGAACAATGCAACATACCTAATAATTTTTTCATCACTCTTTTCATGTTTGAGGCCTCCAAGAATTCCAATCAAATCAGAATGTCTGCTAAATATTTTTTCCACACTTGCCAAAATTTTATTAGTCTGGATACAATTGTCCTGGTCTATGAATCCAACTATCTCTCCCCTTGCATTCTTATATCCCAACCATTTTCCATAACCCTTTCCTTCTGGAAGCCTATTTTTATTTATTATAAGTTTCACTCTTTTATCTTTTTGACTATATTCTTTTATTATTTTTTGAGTGTTGTCAGAGCTCATTCCATCTAAACACAGAATTTCGAAATCCCTGTAATCCTGATTTAATATTGAATCAAGACATCTCCTGATAAGATTTTCCCCATTGTAGGTGCAAATAATGATTGAAATTTTTGGTTTCATGTTGATACTTTCAATGTCAACTATATAAATGTTTATTTATCTCGAGGACAAAAACACTTATTAAGCCAATATTCATCTGATGTCAATGAAAATAATGATAACAGGTGGATCTGGTTTTATAGGTAGCAATTTACTAAGCTTCTTTTCGGAGAATTATCCTAATTACGAAATCATTTCTTTCGGTAGAAAAGCTCCACCAAAAGGAGATTATAATTTTGTTGAAGGGGACATTTTGCACATAAAAGATTTAAGAAAGGCGCTTCATGGAGTTGATTATGTTTTCCATCTAGCTGCAGAATCTCATGTAGATGTTAACGAACGTTCAAAATTCGATTTTATAAAGTCTAATGTCCTTGGAACTCAAATACTTCTAGAGGCTTCATTGGCAAATAACATAAAGAAGATAATTTATCTTAGCAGTTCAGAAGTTTATGGAGATAAATCAGATGGACTTTTCAAGGAAACAGACCCAATTAATCCCAAGAATTTATACGGAGCATCAAAAGCAGCTTCAGAAATTTTCGCAGAATATTATTACAAATTTCATGACCTTCCAATAGTTATCGTCAGAGCATGCAACATTTTTGGCGAGAACCAAAAACCAGATAAAATTATTTCTAAGTTCATAAATAATCTTCTGCAAAATAAGAAAATTCCAATATATGGAGAGGGGAAAAGTTTGAGAAGCTATTTGTATGTCAAGGATTTGTGTAATGCCTTGGTTTTGCTTTTGGAGAAGGGAGAGCCAGGAGAAATTTATAACATTGGCTCGAAAGATGAATTATCTGCTTTGGATCTGGCCAGAATGATATTGAATAAGCTTGGGAAAAATGAAACCTACATTGAGTTTGCGGAAGCTAGAGATTTAGATCGTGAAAGAGCTGTATTGGACATTTCAAAAATAGAAAAACTCGGTTGGAGACAAAAGACAAATTTCGAAGAGGCCCTAGACAAAACAATTTCTTGGTATAAAAGAAAGAACCCAAATGACTAACTTTTCTCTTGAGACTTCTGAAGATGGGTATCAAAAAGCATTAAAGCTGCAAGGCTTAGTCCGCAATATATATCTCCACCGCTAACCATCTTCCTAACTTCTGAATATGGGTAAAATTCACATTTTAAGATTGGCTCTTTAGAGTCTGGTCTTAAGTAATCAACTATAGTTGGATCAACTTCTGCAGCGAAAACTGGAATTCCTGGAGTAACGTCAAAAGCAGTATTTGGGTTAACTCGGCCTATTCTGTGCAAATCTTTAGCAATCCTTCTAGTCTCTTCTCCAAGTTCTCTTACAGCAGTGGCATCAGAATCCTCTTTTAGCTTCCCAAAACCCCTTGGAACCTCTAGGGATTGATAGTTCCCTTGAGTTAACGTAGAGGGATCAGTCACTAAAGGTCTTATTGTCCTTATTAACCCAACATGGTATAGTTGACTGCTTGAAGAAAAGTAAGGAACAATCACTGCTCCAGAGCTAAGAGGTCTTCTGCCAGTTTCATTATTAAGAGGCCCTTCTTCTTTCTGAGGTACATCATACAAAGGAGAGCCATCATCTCTACAAACAACTACTATTCTATGGCTTCCAAAACTAGGATTATCTAAAGCAGTTACTATTTTCCGTCCATCAGGAAGAGTTTGTTCCACAGGTTTCCATCCAGGACTAAAATCTGGATTTTCATTCATAACATCAACAATATCTCTTACTTTCATTGTCTTTCAGGAGTTTCTAATATTTAAAAAGTTTTCCGTCGGTAAATATAATTTTTCATGGTTGATAAGCTTTAAAAACCAAACCAGTCATAAATAAAAATGGATATAAATGAAGTTAGATTCATGGCTAGTCGACCAGAGGGAGTCGCGTACATTTCATCTATCAGAAAAGTTCCCCCTTCGGCTTTTGAGGACGTGAAAGTTGACGATCACCAAGAAGCCCTTTCGAGGGGCATCAACGTAGTTCACGATGTTTTACAAAGATATGAAGGAGCAGGAATAAGAGCAGATGCTATGGATGCAGGCCACGGTATAGGTCATTTAACAAGAGACTACATAAATGCCCTTAGACTCGTTGGGAGATTAGACTTAGATCCTAGGCATTTATTTGTGGGGTTTGTAGGAGGAGTTTTACATGATTCTGGATGCGCCATACAAGATAGATATGAAGATAGCAAAAAAGCTATAGGTCATGCAGAAGCAGGAGCGATTCTCTTCAACAACGCGACAAGAGATATAAAAGATTTAAATGAATCGGAAAGATATTTAATCGCTCTTTCAATAGCAGCACACACACATTATCTAAAACCAAGAGTAGTCCCCTTTACAACCGGTTCAGAAAATTTCGCTGAAGTACACCTAAAACCTTATGAAGATATCGATTCTCATGGGAATCCTGTTTACGGACTCTGGATTCCAAGATGGGTTGATAGGTTAGATTGCAATGGTCCGGCCTTTGTCGCAAGACATTTTTTAACACTCGGAAAACCAAGAGAAGAATTTGCAAAAGACTCTGGGTTTTATACGACAACATTTGCAGACTCAATGGTTCCACTATTGAGAACTCCTGAGGAAATTAAGGGTTCTGGAAGAAAGAGCACAATGTTGGAACATTTACAGATGTTTGCTAGTAGCCAAAACAACGATTCTGTGTATGGAAGAT
This sequence comes from Candidatus Parvarchaeum sp., assembly GCA_020724955.1. GTDB lineage: Archaea > Nanobdellota > Nanobdellia > Pacearchaeales > GW2011-AR1 > 1-14-0-10-34-76. The sequence goes on along the minus strand of DYFY01000003.1, from coordinate 17,799 downwards.
ATGACACGCCAGAAATGCAAGCTTTAAGAGATCCACAGACAGAAAGACTTCGAAGAGTAATTGATTCGGTCTCAAGAGCTAACGGAGGTTACGATCCAAATATAATTGGAGAATGGACTAGATTTTTGTCAGAAACTATTGAACCGACAAATATAGGTGCTTCAACTGCTCAAACACTGGAAGAGATGTTTGGCTCTTTAGATCAAGAAGCAAAGTCTGCTTGGGCATCTGGATTTAGAATAGCAATGACTGAATATGCGGCGTGGGCTAGAGAAGCAACTGACGATATCAGAAATATGGAGTTGCCTGAAGAAGTATTAACTCCTCCATTAATAGGCAGAAACGTACTTGAGCTTATTTCTCCAAACTAGAAGCCTCTTTTTCTACGATGCTAGCTATTTCTCTGTTGACTCTGCTAAGCTCTTTAATAGTGCCGGCATCGAGCCATGGGCCATTTATCTTACTAGCTTTCAGTTTTCCTCTTTTAATGTATTCATTCTGAACATCAGCAATTTCTAATTCACCTCTGGCGCTTGGCTTAAGACCAGAAATAATATCAAAAACGCTCGGATTGAACATCAGCACTCCGATAGATACCAAGTTAGTAGGAGGGTTTTCAGGTTTCTCAATTATTTCTTTAACTTTATCGTCTTCCAAAACAGCAACACCTGCTTTTTTTGCCTCTTCACGACTAGTCTCGTAAAGAAGAATTCTTGCTTCTTCATCTCCAGACTCAAATTCTTTAACAAAGTGGCTTATATCCTCAAATAAAATATTATCTCCATTAACAGAAATGAATTTGTCATTGCCAACAAATTCTTTTGCAAGTCCTATCGCTTGCGGTATCCCTCCAGCCTCATCTTGAACTCTAAAAGTAAAATTAACTCCGAAGTCTTTTCCGCTTCCCAAAAGAGAAAAAATAGCTCCGGCATGGTGAGTTCCAGTAACAACAAGTATGTCCTTAATACCTGCTTTCTTCAGAATCTCAATGGGGTAATATATCATAGGTTTGTCATATATTGGAAGGAGATGCTTATTAGTCACTTTGGTTAAAGGAAATAGTCTTGATCCAGTCCCACCAGCCAAAATGACTCCTTTCATTTTGCCTCCTTAATTTCGTTTTTTATGTAATTTTTAAGACAAGACTCAACAGCCTCTATAACGCTAGGAATTTCTACAAAACTTTCTAATTTTTTAGTGGATAAAACACAGTTGGATCTTCTAGCAGCAGTCATTTTATCAAGCTCCTCAGGTGAAATGGTAGTATAGTTCAATTTTTTCCCGGAAAACTTTTCATAAGTCTTCAGGATTTCATCATGGGTAATTGTCCCCTTATTTACAACATTGAATATTCCAGTGGCTTTTTCGTCCATTAGCTTTTTTGTTATCTTAAGAAAGTGCGGAACATAAGTTAGAGAATTGGGGGCTACAAGAACTTTATTGTACCTTAAAAGTTTAGTTATTAAATTCCTGTCGTGGGGGACGTCATCAAAAGGCATTCTCAGTCTAACCTGTAAAACATTGTCAAAATTTTTTAACATTTCTTCTGATAAAGTTTTAGATATGCTGTATATGCTTCCATCGAAATTAGGCTTATCCTCTTCATTAAAGCCTTCTCCTCCCTTATCTCCCTCATATTCACAGCCGCTAGAAAGGTGAACCAATCTCTTCCCAAGCTCTTTTGAAGCAATGGCTAAATAAACTGGAACAGCAACATTAGAGTTAAATGTCGCTGATTTGTTTTTTTCACACCAATCGACATTTGGTCTTCCAGTTTTTCCTATACAATTTATTATAAATTCAGGATCAAATTTTTTTATTTCTCCTAAAGCATCATCTAGGTTGTTTATTTTTTTCTCAGAGAGTACACTATCTTCCAAAAAATCTTTGAACTTTTTACCAAAATACCCCTCTCCTAATATTAAGTATTTAATCTTCATATTAAAGTGTTCTCCTCCCAGAGCCATATTTTAATGGTTCCCACCAGTTTTTATTATTTTTGTACCATTCAATTGTGTCTTTGAGGGCTTTATCGAATTCAAATCTTGGTCTCCAACCCAGCGAATTTATTTTCGAACTATCTAAAGAATATCTCAAATCATGTCCAAGCCTATCTTCAACTAATTCTATAAATGATTCGCCTTTGCCAACCTCCTTAAGAATTTTCTTAGTTAATTCTCTGTTTGGGATTTCGTTTCCTCCTCCAACATTATATATTTCTCCTGGCTCTCCTTTATGTATTACAAAATCTATGGCTTCGCAATTATCCAAAACATAAATCCAATCTCTGATATTTCTTCCATCACCATATAGCGGAACTTTTTTTCCATCAAGCAAATTAGTCACGAAGAGAGGTATTATTTTTTCAGGGAATTGATATGGTCCGAAATTATTGGATGACCTAGTGATTACAATTGGTTGGTTAAATGTTTTTATACAGGCAAGACATAGCATTTCAGCAGCAGCTTTCGATGCGCTGTAAGGAGAGGATGGGTTTAAAGGATGATGTTCCAAAGAGGATTTTTGGCTAAAATCTAATGACCCATATACTTCATCAGTGGAGATTTGGACAAAGAGTTTTGCTTTTCTTTCCCTGGTAACATCTAACAGACTTTGAACTCCTAGAACGTTTGTCATAACAAAAATCCCTGGGTCTAAAATAGAATTATCTACATGGGTTTCTGCCGCGAAATTAACTACCACATCTCCTTCTTTAATCACCTCTCTTAATAGCTCTTTATCACATATGTCTCCTTTAATAAATTTGTAGTTTTTATTATCCAGACCAGAAAGATTATTTATATTCCCAGAATAAGTTAGTTTATCGAAATTAATTAGTTCATAACTAGGATATTTTCCAGACATATATCTAATGAAATTGCTCCCTATAAAACCAGATCCACCTGTTATTAATATCCTCATTTTTTACCTTAGTCTAGCCAGAGTTTTACATTTATAAATTTGTTGGCACGTCGATAATTCAATTACGAATCAGTTTTGTTGCTACTCCATACAAGAAACCGACTCCATAGGATAAATGTATAGTTAAAAATAAAAATGGAAGAAAAAATATTGCGAGAGGATCTTTATTTTTAAGACTTTCATATGCCGAGAAGCAAAAGCTCAAGACAACATAACATCCCAAAGGCAAGACAAACAACCAATTAATTCCGAAAAGATATGGCAACAAAACTAAATAAATAACAAAAAAGGACGGCACTAGAAATGCTGGCATCTTCAGGGTTTCAGTGAAACTTTCTTTTTTCGGCCTTGCAGAAGCATAAAAAAATATCTGCTTGGCAAATCCTTTCCAACTAGGCCTTCTGCGCTGATAAACTATTATGTCTGGCGAGTAACTTACTTTAAATCCTTTTTTTATTGATTCTTTTATAAAATTTGGGTCCTCTCCTGGATAGAGATCCTCATTAAATTTTACTTTTTTTGTAACCTTGCTTCTACATATCAAGTTTGCAGAAGTCAGGTGTCTTTCATCAGCGTCAAGCATCTCCTTCTTTATATTATATCTGGCACTAGATCCTGCCGCTCCAAAAATAGAGCCTAAAGCATATCCGCTCAATCTCCCAAATATGGTCTCTTCCTTAGGGGTTAAATGTGGTCCGCCAACGATGTCTATTTCGGGATGCTTATCAAAAAAGTCCAGAACTTTTTCGGACCAGTCATCGGACAAAATAGAATGCATATTTGCAAAGGCGACATACTCAGTTTTAGCCCTCTCTATTCCTTTATTTCTATTTTCAGAAGCCGTGCCTCCCTCGATTAGGACGGGAATGCATTTATGTTTTTGTCTATTAATGCTCTCCAAAATCTCCACTTTTCTCTCCCCCATTCTCTCCTTGGGAGGTATCGGAACTATAATGCTTATTTTATCAGTCATTTTTCACGTAAACCACTTCTGTTTGGTCACCTATCTTTAAAAAATTAAACATTAAAGACAAAGGCATTACTGCTAGATTTATTATGGGATTTGCAATAAACTTACTGTTATGAATCGGATTTTCCCTCTTTACCAAAGAATTGTATAGATATTCTAGGGAGCCAAGAATAGTAAATGGCTCTGATTTATGGTTAAATCTTTCTATTTTCAATCCGGCTTTTTTTCCATATATATTAAGAGTTTTATTGGAATAGATAAAAAGATGTCTCGGAAGCTCTAAACTCACCCACCTCCAAGAGAATAGATGATAATTAAGTGAGCTACTATTAGGAACATTAACGAATATTTTTCCGTCTCTTTTCAATATTCTATTGCACTCTTTAAGAACTTCTAATGGATTTGGAACATGTTCTAAGACATTATTTAATGTAATAAAATCAAAATATTCTGAGGGGTATTTCGCCTTAAACAAATCAGTGTTTTTTATATTCAATTCTTTTATTGGTTTTTCTAAAAACGGGTCAACGCCATGTGGCTGCATTTTATTTTCCTTCACAAATCTAAGAAAATTTCCGCTTCCACATCCGATGTCAAGATATCTAGCATTAATTTTTTTCGGCATGCTTCTTAGAAGATTTCTAACTGGTAAGAAAGCAAACTTTAGAATGGGGTTTCCCTTCTCTGAATGGTATGTCTTATAAAGGAGAGAAATCAGATTATTCCTTCCATCTTTTTTGAAATCGTAAGCAACATATTCTTTTGGATAATAAGGAGCAAGTTCCTTGTCTGATAACTGGGGGTTTTGGAATATCAATCCACAATTTTTGCAAACAAAAAAATTAAATTCTCCAGGAATACCATACAACCTATCCCTTGTCTTGAATTTATGCTTTATGTTTGCCGAACAACACAGAGGGCACTCAGTTATTCTCTTCATTTTTAACTAATAAAATGGCTGTTTTTATTCTTTATTGTTCCTCAAAAATTCCTTTTAAGCTAGATGGCAACTTATCATATGCTCTCACAATAAACCTAAAAGGAGAATTTACTAAGCGCAACCTGACGACAGAAGAGAACATTTGGACAGGAACTTTCTTTAAATTGATATTTGAATGGGATTCGTCACTCCAAATTGTCGGAATTTCCCTTATTAAAAAACCTTTTTTTCCTAAGTTGTATATTAATTCAACATCAAAAGCCCATTGTGAATAAGGCGGATTTTTTACAATTTCATTCACAACATTTCTCTTGAATAATTTGGCTCCACACTGGGTGTCTCTGTAAGGCATCATCAAACTCGCTCTGACTCCAAAGTTAAATCCCTTACTAAAAATCTTTCTCTTCAACGATGTTTTCACCTTGGATTTTGGATGCGAACGTGAAGCAATGGCTGCATGATATGTCCCAATAGACTTTATTAGCTCGTAAAAAGACTCTGGTGGGGTAGCCATATCAGCATCCACGAACCCAATTAATTCATTTTCTCTGTTTAGAGAATACTTAAAACCTTCTAAAACAGCATAACTTTTGCCGCCCTTTAAAAGATTCAAATAATTTATCCTCTTATTTTTTCTTTGAAATTCTCTCACGATATTTTCTGTTCTATCTGTTGTATTGTTTATGACAACTATGAATTCGTAATCCAATTCTCTATTTTTTCTTAGATTCTCAAAATATTCGGAATATGCTTCAAGCATTTTACCTATTCTTTTTTCCTCATTATGCGCCGGGATAATTATCGACAGTCTCTGCATAAAATGGCAAAAAACTAGGCAAATTTAAACTTATCTGTACTAACCAGTTGTAGAAAGATTTTATTTAATCCCTTATCAAAAACAGGGCTCCCCAAAGAAAAGCTGCTGAGGAAACTATAAGGGCAAATACAAATGCAAGGGGGTTGCTTGAAAAATAGCTAAGGAGAGATACTTGAAGAACAATAAAAATAAATAAATATTGATATCCCTTTGTCTGCCCGATTGAGAGCTTATAAAACAGAACTAAATTTGTTATTGCCATTATCGCAAAGGCCAAAGAAATCCAAAATAGCACGGAAGAAGAGAGGGGAATAATCTTTCCAGAAAAAATGTAAACAATCAGATCTGGAAAAAAGAAGAATATCAGAAGGGCTATTACTAGCAATGCTGAGATTATTATCATGGCGTTACCTAAAATTTTTTCAGCTTCTTTTTTGTCTTTGCTTTTTTCAGAAGACAAAGGAAACATCGCCTTACTTATAGGTTGGACCCCAAGAAACACTGTCTTTGCTAATATAGAAGCTATAGCATAGGCTCCGGCAGTTTCAGGGTTAAAAAATATTTTAGCAAATATTATATCAAGGCTGAAAAACACAAAAATTACCAAATTGATTACAAAAGCAGGCCTGGCATAAATATAGATTCCATCTGTTTTTATTTCTTCTTCCTTGGATTTAAGAACTTCTTTTAATGTCAAAAATGCAACAGCCATTGCGAGTAAGCTCGCAAAAACGGCGGAAAATACTGCCCCATGAGTCCTCATATAAAAGAAGCCTAGTGAACTGAAGACAACCACGATAATAACTCCAAAAATAATTTTAGTTGCTCCTTCTAAAACTAGATTCATGCCTAGTGTTCCAAATTTTTTTCGGCCTTGCAAGATTCCTCTAGGAATAGGGGCCAAAAAAGAGGCAAAAATAATAAAGCCTGTAATAAAAAAAAGAGAATATTCTATATTCAAAATACTTGACAGGGGGATGGCTGCAATTAAGTAGACGATAAGCAAGTACACAGACACAACAAGAGATTTTCTGACTGTTTTTTTCAGAAGATTCTTTATCTTCCCTATGTTTCTTTCGTTTGAAGAATATTTTGCGACTATTGTCTGTATAGACTCTGAAAATATTCCTAAAACATAGACCAAAGAAAACAAAGTAGCAAGTACTCCGTACTCAATCAATGTTAGAAGCCTTGCCATTGAAAACTGGAAAAGAAAATTCAAGAGATTGAAAAGATTAAAAGTAATCAATAAGATAATGCTACCTCCAATTACTTTTTTATTTAGTTCCATTTAAAATATTCCCTCCCTGAAAATCAAAAACCCGAGAATGACCACTACTGTTTGAAAAAGCCAGATCGAATATACTACTTTTTTTTCAGTGACTTTCAATCCAAATTTTTTCATCAAAAAAATAGATAAATGAGTAAGTCCATAGATTTTGTTGTATTTCAAGTTCAAACTTCCGTCTTTCTGTGGTTCACCAAAAGAGTGTTTTTTCAGTTTTCCCCGTGACTTTAAAACTGTTTCCATAATATATGGAATAAAAAAGAAAACAGCTATCTTTTCAAAATTTCCCAGAATTGCTAAAATAGCAACAAGCCCTCCAATGCTATAAGTTATGGAATCCCCTGGAAAAACTTTTGCAGGATAATAATTAAACAAGATAAATGCGAGAAGAGAGCCGACCATACACAAAGAAACAATCAATATCCATGAATTTCCTGTTAGATACCCAACAATTCCAATTGAGAGCAATAAAATTACTCCCTGTCCTGACTCTAGGCCGTTAAAACCAGCTAGAAAATTAAAAGTGGTCGTGGCTCCAATTATACCTATAGGAATTAATATTAGAGGATAAACCAGCCCAAGTTCTATCACTCCTATTAAAGGAATAGAAACCAAACTTTTTCCTGCGTTTATTGATATTAGAGGTATGGATGCCAGCCCTGTCAAGATTATCCTTGATCTTCTGGAAAGTCCTCCTCTCTGCCATCCTAATAAATCATCTATAAATCCTATCCCTGCCAAAATTAGAACTACGTTGAGCATGGCGAATATCTCTACAAGGAACAGAGATTCACTTCCTAAATAGAAAACCAAATATGCCACGTAAAAGATGATTCCAACAATGAACCCCATAACAACTATTATTCCGCCAGAGCCTGCTACTCCCTGCTTTCCTAGCTTATTCATATCATCCCAAATAAGCCCGATTTGCCTTGCTTTTTTTATCCAGTAAGGCATAACTAACAAAGTAGTCAGAAAACTTAATGCTACAGGAACCAAAAGCAAGTAGTCAATCATGAAAACTGCAATTCCCTGGGATATTCTGTTTGTATATACTCTTCCCTAAATTCTATTCCAGGGTACTTAACCTCCCATATTTTTATTGGACCTCTGAATCCTCCTGCATGAACAAAATCGCTATTGAGAGCAGGATATGCTGTCTTTAATTGGGCAACAAAAAAATCGTCTTCTTTGTGAGCCAGCTGAAAATATTCATTTTCCTCTCCGAAAAGATACAATCTGGCTATCTGCGATTCAAACGTTCTACCGCTCAAGAACAACAAAGCGCCATCAATTTCAATACTAATCCCTCCGCTGTTTTGGTCTACGGCAGGAAATATAAATATTCCTGCATCCATTCCGCTGTTGAACTCAACAAGCTTTCCTTTAAAAAACACTTGCTTTATCGGGATATTGTACTGCCTTCCCTGATAAACAAAAATTCCAATCGGCTGACTAATTATTTCACCATTCGTATCTTTTTCTATTAAAACTCCTCCAAGACCGGAGACCTCTGCCGGTAAAAATATTTTTTCTCCATTGCTTTCATAAAGCACATCGTCATCTAATCCGAACCCTCCTTTGTAAAGGGCAATAGTAGAGTTTTTTGTCTGTTGTATTTGAGAGTTATCTTTAAGAAAAGTCTGAATGCTACTTCTTCTGTCTAAGCTAGCGTTTGAACCAATAAAAGAATAGGCACCATATTTTCCTATATCGGTCGAGTCTATCAAAAAATGGGTAACGTTGTGTGCATACAGGAATTCAGCGGCATCTCTGCTGCTTGAAGAGGTGAGGGCATGTCTTCCCATAAGATGGTTCCAATATGACTGTGCGTTTCCTCCATCTAATACTGTAGCTCTCTCTCCAATACTTTGAATCCAATATCCGTAGTCCCACCAATGAGCAAAAACAGCATTCTTCGGAGTGTTTTCTCTCACCCAACTCATTGCTTTCTGCCATTGTTGATGGTATGGAGAAGGGGTATAGCTATTTGCTGAAGCAATGCTGGCTTCATAAAATTGGAGTGTAGAATAAATAACACACAATAACACAACAGCAAAAATGATCCAGTAAAAAATATTTTTATCGCTAGACTTAGCTTTTTCAAATAAAGTTATTATAAAATATCCTGCCAGGATTGATCCGGGTATTGCTAAAATAATGATAAGCCGAACAGCGGCTCTTGCAGAAACAAGCCCGAGAACAAACAATAGAATCAAAAAAATCAATCCATAAGAGATATTTCTGAAATTTTCCAGTCCAGTTTGCTTATGATCTTTGAGATAATATCTAATTCCAAAGATTGTCAAAACCAGTGGGCCTGCAACATAAAACAAACTGCTTAACAGGCTTTCTCCGTTTAAGACATGATTTATAGAGTATCTGCTGAAGACAATTGAAATTATGGATAAAAGGTAAGATAGGGTCAATATAATTTTTTCTTTTTTCTTAAACGATTTAAATAGATTATAAACTAAAAATACAGATGCTATAAAAAAAATCCAGAAAAAAAGCGGAAAACCGTTAATAATTGGTCCAAAACTTCCTGCCCACTCTCCAAAATAAGGTTGCCTATTCTCTGCAACAGTCTGGATTAGCCTGCTTTGAGCAGGTTTTGTAAGGTTAAAAATAACAGTGTCCACCAAACTCTTTAAAGATCCCATTCCAAAGATTGCTAAACTGAAGAATATGCCTGCCACTCCCACAAATACAGCAGAAACTATTTGGAGAGGAATTTTGGAAAGTCTTTCGAGCTTCAATTTGCTTCTAATTTTATCCTTCTTTATCAGAAGCAAAAATCCTGAGGCTAAAAAAACAAACACTGAAGGAGAGATTGTTGCAGACACAAGCAAACCGGCTAAGTCATACCTTTCCGATGGAACCATTATGATAAAAGAGGACAAAAGCCATGTGCCAAGAACTAGAAATTGCTCTAACTTAACCTGATCAAAAAAAAACGCAGCAAGAGAAGCAAATCCTATTGTTAAAAATATATATCCGTAGCCTCCCCAGACAAAAGCCATGCCTGCCGTAAAAATGCCGGCAAACACGGCAAAAATATAACTAGAATATTTTTTTTTAGAATTCCAGGCGCTCAAAAACAGATAAAACGCCATAAACATAAAGAAAAACGCAGCCGATTCTTTTTCAGGAATTCCTGCGATAGTTCTAGGCAATAAAACTGGACTTAGTGCTAAAAGAAAGGAGGAAATAAGAGCAATCACATTGGATTTATTCACTCCAAGCGAGCCGACAAAAATCTTCCTCACAAAAAGAAAGAAAGCAACAATAGTCATAGCAAAAAAGAAGACAGGATAAATGATCGCTGAAAAAGTTATTGACTCACTCACTCCGAGGAAACTCAAAATATTATGAAACCATGCCATCATGTAGGGGTGTAATAAAAGTTCTCTTCCGGTATCGTATCCCAGGGGAACGTATCTCATAACATCCAAAGCAAATAAGTTCCCATTTTCAACGATATACTTTGCCCATCTTAAAAACAGAAAGGGGTCTAAATCCGGACCCAATGTCCATGTATCAGTTGTGATATCTTTTAGACCATCCAGATTTCTTGTTCTTATTTTTACGGCAATGAACACAATGATTGCCAACAATACATAAGTTATCCAACTTGATTTTTCCTTCAAAAATAAAATGATTTTATCCTGCCTCTGTTTAATCACGGCTTCCTCATTCATCTCTTAACACACGAACTGACGTATATAAATCTTTCAACATATTAAACACCTGCTACCAATTTGATTTTTCTAATAAAACATAAACAATTCTGACAATTTAATAAAATAGGGTTTTTGAATCTAATGTTATGAGCCACAATTTTGCCAAATATCATATGCAGTTTGTAATTTTAACATAAAAGTTACTGAAAGTCTTAATCCTTATTCCGTGCATTTTCAGTGCAAATGCGTTAGGCTAAATGGCTTAGTTTACGCCAGGGAAATGTTTTTAAACCTTTCTCGTCGTTTTACTACATGATAATACCAGTCAGATGTTTTTCCTGTGGCAAGCCGATAGGGCATTTATGGGAAGAATACAAAAAGCGTGTAGATTCAGGCGAAGACGCTGGAAAGGTTCTAGATGACCTCGGACTTGAAAGATATTGTTGCAGGGCAGCTCTTTTAGGTCATGCTGATATGCTCCCGGAAATCAGCAAGTTTAAAAAATCTTAAATCTGTTTTTTTCCCCACAGCCAGAACACTCGATAACTTTATGGGTCTTGTTTGTCCTGATTTTTCCCGTCTTTAAATCAGAATAACATTTTCGGCAAAATCTTCTCCTGTATTTTCCAAGCTTAATCTTATGCTTCATCGCAATTCTTTTTATTTTTCTTACTTCTTCTTTCTTTAGTTCGTTTTGCCGAAAAAACTCATCAATTTTTTCATGGACTTCCTTCTTAGAAAGCTTTGGTTTCATCGCAGAAAGAGGCTAGTAAACTTTAAAAACACAGGCCAACATCCTAATTTGAAGACGGCCATAGTCACAGGGAAACACCTGTTTCCATTCCGAACACAGAAGTTAAGCCTGTGACGTCTTGTGTATTAGTCTCCGACAAGAGGCGAAACGCAGATGCTGTCTTCTTTTATTTTTTGGATAATTTCATAAAAATCAATTAATGAAATGCTCTAATCACCTAATCATATAATCTTGCTATTTCAATGAGCTATTATTGATATTTCTGATAGAATCAATAAGGTAAAATATTCACATTTAATTCTTTGGACAATATCAATCTGGATAAAATAGAAGGTTATCAGCAAAATCTTAAAGAAAAAACCTGCACAGACTTAGTGCAAAAATTAGCAAAGGTTTGCGACTTGATTGCATTATTTATCTTTCTTGCTTCTTTCCCTTTTCACCAGGAATACCTTTTAAGCAATCTTTTTAAGCATCTTATGGCTTCTAGAGGCATGGCTTACAATTCCATAGCGATTTCAGGACTTCCGAGAGCCGGAAAGACAACGCTGATAAAAAAACTGGTGAAAGAGCTTAATTGGGAGGTTCTTCATATCGGCGGAATTTTCAGAAAAAAATATGAAGACTGGAAGTCTAAAAATCCGGACAAAAATGTATCTTTTGAGGAATTTTATGCTGATAGAAATCTTCTTACATATGAAGATGTCGCAGAGGCAAACGAACTTGCTAAAAAAAGATTAAGAAAAGGAAAAGTCATTCTTGATTCAAGATTCTCCTCTATAAATTGCCATGGTGTGGAATCTGTGCTGAAGGTTTTCGTTACAGCCCCGATTAAAGTGCGTGCAGAAAGAGCGAAAGAAGACGGAACCTACTCAGGAACTATAAATGAAATAATTTCCATAATCAAGAAAAGAGAACGCGATGAAGCAAAACTTGGAAACGATTTATACGGGCATCTTTTTCCGGAAGGTTTTGACTACAAAGACAAAAAACACTATGATTTAATTTTGGACAGCTCAAAGCTGACTATTAAAGAAGAAATAAATTTGATAACAAAAAAACTAAATGAAATATAATTCTGTAATAATTTCCGGCCTGCCGGGAGCGGGGAAGGGGGTTCTCTCAAAAGCGATTGCAGAAAAACACGGATGGAAGCTTTTTTCTGTAGGAGAAATTTGGAGGAGAAAATGGCTCGAAAATCATCCTGATAAAAAAGTGCCCTTCGAGAGCTTTTGGAAAGAAATCTCTTTTGAAGAGCAAAAGGAAGCCAATGATATAGCTAGAGAAATCGTCTCCAAAGGCAACGTTGTGGGAGACTTTAGATATGCAATTTGTTGCAAAGATATCCCCGCGCTGTTTATTTTTCTGAAGTCTGATATTGAGATAAGGTCAGAAAGAGCAATTTTAACAGGCAGATACAAAGAAAAAACAAAAGAAGAAATAAAGGAGATTCTTATTAGAAGGGAAAAAGATGAGCTGAATTGGGGAAAAAAGCTCTTCGGAGAAGATTACGACTACACAGATTCCAGATTCTATGACCTTGTAATTGACAGCGGAAAATTTAATCTTGAAGAGGAGATAAAAATCATAGAAGCCATCCTTAATCAATAACTTTAAAACATTCTTCTATCTTGTTTTCGAAAGTGGGCGTGCCGGAGTGGTCAAACGGGACAGACTCAAGATCTGTTGGCTCAGTGCCTACCTAGGTTCGAATCCTAGCGCCCACAGGAAGCAACTAAAAAATGACTGATAAAAATATCAATCATACAGGAGAGATTAAGCCCTCGTAGCTCAGCTTGGATAGAGCACCACACTCCTAATGTGGGGGTCGCAGGTTCAAATCCTGTCGGGGGCGTTGTCCTTGAATTGAAAGACATAAGGTTTAAAACCGCTTCATAATAATCTTAACAAGCGCGAGTGGTCTAACGGTATGATCTCGCCCTTCCAAGGCGATGGCCCGGGTTCGACTCCCGGCTTGCGCATTTAAATTAACCTTTTAAACTACGGCAAATACATAGTTGAATGGAACAGAAAAAAAACTGGTATGACAGGAATTACAAAAAGCTTTTGATTCTCCCAGCTTTGCTTTTGCTTGCATCAATATTTTATCTTGCTCAAATTCAGGCTGAAACCGGAGACATAATAAGAAAAGATGTTTCTTTGACCGGAGGAACAACAATCACGGTCTTTGATAAAACTGCAAATATAGATGAGTTGAGAGGCGTGCTGAGATCCCAATTTCCAGATATCATAGTCAGAGGAATTTCTGATTTGCGTGCAGGCAGTCAGCAGGGATTTTTTGTAGAAACTGTTGCAGATTCAGAAGAAATTAAATCGGCCCTGGAGGATTATCTTGGATACGAGCTTACGCAGGAAAATTCTTCAGTTGAGTTCACTGGGCAGGCAGTGTCTTCCAGCTTTTACCACCAACTCAGAATTGCGATAATTCTTGCTTTTGTTTTTATGGCGATAGTTATTTTTATAATTTTTAGAACTCCTGTTCCAAGCCTGGCAGTCATAATTTCAGCCTTCGCAGACATAATAATGACTTTGGCTACAATTAATTTGCTTGGAATGAATCTTTCCATAGGAGGGATAGTCGCACTGCTAATGCTTGTAGGTTATTCAGTGGACACTGATGTTCTTTTGACTACAAGGTTGATAAGAAAGAGAGAGGGTTCATTAAACGACAGGATGTTAAGCGCCTTGAAAACAGGACTGACCATGACAATAACCTCTATTGTGGCGGTTGCCGTTTCGCTGGCAGTCATTTATAATTTTTCAGAAACCTTGAGGCAAATATTTAGTATTTTGCTGATAGGTCTTGGCTTCGATATTTTTAATACATGGGTGACAAACGCTTCAATATTAAAGTGGTATTTGGAGGTTAAAAAACGGGAATGAAAATAGGATTTCGCGTTTGGATTTTGTTGATCGCAATTGCGCTGTCCCTTTTAGCTATAAGGCCAAGTTTTGAGACCGGGGTTTTAATTAAATCTGTAGAGCCAGATTCATTGGCTTTTCAGCAGGGTATTAGAGCAGGAGATATCATAAAAGAAATAAACGGTGAAAAGATAACCAATGTTGAAGAATATTCTACATTAATTGATTCTTTGTTTCCCTCAGATCAGGATTTAAGAGTCGACATAAAGACCAAGCAGACAGAATATATTTTGTTCACCAACCAATCACCAAAGATTACTGTTTCAGATGTGCCACAGACTAAAATACAGACAGGGCTTGATATACGAGGAGGAGCAAGAGCTTTGGTTCAACCGGAAGAAAAATTGACGGACTCACAGCTCCGGGATTTGATTGACGTCAGCAGCAATAGATTTAATGTTTTTGGGCTCACAGATGTCAAAATAAGAGCTGTAAAAGATTTGTCAGGAAATAATTTTATGTTGATTGAAGTCGCTGGAGCAACTCCCTCTGACCTAAGAGAATTGATATCTCAGCAAGGAAAATTTGAAGCTAAGATATCAGAAGAAACTGTTTTTGTCGGCGGAGAAGAAGACATCACTTCTGTATGCCGAAATGATGCAAGATGCGCTGCAGTCACAGGCTGCTTTCCTCTGGAAGGAGAATACATCTGCAACTTTGCGTTCACCATTTATTTAAGCGAAAAGGCGGCGAAAAAACACGCAGAAGTCACGGGAAAAATACCTATTGATTCGGCTTCGGGAGGGCAGTACCTTCAGGAAAATCTAACTTTGATTCTTGACGGAAACATCGTCGACCAGCTAAGAATAAGCTCTGGTCTGAAAGGGCAGGAAACAACACAGATTTCTATACAGGGTTCGGGAAGGGGACAGACACAAGAAGACGCCCTTGAAGACGCCCAGAACTCCATGCATAATCTTCAGACAATTTTAATAACTGGAAGCCTTCCTTACAAGATTGAGATAGTAAAGCTGGACACAATTTCTCCGCTACTGGGGGACCAGTTTACTTTTCTTATACTTTTGGCAGGAGTTTCTTCAATTGTTGCCGTCGGAATAGTCATATTTATACGGTATAGAAAATTCAAAGCATCGTTTGCTTTGCTTTTTACTTCTTTTTCTGAATTAATAATTATTCTGGGTGTTGCAGCACTTATAAGCTGGAATCTGGATTTACCTTCTATAGCAGGAATTTTAGCTACTATAGGAACAGGCGTAGATCAGCAGATAGTGATTTTGGATGAGGCCAGAACTGGGAGAGAAACAAGTATAAGGGAAAGAATGAAACGGGCTTTATTTGTAGTCGTAACAGCTTATCTGACTGCCTTGGTTTCTTTAATACCTCTTTATTGGGCAGGGGCAGGCTTATTCAAGGGTTTCGCTATTACTTCCATAATAGGCATAACTGCTGGAGTTCTGATAACCCGTCCTGCTTTCGCAGACATGATAAGGAGGCTTGAGAATTAAATGAGAATTGGAATGGTAGGAATGGGAGTGATTGGAAGCGTAACTGCTGAGATTTTTGGGAAAAAGCATATTGTATATCCTTATGACAAGTATAAAAGCAAATATTCTTCTGAAGAGAACTTGAGGGAGTTGGTCAAGAATTCAGAAGTTATTTTCATATCAGTTCCAACCCCTATGAAAATAAGCGGGGAAATAGATTATGATTGCATCTATGATGCCTTGGACAATCTAGAAAAAATTTTTGACTTGGAAAAGAAAAACAAAGAAGAAGGGCTAATAGTTATTCGCTCTACGGCTGTGTCCGGCGCAACTGATAGATTCGCTAAAGAATACGATTTCAAATTTGCAGTTAATCCTGAGTTTTTAACTGAAAGAAAAGCGTTGGAAGATATGAAAAACACTTCCTATGTGGTTATAGGGGTGGAAGACGAATTCAGTAAAGAAAAACTATTGTCTGTTTATAAACCTTTATTTCCAGAAGCAGAATATTTTATAGTTAATAGAAAAACAGCTGAAATGATCAAATATGCAACAAACGCCATGCTTGCTTCACAAGTGGCAGTGGCTAACGAGCTTTACCAGATATGTAGGTCTATGAAAATAGACTACGGAACAGTCAAAAAGGCAATGCTAAAGCATGAGAATATGGCCAGTAACATAAACGTCCCTGGGCCAGATGGGGATTTGGGTTTTGGGGGCAAATGCTTGCCAAAAGATTTGAATGCTTTGATATACTTATCCCGTGAAAATGGATATCGGCCAAATCTTTTAGAAGAAGTTTGGAATTTAAACGAAAAGGTAAGGTCTAAAAAAGATTGGCTTGACATTCCAGGGGCTACAGCGGAAAATAAAAAATTTGGAGGAGAATAATGTTGCCTCGCTGGCATATATTATTCGGATTTATTTTTACGCTTGTAATTTGGTATTTTGCTCCAAATATCAGTTTATTTTATCTTCTGCTTGTTTTTCTTTCTTCATTTCTAATAGACTTTGACCACTACATCTGCGCTGTGAAAAAAAATGGAAATTTTAATATTTTTCATGCTTTTAAGTATCACGAAGAGCAAAGAAATCTTGAAGAGAAAGAAAAAAGGCGTGGAACCCGAAAAAAGGGGGACTTTCATCTTTTTCACACTGTGGAGTTTCATGTGATGATAGGAATTTTGGGCATATTTATTTCTCCATTTTTTTACATTTTTATAGGAATGGTTTTTCATTCGCTTCTTGATTTAATCTGGCTTCTTAAGGAAGACAGATTTTACAGAAGAGAATATTTTTTAATTAACTGGGTAAAAAGGCTTAAATAAAACTTACAAATCCCTTCGCCAAAAGAAGAAATGCAGGAACCCATAAAAGTATTGCAGGAACGTTGAAAAATATAGCTAGCAATAAAACAATAGCTGCAAAAAGGTCAATTCCGCTTAAGACAAACTCTCCTGTAAATACAAACAACCCCTTCAAGAAAAGTAGTCCGGAGCTGAACAATAAAATCTGGGTGAGAACATCTATGCTGAATATCAACATTAGCAACACACATGCCCCGGCTAAATCGATAGCTCCTAATACTTTAACCAACATACTTTACCCCTCAA
Organism: Candidatus Parvarchaeum sp.; assembly: GCA_020724955.1. Taxonomy (GTDB): domain Archaea; phylum Nanobdellota; class Nanobdellia; order Pacearchaeales; family GW2011-AR1; genus 1-14-0-10-34-76. The sequence continues at coordinate 424 of DYFY01000003.1, read as the reverse complement.
GACTAAAGCTTAAATATTTTTGTCCAGAGTTATTCAGCCGTGTTTATGAAAAAAAGAGAGTTCTAACCTCATAAATAACGCTGGTTTTAACTAATCCTACTCTAAGTGCAGTTAACTCTGGGCAACTTATTGTTCATTCCCCTTCTCAGTGGAAAAACATTTTGACCTATTTTGTCGTCGATATCTGGTATTCAATTCGGAAGTTAAAACAGCCCTTATTCCTACCAGCCGTCATGCTCTAAAAATTTGTTTCTGTTTTTAATTTATTTCTTTGAAGCTTCTTTTGGAGAAGATAAATTTCTTTGGGAGAAATTTTGTGCCGACGGAAATTGATTTGGAGGATGCCTTTAAATCCTAAAGAGAGTGTGGAGGCTTTGCGTGAGATTCACAATTATTTATAATCAAACAAAAAACATAGCCCTTT
>DYFY01000012.1 GCA_020724955.1 Candidatus Parvarchaeum sp. | reverse complement strand
GTTTAAGGCAAGATACAGAATTCTTAGGGTTCTTGCCTAATCATGCAACACAGTTGAAAAACTGCCCGAATCTCTTTCCCTTTGCTTTAGCTTCCTCCAGTGAAATCGCGAAATTGTTTCCGGCATCCCTCAAATCCTCTGGCTTAATAAACAACCAGCCTTCTCTGTTAAACCTCAGCGCAACGACAGGCGCAATGCCGAAGATTTCACAGAAAACTATAAAATTGTTAATCTGCGACTTTGCAATGTATTTAACAGGCTTTTTGCTTGACTTTACTTCAATGCCGTATTTTTTCTCTCCTTTTTTTCCCGCAATTAAATCACAATCAGCGGTTTCCATGGCTCCGCTTCCCGCCACTCTCACAACTCTATAATTCGCTTCGACGAACTTCTGGAAAAGCTCCCTTTCAGCCTTAGAGCCCTTAGATTTGTTTGACATAAAACAAAAAAAGCCGTCCGGTATTTATACCTAATCTATATCAGTCTAAACCAAAGCAAGAGCGTGTATGTTTTCCAGGAGCACACTATTTCTTGAAAAAATGGCTTCCATATATTCTCTGGAAAAATCTCTGGGTTTTCCCGACAGGAGGTCTTCTTATTTTAACACCACGATATGTTTGAAACATAGCATAGTTATCTTTATCACCATGGTCAATTATACGGCAAAAAGATTCAATAAGCGCCAGTGGCTCATTCTTAAAAAATCTTAATCCTCACTTTGTCTGTTTTGACAAAAAATCTCTGGCAAAATCAACCACTATTTTGAAATTTTTCTCATCCTTAGCTTTAGCAAAAATCTTCAAAGAATATGCAAAATCTTTGCTGGCGAATGGGTCATTTACCAATCCTCCTTTAATTTTGCCAACATATTCTTTGGCGTCGGCATACGTTTTAATCATTGAAAGAAGAAAAACTACCCAACTATTTTAATGTTTTCACAGATGAAACCTAAAGAAGTGACTCCAACTTCATTGGAAATTTGAATGATTTAGTTCTTTAATGATTCTCCTGCATTTTTCCAGCGCCCGCAAGAGAGAAAGCCCAACCCTTTCAAATAGCTAGACTGAGCTTCTCTCCTGGGTAAAGAGGTGACTTGTCTTCAAGACGAAGACTATAATCTGTGAAAATAAAATAAAAATAAAACAAAAATCAAAAAATTTAACCGCTTGAAGCAGGCTCTCTTAGCGCAATATCGGCATCAATGTCAGCGTCAACATTAGCTTTAGCCTGTGCTTGAGCTTTATCTCTAACGAAAAGCCCTCTTATCCATGCGCCAAAGCCTCTTGGCTCTGAAGCGTCTCTTACATCTGCGTCGGCATTAACTCTGTCCTCTCCAGCTCTGCTTCCAAATGCAATTGCAGCGTCGCTAGGTCCTGCTGAAACTTTAGCTCTGTCTTCAGCGCTAATGCTTCTTATCACATGGGTTCTTGAAGCGCCGTGAATATTTCCGCTGAAGGCGTCTTCTTGTCCGTCAGCATTTGAAATCTCAAGCTCTCCGTTCCAGATTCTGAAACTCGGATTGACAGCGCTCTCAAGCCTTAAATCGAGGCTTCCGACAACAGAGTTGCCCCTTAATAGGTTAAAGCTTAGTGTTAAGTCTTCAGCGTTGGCGTCATCAGTTCTTTCCAAGACATAGGTCTGAGTTCCTATTTTTATTCTTCCCTTGCTTACGACTTTCTCCTCTGCAATGTCAGAACCTCTTACAAAGCTCTGCTCAGCCCATGCAGCTCCTACAAAAGCCCCGCGCTCTCCGGAATCTGAAGTAGCATATCCGTGAAAGATAGTAGCCTGCTTGAATCCAACCGCCCTATCGCTCGGATTTAGAGATGCGTCAACAACATCAACAACATCAATAACATCCGCCACATCAACTTCTGGCGAAACTTCAGCGAAAGCGCTTACACTTATAGAAGCATCAGTTTCTTTAACAGCCAAGCCAGTCTGCGCAAGGGCAAACCCGCCGGCAATTATACTGGCAAACATAAGAATAGCCAATATAGCTCCTGTCTTTTTCATGTTTCTCCGCCTCCTTTCAGTTTTTCAGCTTTATTTGTCATAATAACCACAATAAAACATGGCTTATATATTCTGCCTGAAACTTCCCTGGAACATTATTGGAACTATGTTTTAGAATTGAATTTGTTATTTTCTAAAATGTTTTGATTTTTTAATTAGATATATTAAATTCTCAGCAGAATTAAAGGTTATGCCAACCAGAGATATAAAAATAAAAACAACCAAGAACAGTTTTAAATAGTCATTTATATCCAGATTGGACAGAAATTTCCAGTAAATTATAATTAATAAAAGGGTAAATGATGACACAAAAAAGAGAGTCGCCCAATAAACAAGATCTTTTCTTTTCATATTAGTAAACTTAATCAATTTGATGCCCAGCCAACCGCCAAAAAAGAAAAGGGCAATAGCAATAGAGCCTTGAAATAATGCATTCCATTGTGCTTCGAAAGCTTCAGTTATGCCAAGAAATATAAAAACCGTTACAGCACCCAAAAGAAGTAAAAAGAATAATATGCCAACATTTGATCTTTTTCCTGTAGCCTGATCCTGCATTATTGCGAGAAATAATAGAAACAAAATCAATATAGAGGCTATGGCTATACGACCACTATAAACTGTGTTGACGTCAATAAGGCTAGAAAGTGAAAAGGATAAAACTGCTAAAAAAATTCCAAAGACCACTAGCAGTTTATGTTTCTTATTTACAAACTTTTCTAATGATCTGTTGATTGCCGGAACTACTGATGCCTCTGTTTTAGCCATCTTTCAACCATCCTTAAATTCTTATTCATGTCTTTTCATAGGAATCTGGCTTATATAAAATCTACCCATTCAACTCAACAAACTTATTCTTTCCTTCCCCTGTGCGTTTTACCAGGCCTTTTTTCTCAAGCTCTTGGACATGCCTTGAAAAAGAAGCTTTTGGAATGTCGCACAAACTTCTAAGATACGAGCCTTTCACTTTTCCAACTTGTTTCAGTTTATCAATAATTATTCTTTCTCTTTCATTCAGCACCCCTCTTATTGATTCAAATTTGTCTTTTTTTTCAGTTTCCTGCTTTGTCATGGCATCTTTGCTTTTCCTGAAATAATTGATGAAAAAAACCACAATTATGGCGAAAAAAATAGCTCCCGCAACAACCAAAGGAGCAACTAAATTCTCAAACAGGCTTTTTTCAGCTTCTTCGATTACATAGCTGACGTTAATTCTCTCCTGCACATAAACAGCTATATTGCCTCTGTTAAGATATATGTCTCCTTCATCTATTTTAGTTATTCTCGCTCCATCTGGCAGAATAATGTTCATTTCAGCGCCAATTAGTGTAAATGAAAAAATCCAAACATCCCCTATTTTTCCAGTTAGTTCAGAGGTGTACCCTCTGATTTTTCCATCTTCATAGCTGATTCCAGGAGGCAAATCTAAAAATTCCTCATCACTCTCTCCCAAAAAAAGAGCATCTCCAGAGCTATCAATATAAATATTTATTTGAGTAAAAGCGCTTGCACCCGAGGCAGCAAAAACTAAAAATAGCACAGCAAAAGCTCCTCTCGCCATTGCTTCTTTTAATCTTACCATTTTTTTATTTAAAAATAACCTCCCTAGTTATATCAAGAAGCTCCCTGCATTCTGCCATAAAAAAATCAATCAAAGATTTATCAACTTTTTTATCTGTTCCATATGTATATTTCTCCCTGAGTTCAATAACGCTTTTTGCATCCTTATTTTCATACCTGAAATAATTAAAAAATTTATTGCCGATTCTTATCTCTCCTCTTTCGTTTAAATATTCCATTAAAGAAACAGTGCATGTCTGGTTGCCAGATTCATAGCCGAATTTTGATGCAATGGCAAGGAAGCACTGATACATGGAATAAAAAAAAGCATTCACAGACCAATCAGGAAACCCATTCTTAAAAAAATTGCTTCCTGCTCTGAAATCATGTTCTGCTTTGTCTAAATGTCTTTTTGCCGCTTCAACATCAAAATCTCTCTTAAGCAGGCCCCTGTGTTTCGGGCTTAATCCCTGCTCTTTACATTCTTCAATTTCTCTTTGTGCTTTTTTCAGGCACCAATTTACATATTTAGACGCTTGCGACATTTTTTATCAGCTCCACATAATGTCTCTGTCCGTAAAGAATAACAGCGCTTTTAACTATATCTATCATCGCTTTCTGTTTTTTCCTTATATTGTTTAAAAATTCTTCAGGGGTAATTACAATCTCATGTATTTTTTTAGGAAGTACCTCCTGCCTCTCCGATAAAACCCGATAAATGTCTTTTCCGTTCCTTGCTTTTTTTATTATCATAATGTCTATATCTCTGGATTTGTTATAATCTTTTATTGTAGAGCCATAAAGCAACACAATTCTGTCTTCTTTAAACAACCCTTTAAACTCGTCCTTCCATCTTTTAAAATTGTTTGCTTCATTAGAGAGGAGGAAAGAAACAAAATCTCTGGCATAATCATCTTCAAGGTTTGGTCTATAGACAATTGATTTTCCAATGCTTTCTTTCATCAGCAACCCATCTTTTTCAAGTTTTTTCAGAATTTTCATGGTTCCTACTCTGCTAATCCCGATTTCTCTGCTTAAAGAGTTTGCATTATGATATCTGGTAAGTTCTTTAAATAAAACAAGTAAAGCCTTTCCTTCATTTTTTGTTAGATTTACCATAGTAACTTTAAATTACTATATAGAAACTAATAATCACTTATAAATGTTTCGCCAAATTTCAGAAAGCAATAGCTTTTTCATCTTACAAGTCCCTTGCCTGCAGCGTTCTCCGGCCGTTTAATTTAGCTCTTTTTACACCCTGCTCAAGTATCTCAAGAACTTTTTTGTTAAGCTCATCAGCCACTTCAGCAGCGACGCTCATCTCTGGAACAGCCGATTTTATTTTGCTTTTTATTATTAAGTCAACCATTTTACCTCCTTTATCCTTGGAAAAATGTCCTAAAGACAATAAATCCATCGACTATAAGGCCCAGGATTCCAATTACGAATATTACAAATCCAACCCAGTCAGGCATTTTTTTCTTTTTTGTGGTCATCAAATACCCCACTATTAAAAGAAAGGCAAATACAAGAAGGCCAAAAACGTCAAAGAACTCAGGCTTGTTGCTTTGAGCTATCAGGAATATTGAAACCAAAATTGCAGCAACAATTATCAAAGCATAAATTATCTTTTTCATTTTTTATCTCCCCCTTTGTTCAGAGGCTTCATAAAAGGGAACAAAATTACATCTCTGATTGAATCCTGGCCTGTTAGAAGCATAACCATTCTGTCAACACCGAGACCCATTCCTCCTGTGGGAGGCATCCCGATTTCAAGAGCACCAACATATTCTTCATCATATGGATGCGCCTCTTCATCGCCCTTTTTAAGCGCATCCTGTTGCTCTTCCAAAAGAGTTCTCTGCAAAACAGGATTGTTCAGTTCAGAATAGCAGTTTCCCAGCTCTGCGCCCATGCAGAATGGCTCAAATCTTTCAATCAGTCTGCATAATTTGTCATTTCTGTGGCCTTTGCAAAGAGGCGTTGTTTCTAAAGGATGATCTAAGATGTGGGTCGGCTCTTCAATTTTGCCCTCGCAAAAATGTTCAAAAATTCCCTGCACTACCCATCCCCAGCTTTCTTCCTTCAGCTCAACTTTGTTTTTTTTGGCAAATTCCATCAATTCAATATCAGACATTTTTTCAGCATCAATTTTTGCATATTTCTTTATTGCCTGAATCATTGTCATTCTCTTCCATGGCTTTTTCAAATCAATCGTTTTACCGCGAAACTTTATTTTCGTTGTTCCATTAACTCTTTTTGCCGCATAAACATAAATGTCCTCAAATAATTCCATCATGTCTTTATAATCAGCATATGATTCGTAAAGCTCCATCATTGTAAATTCAGGATTGTGCCATCTGTCTATTCCTTCATTTCTGAAGTTCCTTGCAATTGTGAAAACCTTGTCATAACCCCCGACAATCAATCTTTTGAGATACAGCTCCGGGGAAATCGCCAGAAATAAATCAGTGTCCAGAGCGTTTAAATGCGTTTTAAACGGCCTCGCGTTGGCGCCTCCGTAAACTGTCTGCAAATATGGAGTGTCAACCTCTGCAAAACCCCTTTTCTTCAGGAATTCACGGATTGCGTCGATTATTTTCCCTCTCTTCTCAAAGACATCTTTGACTTCAGGATTCATAATTAAATCCAGGTATCTTTTTCTGTATCTTTCTTCTTTGTCCTGCAGGCCGTGCCATTTTTCAGGCAGAGGTTTTATAGCTTTAGAAAGCAGCTCTCCTGATTTTACAATCACAGACAGCTCTCCGCGTTTTGTTCTCGCAATATCTCCGGAAACTCCAACAAAATCTCCCGCGTCAACAAATTTTTTGAAAAACTCCTGCACTTTGGATGGAGTTTCTCCGCTTTGCAGAACAATTTGTATTGTTCCGGTTCCATCTCTCAAAACTCCGAAAGCAATCTTGCCCATATCTCTAAAGTTCATCAGCCTTCCCGCAATTTTTGCATTGTATCCTCCTCTGGCTTCATTCCTCAGTTTTTTGAATTTCTCCTGCAAGTCAGCAGTTTTATCTTTAACATCATACTTATGAGGATAAGGCTCAACGCCAAGCCTCTTCAGCGCGTCAATTTTTTTCAGGCGTTCCCCGACAATCTGCTCTTCTCGTCCCATGCTCTTTATTGAAAAAGCTGATTTATATAGGTTTTTAGTGTTTTGAGAAATTGAACCCCACTTTTTTGAACTTTATAGTCAGTGCAAAATTGGGTTACGCCAGGACCACACTCAAGAAAAAAGTGTCTCAGTTAGAAGAAAAGATATTAACTTTTTGTAGATTTTGTTAGTTATTTTTATCCAGCATTACATATTCATTAAGTTTGCTAATAACTTCTTTATGAAATTCTTTATTTATCTTACAAAGTTTTTTCTTTATTATTGCATTATGTATGGTGAAGACTCTTTGAGGCCGAGCAAAGCTTTTGAATGGTAGTTTTCCAGTTTGTAAGTTATTTGTTTTAATAGGCAGGTCTCCCTTTCTAAAATTTCTTGTGATTAGGCAACAAATTCTATCTTCCGATTGATTAATTAACCTGTTAGAAATTATCAGAGCAGGCCTTTTTTTATTTTCGCTTAAATCTGAATATGGAAATGGAAGTAGAACAATATCTCCTTGATTATACATTGTTCCAGGCCTCATCTTCTTGATTGTCCCAATCTTTCTTCAAAACTTCTTCAGAAGCTAACATAGTGAGAATATTTTCTTTATCTTTGTTTTTATTTAGAGACTCCAACTCATTAATTCTTTTTATTATCATCCTTCTGACAAAATTACTCCATCTCACCTCCGAGTATCTACGCATTTTTTTATACACCTTATCATCTATTGAAAGAGTTATATTAGTCATGGTAAACTAAGTGGCGTCACTTATTTAAACTTTTAGGAGAAAAAGGTTACGCCGGGATCAGGTCTCAAATCCTCAGAACCTTAAACTCTGCAAATCCCTGAAAATGCTCTGGCTTTTCCTCAACGTTTCTTATCATTGAGTGCTCCGGCCCGCGTTTGCATATCGGCGCCATCCTTTCCACAGCATCTATATCACCCTCAATAAATATCTCTATCCTGCCGTCTTCCATAGTTCTTACAAATCCCTTGACACCAAGCTTGTCGGCATTTTCCTTGATGAATTTGTTAAAAAAAACAGGCTGCACACTTCCCTGAATGAAATACCTGACGCTCTTTTTCATGTTTCTTTTTGTATTCTCGGAGTATTAAAGCTTTCGTCAACCAGCCTTAGATAAGGAACTTCCTTCCAGTCAACTCCGAATAATCTAGTGCCTTGCTTGTCTATTTCCAATGGCTGCCCAGCATAAATCTTTCCGTTTTCAGAAGCATCGGCAACACTGAAATTAGGCATCTTGCATTTTAATATGTCATGAACCTGATATTTTTTAGGAACGCCATCCAGTTTGTTTTTTCTTCTCGAAAGAAATCCTTTGTATTTGCTTGCCGGAAAGGCGCCTATCATGTTGGACAAGGCTCCTGAAAACTGCAATTCTTCATGTTTCCCAAAAGCAGGCAGTGAAATAACAAAACTTTCCTCCAGTATTTTAGGATAATGAATTTCATCAAATCTTAGAAATTCATCGCTTTGTTTTTCAGTTAATTCAGTTTTGTTGAGGTCAACAAGACCTATTCCGTATTTTTCAGCCAGTTTTTTGTATCCCTCCTTTTCAAAAACATCCATAGTATCTTTTCCATCCGCTCCGTCAGCAATAAATACCTCTGCCCCGGGAGCTTTGTTTTCCATGCAAAACCTAAGCACAGGCTCAACAAATTCAGCCCTGGTTTTGTTTATTTCAGAATTTTCAAAAATATTCGGCTTCAAAACTATTTTTCCATGTTTCTTCAGCTCTTCCCCGAACTTTATCAGCTCAAGCATTTTAGGAATAGTCTCCTCATAACCTTTGAATTGCACAGCCACTCCCTTTACCATCAATCCTCTGATTTTAACAGCTTTTTAATCATTGTTATACTAGAAGTTCATAACTCGAGAACTCTCCCCGCGCTATTCAGTTAATTTTTAAGTGGTAACAATAAAAAAGTTTATAAACTAAAGGTTTTTGGAAAAGATATGTCTGAAGGATATAAAATCACAAGAGGAAGAATAGACTTGCCTAGTGGTGTTGTTATTGCACACCCGTTTTATGGTCCTGCAAATGCTAAGTCTTTAAGAGACGCAATTCGTGCTGATGGTTTGCGGGAGTCAGACGGAGCCGCAGCGGCTGAATTTTTGGCGACAGCTTACAGCAATCCTAACGAGCCAGAGTTTGAGGACGCAACAGGCGTTATGAGAGAAAGATATTTCAGAGTTTTTGAAGGACATAATTATGATGGAGATTCTGAAAACTTATTTGTTGTTTCTCCAGAGCTTATAGAATTTGATGAGAAGTCTAATTTAGTTATTCCAGATGCAAGAGGGCTTGAGAGAAGAATTAAGGATGGAGATTCAAGAATTAGGGCATTACCTTTTAGTAAATTATACGCTGGAGCTTCTAGGTTATCTAGTCCTGAAGAAATCAGGAGAATAACACCTTACTTAAATGCAGTTTATGGAGAAGAAGGAGCAGAAAATTTGATTAGTGTTGCTGACAGAACAAGGGATAAATTGATTCAGACTTGGTTTCCTGACATGCCTTCTGCTGGCGAACAGAAATTAAGACTCGCCGCGTTGGACGGGAGCCTTGATGGCGGCAGGTTGTTCGTCGGCGGCAGCTACTGGAACGACGACAGGAACGGCTTTGCTTTTGGGGTGTTTCCGGATTCGGCGAAGCCGGCGCGCAAAAATTAAAGATTGCAAACATTCTTTTAAACAAAATTTAAGCCATAAAACCTCCATCAAAATCTATAAAAACCTTCACCTATTGCGTTAATTATGGAAAACAAACAGATTACCTTGGCGAAGATTTATTCAGAGCTAAAAAATCTAGAAAGAGCTTTGAAAATTAAGGGAACAATCAGAGGATTGGCTTTCTCCAGAGGATGAAGAAGCATGGAAAAGTTTGTATTCACAAACAGAGCCAAAAATATAAATACCTCGGCTTTCCAATAATTTTATGGAAACAATAACTATCGATAAAAAGGCCTTCATTGAGCTGATGAAAATAAAGGAAGAATTTGATTTGATAATGGAATCTATAGAACTTTCAAGCGACAAAGAATTTATGGAATCATTGGAAAGGTCTGAAGAACAAATAAAAAATAGGAACTTCGCTGATTGGGATGACTTACAAAATTCTTCCAACTAAAGAATTTGAAAGCGATTTTTACAAATTAGATAAAAATTTTCAGGACAGAATAATCAAAAAAATTAATGAGGTGGCTGAGAATCCTGAAAGATACAAACATTTGCATTTTGGATTGAAAAAATTTTGCAGAATAAGAATTGGAAAATTGAGGGTTATCTTTCGTTACGATATTCAAAAACAAGAGCTATATCCAGAAAAAGTTGTTTTCGGGCATAAATACTAAAAAGACTACAATTCCCCTGCTTCCTCTCTTCTATCAATTTCATTATTTACAATAGCTATTGTCTGCGAGGCAAAATAAGTTTTTTTCCCGATGGAAACCGGAGTGCAGAGCTTTTTCAGCCTTTTAGCCTCCTTGCTTGGAAGCCCTCTGTGGTCTCCTAAAACAAACACAGGATTCTTCTTAATCTTGGCAGTTCTAATATCTTCGCCTCTGGAGTCAAGAATATACAGGCTTTTTCCTGCATTGGCAAGCTCTTCGGCAACTTTCAAGAAACCCTTTTTCTCAATCCAATATCCTGGATAGACTTCTGTTCTCTCTCCTTCGCGATATTTATAAAGCATTCTCTTTATAACTCCTTCAACATTTTTTTTGCTCAAATATATCTTGTCAACACCTGTCTGCCCTTCAAGCACAGGCTTCAACTCCAAGTGTTTTGGAGGATCGGGCATGCCGGCAAAGCATAAATGCAATTTTACATCATCGCGCATTTTATGGCTAAGAAAGAAAGCAGCAATAACGCTGTGTATGGCAATATCCAATCTCCCCGATTTCATCAAATCCTGCTTCACATAACTTCCTGAAGTAGGAGCTGTCCTTGAGTAATATATGAACTCTCTCATGTTTCAATATTTAAATCCCCTTTCATATTCTTTATGGTCAAACCATTCCAATAGAACAGAAATTATCTCAACTTTATTGGGAGTAGTTATAGTGTAAATTAGCCTCCACCCATCAGGAAAATCGTATTTCCATAAATTCCTTACTCCATATTTTCTTACATATTCCCCTGGAATTAATTTCTTGGGAATCTGAGTGCCACAAAAAGCATTTTTCTGAATATCTTCTATTGCTCTTTTGATGTGTTTCTTTATTTCATCATCATCTCTTAATCCATAAAACTGCCTTTCCAGATTATCACTAGCAAATACAACATTAGAAGGCTTAATTATTCTCATATTTTAACAGGTTTTCTCTTATAGAATTTTTTGGCTATATCAGGAGACCAGATATGCCCTACTATTCCTTTATTGTCAATCGCAATTTTATTTATACTTTGCAAATAATCAAGAGCTATAAGATATGTTTGCCACATTACTTGTTTCGGAAGTTTCTTCCATATCTCGGTTTTGTTAAATTCCCCGCTGTATTTTTCTATAGTCTTTTCTATCATTAGCACAGTATCCAACGTTGGAGACCTAACAAACGCGTTTTTCTTATTCACATTTATCATAAAAATCAATATATCAATTGATATATAAAACTTTCTCTTAGTAAATATTAAATCTAGAATGTATAATTCTCTCATCGTTCCAATAACGTTCCACACAAGTTTAATATACTTTTATTTCTTGTGTTATTTATGAGATTTAAAAAACAAAGCAAATTAGCAGTTCCAATAGTAGCTCTGCTGGTGCTTTTAATCAGCTTAAACACAGCTGGCGCTATTTCATGCGTTGCCCCGGGAAGCCCACAGGAAGAGCTGGAAAAATCAGAGGGGGTTTTTGTAGGAAAAGTGGTAAAAATAAGCTCCTACACTGAACATGACATAGTTGAATTTGAGCTGTCTTCAATATTTAAGGAAGCGCCTACACTAGGTTTAAGTTTAGAGTCCAACAAAGTAATTGTCAGAACAGGAGGAAAGTTATCTTTAGCTAATTACAAATTTGAAGAAGGCAAGGAGTATTTAGTTTACGCAAATAACTTTGAGGAAGACCTCACGCTTGATTTAAGTATCTGCACAAGAACCAAATTATTAAGCGAAGCTGATGAAGACATAAAAGAATTAGAGCAGTATAGAAATGATGTAAACCAGGCGAATCCTCCTGCTAATAATGGGAGAGAAAACATTTTTGTTAGATTTGCTATCTGGCTGAAAAACCTATTTAATTAAAAACAAACTCTGCTCTTCCTATTATAGCTCCTTGTTTTACTGCACGATAAACCCCTACAAACTTCTCTCTATGAAAAACAGAAAAAATCTCTTTGTCAGGAAATTTGCTGTTAACATCATCTTTCATCAAAGGCTTTCCTGTAAGCAATTGTTTTAAGGATTCTTCTTTAACTTCCACTTTAGGCATTATTTTAATTAAGATTTTTTCAGCAGGAACAAGCAACTCTCTCAATTTTTTTTCATCTCCTACCTTCCAGTCTTTCACTGCGTTCTCAAAATCATATAATTTCACAAGGTTTTTTTCATCAAAATTCCCGGCACGGGTTCTTCTAAGCTCAAGCATATGCGCTCCGCCTATTCCTTCTCCAAGGTCATGAATTAGCTTTCTTATATATGTCCCTGCCTGCACAACACAGCTGAAAAGCACGTCTTTTCCCTCCCTTTCAAGAATCTCAAAGCTTTTTACCTCTCTCTCCCGCTCCGCCCTTTTCACACTCGACCTGACAGGAGGAAGCTGTATTATCTTGCCGACAAACTTCTGCATCTTGTCTTTTAGCTCTTTATCATCAATATTTTCATGGAGCCTCATTATTCCAACATATTCTTTGTCTCTGTGCATTAGAAATTCATTAAGCCTGCACGCTCTTCCTACCGCAACAGGCAGCACTCCGGTGACTGCAGGGTCGAGAGTTCCAAGATGAGATGTTTTGCTGACTCCAAGCTCTTTTTTGACAAACTGCGAAACAGAGAAAGACGTCGGCCCTGCCGGCTTGTCAATATTGATTATGCTGAACTGCAGGAGCTCTTTTATGGATTTCATTTTACCATCTTACTCTATTTTAGGATTATATTTTTTAACATGCTCTAGAACCTGATTCAAGCTATGTTCTTCAAATCCTCTTATTATATGAATAGAGTGTCTGAATTTTATTCTCAACAAAGATTCTAATCTAGGGAAAAAACCCTGACAAACCTTTCTCAGCAAATTTATATCGCTGGTAATAATTTCATGGAATTTCAGATTATTCTTTTCCAAAAATTCCTTTATTAATTCTGCATTTTTATCATTTGGAACTGAATAGAGTTCTATTTTCATAATTAAATGCTGTCAAGAGGACTTTTAATATTTATCATGTTCGAGGAAGACACATGAAAATAAAAATTAGTAACTTGAGGGACTCATCCTCCAACAAACTCTGCACATCCCTTGATAGAAGAAGTTGCCAGCGTCCCTCCGGCACAAATTGTCTGCTTCGACGACTCGCGGAAGATTAGCAAAAGGCTTATATAATTGTGCTTTTTAAGCATTATATGGAACAAGAAGTTAAAGTAAACGCAAAAGAAATAATGGCAAAATTAGCAAGGCTTCAGACTGACATGAATTATGTGAGAGAGCATATAGAAGACATTTCTCTTACAGAGGATGATTTACAAGCCATTGAAGAGGCTGAAAAGGATCTAAAAGAAGGAAGAATAACATCCCTAGAGGACTTGAAAAAAGAACTAGGGGTCTAAGATGTATTCTTTAGTTTTTTCAGAGCTTGCCAGCTTTTTCAATTAATCATTTACCTCATATTTTTCCAATATCCTCTCTATCACTTCTGTTGTTGATTTTCCCTCCTCCAGTTCCAGCGCCTTAAATTCTCCTCCAAATTTCGCGAGCAAATTTTTTTCTTCATCAGCTCTTTCCTTGACAAAACTTCCTCCTTTGATATGTTTGTTTGGCTTTATCTTCTCAATTAGACTTAATGGATTATCCTCGTCAAAAACGCAGACATAATCAACACATTCCAAAGCAGAAAGGATTAAAGTTCTTTCATCTTCTCCAAATATTGGTCTTTTTTCACCTTTTAATCTTCTAACTGAATTGTCGCTATTAACCAAAACAATAAGACAATCTCCTTCTTTTCTCGCTTTCTCAAGAAGATTCACATGAGCTCCATGAAGGATATCAAAACTTCCGTTTGTGGTAACAATAGTTCTGCCTTTTTGTCTCAATTTCTCAGCGAGCTCTGCTATTTCCTCGCCAGACTTTATTTTATCTTTTAGCATAAAATCAAATGGGAATATAGATTATAAGTTTATCCAATTCTATTTTCAAGTCTATTTTTTTCTTATGATGATTTTTTCTATAAGCTTATACCCTATCAGAATTCCGTAAGGAACAACTATCATGAAGACAATATCCTCAACTGGAATAACTCCAATAAAGATTCCAAGGATAAACGGCTTTTGATAAATCCAATGCCCTCTTGCTATTGCAAACCAGTCCCATAAAACTCCCCAGAGAAAAACAAAAAACCAAAACATCAAAAATATCTTATAATTTTTGAATATTTTTATTTTAGAAATCCTATGAATTAGGATAAATAACACTAAAAGCAAAATTTCAATAACTAAGTATTCCATAAATCTATCCAGAAATGAAAACTTATAAACCTACTTCTTTAAAGCCATTCTGTGGAATGATTCTTCTTTGGCTTTTGTGGTGTGCTTCTGTGCTTTAGCAGCTTTTTCAGCAATTCTTTCATGCATTTTTTCAACAGATTTTTCTTTCTCTTCCTCTTTTTTCTTCTCTTCCTCTGTTTTTTCTTCTTTTTTCTCTTCGGCTTTCGGCTCTGCTTTTTTCTTGTCCGGCTTCTTATGTCTTCTCTCATTTTTCGCCTTTGCAAATTTTATAATATCAGGAATTTCAGCAAGCTCCACTCTTACTAAATCCCCGTCTTTCTTAACTCTAACTTTTATTTTAGCAGGGGGTTTCTTGGCCCCGCGAAACCAAAGCTCATTGTTCAAATAAGAATCAAGTTTAACTTTGCTCAAATCTCTGTCCAAAACTTTCATGTGTCTGGCGACAAAAGCCTTTATCTCCATAACACTTCTCCTGGCTCTTTTATATCTGGCCACTTTCATCCATTCCCTTCTAAGCGGGATGATATATTCTCTTTCCATAACGCTTTTATTCTCTGCCATCTTCAGCCTCACGAAATTCCACAGAACTTATCCGAGTTAATCTTTCAATACATTTTGAGATATTACCTTCACTAGCAGCACTAATCAATACTCTATCAGTTGTCATTTTATCCCAATTGTTTTTTCTTTTGCCTTCTCGGCTTTATCTTTAATTTAGTTGTTCTCCAGCTCCTTCTTATTTTGGTTATTTCAGAAGGATGTTTTTTCTTTCCCAGTCCGAATTTTCTTACAACTGCCCAGACAGGAGCCCATTTAACCCTCCTTCCATGAACCGCAAGCTTGACTTGTTTTTGATAATGTTTTGTCATCTTATTTAACCAAATCCTCCATGAATTTTTTCCCCTTTTCAGTCAGCTTTCTTCCAGCTTTTTTTTCCTTGACTTTTTCAATAAATCCAGCCTTCTCAGCCTGCTGTAAAATAGTCCTTATTATCTTTCCCCCAGCTTTGAAAAAGTGAGCAGGCTGATTTCCCCTGTCCTTTCTGCCGCCGTATCTTGTTCTTAATCTTTCAACCCCGACAACTCCTCTGATATAAATTTGTCTCAGGATTCCTGCGGCTCTTTTGTGCCAGAAGTCCGGCTCTATTGACGGCCTAGCCCTGCTAGCCCCTGTCTTAACCAAAAAAACCCATTCAGGAGCCTTGAAGTCTTCTATTTTTTTGAGCGCTTCTGCTAGCAGGTTGTTGTATTTTCCAGCCTCAATAGTTCGTATGTCTGCCATCCTGTTCTTTCAAAAAGGTAGAACTAGTTGATAATTAAGGCTTTTAAATGTTATTATCTCAGCCAGAATAAAACATGAGTTTCATTTCTGGGACTAATTTTTTCAAGAATCTCTTCTGGGTTTAATATTCTAAGACTATAAGCAGCACCATCTTCTCTGGCTTTCAGGAACATACCATCTCTTCCTATTGGTCTATCATTTTGCTGAGGATCATCATCTTCTCGATAAATAACTGTTCCTTCATTTCCGGTTGAAATATCACTAACTTCTATCCCATCTCCACATACTTTAAATTCTAAATGTTTCTCTTGAAAAGGATTTCTGTAACCTTTGGGAGTGTCTTCAAAGAAAATATCTTTAATATTCTCCCTAGAGTTATACAGACAGATTCTTCCTTCGTCATCACTTCCTATATAATATCTCCTCCCAGGCAACAAATCATCATTTGACAGGTCGATTCTTTTAGGAAAATCCCCCAACTGAATTTCTATTCCTAGTTTTCTTAGTGTCATAAGAAAACTCAAAATCAGTAATATTTAAACCTTTCTATATGTAATTACTATAAAGTAACTCTTCTTGCAAGTTTTCCTACTTTCCTAAGAACAATAGTAAACCCAATTATTGTGTATTTATAATTCCCACGCAATTTCGAAGCCAGCTCATCGGCAATTTCATTTATTTTTGTTCTGTCCCTTTCAAAGCTTTTGAGCAGTGAGATTCTTATGCTTTTGTGTGTTTTAAAAGCAGAATTTAAACTTTCAATAACGCCCGAAGTGACTCCCAGCTTCCCTATTTGGAATTTCATGTTTTAAGAAGTTATTTCCTCTTTTTAGAAGTTTTCTTCCCAGCCTTTCTTTTTGGAGTTTTAGTTTTTTTCTTAATGTCTCCAGCCGAAATGATTCTTACCCCTCCTGCAGGCAGGGCGCCGAGAAGCTCTTCTCTGCTGAATTTTACGTTTCGCTTCTCAAGCTCCATTTCAAATTTAGCCAGCATGTCAGTTTTGTCGTTAACCCCTGGAGTTATCTCTGCAAGGATTTCGCTTTTTACGGCGCTTTCTTTCGGAACAGCTCTCAAAAACCCTTTTTGAGTTATTATAACAAGCTTTAGTTCAACATCTCTTTTCTCAACCTTCCCCTTGACAAACCATGTTCCAGTTTTGGCTCCGGCAGGCTTTGACACTTGACTAGTTTTAAAAAGATGGACCTCGGTTTTTGTCTTTCCATCCTTCCACGCTCTGCTGAAGCTACCAGTAAAAATCGCACACTCAGCCAAATCTTTTTTAGTCACTTTATCAATATCAGAAAGAATCACACAGAACGGACTACCCGGATGAGATGTGTGCATGACATATCTCTCTTTTCCTTCTTTCTTGACTTTTATCAAAAGCTCATCATTTTGCAGGGCGTTTTTTCCTCCAACGACAAGTTTTCCTCCAGAGGTGAAAAACCATTTGTACTTTCTGTATTCTTCTTCCAAAATCATAAAATTCATAGATATCGTCGGTATTTAAGCGTTTTGTGTAATAATCTCTCTAGCAGTTGGCCCATCTGTATCCTTTGCAAATATCTTTCAATTATTAAATCTACTTTTCTGTCAACGCATAGCTGAGGTTTAGCCGGCCTAGGCTCCAATCAAAAGGGAACGAATTGAAGTTATTACAGCTATTTTATCTATTCAATCAGAGGTCAGCCTACAAGAGCACGCGCAAAAGCAAGCTTAATAAATATCTTAAGTTTAATCTTATCAACATGAAGAACAAAGAATTTTTTTATCTACAATATGATAAACTTAAATGGGAAAATCAGGAAAAAACAAAAATCAATTCCTTTGTGAATAATTACATTATTCAGAATGTCATCTCAAGGAAAAAATCAGATATTATAAGGATTTTTGATATTGGTTTCGGAATTGGCTTTTTTCTTAAGATGCTGGAAAAGAATCTATCCAAATCTTTCAAAAATATAATTCTTGAGGGTTGTGAGCCTTCTTATAAGAATTATAAAAATTTCAAATCAAGACCTTTCAATCTAAATAAGGTAAAACTAAGAACTTTCAATAAAACTTTTCTTCAAACAAATACAGACACAACATTTGACTTTGTCACTGCAATTTACGTCTTCCCTCATTTTGCGCCCGATGAATTGAATGCTACTGCTGAAAAGATTAATTCAATGCTGAATAATGAAGGCAAATTCATTTTAGTTGTTGCCAATGAAAAATATTTGGAAGAAAAGCTAAAATCTAAAAGAGACCTTTTCATTGAAAAAAATACTCTTGAATTTGACGGCAAAAAATACAAAGAAATACTCCATTATTCAGAAATCCCACAAATCGGCACCGTAATTGATTATAATAGAGAAGAAAAATTTTACCTTGATTTATTCAAGAAACATGGTTTTGATTTGGATATAAGGAAAGACTTGAATGATAATGGATTTATTTGTACAATTTATGTTTTTTCCAAAAAATAGTTAAGCGCTAAAAGGAAAAGTTCGACTTCCGACTCAAAAATTTTTCTTCGGAAAGTCACACTAAATTTTTGTCCGCAGAGAATATAATAGTGATTAGGAAGTTACGCCAGGTTGCACTTCTTTTCACTCCAAAGCTATTTCACTCTCTCTGTTTTCATCCACAACAGAAATTATGCGTTTTTATCACAAGCTAAACCAGCCAAACTTTTTTGTTATTAGTCTTTATGCATAATATTTTAGCCAATACTGACGTTGCAAATCTTACCCGAAAAATCCACCAGAAATAATATCAATGATAAAGAAACTTCCCCCGACGTTTTCGTTTGTCTTGGAATCTTTAACATCCACAAAAACCTTTTGAGTGCACTCGGCAGTCCCGTCTGGAATTTTCAACTGCACTATTGCAAAAGCATTTGAGCCGTCAAATTCATCAAAATTGTTTTCAGTATTCAAGGAAGTAATGAACAAGCCCTCTGCTCTGCTTTGTCCGAGCAATCTCACGCAGTTATTGCTTGTCGTAGAGTCCAGCGTTAATTTATATTTTAGTCTGTCTCTGTCAGTAGAAGAGCCGTCTTTTGTTTTTGCGCCAATGGCGATGCCAAAGCTTTCAGATCCCGCCTTTACCCTTGCAGTGTTTCCTGACCCGAGTCTGACTATCACATCTTTGCTGGCGTCAGAAAACAAAGTCGTAATTTCATTTTTAACCTTCTCATTTATAGTGTCAACGCTGTCGGTAGCTCCCCCAAAAATGTTGGTAACCAAAACAATTCCCAGAATAAGCATAGTTAACCCTATCACCAGAACCACAAGTGTTCCAATAGAAAGCTCAAAAGCACCTCTTTTGTTTAGCATCAATATCCTCCTTGTGCAGGCAGATTAGCAAGAACCTGAGAGGCAAAATTAACCAGGAAAATTATTGCAATTATTCCAAGAATTATTCCAATGATATTAAGGGCAATTCCGGCAGTAGACCATTTGTTTTTGCCCTTTTTGTTCTGCATGATACTAAAAACAAGTCCAACAACACCTGTCACAATCCCCATGGCAGAAACAGAAAGAATGCTCATCACTCCCAAAACGACACCTGCAACCCCAAAACTATTGTCTCTCTCATAAACCTCTTTAGCCATCTAATTTATTGCGCAGGATATTTTATAAACCTTTTCAAAAGAATTCGATGTAGCTGAAAGTCAATAGCAGGATGTTTACTAAATAGAGAGCATTGCAAACCAGGCAGAAATCTTTAAGTTTAAAATAAAGCACATAAACAAGATAAGCCGAAAATAAAACGCTTGCTATGGAAAGATAAAACACATAGATTAGGTCTAAATAAGCCAGAACAAAAACAACAACATAAAAAATCAATCCAAGCACTGAATTTGAGACCCCAAGAGTTTTTCCATATTAGCTCTTAAAAGCTCTGCTGCATGAAACTCTGTCATTTATGTCGCATACTGCCTTATAATCCGCTTTCCTGTCAATCTTTCTATCAACATACAAAGCATAAGCTGACAAAAGAATACCAACAACCGCCAAAGTCATAAGCGAGATTATCATTTCTTTCTCTAGATGTTAAGTTTTA
>DYFY01000002.1 GCA_020724955.1 Candidatus Parvarchaeum sp. | reverse complement strand
AATATTACACATGAGAAATCCAACAGCGTTAGGAAATATTAATCAGATAACACAATATAGTCATAGATAGAACTAATGTATTTACTTTTTGATAGTCACATAACAGGAAGATTTATAAATACCTTTCTTGCTTTTGTTTTTATGAGAAATGAAACAATTAGAAGGATAGATGATATAGTTGCTAGAATAAATACTCATCCAGAATACTCTAAACGAATTTTTTCTGAGGAAAGAAGGTCACTTAGAAAGGAAGCAGATATTCATTCTTTAGAATTGGAGTTTAATAGAGTTATGAGTGGAGGGTATGAAGAAAGCAGGGGAAGCCACAAAGAAGCAGCGATAACCCTAGAGGGTTTAAACCGAGCGTGGGATTTTTTGGCTAGAAATGGAGTAGGTGTTTTTAATCTTTCAAAAATTGGCAAGTTGATTGAACCTTGTAATAAATCAGAAGGCTATAGAACAATAGAATTGCAGTTTGGCGGATTTGCTGCAATTGATCCTAGAGAAGTTTTAACTCAGATGGAGAATATGATTGAAGTGCTGGAAGATATTAAATTGCACCCGGTTTTAAGAGCTATAAACTCCCATATAGACCTAGTTAGGATACATCCGTATGAAGATGGTAACGGAAGAGCCGCAAGGCTATTACAAAATTTTCATCTTGAATCTAATAACTATCCTCCCGGAATAATTCCTGCTCAAGAGTCTATAGTTTATAGAAGCCTCATGAGGAAGGTTTTAGGGGACAGATATAGAAGTAAGAGCTCTGTTTATTCTCCTAGTGATTCAGAAAATCTTTTTATTGAGTATGTTAGCTCCAAAATTTTATCTTCTGCTGAAAGATTAGAAAAGGAACTTAGAGAAAGAAGGGCTTACTCAGTTATTGTGACTAATTTGGACCAGCCAGGGGTTTTACATTCTATAGCCAAAAATTTGAGAGGGCTTGGCAGAGATCCAAGAAAAAAAGGATTAACTGTTAAAATTGAAAGAGAACGCACTGGTAAAAAAGCTGGAAGGCTTTTAGTTATTGGGGATATTGG
Organism: Candidatus Parvarchaeum sp.; assembly: GCA_020724955.1. Lineage (GTDB taxonomy): Archaea > Nanobdellota > Nanobdellia > Pacearchaeales > GW2011-AR1 > 1-14-0-10-34-76. Next base: position 92,093 of record DYFY01000002.1, on the reverse strand, counting down.
AACTTCGGATGTAGAAAGAACGATGCGGAGTGCCAGGGAAAAATATGATATTAAGTATAAAATAGATTTATCTTCTTAGTAACTTTTAATAACTATCTTCGTGTTGTGATTTCATGAGAAGGGATTATAAACAGATTGGATTGAAATGCGGGCTTGAAATACATCAGCAGCTGGATACTCCAAAGCTGTTTTCAGGAGCGCCTAGTTATTTAAGAAATGACGAGCCTGATTATGTTGTTAGGCGAAAGTTGCATGCTGTTGCGGGTGAGGGCGGGGAGGTTGATGTGGCTGTCGAACATGAAGCGGCTTTGGGGAAAGAGTTTTATTACGAAGGATATGATGACACGATTAGTTTAGTTGAACTTGATGAATCGCCTCCAAGACAGATTAACGATGAGGCTTTGGATGTTGCTTTGCAGATTGCTTTGTTGCTTAATTGTGAATTTTATCCTGTTTCACAGGTTATGAGAAAAACAGTTATTGACGGAAGCAATACGTCAGGGTTTCAAAGAACCGCGCTGATTGCACACTCTGGATTTGTGAAAACAAGCTTTGGCAAAGTTAAGATAGACAGCGTTGCTTTAGAGGAAGATTCTGCAAGAATAATCAAGAGGGAGAAGGATAAGGCAGTTTACAGACTTGACAGACTTGGAATTCCGTTGGTTGAAATTGCCACTGCTCCTGAAATGGAAAGTCCTGAGGAAGTTAAAGAAGCTGCTTTGAAGATTGGAGAAATATTAAGAGCGTGCAGAGTTAAAAGAGGCATCGGAACTATCAGGCAGGATGTCAATATCAGCATTAAAGGACACGACAGAGTTGAGATAAAAGGATTTCAAGATCCTAGAATGTTTGTAAAGACAATTGATATGGAAATTGAAAGGCAATTGAAGGAAATAAAAAATGGAAAAAAGAAAGGCGAAGTGAGAAACGCACTTCCTTCCGGAGAGACTGAGTTTTTAAGACCTCTTCCGGGAAGAGCGAGAATGTATCCTGAAACTGACCTGCCTCTTCTGAAAATTGAGAAAAAAAGAATTGACAGGCTAAAGAAGAATCTGCCTAAACTCAAAAGCGATATTCGTTCGGAGCTGAAGAAAACTGGCTTAAATGACGAGTTGATTGAGCTGGTGCTTTCTAATTCCAGCGCTTTGGATGAGTTTCTTGCGCTTATCAGAGTTTACAATAAAGATGCTAATCTTGTCGGGAAGATGGTTTCTTTATGGAGAGCGGAGCTTGCAAGAAAGACGAAAAAAAGTTTTGAAGAGATTTTTGAAATATTAAGTGAAAGGGTTTATGAGAAAATTCTTTTAAAAGTTAAATCCGGAGAGCTGAACAAAGGACATGTCAAGGAAGTTTTAGCCAGGATTACTGGAGGGGAGAAGCTTGAAAACGCCTTGAAAGTTGAGAAGGCCGGAGATGATGAGATTGAAGAAGAAATCAGAAAAATTGTGAAGGAAAAGCCAGGGTTAAGAGAGAATGCTTACATGGGGCTTGTCATGAAAAAGTTCGGCGGAAAAGCTGACGCCAAGAGGGCTATGGAGATTATCAAGAGAGTTGTTGGAGATAAATGATCCATTCTGCTCTATCTGGAAGTTTGTTTCTAAAACCTGCTTTTAGTTTGCTTATTTTAGGATAGTTAATCCAGGGATCCATCCAACCCTTTCTTGTTTTTAACAGATAGTGTCCTGCAGGATATTTTTTCGATTTTTTAATGAAGACTATTGTGCCAGGAACTGCTAAAATGTTTTTGTTTTTATTGTTGAGCTTTGAGTATGTGCAAGTTAAACCTTTTTCTGATAGAGCTGATACTAAATCTTTGCAGAAAAATCCTTTTGAACTAACATTGGATTTGTTGAACAAGCTTAAAGCTTTGGAATATTTTATATTTAATAGACTAGCGCAACAAGCTATTCCGCAACCCATTAAGTGTTCTTGCGCTATTGCCTTCATGGTGTCTTGTAAAAGATGTGATATTTAAACTTATCTACTTCAATATATATTTTATATTATATATTTAATTAATTTTGTTTGGAAAGGAAAGATTTTTATAGGTGTATGCGCATACACATATATGGTTAAGGTAATTTCATTGTCGGACGAAGTGTATAAGAAGCTGAAAGCTCTGAAGGGAGATAGGTCTTTTTCTGAAACTATAAGAGATAGCCTTGATGGAAAAAGAAAAAGAGGAGACATCATGAAATTCTGCGGCATTTGGAAAAGAGAGGAGTGGGATGAAATTGTGAGGGAGTTGAAAGAAAGTAGGAAAAAGGCTAAACTAAGGGGTGTTAGCTGGTGATATGGCTGGCTATTGTTTAGACACAAGTATTGTTGTCGATATTTTTAGAGGCGATGTTTCTATCACTAGAAAAGTAGATAAAATAAGAGAAAGCAATGACATTTATCTAAGCTGTATAACTGTTTGTGAATTGTTTAAGGGAGCCTATTTGCATTCAGATAGTAAAGAAAAATCCTTGGAAGTTAAAGATTTTATTAGTTACTTTGAGATAATTGGCTTTGATGAGGCGAGTTGTGAAGCTTTCGGAATGATATTTAAGAATCTGAAGAAGAAAGGCAAGATGATTCCTGAATTTGATATAATGATTGCAGCTATTGCAAAAGCATGCGACTTGATTTTGATAACAAAAGATAAAAGACATTTTGAGAATACTGGTGTTAAAGTTGAAGTTTGGAATTAGTTTGTTTGGAAAGGATTAAAAATAAGAGTTTGTTTGTTGGAAGATGGAAAGGAAGTACATCAGAGAAATAAAAGTTGGACAGGAAGTTTTATTATGCGGCTGGGTTTTTGAGATTCGGGACTTGAGGAAGCTGAAGTTTGTTGTTTTAAGAGATATGACTGGAATGATTCAATGTATTGTAAAATCTCAGGAATTGCTGAAAAAAATAGAGGATTTGAGTTTGGAGAGTGTTGTTGAAATTACTGGAAAAGTTAAGAAGGCCAGCGTGAATGCTGAATTTGCCAGAAAAGATGCTGAAGTGGAGGTTTCCAGAATAAATATTCTGAGCGAAGCGGAAAGTCTGCCAATACAGGTTAATGAAAAAACGGTGAAGGCTGAGCTTCCAACCAAGCTTGATTGGAGAGCGTTGAGTTTAAGACAGGCGAAAGCGCAAGCTACATTTAGAGTGCAGTCACAAATTATTGTAGGCATGCAGGAGTATCTTAACAAAAATGGTTTTATTCAGGTTTTCACTCCTTGTTTAATGGGTGTGGCTTCTGAATCAGGAAGCGAGGTCTTTGAGGTCAAATATTTTGAAGGAAAGGCTTATTTGAGACAAGACCCCCAGCTGCATAGGCAATTAACTGTTGTTGGAGGTTTTGAAAGGATATATGATATAGGCCCTAGCTGGCGAGCGGAGAAGAGCAATACCATCAGGCATTTGACCGAGCATAGGACTTGCGCTGTTGAAATGGCATTTATTAATTCTGAGAAAGACATCATGAGGCTTGAGGAGCAGGTTATAATTTCTGCTTTTGAGAGGGTAAATAAGGAGTGCAAAAAAGAACTTGAAATTTTTGGGGCAAAGCTTAAAATTCCAAAATCTCCTTTTCCGGTTATAGAATTTCCAGAGGTTTATGATATTTTAAGCAAATTTGGAAAAAAATTGAAAGAAGGAGAGGACCTGGATTCTGAAGCTGAAAAGATATTATGGGAGTATGTGCAGAAAAAATATCCAGGAGCTGAATTTTATTTTGTCAATAGATTTCCATTTGCCAAAAAACCATTTTATGTTTATTGTGATGAAAACAGCAAATATGCAAGAAGCACTGATTTATATTACAAGGGAATGGAAATGTCTTCCGGAGGGCAAAGGGAGAACAGATATGGAAAACTGATTAAAAATGTCAAAGAAAAGGATATGCCTCTTAAGTCAGTTGAATGGTTTACTAAATTTTTTAAATACGGAGTTCCGACTCACGGAGGGTTTGCTATTGGGATTGAGAGAATAACTATGATGCTTTTAGGGATAGACAATGTCAGGGAAGCTGTCTTGTTTCCGAGGGATCCGCAGAGGCTAACGCCTTAGTTATAGAAATATTTAAAAGTAAGGAAATTCTTACTAAACTATGGAAGTCAGGATTATCAAGGTGACAGATAAAGGACAAGTTTCTTTGCCAGCAAGTGTTAGGAGAAGTTTGAACATAATGCAAGGAGACGAGCTTCTTTTGACTAAATCTGGTGATTATATCTTGATAAAAAAGGTAAAAAAAGAAGATTTTTCGGATTTATTGAAACATTCTGAGAAGGTTGCGAGAAAATTGTGGGATAATAAAGAGGATGAGGCATGGAATGATGTATAATCAAGGAGAAATAGTGCTTGTTCCATTTCCTTTTACAGATTTGAGCGATTTTAGACAAAGACCTGTTCTTGTTTTGTCTAAAAGCCAAGATAACAAAATTTCTGATGATCTTGTTACCTGCGGTATAACTTCCAACTTGAAGAATGCAAAGTACTCGATTTTAATAGACAATAAAGATTTAGAAGAAGGGTCTATTCCGAAGAAAAGCAGGATAAAAGTAAACAAGCTTTTTACTTTGGAGAAGAGAATTATTAGGAAAAGTGTTGGTAGAATAAATAAGTCAACGTTTGAAAAGGTTAAAAAAGAGTTTAGTAGACTAATATAACATGAAAGCAAAATTCATTTCAATTGCAGAAGCTATCGGGCAGGGCAGGGGCGAGGTAGCTGTGCGGGGATGGGTTTACAGAGAGAGGGGGAGCAACAAAATGAAGTTTGTTGTTTTAAGAGACGCAAGCGACATAATTCAGATTGTTTTTTCCAGGGAGAAATTTGAAAAGCAGTGGGATGAGATAGACAAGCTGCAGGTTGAGGCAAGCCTGCAAGTTACAGGAGAGATCTATGCCGATAAGAGAGCGCCGACCGGATTTGAGATAAAAGCAAGGGAAATTGAAATTGTCGGGAGAAGCGAGAAATTTCCCATAAATAAGAGCCTGAATGAAGAGTTGCTTGGGGATAGAAGGCATTTATGGATTAGAAGCAGAAAGATGACATCTATCTTAAAAATTAGAGATAGTGTTTTAGAAGCTATTAGAGAGCACTGGAGAAGAAAAGGATTTTACGAATATCATAGCCCTACATTGATAGGGATGCAGGCGGAAGGCGGGGCGACAGTTTTCAAAGTAAATTATTTTGGCAAACCTTTGTTTTTGGCGCAGACCTGGCAGTTGCATGCAGAGCCGGGAATTTTCGGGCTTGAAAAAATATTTACGATACAGCCCAGCTTTAGAGCAGAGAAGAGCAAAACCAGCAGGCATTTAACAGAATACTGGCATGCTGAAATGGAAGTCGCATGGGAGGATTTTGATTATCTTCAGGACGATGCAGAGCAGATTGTCAAACATGTTATTTCTGTGGTTTTGAAGAAAAACATCAAAGAGCTTGAAATTTTAGAGAGAGATGTCAAGAAATTGGAAATTTGCGTAAGGAAGAAATTTCCCAGAATCAGCTATGATGAAGTTTTGAAAATTTTGAAGGAAAAGAAGAAGATTCATATTCCTTGGGGAAAAGATTTGAGGACAATTGAAGAGGACAAGTTAAGCGAGTTATATGACACGCCTGTGATTGTCACAAAATATCCCAAAGCTGTTAAAGCATTTTACATGAAAGAATCTCCTGAAGATGCAAAAGTTGTATTGGGATTTGATATGATTGCTCCTGAAGGATATGGAGAAATTGTCGGGGCATCTCAAAGGGAAGAGGATATTGAGAAGCTGAAAGAGAACCTGAAGGCACAGGGAGAGGACCCAAAGAAGTATGAGTTTTATTTTGATACCAGAAGATATGGAAGCGTTCCCCACGGAGGGTATGGAATGGGAGTTGAAAGGCTTATTGCGTGGATTTGCGGACTTGATACGATAAAGGACGCGATTGCATTTCCAAGAACGATGACCCGCTGGAAGCCTTAGGTTTATTAATTGATTTCTCTTTTTGAATAAATGTCTAAAGATTTGAAGAAGAGAAATCTTACATTTTTGTTTTTAGGAGTTTTCTTTAGCGTTTTGTCAGGGATAATGGTTTCCTTTTTTATTCCTTTTTTTCTCAAGGAGCAGGGATTGAGTATTCTTGAAATAGGATTTTTAATAACTCTCGGTCTTGCTTTTGGAACTCTTGTTTTAAGCGCGGGCTTTGGCTATCTTCAAAGAAAAATAAAGATTAGAACTGGATTGTTGTTAGGAGGGTTTTTTGATTTTCTTGCTTCTGCCTTTGTGTTTGTCTTTCCTACGAGGCTAGGAGCGTTAGGCGCGAACACTTTTCATATACTACAGAAAGTTTTCCATGGCGTTTCTTCAGATGTCGCTTTACAACACAATACAAACACTCAAAATAAAAGAACTATAGGCTCTATTCATTTGCTTGTTGAAACATTAGCTTTTGCGATAGGACTTATACTTGCAGTTGTGCTTATTAAAGTTGCAGATTTTAGATTATCTTTTATTATATTTGCTTTGTTCAGCATTCCCGCAATAATTTTTTACTTTAATGTTAAAGATGATACTCGTTTCAAAGTAAGGAAAGGATATAAGTTTCCTAAAATAGAGAGAAGACTTAAGGTTTTTTTGTTATCGAGAATCATTTACGAGTTTGCCCTTAGTGCTAGTTTTGCCTTGATTATCACTTTTTTAGTTACCGATTTATTTGGACAAGGAATAGAGTGGATTGCTTTTCTTTTTGTTATATTGTATGTTTCTATAAGCCTTACAACTTACATAACCAGAAAACTTCTTGATAAAATAAACTGGATTAAAACAGCCATATTTGGAATGTTCTTGCTATTGCTAAGCGCGGTAATTATTATAGTTTCTGATAGTATTTATCTTGTTTTGGTTTCTATGATTCTAGAGGGAATTGGCGCAGGGATTTGGTTGCCTTCACATAATGCTCAGTATTGGAAAATGACTAAGCCTGCCTTAAGAGAGAAAGTTTCTGGTTTTTATGGGGGAACTATGGGGTTTGTTAAGTCGTTAGGGCCTTTGGCTGGTGGATGGGTTGCTGTTACATTTGGAATACTTGGGCCATTTTATATGAAAGCAGGGCTTGCTCTATTATCTATTATTTTGTATTTGTATGTTTTAGTTAAAGAGTAGCTTTATTAATTATTTTTTCTAGAATTGCTTATGAGAATTTTAGCGATGGGAGATTTTCACGGGAAGTTTCAAAAGAAATGGGAAAGACTGATTAAGAAAGAGAAGATTGGTTTGGTTGTTAGTGTTGGTGATTTTAAACCATTTTCCATGAAGAAGCTTTTTTTTGAGAAAATTTATAAAAAGAACCAGGATAAAGAGCTTTGGGACTTTATAGGAAGAAAAAAGTTCAAGGAACTTCATTTGAAAGACATGCGAGCTGCTGAATCTGTTTTGAGAAAAATGCAAAGGCTTGAAGTTCCAGTTTTTACTGTCTTTGGAAACAATGACTGGAGTAAATGGCCTGAGGCGATAGATGAGCAGTTTTTTGTCAAAGAAGGAAAGAAAAGATGGAAGTGGCCGTATCAAGATTTTTTCACACCATTGGTTAAAAAATATTCTAATATTCATGATATTAATTATTCTTATAAAAGGCTCGGTGATTATGTGTTAATTGGAGGAGGACCTAGCAGTTTTCCCGGAAGAGTAAAAAGTAAGAACTATAAAAAGCTGAAGAGCAAATTGGATAAACTCTTCAGGGAATTCAGTAAGCAAAATAGAAAAGGCAAGGTTATTTTTATTTCGCATAATGTTCCCTATAATACTAAACTGGATTTAATAACTGATAAAAAATCTCATAAAAAGGCAAGAGGAAAACACTATGGCTCTAAACTTGTCAGGAGGATTATTGAAAAATATCAGCCAGCTTTGCATATTGGAGGACATATACATGAAAGACAGGGGAAAAGCAAACTCGGAAAAACCTTGTGTATTAATACTGGAGGTGCACATGATGGAGAGGCAGCAATTATAAAAATTGAAGATAATGGAAAAATTGGAGTTAGATTTATTAAATAACAATACTTTGAAAAGGCATGCACAAAAAGCTTAAGGTTTTGCTTGGAGAATTTTCCGATAAGCTCAAGCCTCTTAAACACGATATCTTTTCTGTCGTAATTCACGGAAGCAGCGTTTATTCACCAAGTTTGAAGTCGCATCAAGATATTGACATTTTGTTTATTTTTAAGGAAAGTAATTTTGATGCTCTGAAGAAGTTCAAGAAGATATTAATTTCTTTTTGCAATGAGCAAACTAACGAAAAAAATCTTGTCTATTATTCCATAGCTGGCTCTGGTCGTATGTCCATAGAAAAGCCTGATTTTGAAAAAGAGCAAATTTTTAGACTTGAGATTTTTGTGAGTTCAAAAGATGTTATTCTCGCGGACTGGAAAAGCAATAATCCTTTTCCTAGGAGGCTGGCGCAAAATTATAGAATATTGGTTGGTGAGGATGTTGGCAAGCTAGTTGAGTACTCTGGAGAGATGGAGGTTAAGAGAAATGTAGTCAGTGAATTTGATAAACTTCAGTGGACTTATTGTTCTATCTTGGAGTTTGGCTTTAATGAGAAAATACTTTTTGACTCAGGGCAGGAGGCTGTTTTTAATCTGCTGAGAATCATTTTTAGCCTTTACAATATCAAGGAAGCTCGCAAGGATGAATTTATTGAAATGTTTAACAAATTATTCCCCGATGCCAGGAAATATAAATATGTGCTTGAAGAGACTCGGAGACTTAGAAATGGAGATAAACCGAGAAAATCTATCTTTTTTTATTTGTCCGAAATTCAGAAATTTAACTCTTTTGTTAGGGAGAAGATAAATGAAAGAATTTCAGAAGCTTAGAAAAGAATTGGCAAAAATAGGAGGAAACATCATTCTTGCTTGTAGCCCCGGTTATGATTATTATTTTGAGGAGTTTTCTAAAAATATTTGGAGGATAAATATTATTGTTGATATGTCTAAATTGTCAATAGATAAGATTCTCAAGATTAGAGAAATCGTGGAAGAAATTTATTCTGATTATAACCTTATTATATGTGCTGGGAGGCAGAAAGCCTTAGAGTATTGGCATGGCGAGGCCAAGAACAAAAATATCCTACTTAATATTGTTCCATTTTCAAGCATGACAGAAGGGAATTTGTGGGAGATTCCTCCTTTAATAAAGAAAGAAGTTGTTTCTGGAAAAGATTTTACGCAACACATCACTGCCAGAAGGTACGATTGGATAGACTTTTCAAAGGTAGCATATCATCTTTTTGTTGTAAACTATATTTATTTAAAAGATGATTTATCAGAAGAACTCAGAATTGGGATGCTTAAATCTTACTTCTTCAGAACAGTTGCTTCGGCTATTTATTGCAAGGGCAGAATGCCTTCTAATAAGGAGAAGATATTGAGTTTTGTAAGTGAAAAATTTAATGATAAGAAAATGGAACTAATTGTAAAATTATTCTATGATAACCTTTATTTTAACTTAGAAGAGGCTATTAGAGACACTATCTATTTTATGAATAAACTCTTTTACTGGCCAGGTCTTAACTTCTATTCGCATGAATGAGCAGATTTAAAAATACAGCATTTCTGTTTTGAATATGGGAATTACACTAAAGGGAAGCAAGCCGATTGCACAAATAAAGAAAGGAGACAAGATTATAGTAGATGGAAAAGCTTTGGAAGTTGATGCACATTATGTTTTGATTGACCATAAAACAACCAAGGAAATGGCTATTGAGCTGTTTGACCCTAAAAAAGAGGATAGCGATTATCAAATCAGGTATTTTGACGACCAGATTGAAGACACAATTGAGTTTTACGAGATGAAAACTATTATTTATGAAAGAGTTGATGTAAAAAGAATTGAGTGGTGATTATTATTTTGGTTTTTATTTATTATAATCATCTCTAATTTTATCGTGAAAGTTTCACCGACGATAAAACGAAAAACTTTTAAACGCGTTTTTGCAATTAACTTTAATTAAAAACAACCTTGAAAAAATGAAAACAAGAAAAAAAATGTCTGCAAAGACAAGAAGAACGACAGCAAAAAAAGCTGGAAAGAAAACAGCCAGAAAAGCTGTCAGAAAAACTGCAGGGAAAAAAACCAAAAGAAGGTAATTTTTGACTTGCAGCAGTTAAAGAGGTGACTTATTTTCTTGGGAAAGATTGTAGTTTGTCTGGCTCATAACATAATTTATATAGTTAAATTGGTTTAGTGTTTGATGAGTCTTGGTTCTTGGATGAAGGAGAGGGGCAGCAAGGGATTTTGGATTTATCTGATCTCATTAACATGTTTTTTTACATTTATCCTATTCTTTCTTATAATTTCTGTAGTTTCTCTTGAACCTCTGTATCTTATTCGGGCCTTTTTTCTGCCAATTATTTTTTTCTATTTATTTGTTTTTTTTGCCGCTAAATTTAAGGGAGTGGTAAGATATAGCTCAACAATTTTTATTTCTATTATTTTTTTGAGTTATGGTTTGTGGCTATATGCAGCAGCTCTTAATGCAGAATTTTTAATAATTGCTCCTGTTCTTATTCAGCTTCCAACTTATATTCTTATAAATTCTTTGCTTTCTGGAATATCTGAAAGTTTTGCTGCAAAAATCTTTGAATATGGCGATTTTTATATTGCTCCAGCTGGGGTTTTCGGGTATTTTCTTGTTATGCTCTTTTATCTGGCTATTTCCTTTCTTATCGGCTGGTTGATAGCACTCAATTACTCTAGGAAAAAGAAAAACTTGTCTGCGGAGAATTCTCAAAAGCCGTCTTCCGGAGTTATTGTAAAAACATAATGAAATGAATCATAATTAAACTTAAAAACGCTCGGTCTTTTGACTCTTGAATGAGGGTAGAGGATGTTGAAATTCAGTTCCTTGGGCATTCCGGGTTTTTGATAAGCAATGGAAAAAAGGTGGTTATTGATCCTTACAATGTTTCTGAAAAGGCTGGGAAGGCGGACATTATTCTCGTAACTCATAGCCATTACGACCATTGCAGTATAAAGGATATAGAGAAGACGGCGAAGGAAGGGAGCATTGTCATCATGCCTGCGGACTGCCAGAGCAAGATTACGAGAATAAATAATGTTGAAATGCATGTTGTGGAGGCAGGAGATGAAATTGATCTTGGGGGGCTGAAAGTTGAGGCAGTTGCTGCGTATAACAAAGACAAAGAATTTCATCCTAAAAGCGAGGGATGGGTAGGGTATGTAGTGAAAATGGGAAATGTTGTTGTTTACCATACAGGAGACAGCGATTTTATCCCTGAAATGCAGAAGCTTTCTGGGCATGGAAAAAAAGGAAATCAGTTTGTTGCTCTGCTCCCAGTAAGCGGGAAATACGTAATGGACGCTGAGGAGGCATCGGAGGCAGCCTCTGTTTTAAGCCCTGATTTAGCTATCCCGATGCATTATGGGGCAGGAGTTGCCGGGACAGTTGATGATGCTGAGCATTTCGTCGAGCTTTGCAAGGAGAAGAATATCAAAGCTGAGATTCTTGAGAAGATTTAAATATCTCTCAAATAATCCGGAAGCGGGAATTTCTCAAATTCCTTGAACAGGTTTTTCCCATATACAATCCGTGAAAAACATTCAGCTTCTAATTTAGCGTCTTCTAATGCATTATGTGAAGAACCTTCTTTTATAACTTCCCCATCTTTTATTTGGATTCTTTTGTCAGATATCCCACAAAATTCTAGGACCTTTGGCAGATTCATCTGACTTTTGCCTTTTTCTATAGGGAATTTTTTATTTATGTTAAAGTACTTCATCGAAGCAATTACATGTAAATCGAATGTTCTGTGCTGAAACGGGATTTCCAAGCCATATTTTTTTGCTTTTAGGACTAAAAATCCATAATCAAACGGCGTGTTGTGAGCAAGGAGGGTTTTATTTTCTATTTTAGATACCCAATCAAAAAAATTTTTTAGCAGCTGCTCCTGAGATTGCTTATTTTTATCCCTTAGTTCTTCTTCTGTTTTTCCTATTATTTTAAGGGCATTTTTCTCAACATTGTCTGTGTCATCTATTCTAGATTCTTCTAGGAAAATATTGTTTGGATTCTCAAACTCTACCGCCCCTATCTGCCAAATCCCATTTTTTACAGGATCAAAATTTCCGCTTGTTTCAATATCGATTATTATCATGTTTTAGTTAAATTTAGGCTTATTATATAAGGTTTTATGTTTCAGTGCATTGTAGGCTGGCGGGAGCTGCCCAGATTAACTTGCGTCTATTAGATAACCTTAAAAACCGGTTTCTTGTTTTGAATTTATGGATGAAGCTGAAAAAGGAAAAATTGCCAAAGAAAATCTTCTCAGAGAGAGCTCGGAGATTCCCGGAATTAAGATTGAGGGATATGATTTTGATAATGGTGTGGATTATGAAAAGATAGTTGAAAGCTTTAGGTCAATGGGAGCACAGGCCTCAGAGTTTTGGAAAGCCAAGGAGATTGTTAATCGCATGATTGATGACAAGGCTTTTATTTTTTTGGGGTATACAAGCAACATGATTTCTTCTGGAAACAGGGAAATAATCAGATGGCTTGTGAAAAACAAAAAAGTTGATGTTCTTGTGACTACTGCCGGAGGTGTTGAGGAAGATATCATCAAGTGCCTTGGAGATTTTATTTTGGGCGATTTTAGAGCTTCTGGAAGAGAATTGAGAGAGAAGGGAATTAACAGAATTGGAAATATTTTTGTGCCTAATTCTAGATATGTGAAATTTGAGGAATTTGTTCAGCCGATTTTAGAGGAAGTTTATAATATGCAAAGCGAGAGCGGGAAGGCGATAACCCCAAGCGAACTGATTTGGAAGCTCGGGGAGAGAGTAAATGATGAAGGAAGTGTTTGTTATTGGGCTTGGAAGAATAAAATAAAGATTTATTGCCCTGCAATCGGAGATGGAGCTTTCGGGGACAATATTTATTTTTTTAAATTGAAGCGAAGCGATTTTATTGTTGACATAGCTCAGGATATCAAGGAATTTAATGATTTGACTATCGGGCTTGAGAAGTCTGGAGTTATAATTTTGGGGGCTGGAGTTGTAAAACATAGTATTTTGAATGCTAATATGTTGAGAAATGGTGCTGATTATGCGGTTTATATTAATACAGCTCCTGAATATGATGCATCGGATTCTGGAGCATTGCCTGAAGAAGCTGTTTCGTGGGGAAAGCTGAAAGCAGGAGCGGAAAGCGTTAAAGTTTTTGGGGACGCTACAATTTTATTTCCAATTCTTGTGGCTGAAAGTTTTGCTAGAAATCATGGCAAGAGACACAATTCTTTCCCTAAATAGCGGACGACAAATCAGAGAGTTCTGCATGTTGTTCTCTCTCGGGAGATTCTGACATTTTCTTTAATCTTTTTTTTACAGCGTGAACTCTGGTTCTGGCTGTGACAGGGTGTATCCCAAAAATTAATGATATTCCTTCATAATCTAGTCCAAATACATATCTCAGAACAAATTCATCTATAAAAAGAAGTTTTTCTTTATAGGCTTCAGCTATCAATTCTGACATTTCATGGGGCGCATCCTCTTGTTCTGAGCTTTTATAACCCGAAGGGAGAGTTGTTTCATAAAAGCTTCTTTCTTCAGAAAGTCTTCTGTCTAAAGACATGGCATTTTTTGAACTTCTGGCCATGTCTACTAACTTGTTGGATATTATTTTTAACAGCCAATTGTCAAGACCTCTAGATTTTTTAGGATCGTAAGTATCAATGCCTGTTTCCAATAACCTAACCATAGTTTCCTGAATTACATCTTCTGGTGAAAAATATCCTCGTCTTCGGCTTACCACCGAGCAAAGAAATTTAAGCTTTTCATACAGGAAAGCGAATGCATGTTCGTCTTTTTTTCTCAACAATTCTATAAAATCCGGTGGCCTTTGCTGATACATTTGTTGAAGATTTCTTGTGCCTTCAGCAACCATAATGTTTTCTCGGGGACAATCAAATATTTAAACTCTTGGTAGTTTGTAGGAGGCAATAAGGTGAAAGGAGGTTGAGAAGTAAATGGTTTTAGACTTTGCAAAAGAGGCGATTGAGAAATCCAGCACTTACAGCATTAATTTTGACGAGTTGAGAGCTGGAAAGGCTAATATCAAGGTTTTTGGAACTGGAGGAGCTGGATGCAATACAATCACATGGCTTTTTAACAAGGGAATTAATGGAGCAACTGTTTATGGAATAAACACAGATGCTTTGCATTTAAGCATAACCAAAGCTGATGAAAAAATTCTTGTTGGAAAAGAACTTACAAGAGGACTTGGCTGTGGAGGTTACCCTGCAAAAGGAAGAGAGGCTGCTAAAGAGTCTCTTTCTGAACTTAAAAAAGCCACGAGCGGAGCTGATATGGTTTTTGTTTGCGCTGGAATGGGCGGTGGAACAGGAACAGGAGTGGCTCCTGTTGTGGCGCAGCTTGCCAAAGAGGCAGGAGCTGTGGTGATTGGAGTTGTTACTATGCCTTTTGAATGTGAGAAAGCCAGAATTGACAAAGCCGAATTCGGACTACAGGAGCTTAGAGAAGTAGCGGACACGGTTATCGTGATTGACAACAACAGGCTTGTGGATATAGCAGGCAATCTTCCGATGGAGCAAGCTTTCGCGGTAGCAAACGAGCTGATAAGTACAATGGTCAAGGGAATTGTGGAAACTATTACTCTGCCATCATTGATTAACTTAGACTATGCTGACGTTTCTGCTATCATGAAAGGAGGAGGTGTTGCGGTTATTGGAGTTGGAGAAGCCGATACACAGGCAAGAGTTGACGAAGCAGTCAGACAGGCTCTGACGCATCCTTTATTGGATGTTGATTACAGAGGTGCAACTGGTGCTTTAATTCATATCACTTGCGGACCAGATTTCAAACTGGACGAATTTTCCGGAATTGGACAGCTCGTTACTGAGAATTTAAGTCCCGAGGCCAATGTTATAATTGGAGCGAGAATTAACAAAGAATTTGGAGGAAAGGTCAGGGTGATAACTATAATGACTGGAGTCAGTTCTCCTTATGTGCTTGGGAAGGAGCTTGAAGTTCCAAGCCACCAACATTCAAAAAGCGAAATGTCTGATTTGGGCATAGAAGTGTTCAGGTAATTTCAAGGAACTTTTGTTTTTTTGTTCCTTTTTTGTTTTTAAGTTACTTAAATTGTTAAGGGGTCTTTGAATGGGAAAGGCTTTTTCTTTTGCTTCCAGAATTCCCAGAAAATTATGTTCTCCAGGCTTACTTTGTTTTTTGTTCTTGGTTTTTCAGAGGAGTAGCCGACCGGAATTATTGCTTCTATGTTGATATTTTCAGGGATTCTTAGGATTTGTTTTACTAATTCATCTGCGTAGGCTCCGACCCAGCATGACGCAAGCTTCATTTCAGTCAGTTTTAGTAGGAGATTTTGAATTGAAGCTCCTGCTTGCTGTCTTGAATATATTGAGCCGCGTGAATCGTACAGCATTTTTAGTCTGGATTCATCTGAGCAGACCACTATTATATAGGGCGCTTCTGAAATCCAGAGCTGCTGGCAGTGCTTTGCAATTTCGTTTTTTAGCTCTTGCGATGATACTATCAGGAATTTAAGATTAAATGTATTTCCTGCGAGAGGTATTTTGGCAGCAGAATCTATCGCCTCCAAAATATCAGACCATTTGACATTCTTTGAAGAAAATTTTCTTATTGAATGCCTTTTTGATATTGCTTCTTCTAGTTTCATTTTAATAAAGAGGGGAGCAAGTATAAAAAGATGATGATTTTACAGGCTATTAAGCGTAGCGGATTTCTCCTCCCCCCAGAGCTGTAAGACCTGTGTAAATAACTGCCGATTGGCCTTCTGCAAGCCCGCTTATTGGATTTTTTAGAGTGCAAATTATTTTATTTTTCTTTTTTATAAGAGTCGCGGGGTTTAGTTTTCCTAGGTGGCGTATTCTGACTTTGATTTTTGCAGGGAATTTAGGGGGAGAATTAATCCAAGTTGGATTTTGAATTATAAATCTTTTTTTGAACAAGATTGGTGAGCCTTTTGTAGCGACCACCAGAATGTTTGATTTGTTATTTTTGCCAGCAACATATAGTTTTTCCCCAAAATGTTTTATTAATTGAACCCCCTTGCTTTCTCCAATTTTTTCTCCAATTGTGTAGAACGCAGTTCCTTTGTGGAATCCAATTATTTTCCCGTTGGCTAGAATTATCTTTCCTTTTTTTTGTTTTATTTTTTGAGCAAGGAATTTTTTCATGTTTATATCCCCAACAAAACAGACTCCAGAAGTTCCTTTTTTGTTATAGTTAGGAAACTTGTTTTTCTTGGCTATTCTTCTTGTTTCTTCTTTGGTTAAATCCGCGAGAGGAAAGAGAGTGTGCTCTAAATCAGAAGAAGAAAGCCCGTACAGAAAATATGTCTGGTCTTTTTTCCTGTCTTTTGGAATTTTAAGAGTGTATTGCCCTCCAATTCTTTCTATTTTTGCGTAGTGCCCTGTTGCTATGTAATCACATCCAAGATTTTTGGCTTCCTTCCAGAGATAAGGAAATTTTATTTTTTCATTGCAAAGAGAATCCGGGTTGGGAGTCAAGCCCATTGAGTAATCCCTGAACATTTTTTTTATAACTTCTGATTTGTATTCTTTTTCATAATTGAGAATTTTTAGAGGGATTTTTAAGATAGAGGCTATTTTTTGAGCGTCTTTTTTGTCTTCCAGATAGTTGCAGTCTCCAGTGACTTTGCTTTTTGTGTCTGAAAAGTTTATCATGAAGGCTCCGATAACTTCAAAGCCCGAGCGTTTAAGGAGCAGAGCAGCGACTGCTGAGTCAACTCCTCCTGAAAGCCCCACCAGAACTCTTTTTTGTTCTTGCGTCTTTTTTCCTGTGTTTCTTTTCATTTTTCAACTTCCTGATTTTATTCCAATTTTTTCTGTGCAATATGTAACCAATGCAATTTTTTGATTTGCAGTTGCAAGGGTAGTCTTTCCAGTCGTCTCCAAATTCGTATCCATAGTTGTATTTCAGCTCTTCTCCTTTTTTAATGTTTTTTAGCGCTCTAATCCAAATTCTGCCCGAATCGTTTACTGCTTCGCAGTTTGGAAGACATGAATGGTTTATCAGCCTTGCAGGATTATTTTTCACAGCCAGCCCGTCCAAATCATAGCGCTTGTTCAACTCGAAGATATAAACACCTCCCAAAAAACGATTTTTTCTGGAAAATTTCATTCTTTTTTTTGTTCTTATGTCTGCTTCTGCTTTTGTTATTTTCTCTCCGAGGTATTCTATTATGCATGCGCCTTTCTTTATGTTTTGCTTTGCAAATACGCCTCTTCCGTGAATTGCTGATTTTTTTATTGCGATGTATTTTGAAGACATTGTTTGTTTTATGCGTTTGAATATTTAAGGAATTGTTTAGTCAGGTAATTATGTTCTGCTTCGATTTCATCGGTAATAACCATATTATTAGTTTTGGCGTTTCAAGAAGCCCGGACATAAGCCCGCATTCGCTTTGCAATTGCCTGTTTTATGTTGATGGTGAACTTGCAGCATATAAAGAGCATTATTATCTGCAATTTATGAGCGTCCGAGGGAGGACTTGAACCTCCGACTTCACGGTTAACAGCCGTGCGCTCTAACCGACTGAGCTACTCGGACACAGCACTCTTGAGCTTGAAACGTTTTTAAAAGTTGCTATGCCGAACCTGGTTATTTTTTCAACTTTTGCAGAATCGTGCTTGTTGACTTGCTTCTGTAATTTTCCGGAAATCTCTGATTTTTGTTTTCATTACTTTCTCCGACGGGAAATTTTACTGCGTGAAATCTGCAAAGTTTGGTTGATTTTTCTCAAAAAATTTTTACCAAAACTTTTAAATATCATTTTGAACTCTTAAATAATAATTAAAAAGAGGTAATTAAATAAAATGGCGGCAAGAAGAAGAAAAGCAGCTGCAAAAAAAACTACTAGAAGAACAACTAGAAGAAAGACTGCAGCGAGAAAGACAACAGCAAAAAGAAGGAGAAGGTAATCTTTCTTAAAGAGATTTTTTATTTTTTAAAATTTAGGTTTATGTTTTTTCAGGCTTTTGGTCTTTGTTTGTTTGAAGCGTTTATTCTTTCCAGATATTTGTAGACGTTTGCTTGTTTTGCTCCCTTAATCAGGTTCTGCATCGCAGTTGTTGCGTATTGCATATCTTCTGCATATCCTATTATTCCAACCTCGTTATCACGAATTACAATATGGCAGCCTGAGATTTCCTCTATTGTTTTTTTTGTCTGACCTTTTTTTCCTATCAGCCTTGCTCTGACTTCGGCAAGGTTTTTTCTTTTTGTAAAATCTTTTATACCTATTATTTGAAAAGAAAATTGCTCGTCTTTTAGCAAGATGGATTTTTTTGCGGAAAAACCGAATGAAATTGCCTTCAAAATAATTATCGCTTCATATTCTTCCAAGGGAGAGCCTTCAATTTCTATTTTTTTCCCGTTTATTTTGAGTTTGACTTTTAGAGTTTTCTCTAGGAAATTTAATTCTTTTTTGATTTCTCCCACGCGGTCAAGGAACAGGGTTTCCATTCGGATCAAAGTGAATAAATGTTTTTTAAATTATTGTTTCAGAAATCGCTTGTTAGACTACTTATGACTCCTGATTTTCTGAGCTGCTGGATAGCTGCCGGAGGGTATTTGTATATTATATCTCCTTTTCCGTCGTCATCTTCCCAAGGGATTATGAGAATTATGTCTTTCGGCCTGAGCCAGAGTTTTCTTTTGTATTTTCCAGGGACTCTGCAGTTGCGGGTTTTTCCGTCGGTGGTTTTAACTTCCATCCTGTTTCCTCCGTATCTTTGGACAATTATTCCTATAAGCTCTCTTCCTTTTGGGCTTCTTGCTCTTGATATCCCTTGCTGTTCTTCCTGTTTGGAGTCTTCGTAGGTTGACTTTTCCTTTATTTCTTCAAAATCGCCGAATTCATTTTCCTGCTTTTGCATTCCAATAATTGTAAAAGAGGGTTTTTAAATGGTTCTGTGAAGGAATTTTGGTTATAGAAGAACAAGCGCGTATGGAATCCCCATTATTCTTCCGATAGAATTTTCTGATATTATGCCTGCTTCAACTGCGCAACTTATTGATTTTGGGCCGATGATGTTAAAAGTTGAGTCTTCTTTGCTTTGAATCTGCATTAAGGAAATTGCTTCTTCTTCTCCCAAAATTTTGTCTTTGTAGAAACTCTCCCGCAGATCCAGCTGTTTTATGCCTTCTTTAAATTTTTTTCCGATTAAATCGGAGTCGCAGACAGCAACGACGTTTCTATAAGATCTATGGATTTTCACATATATCATTTACAAAATAAAAATAATTTTTTTTATCTCTAGCCACCCATTCTGCAAACAGTTGTTCCACAGTTAGGGCATTTACCCTTGGCAATCTTTGTTCCACGTTTTGTTGTGGACACTTTAGGGTTCTGGATTTCAACTTTTTTCTTGCATTTGACGCAATATCCTTGTGTTCCCATTTAAAACCTCCTGTATATTTTTATTTGTTTTAAGTGGTTATAAAGGTTTCTGTGTGCGAAAACTATTCAATTTGGGCAGAGTGTGTCTGAAAATGCCCCTTGTAACTATATACTAAGCTTCTAGTTTTAAAATTTTGTTAATCAGAAAGACGTTTAGGACTTGGTGTTTGAAGGCAATCAGAATTTTCTTTTAATCGGGGACTTTGCACCGCAGGCAAGGCAATGTTTGAACTTTATTCCTTTTTCTGTTATAATTTCCGTGTCTGGTTTTTTGCACTCATTGCAAAGCACAAATTCCTTGACGTAAAGCTCCAGCTTTTCATTTACTCTGGCTGAATTCAGCCTGGTTTTTAAAATTAGTCTGTCTTTTTCAAGCACTCCGGGGGCGGCGAGTTCTTTCATTAAAAATTTTGCGATATTTTCAATTGGGCGTCTTATTTTGTCAGCAATTTCCTGCATGTTTGTAATTATTGTGTTTTTTCCAGAAACCTGTCCTTTTACTTTGGGTATTTCAAACCTTTCTCCCGTGCCCTCTACAACTTTGATTTCTTTATATGCCCTTTCCAAAAGCTTTTCATATTCTGACATGTTTGTATAATTGACGCAGAGTTTTTAAAGATGAGGGTTTTGTTAAGTCGGCTTCCAAATTGTACATAAATTCAATTAATAACATTTTCGCATGCCGTCTGCTATAAGCGTAAAGGAATGCAATTAAAGGGTTTTACTTTACAGGTTTAATTTTTTGAACAAGCTGTTCCAAAAAACACCACATAGAACTATTAAAGTATCTTTTAGCTATTTCCAGTTTGTAGGTTTATGATTGTATTTCTGCAGACTTTACCCGATTTTTTAATATTCTTGAAAAGTGCATAAAATTCTATCATAAAAAGCATTTATAAAGATAGCCGACTAGACTTTTGAATGAATTTTAAGAATTTTATTTTAGGTCTGGGAATTTTCATAGTTTATGCTCTTGTATTATGGCAGGGAATTCAGGCCTTTTATCCTGCTCCTGAGTATGATGAATATTGTGACTATATTTACAGGACTCCTATTGCTAAAGACCAGGCTGATTGCACTCTTCCGGCAGGTTTTGAAGATGTGCAGAACGCATGTTACAAAATTGGGGGAGAATTCAGATATGAATATGACTCCAGCGGATGCATTTCCGGAGGATACTGCGATGAGTGCAGCATTAAATATAACGAGGCACAGGACGGATATTCAAGGAATGTGTTTGTAATTTCTTTAATTGCAGGAATTTTGACTTTTGTCGCAGGATTTTTTGTTCTGAAATCTGAGCCTGTTGGAAGCGCATTGCTGGCTTCGGGGCTTTGGGCTGTGTTCTATGGAACCGTCTGGAATTGGAGAAATTTCGGGAACGGGTTAAGATTTGGGATATTACTTTTAGTTTTGCTGGCTTTGATTTGGATTGCTGTCCGCTTGAATAGACAGAAAAAGAAAGGTTTTTTCTTCGGGATTGGTATTGGTAGGAAATAAGTTTATTTGTTTAGATAGGATTCAAAGGCAGGCTTAACGGTTTCTATTAAATTATATTTGTGGTAATCTTCTGGATTTATCCAGAGAAATTCTTCATGGTCTTGTCCAAGCTTTACTTGGTTAGATTCTGCTTCACATTCAAAAAAGGTTCCTACAATTTGCCACTTTTCCCCTTTGACAAAAGGTCTCCATTCTCCTACATGAAATGGTTTGCCAATTTTTACATTAAGTCCTGTTTCTTCTTTTATTTCTCTGGCTAAACTCTCCTGAAAATGTTGTCCCGGTTCAACTCTTCCTCCGGCAACATCGTATTTTCCGATATTGGCGCCTTCACTGTATTTAGAAGACTCTTTTAGGATTAAAACTTTTCCATTATGTTTAATAAACGCCTTTGTGGCTACAAAAAGCTTTGACACCTCTTCCATTTATCTTCTTAAGTGCTTTCTTTTAAATAAATTTATTTTACTGAGTTATATTTTAGCATATGCTGTTTCTTGATCCTGATAGTTTCTGAACATTATTTTCTTTCTATCCATAACGTCGAATTCCCAATACCCTGGAAACGGGTGTTTAGGTCCTCCAATAAATTTTAGCGCCAGAAGAACTATCTTTCTTTCTTCTTCTGAAGCAGGCACTTCTCTGTTATACTTTATTGTTCTAAACCAGTTTATCCCGGGGCAGTCAATATCGGCTCTTATCGGGGTTTTCAATCCATGGAACAAATCTTCTCCGTTTCCTTCAACTAATTCGACCAAGCATCTGCCAGGAATGCCTGGAGACTCGTCTCTTGCTATAATACAACCGGTGTGAGTTAATTTTCCATCACCCTTTTCTACTAAATGCACTGATGAATATCCAGCCAGATCGTATTTTTCTATAAATCCCAGAAATTCTTTTACGGATTTTACTGGAAATTTATAAGGTCTTATTCCTCCATCTCTTGGTATTAACCTGGAAAAACACCATGACCTCTTAAATATTCTCTCCAACTTTTCGAGATCTAATTCTGAGGGATTTAGAATATGTACTGGAGTCATTGGAAGATTTAATTCAGTCATCATCCTATAAATTTCTCCCTTATCTTGATGCAGAAAATCAACATCTAATCCTGCTTTTTTTGCTTTTTTAATCCAGACTGAAGCGTTTCTATTAGCCATAACAATTCAGCTAGCGGGGAGTTTAAAAAACTATCCGAGATATCTTAATTTCCCTGGACGTGGTTCGTAAACCATGCCTTCTTCCAGGAGTTTTTTTATTTCTGAATTTATTGTCTGTGGGGGCTGTTTTAACTGGAGAATCATTGTTTCAATCTCTATGCCTCCGGATTCCTCTGCTTTTTTTACAGAATCAAGAATTTGCTCTCTTAGCTGGCTAAGCTCTGATCTTTCAAGAATCTTTGGCTTTTCAAGATCGGTCTCTAGCTTTCTTAGGAGAAGGTACGGAGGCTCCCTTTTTTTTATTATTTCAGGGGTTATGTAAATCTCGTCATTCCATGTACGAAGAAGGCCGATAACCTGAACGGTGTCTCCCTGAGTGTAGTTTTTGAATTTGTCTATATCTTCTCCGAAAGCTTTGAGCTTTATTTGTCCGGATCCGTCATCAAGGGTTAGAGATGCAAATTTTTTTTCATCATCTTGTATGTATTTGTCTGTTATGTTTGCTATTACATTCACACGGATTATTTGTTTGTTCCGGAATTCAAGAAATTTGAATCTATCAGCGTCAAACACTATTCTGCCTGCTAAAATATCACTTATCAGCATTTTGTAGGCAACATACCTTTTGAATTCTTGCTCAGGCATTTCAGTTTCTGGAAGGGAGGTTTTATAAGGATTTTTGTGATTCAGGTGCTGTGAATGAGGAAGTTGAGATAAAGGTTGTTCTTAAGAACCCAGAAGAAGTAGAGAAGAAGCTGTTTGAAATTGCCACATTTATTAAAAGCAGGGAGCAGAAAGATGTTTATTTCACTCCCAAACATGAAGATTTTTTTGATTTAAAACCTCCAGTAGAGTATTTAAGAGTTAGAATTGAGGATGGAAAGGCAGGACTACATTACAAATATTTGTATTTAGATGAAAATAAAGATATGTTGAAAAATGATGAATATGAGGTTGAGATTAATGATGCTGATATGATGCTTGAGATATTGAAAAAGCTGGATATGACTGAAAAAGTGAGCGTGACTAAACACAGAAAGAGTTTTGAATATAAAGACTTTGAGATTTCAATAGACTTTATTGAAGAATTAGGATATTTTATTGAGGTTGAAGCCAAGAAGGTTCTTGGCAGTATTGAGGAAATCAGAGATAGATGTTATTTAATCTTGGATGAGCTGGGAGTTGTTTGGGAAAAAATACCCGCTGAGGCAAGAGGGTATCCTTTGATGGTTTTGAATAAGAATAAATCATAGCTTCCAGGGAGATTGTAAAGGGCCTAGATATATTCTGGGACCACCAAACTGGTCAGCAGTTATATCTATAATAAAGTTATTTGACAGAGAAAGAAAAGTGTGTTTGTTGTTTTTGTAATATCCATGAATAATTCTTCCGGATTTTAGTTTATGCTTTAGGTAAACTGAAGCAAGACCGCAGTTCAATTTCGGAAACAGCTTTTTGGATGAAGAAATGAATTTACTTACATTATCTAACTTATTGTAAGAATTATAGAGTTTAGCTAAAGTTTTATCATTTATTTTTTTATTTTCAAAGTCTTCGCGGGCTTGCAAAGCCAAGGATTTTATTTTTTGTGTTTGTTTAAATTCCATCAGAGCTTTTGTATGTAGCCTTTTTTGGGACGGAAAATGTCTCCAGAGCGCGTGAGCTGGTCTATGGCTTCTTCCAGCTCTGCTTCTGTCATTTTATCTTCAACTTCTTTTTGGAGGTCTTCCAAGGGAATTAGTTTACCATATCTTGATTCAAGGGAAGATATCGTGTCTTTCAGCGAAACTATTTTTCCTCTTTTTGAACTTGAAATTCCAGTAGTTATTTTGTCTATATCGAAGGATTTGGTCTCTTCATCGTAGCCTACCTGGGTAAGAGAGTATTTCAGCAGGTCTATTGCTCTTTTTGTATCTTCAGGAGTCACCTTGTCGCTTAGTCTCACTCTTGCACAAGCTTCTGAGAGCCTTATTATCGCTTCCAGCTGTCTTGCAGTTATTGGTATTGGCTTTATGTCTGAATCTGAGGAAATTGACTGGTTTCTAAGAGATACATAAAAGTTTTTTATTTCTTCGGCAGCTTCTTCTGTCAATTTTGGAGAAAGCTTTTGAGCATAAGCTATGTATTTCCTGAGAAGTTTGGGATCTACAACATCTCTTATCACTTCTTGTTTGTGTTCGTCTAACACATGGGATGCTATCGCTTCGTCCTGCGCTTTGTTAGGCATATCCCTCAGGATGAAAATAACATCAAATCTGCTTAGCAGTGCCGGAGAGATATTGATTTGCTGAGGTATAGGCGAGTATGGGTCAAATCTTCCAAATTTAGGATTTCCTGCTGCAAGGACTGAGGTTTCTGAACGTAGAGTGGCCTGAACGTTTGCTTTGGAAATTGTAACTGTCTGTTGTTCCATAGCCTCGTGCATTGTACTTCTGTCGTGCTCGTCCATTTTTTCAATTTCATCTATACAAACAGTTCCTTTGTTGGCTAGAACCATCGCTCCTGCCTCTAAAGACCATCCTTTTAAAAATTCGTCTTTTATGACTGAGGCTGTCAGCCCTGCCCCTGTTGTGGCTTTTCCTGAAACATAACGCCCCTTTGGGGCGATTGTCGATATGAATTTCAGTGTCACTGATTTTGCCACTCCAGGATCTCCGACGAGAAGAACATGAATGTTTCCTCTTGATTTTCCGCCGTCGGATTTTATTTTTTTCACGCCAGAAAATAGCTGAAGCAAGAGGGCTTCTTTTATTTTTTCAAAGCCATAGACGCTCGGAGAGATGCTGTTGGAAAGGCGTTTATAGACTTCCGGGCTGTTGGCAAGCTCTGTAATCTGCCTCTCATCCTCTTCGCTTATTTCCAAATCTTGAAATGTTTCTTCAAGGGGAATTATGTTGTTGGCTTCGATTGCCAGGTCAAAGCGAGTAGAAATTCCTGTAGGAAGCGGAACCGGAACTTCTTTCAGCACTCCGAATATACGGACGCGGCTTCCGGGAGTCGTGCGCTCTTCCATTTTTGGCTCAACTAAATCTTCTTTCAGGAAGACGCTTATTCTTCTTGGCTGTTCTCCTCCATCAAGAGAATCAGGGGCTTCTTCTATCACGAGTCTTTGTGCGTCCACCATTTCTTTTGAGAGAAGGTTAAACTGTCCCTTTCTTCCGCAAGAGCATCTCGCAGGCTCTCGGAATTTTTTGTCAATCTGCAATACTGACAGGATCGCTCCGCAAGAAGGGCACTCAAATCTCGCATTTACAACCTGAGGACGGACATCTGATGCCTGCCTCACTATTCCCTCTATCCATATCAAGTTGTTTATGTGTTTTGCACGTATGTTTCTGACCTGAATACTGACAGATTGGGGAAGCTCTGTGAACCTTATTCTCGGATTTTTTATTATACCTATTTCTTCCAAGGCGTTTTCTATCAATGCAAGAGTTTCTTCGGGGGCTTCTATGGTTTTTTCTGAAAGGATCGGAGAGAATTGAGACAGCTTTGAAAATGGCAGGAGGACTATGTTTTCTCTTTCTCTTATAGATTTGCCTATCTCTTTTTTATTGGCTTCAAAGAAATTTTTTGCTTCTTGAACTAACTCATCCTGTTTTTTGGGCTGCATTGGAAAGCTAGATATGGGAGATTTATATGGATTGTTGTTTTGCCATGATTGGTTAGTTTCTGAGTTGGTAGCGAAGGAGCCATAAATTGACTTAATTGACAAGCCGGTGGATTTTGCAAGCAGTTTGTTACAATGTGGAAGCGCAAAATTGCCTTGTTTCTTATTCTAAGGCGAATCTTAGAATTGCTCCGAGACCTTTTGTCATGTTAAAAAATTGCTCTCCTTCAGGAGTTTCTATTGATATTATTATCATCTCTGCCGAAATGCCCTCTGCTTTTTTCTCTACTTCGTCTATTTTTTTTCTGTCCAGTGATTTTGAAACCAAGACGATGTCTGCTGCACCGCGTTCAAGAGCCAGCATCACTTTCTCCTCTCCATATACCGCTTTGTCAGGATTTTTTCCCAAAGTATCAAAAAACTTTTCAACTATTTTTTTTTCTTTGATTATTTCCTGTTCTGCTATATTTTCCTGTGAGGCTTCAACGAGAAGTTTCAGTCCGTGTTCATCTACGTAGCCTATGTCTTTTACAGCTATTACTTTTTCTTTCAGTTTGGTTGCCAAATGCCCTTCCTCAAGGAACTCTTCTTTGGTAGGGATTGGTCCACCGACTAGAATGCCCTTCAATCTCGGCATTTCGAAAAAAATATCTTTCATCTCTTCTGCAACACGCCTGAAAAATTCTTTTGCCAACCCTTCTGTTATTCTGTGGAATCTTTGACTGCTCTGGCCTCCAGCCCTCACTTTTCCGGGAACCCCTGAAGTTAGTTTTCGAATGACCTCAATTTTTTTTCCTTCTAACAAGCCGATAGTAGCTTCTTGTCTGTCGATAGCTAGAAGGCCGTAAACTTCATCTACTTGGAGCATTTCTTTTAATGGCTCTAAAACAAATGTTTGGTCACAACGATACATTCTTACTTTCAGCGGTTTCGGCGGTTCCACAGCCCAGAATTGTATATCTTGAGTTCCCTCTTTTTCAGAAACGTTTCCTGCAAATGCTGCCAGGCCGTTTGGAGGTGTCTGCTTGAATGTTTTTAGTTCGCGGATTATTTTTTCAAGGGATTCTGTGACGGCAGATCTTGTCGCCTTGGATTTTATGTTTGAGGCTGTTGATTTTTCGGATTCCAGTTGTTTCACAACCTGATTTATGTTGAATCCAGATGGTATCATTACAGTCACCAGTTCTGTATGGCGTCCTCTGATGTTCTCAAGCTCTGCTATTAAGTCTTCAAGTTTTGTTTTTTGATGCTGATCCATTTAATAGAAAAAAAGACGAGTATTAATAAAGTTAGCGTATGGAAAAGCCCGACTATTCGAGAAACTCTACTTCTTTGAATTTCTTGAAGCGGGAATCTGAAGTCAGGATTTTTGCTGAAACGGATTGAGCTGATTTTATTATTAGTGCATTTGCCAAAGAGAAGTTTTTCAGAGTTTTCTTTTGACTTTGCTTACTACCTCAGCTATATTTACTGAAATAATAAATATCTCATTGTTTTTGCTTAGTACATTGTGAACTTTCACTCCCCTTTCTTGACCCTCAAGATAAGATATCCATGCCGAAGAATCTAAAAAATATTTCATTTAGCGTCGGTCTTCCATTTTGTCTTTTTCTGTGAATTCTCCAATTCCTTTGAGCGCTCCAAAGTAATCTTTTCTTTTTTTCTTTATTTTTATTTCCACAATCTGGTTTTCATCAAGCTGTTCAAATTCAACTATTTCTCTAGGTATGGTTATCACTAATGATCCTCCAATTTTTCTGGTTTTTGCCAAGGACTTTAATTCTTGCTCGATGTTATATTTCTGGTTATATTTTGTTATACTTTAAGTTATATAGAACTATCTACTTCAGATTGTGGCAGGCTTTTAGGTCTTTTTCATATGGCTTTAGGCTCTTTGGAATTTTTATTCCTGTGATTTCTGAGCGCAATGATAAGCCAGATTCCTTCTTTTTTTTCCAGATTTTTGAATTGAACTGCATGATTTTTTCTATTTCAGAAAGATTTGAGGAAATTCTTTTTGCTTTTGGGAGCTCTTTTAGAGAAATTTTTAATTCAGAAGCTATTATCGAGGTTAGTTGAGGTATTATCGGATGCAGCAAAAAAGTCAGACGCTCCAGAAGAAAATAAAGTGTGTAAACAGCAGATGCGCTTTCTTGTTTGGCAAAGGCATTTTGCTCGTTGTAGGCGCGGTTTTTTATTAGTTCCAGATAGTTGGATGCCAAAATGTTCCAGAGAAAGTGCCTTAGCTTTACTGCAGGATTGTAGAAGTCATAGGCTTGATAGCTTTTATCGCAGAACTCTGTCAGGCTTTCTATACAATCTATAAACAGCTTGTCTGTTTTTGCCAGATTTTTTGGTTTTGTCTTTGGTTTTTTGAACTGGAGGATGAAGCGGGCAATGTTTAGGAGCTTGTTTAATGTTTTTTGCTCAGCCTTTATTTTTTCTCTTGAGCATGACAAGTCTGACTTTGATAAATCTCCTTCTGTTGCAGCCCATAAACGGAGGGCTTCTGAACCTTCTGATTTTATTATCTCTTGCGGGTTTATTGTATTTCCGAGAGATTTTGACATTTTTCTGCCTTTTTCATCCAAGATGTGCTGATGAATCCATATGTCTTTGAATACAGGCTTAGTCGTTTCCAGATATCCCCGCAGGAGAGTGTAATAAAGCCAGGTCCTGATTATTTCTTTTCCCTGGGGACGGAGAGAAACAGGAAATGCTTTTTTGGAGAATTCTGAAGGATAATTTATCAGATTAAGCTCTGAAATTGATGAATCAAACCAAGTGTCAAAAACACGGGTCTCGCCATTCCATTTTGTTTTGGAAAAGTCTTTTAATTTCCCGATGAATTTTCCGTTTTGAAAAACCTCAGAGTCTTTCGGAGGCGGCTCTTTCCAGGGCTCATAATATCCGTATTTCACAGGAAGTGCAATAAGCCCACTTGGCTCTGAGTGCCAGAGGGGAATCGGAGTTGCATAGAATCTGCGACGCGAGATAGGCCAGTCTATTGAGACGGAATCTATCCAGTTCAACAAAATGTTTTTTGATTCTTCAGGGAAGAAAGACAGAGAGTTTGAAATTTTTATCAGCTCGTTTTTGAAGTCAATTTGTTTTAAGTAAAACTCCGGCATTTCAATAAATTCTATTTCTGCTCCGGAGCGTTCTGATACCGGAGTTTTATGCATTATTTTTTCCTGCTTTTCCAAGAGCCCCAAAGATTTTAGCTCTTTGATAATGCGCTCTCTTGCTTCTTTGACTTTTAATCCTTGGAGAAAGCCGGAATTTTCATTCATTCTGCCTTCTTTGTTTATTGATATTACTGCTGGAATATTTTTTTCTCTGAAGAATTGGTTGTCCGTGAGATCCCCGCCTGCGCACATCATTACTGCTCCGGTGCCTTTATCTTTTTTAGCAAAAGGATGCTCCATTATTGGAATTTCTTTTCCATAGATAGGGGAAATGGCTGTCTTTCCGTTGAGATTCTGATACCTTTCGTCCTCTGGGTTGAATATGACTGCTCCTGCAGAGCAAATCAGTTCTGGACGGGTTGTTGCTATTATTATTGTTTCACCAGTTTCTTTTACCTTCCATTTTACAAAATTAAATGTCGTCGGAATTTCATTATATTCTATTTCAGAGTCTGCAACGGTTGTTTGAAGCTTTGTGTCAAAATTGTTTATTCTTTTATCTTCATATATCAAGCCGGCTCTGAACAGGGTTGCGAAAGTGCTTTGTGTCAAAGCCCGGTAAGATTCAGAGTCTGTGTAATAGACATCTCCCAGGTTTTTCCCTGTCCTGTAAGAGTTAAAAGATATTCCGAGAGATGCAAATGTTTCAAGGGATTCTGAAGATGTCTGCTCCAGAATTTTTTTGCAATAATTTATGAATTCGTCTCTGCTTATCTTGAATGGAGAAATGTTAAACTTTTTTTCTGCTGCCAGTTCTATTGGGAGGCCATTTCTGTCAAGGCCAATGGGAAAAAGAACTTCAAACCCCTTTAGGCGCCTGTATCTGGCGAAAAAATCCATATAGCAATAAGTTATTGCATGCCCTATATGGACTGGAGCGTTAACGTATGGAGGAGGAGTGTCTATTGAATATATTTTTTTCTTTGTGTTTGGATTGAATTTCCAATTGTTGGAGTTTCTCCATGAGCCTGTGATTTGCTTCTCTATTTCCGGATTCCACGATTTTATTTCTGATAGTTTTGGCATTGAATTCATTTTAACTTGTTTGTAGCTATCACTTTTAGTTTCTTTATAATTTCTTTTATTTTGGATTTGTTTGTTTTGAGGTAAAGAAAAGTCATTTTCTTGCCTTCATACATAAATTTGTTTCTTTTTACTCTTAAGTCGTCTAAAAGAGAGATTTCTTCTGTTTTGAATTCTTTATAATTCTTTAAGTATTCTATGGCTTCTTTATGTGCACTATCTCCTATTGTTCTAAAACCATCGGATAGCATTATTGAGGAAACTAGCTCTCTGCAGGTTTCATACATATTTTCTAGAAAGTTACTTGGGAATTTGCTTTCGTTCAGTTGTTTTGAGATTTCTTCTCTGTCTGAAGCGGCTTCCAGTAAAGAGAGAGCTTTTTCTTTATCAGGAGTTATTTTTATTATCATTGTATTATTTTTAAGTACCCTTTGAGTATAATTCCATTTGCAAGATTGTTTTTGAATTCTTTGCTTTGATTTTTTAATGAATTACTTGTTATTAGATGGGTTTTTTTCCCGAGTTTTTTTTCAAAGCTTTCCAAGTTGATTTCTTTGCCTTTAGTTATTACAAATAAGTCTATGTCTGAACTTTCAATTGCATCTCCTTTTGAAAAACTTCCATACAATATTATTGCCTCTGGGGAGAGGTTTTCCCAGAGATAGTTTATTAGACCTGAATTATGAAGTTCGAATTGGATGCTTATTTTTTGTAGCATTTTGAAATCTTCGTGGTCTCTTTCTGCTTGATAAAATGGAACGCCTCTTTTTTCGAATCTTTTTATCAGATTTTCTTTTTCAAATTCTTTGAGATAATTCATAACAGATAATGGGGCTAATTTGGATAGCCTACTTAACTCCCGAAGCCTGAAACTCTCTGTTGGATTATAAAGAAAGACTTTCAGGATTTTGTATCTGTTATATTTATTTAACATTTGTTATATTTATTTAACGAGTGTTTAAATATTTTACGGTTGTTCTTGTGAGAAGAGGACAAGGTATTTTAAGGTTTAGGATTTTATGTTTCTATGGACAAGAAAAAATATTTTCTGGAGATTTTCAGAAAGGCTGAGAGAAAATATGGGAAAGCGGAAAAGAGGCTTGCTGGGGAGGGTTGGGGGGCTGCCTGGAAAATCCTTGTTGCCACCATAATGTCTGCCCAGTCGCGGGATGAAACCACAATCCCTGTTGCGGAGGAATTGTTCAGAAAATACGGGAGTTTGGAGAAATTGGCAGATGCGAAATATGAAGATGTTTTAAAAATATTCAAAAGCCTTAATTATAATCTGACGAAAGCTAAGAATGTCATTGCTGCAGCCAAATATATCAGAAATAAAGGGAGAGTCCCGGAAGAAATTGACGAGCTTATAAAAATTCCCGGGGTTGGAAGGAAAACTGCCAATTTGGTAAGGTGGGAGGCTTTCGGAGAGCATGGGATTTGTGTAGATACGCATGTTCACAGGATAAGTAATGTTTTAGGATTTGTCAAAACAAAAACTCCGGAACAAACAGAGAGAGAGTTAGAAAAGATTGTGCCCAGGAGATTGTGGGGCAAAGTGAATAGAGTCTTTGTTTTATGGGGGAAAGACGTGAGGGGGAGAAGCAGGGAAAGGATTTTGGCTAGAATTGGTTTATAATTTGGGAATTGATTTAACATTTTCTAAAGTTTTATATATGATTTTGTTATTTACTTTTCATGTCTGGAAGAGTTTTTATTGTTCATCGTTGGGGAGGAAATCCTGAAAGTGACTGGTATCCTTATTTGAGGGATGAGCTGGAGAGCTTAGGATTTGATGTGGTTGTGCCGGAAATGCCTGACAGCGAAAATCCTAAAATTGATAGCTGGGTTGCGAAACTTAAAGAGATTGTCGGGGATTTGGACAGAGAGAGTTATTTTGTTGGACATAGCGTTGGGTGTCAGACAATTCTTCGTTATTTAGCTGGAGTGGAGAGCGGCAAGGCCGGAGGAGCTGTGTTTGTTGCTCCGTGGATACATTTGATTGAAGCTACAATTGCTGAAGAAGGTCCTGAAGTTGCTGAAATTGCAAGGCCTTGGATAGAGACAGAAATTGATTTTTCCAAGGTTAGGGAGAGAGCTGAAAGATTTATTTGTATATTTTCTGATAATGACTCATTTGTGCCGATGGGTGATAAGGATATTTTTAGGGAAATGCTTGGAGCAGAAACAAAAGTTTTGCATGATAGGGGTCATTTTAGCCAGGATGACGGATGTTATAAATTGCCAGAAGTCTTAGAGGAATTTTCCAAGCTATAGTTAGAGACATAAGTCTTTTCCTGAATAGCAGACGATAAATTGAGGAATTTTACATGTCTTCTGCTATAATGCAAAGAAACTCTTTTATTAGCGCGATTACAATTAGAGATTTTTTAAATAATCTTTATGTCACATCAAAGCAGTTTTTATATAGGCAAAAATTAAATAGCCTTTTTTGCTCTTTTTGATGATGAATAAAAGAGGTATCAGTCCAATAGTCGCGACAGTGCTTATGATTTTGCTTGTGATTGTCGGGATTAGCGCTGTCTTTGTTTCTGTCAGGGAAGTCAGCCAGCAGACAAGCTCTGTGCCTGTTGTTCAGCAGTGTTTGACTCTGAATACGAGAGCTGAGAGTTGTGTTATTGACATAACAGAAGAAGATAAAAGTGTGCGGGTAAAGGTTGTTAGGGGAACTGGAGAGGGAGAGCTAAGCATGATTAAAATATTGTTTGATACTCCGGAAGGGCTTAAAGTCCGGGAAGAAAATGTTTCGTTAAGCCCGTTAGGGGCAAAAGTTTTTACTTATACCGGAAATGATGCTCAGGAGTTGCTGGAGGCCGAGGCAGTTGACCTTCTCGGAGTTATTGACGGAAATTTATGCAGGGCGACGGGAAGCCCTGTCAAATGCGTGGCAGGGGAAATTGAAGACCCTGGAGTCGGGAATCCTCCAGTGAATTTAAACTGGAGTTACTGCTCAAATTATTCAATAGAAAATATCTGCGATCATAGAATTGCAAGGCAGAATGGATATTCGGATTATCCTAGTGCTCAATCTGCGCCAAGCTTAAATGAATTGTACAGCGTTTATGGAGTTAATTATAGCTCTTTAACCCTCAGCGGAACTTCACTTTCTGCTGGAAAGAATGTGGCGAGCTACGATGAGTATTTTAATACCACTAAAGAGGATGTTTTGAAAAGTCTGGATAACTTTGCGAGGCTTAACAATGTCAACAAAGACACAACTGACTTGCTTTTAGCCCATATTGAAAATCCCATTCCACAAGGAAGGCTTGATGATTTGCTCTCTGAACAGGGAATGAAGAATTTCAGTTTATATGTGAACGCCACAAAAATGAGGCTTGCTGCGGTGAAAGAGTATTTTCCAAACGCAAAAGTTGCAATAACCGCCACTATCAGACCTCCTACAAAAGGAGATTTAACCAGCAACTTTGAAGAAAGCATGAAAGGTTATTTGACGGCAAGCGCTTTGGGAATGTATGATGATTTGGATTATTTAACTCCTATAATTTACATTACCGCAAGCGATCAGAACCTTAACTATTTATTTGTCGGCAATATGACTTTAACAGGTGTTGAACATACAAGAAGGCTGAATAAAACAAATGGCGAGCAGATACCTATTGCTCCTTTGTTGTCTATAGATGTAATTAATTTCTACTCTCCTCCAGAGATACCTCCTGAAGTCGCTAAATTACAGCATAAGATTTTGCAGGAGTATCTTCGCCCTGGAGAAAAAATTCTTTATTGGTTTGGGAGTGATAGGGATGGATACCTTAAAGGCTATCTTGAAAATGTAAAACCTGTTCCGTGTTCTTGCGCTCCTGTTTAGATTTTTTATAGTTAAAGACATAAGTTTTCTCTGATAACTGACGACAAATCAGTAAATTTTTCCTCTGGTGTAAATGTGAAAGAAAGCTTTTTATAACCCTTATCTTTTTGATTTAAATGAGCGAAATTTCTGAAGACATACTGGACAAATATGCAGATGTTTTGATTAATTTTGCCTTAAATGACTGCCAGGGAATCAGAAGAGGAGATGTAGTGTTTTTGCAAGTGCCTGAGTGCGCTAAACCGATGCTTCTGGCGCTAAGGAGGGCTGTATTAAAATCTGGCGGGCATCCAATTGTTCAGTTTGTTCCTGATGATATGAGAAGAGAGTTTTTCGAGCTGGCTAACGAGGAGCAATTAAAGTTTTTTCCAGAAAAATATCTGAAGGGGAGAGTTGATGTAATAGATCATTCTGTCAATATAATTGCCTCTTCAAACCCAAGAGAATTGGAAGGAGTAGATGCAAAAAAGATAATGATGAATGGAGAGGCTTTCAAGAAGTATTTTGACTGGAAAAACGAGAAGGAGAATGCGGGAAAGTTCAGCTGGACTTTGGCTTTGTACGGGACTGAAGCGATGGCCAAAGAAGCAGGGCTCTCTCTGGAGGAATATTGGCAGGAAATAATAAAGGCCTGTTATCTTGATTTTGATAATCCTAAAGAGAAATGGAAAGAAATTATTAGTGAAGTTGAGAGAGTGAAAGAAAAGCTGAATTCTTTAGAAATTGAGAAGTTGCATGTTAAAGGTGAGAATGTTGATTTAATTGTCGGAATTGGCAAAAACAGGAAGTGGCTTGGGGGAAGCGGAAGAAACATTCCCAGTTTCGAGGTTTTTATTTCTCCTGATTGCAGAATTGCAGAGGGAAGTGTGAGATTTGATAAACCTTTGTATGTTTATGGAAATTTAATTGAAGGTGTCTTCTTAAGATTTGAGAAAGGGAAGGTTGTTGAAGCCAGTGCTGAAAAGGGCCAGGAGGTTTTAAGAGAGATGATTGCTGTTGAGGGAGCGGATAAAATTGGAGAATTTTCTTTGACAGATTCCAGGCTTTCCAGAATAACGAAGTTTATGGCTGAAACTTTGTTTGATGAAAATGCGGGTGGGAAATATGGTAATATGCATATTGCTCTTGGGAAAGCCTATCAGGATTCTTACACAGGAAATCCTGCGGGAGTCAGCAAAGAGGATTGGAAGGAAATGGGATATAATGATTCTGTAGTTCATACGGATATCGTTTCCACCGAAAATAGAAAAGTTGAGGCCTTTCTGGCTAATGAAGAGAGTTTAGTGATTTACAAAGATGGAAAATTTTGCATTTAGGGAAAGTTTTTATACTCG
Organism: Candidatus Parvarchaeum sp.; assembly: GCA_020724955.1. GTDB lineage: Archaea > Nanobdellota > Nanobdellia > Pacearchaeales > GW2011-AR1 > 1-14-0-10-34-76. Next base: position 56,975 of record DYFY01000002.1, on the reverse strand, counting down.
TATTTTTATGTTTTAATAATATTGGATAAAATGGCGGACAATAAAATACAGATGCCTGGCATGTTTGGCGGGCTGATGAGGCATGATGAAGAGTATAAGAGTAAATTTATGATTTCCCCAACAGCTGTTATAGTGTTTGTTGTGGCTATTATTGTTCTCGTGTTTGCTTTAAGGATATTTTTGCCTGTCAGTGGATGATTTTATAATGAGAGATATTGGGCAAAGTGAGTTTTGAAGCTTTCTTTGGTTTTTTGGGAAGAATGTAAAAGGGAAGGGTTAATTGTTGAGCTTTTAGTTTGATTATTGATTGAAATTTAAACAAAGTGTGTAATCTTAATGAAATATAACTATTTTCTATTGGAGGAAAACTATAAATAACCTAAATTTGTGAGAAAGATATGATACCGGGGCTCGGCGGGATGAATCCTAAGAAGATGGCTGGAATGATGAAACAGCTTGGAATTAATCAGGAAGAAATTGAAGCAGACAGAGTTGTTATTGAGAGAGTTGATGGGAACATAATTATTGAAAATCCGAGTGTTGCCAAGATTACCCTGCAAGGGAAGGTCAGCTGGCAGATAGTAGGGGATGTTTCTGAGAGCGCAGAAAGTTTTTCAGAAGCAGATGTTGAGCTAGTGGCTGAAAAGACAGGGAGAAGCGCTGAAGAAGCCAGAGCAGCCTTAGAAGAATCCAACGGAGAGGTTGCCGAGGCTATTTTGAAGTTGAGAGGGTAAAATGAGTTTAAATTATAACTTGCATCCGGAGATTGTGCATCCTAATCAAACTGAAGAAGAAGGCGGGGGGCTTGAAAGGACTGATGGAAGGTATGTTGAATATGGAGGGGGAGAAGAGGCTAGTGTTTTTGGCAGGTTTTTTGGCATGGTTTCGAGCGCGCTTGAAAGGGCGTTTTATGGTTCTAGGGAGCAGAGTCAGCTTTGAAGGTTAGAATCTACTCTGAGATACTCACAGGAAAAATAAGAATTTTTATCAGAAAGATATAAAAAGCTCTGACCCCTGTAGATTTATGCTTCTGCGGAGAGTAGTTTGGCGTGATGGACAACATTATAAAGGAAAAAATCAGTGCAGACCACTTGCTTTATGTGAGTTTGAAATACACTAAAACTTGCGATGTGATTATTAATTTGCTTCTTAGATGGAAGGTCATGATTGAGATGGCTTTGGATGTTCTTGCTGAGAAGGCTAAAAAGAAGAAAAAATGGAAGCCGGTTCCGGATGCCCCGCTCGCCAAACTTGTGCAATTGAAGAAAATCTACTCTAATGAAGAGGTTGTGGCCAAGACGCTGGAGTTGTATGAGTTCTTCAGGGACATAGAGAAATTGGACAAAGTCCGTGAAAATGAATTTAGGAAAGGTGTGAATTTGAAAGTGACTTATAGAGGAGAGATTATCAACGTTAATCTTGACAAGCTGAAAGAATACTCTGATCTGCTAGAAAGGTTTATAAGCTACCTGAAATAGGACTATTTTACTTGACAACTTTTGGTTGTTTATTAAAATGTCGAAGGTAATTACTATAATTTCAGGCAAAGGAGGGGTTGGAAAAACGACTACTTCTATAAATTTGGGGGCTGCATTGACAGAACTCGGGAAGGATGTTGTTGTTGTAGATGCCAATCTTACTACTCCAAATGTAGGACTTCATTTAGGAGCTCCTATTGTTCCTATAAGCTTAAATCATGTTCTCTCTGGGAAGGCAAAAATAAGCGACGCTATTTACGAGCACGATTCCGGAACAAGAATAATCCCGAGTTCTTTATCTGTGAAGGAGTTGAGAAGACTTAATTACTCCAGACTTAAGGATGTTGCAAGAAGTTTGAAGAGGACTGTTGATTTTGTCATTTGTGATTCTGCTGCAGGATTAGGACAGGAAGCTATGGCTAGCATGGAGGCTGCGGACGAATTGATTATTGTCACTAATCCTGAAATTCCTGCGGTGACCGATGCTTTAAAGACAGCCAAACTTGCCGAGGAAATGGGGAAAAATGTGAAGGGAGTTGTAGTTACAAGAGTTAGAGGAGGCAAGGGGGAGATGGAGATAGAAAATATCAGAGACATGCTCGATCTTCCGATCTTAGGAATTGTTTACGAGGATAAAAATGTTCAAAGCGCGCTGGCAAATAAAAACCCTTTGTTGCATGAATATCCCAATTCCAAAGCGTCCAGAGCTTACAGAAGAATTGCAGCGAAAATAGCTGGAATGGATTACAAAGAGCCGGGGTTTTTCGCCAGAATGTTTGGAAGATAACTGCCAAAATGTTGGATAGAAGAATTATTTGTCGTTCTGTTATAAGAGGTTTGGAAGTTTATGCTTTATGGGAAGTTAGTGTGGGAGAAAAACAGAGCATCCGAGTTTATGATAGTATGTCAGACCTTATTTATAATAATCGCGGAAAGGATTTTCCGAGAAACTATCTTACCCAACAAAAAGAAAGTTTGAAATTGCAAATAGGAGAAGACGGAGAAGAAATTCCTTTATTGCCTCTCAATGAAGATGATATTACAATGTTAACATTATCAGTTGCGGACTCTTTTACAGAAAGAGAGTTGGCAAATGAACTTGAGGAGAGTTTGCTTATAGGCAGCGTTAGTTAGGTTTATATTTTAAGCTGATTTTTCTTCTTCATGCACAAAAGAATTCTTATTCTTGGTGGAACCGGAGCTGGAAAAACTGCATTGGGGAAAAGGATATCCAGGATTTTGAAAATTCCTTTTTATTCATTAGATTTTATGGTTTTTGATGAAAATTGGGAGAAGCGTTCTATGCAGATGAGAAATGATTTATTGAAGAAGGTTGCAAAAAAGAATGAATGGGTTGTGGAAGGGCAGTATGCAGATGAATGGGTTTTGCCTGTTTTGAAAAAAGTTGAGTTAATTATAATTTTAGATTTTAAGAAGAGAGTATTGTTTAAGAGAGTTTTTAATAGGTTCAGGCAGGGGATGAGAGAAAAAAGCGCTTATGGAACTTTCAGTAGCTTATTTGCGTGTTTGAAATTTGCGGGAAGGCATGATTTAAACAGATATTTGAAATTTGAAGAATTTTCCAAGAAGAATAAAGGAAAGTTTATTGTTCTAAAAACTGATAAATCTGTTGATGAATTTTTAAACAGCCTGAAAGATTAACTAACTCTCGTTCCTTCTTCTATGTTTTTGTCTGGGGAAAGAAGGGAGAATACACCAGAGCTTTTATCTCCTGCTGCCAAACACATGCCCTGGCTTTCTATTCCTCTGATAATTGCCGGTTTTAGGTTTATGATAAATGCTGCTTTTTTGTTTTCCAACTCCTTTTTTCTTATATATTGCTTTAAGCCGGCTACTATTGTTTTGACTCCTATCTCATTGCCGAAGTCTACCTGCAGGACATAAAGCTTGTCTGCATTCGGATGGTCTTCTACTTTGACTATTTTACCTATTCGTATGTCTAGTTTTTGGAAGTCTTCTAAAGAGATTGATATTTCTGATGTCATATTTTCCTAAACAAAATCTCTGACTTTTTAATTTTGCTGATTTTCAGAGGTTTGTCTAGTTCAGACAAAGAGATTTTAAAGTTGAAGGTTTTTGCTATTTTTTCTGCGGTTTCGGGAATGAAAGGAGAGAGCAGGATAGAAATGTTTTTTATTGCGTTTGCCAGCTCATATAATACTTGCTTATCGTGAGTTTCCCACGGCTTTTTATCCTGTATGTATTCATTGCATTTATCTGTGTATCTTATTATTATTTGCAGAGCCTTGTCGAATTCTAATGAATCAAGGTGCTTCGCTATTTGGTTTTTGAATTTAAGAGCTAGCGGGGAAATTCCTGCTTTTTTGTCTAAGCCGTATTTTTCAGCTAGCGTTGAAACTCTGGAGACTAAGTTGCCCAGCTTATTTGCCAGCTCTGAATTATGGCGTTCTACAAGCATTTTTTCACTAAAATCTCCATCATCTCCGAAAGAAGCTTCTCTGAGCAGGAAATATCTTGCTGAGTCCGAGCCGGCTATGCTGACCAGTGAGTCTATAGAAATTGCATTTCCTGCCGATTTGCCCATTTTTTCCCCGCTTATTGTCCACCAGCCATGAGCAAATATTTTTTCAGGCAATTTTAGTCCTGCTGATTTTAGCATTGCGGGCCAATAGACTGCGTGAAACCAAAGAATGTCTTTTCCTACAATTTGCGTGTTTGGAGGCCAGAATTTTTTTAGTTTTTTCTGGCTTTGAGTTGCAGAGTAATAATTTAATAGAGCGTCAAACCAAACATAAGTTACATGGTTTTTGTCAAACGGAATAGGGATACCCCATGAAAAAGAGCTTCTGGAAATGCTAAAATCTGTCAATCCAGCTTTTACGCGATTTATTATTTCTTTTCTTCTGCTCTTGGGAGAAATAAAATCAGGGTTTTTTTTGTATAAATCCAGCAGGAATTTTTGGTATTTTGAGAGCCTGAAGAAATAGGATTTTTCTTTTAATAAATCAAGAGGCTTTTTGTGTATTGGGCAGACTGAATCTGGGGCATCTTTTTTAGTATAATAAGCTTCACAACTGGTGCAGTAGAGGCCCTCGTAATTTCCAAGATAAATGTCCCCTGATTTGTGAACTTTATTCAGGATTTTGGAAACGATAATTTCGTGGTCTTTGTCTGTTGTTCTAATAAATCTATCGTATTGAATGTTAAGTTTTTTCCAGGCTTCTTCGAATTTCGGAACCACAGAGTCCACGAATTGCTTCGGGCTTTTATTTGCTTTTTCTGCTGAGAGGGCTATTTTTTTTCCGTGTTCGTCTGTTCCTGTTACGAAAAATACAGATTTTCCCCGGAGCTTGTTCCAGCGGGCCAAGACATCTGCCGCTATTGTTGTGTATGCGTGCCCCAAATGAGGAAGGTCATTTGGATAATATATCGGGGTTGTTATATAAAATTTTTTTGCCATTCAAGAAACAGGGAAAGATTGTATAAAAAGCTAACTAGGCTACTTGCGGAATTGTCCAATCGTAGTCAGCGAGAGTTTTTGGGTCTCTTTCGGGATTCCAGAATAGAGTTTTGTCATGTCCGAGAGCTCTTACTGCTCTTCCCAACAGAAGACATTCTTCTGCTATATGAATCTTCCTTGTTCCACCACTCTTACCTAGAGTTGGGTCGTAAATTACCACATTGTTAGTTATTCTTTTGTAAAAGTCTACCAATTTCTGCGAAGGTTTTGCAAAGGGGTTCATATCCCAGGGCACTCTGTTTCCTTCTTTAGCTGCATAGTGTTTCGCGATCGCTAAATATCCTGCTATTTCATGAGGGTAGAATACTTTCACGTCGCTTCCTTCTCTGTCGTGTTCAAATCTATACCTTATATTGAAAGTTTTGTGCCTCGGCTCTTCTCCTCTTTCAAAGTTTGTGTCTAAGCTCCAGCAAATCGCTCTTTTTCTTTGATTGTCTATTATAGGGACATGTTTGAATCTTATTGTGTATCTTCTTTGTCTTTTTTTTCTTGAGGGCACTATAACTATTACGTCAGCCCCCTCTTGCTCTACTTTTGCCGCATCATCATATGGCTTTACTTCTATTCCTTTTTTTAGTCTTTCAGAATAAGCAAATATTCTAGCCCCTTCCATTATCCATGAGAAAGGCACAAGTCTTTTTCTTCTGTCTACTCCTTGTATTGGTTTGAAGCTATAACCTATTAAGTTAATTTCATCTTCATGGATACTATCTAATTGTCCAAAGTCGGCTTTTCTTATTTGGTGAGGCAATCTTCTGCTTTTTAAGGCTTCAGTTATTGTCGTCGGCTGGCTTAATGGGATATAACCTCCGTGTTTAAGAGCTTTGTTTGACGCTTGCTTCCAAGATTGTGTGTTGCGGTAAAATTGCCCCGGAAGAAGCTGAACTCTTATTTCCAATCCTTCAGACGCTGGATTTAACTCTAAAATTTTTTCCACCAAACCTTTTTTTGAGAAAACTGTTCTGAGATTCAGTTCTCTTATTTCTTTTTCAGATTTTTCTTTAAAAAATGATTTTTTTGCCATTGATTGTCAGAAAATTTTGAATATAAAAATATAGTGTTATCTTTCTAATCTTTGCGATTTACTAGGATTTTTCCATTTTTCCATATTTCTGGAGTTTACAGAATCTGCGTATCTGCCTGGAATTGAGTTTCCTTCGCTAAGATTCCTTGCGCTCTCTCTTTGCATAACTGGCCTTCTATATATTAAACTTTTATGATCTAACTGAAATTCCGGTTGTCCTGGGAATATTAATTCTCCTATTGGATAAATTATATTTCCTAGCAATCTAGATTCTCTTAAAGTTAAGGCATTTCTGTCTGCGAAATCTATGTCATGAACCCCAACAACTGCTTGATATCCTTTTAAATTTCCTGAAGTATATCCCCATGAAAAAATAGGGTATACTTCTTCGTGACTTGCTTCGCCGCTACATTCCCAGTGGCTTGGATCCCTGCTAACATCTGGAATATGTTGGTGTGTGCCATTTATCACAGCTCTTGCTATAATGCTTTTTGTAGGATCGATAGGTATTGGAGAACAACCAAAACCGATTGATTTGTAAAGTACAACCTCTGGTTCTTTCTTCGCACCTATACTGGCCGGATTTATTTTGTATTGTCCTATAAATACAACAGGCATATTATGCCTTCCGCCTTCTACACTTGTTCTGCGTTTTTCCTCAAACTCTATTTTGAATATTCTGTTAAAATCTTCAGCTATCTCATTTGGGTCTTTATTTGGATTAATTTCTTCTCTTAGCTTGCGGTCCAGAGAGCTAAGAATTTTATCTTTGACGTCTTTTGGTATTTTTCTAATCATTCTATTCATAAAAATTTCAGTGGAAAATAGTTTTTAAATCTTCTGCCGTCGGGCATAAGCCTCCTATTGCTGTTATTTTGGAGGTTTAGAAAATTATTTAAAGCATTGTTTCAGCGTATTATTGGGGTCATGGGAATGACGGAAAACAAAAACACTGCTTCTGATAAATTTGTAGGGGTTGCTGCCGAAGAGAAGCAGAGGCTGTATGATAGGGCATTGGAAGAAATAAAATCACAGCTTGCGACTCTTGAGGGCGGGATGATTGTTCCAAGAATGGCCACAGTTACTGCGGTTTTAAAGCAATATATGCCTCATTATTTGTGGTGCGGTTTTTATTTTGCAGAGGAGAAGGAGCTTGTTGTCGGGCCGTATCAAGGAGTGATTGCTTGTCCAAATATTGCTTACACAGGAGTTTGCGGGACAGCTGCCAAGAGAGGGGAGACTTTGATAGTTCCTGATGTGAATGATTTTCCAGGACATATAGTTTGCGATGCCAGAGCTGTTTCAGAAATTGTAGTGCCAATAAAGGACAAGGCAGGGAGGGTGATAGGAGTTTTTGATGTTGATGCAGCATATAAAAATGCTTTTGATGAAACGGATAAAAGATTTCTAGAAAGTCTTGTTCCCATGTTATTAGAGGGAGAATTGCAATAATTATTGGTAAAGTTTATTTATTCTGGTATTGTGAGGGTTGTGCGCGCCGGTGGTCTAATGGTTATGATTCTAGCTTCCCAAGCTGGCGATCCGGGTTCAATTCCCGGCCGGCGCATATTTTTATATATAAGGATTTCTTGCGTGTAAGATGATTTGGTGGAGAGAGGTTTTTGGAGTTAAAGAGGAATATAGTGTAAATCATTTTTTAAAAGGTGTTGGATACTTTGCTGTTTTATCTTTCTTATTGGCAGGAATGATATTTTGGAAAGGATTTTTTTCAGGAGGCAGTTTCCATATTTTTTTTATTAGCCTTATTTTTGTAATGTTAATGACCTTGTTTTTAATTTTATGTTCTTATGGACTTTTAAGACCATTCTTATTTGCTGGTTTGTTGTTAGTTATTCAATTTTTTTTAGGGATGTCTGATGATTGGGGAGGTATAGGTATCGTTTATATTCAAATTCCATTTATGTTTATTTCTTTATTGATTATATCTATAGGATCAAAGATTTATCGTAAGTTAAATAATAACAATATCAAGATAGTCGTTCTAACAATCCCATTTTTGATATTAATCTTGGGTAAAATTATTTTCTCGTATTATAGGATAAGAACCTAGAAAACGTTTGATTTTAGTAAACAGAAATCAGAAACAGCAAAATCCCGATAATTATTTCGATTATACCAAGAGTTCTAACTGAGGAGTTTTTTCTTGCGAGTTTCTGAAAGACTCTTCTTGTCCAGTTTGGGTTGAACGCTATAATGGCTCCTTCTAATACTATTAGGACTGCAATTATTGATATTATTATTTCTGCATTCATTAAGGCTCAAGGATTGACAGGTATATAAAATTAGCTTTTTTTGATGGAATTATCTTCCGCAAGTTTTAAAAGTAGGAATGAATAGGAATTGGAATGTTTGGAGAAAAAATGAAGTGCATGAAGTGCAAAAGCAAGGTCAAGGATAGTTTTGACTTTTGTCCTTATTGCGGGCTTGACTTGAGGAATCCCGAAGAAGATATGAGAAATTTTGGAGCGCTTGGAAAAAACAATTTTGTTAGCGGGGCGCCGCTTGTCGGCGGGCTCGGCGGGCTCGGAATTAGTGATAAGATGATTAGTTCTATTTTCAACAGCCTGATGAAAAGCCTTGAAAAACAAATGAAGAATTCCCAAATGGATGGGGCAAATGTCCAGAATCTTCCTAATGGCATAAGAATTCAGTTTGGAGTTCCGCAACAAAAGCAACAGCAGAAAGCTGTTAGGAAAGGGATAACTCCTGAGCAGATTAAACGAATGGAAGGACTTCCAAGGGTTGAGGCAAAATCAAGTGTGAGGAGATTAAGCGACAAGATTGTTTATGAGCTTGGAGCCAGCGGAATTGAGTCTCCTGAAGATGTTTTTATTTCAAAGCTTGAAAGTGGCTATGAAGTGAAGGCTATTGGGAAGAAGAAAGTTTATGTTAATTCACTTCCTGTTGATCTGCCCCTGAAGGGAATCAGAATTGACGGGAAAACTTTGAGTGTTGAGTTCGGGCTGTATTGATTTTAACTGAACGTGTAAGAAATTTATCCTTCTTCAGCTCGTGGCTGGATATAAAATAGTTGGTTTTTTAGTTCACTAAATATCAAGTTAGCAGCAGCTGGAGATAGTTCTAACTAGCGTTGGAATTTAACGGTTCCTAAATATTTGCAGGTTTTTCTATCCAAATTTATTTTTTTAGGTCGGAATAAACTTCGTTAAATTTCTGTTAGTTTCTTTCGATAGAGGCTGGATTTTAGTGTATCTTTTGCCAAAACTGAAAAATCCAAAGTTTGAGGTTCAGGCGGTAGAAAAACTTATAAAATTTAGAATCCCAAGAAAGTTGTGGAAGAGAAAAAGAAAGCTCCAAAAACATTGGAAGTTGTTTTAGCTATGGCTTTGGGATTGGGAGGATTGGGAGTATTTGGCTCTGTTCTTGGACTAGAATCAAATATTCAACCATTCAACAGAGTGAGAATTCAGGACACATCTTTTATGGCCTATTTGGAACAGAGCAAAGAACAATATGGCGAAGGAATCGGTGCATATGCTTTGGCGGCTTGGACTTATCCTGGGGCAAAACTTGGAGCTGCTATCCATAACTATGGGCTTCCAGAGAATTCTGAAAAATAGATTAGACAGAATTTTAAATTGAAGCTAACTAGGTAAATATCAGGTAGTTTTATTTAATTGACAGAAAATAAATTGATTTGATGAATAAAATGTATCTATAGTGAAAGATGTTTTATGCTTTGCACGACAGCTAAATCGCTTTTTGTGCAAGAGTTGCTTTTTGCGCAAAGCCTGAATAGACAGAAGACTTAAAAACGAATTATTTTTTAGTTAGTGTATGATCGCGTAGCTCAGTCTGGTTAGAGCACTGCTCTGATAAGGCAGGGGTCCCAAGTTCAAATCTTGGCGCGATCATTTTTTATGTATGAAGAAACTTATAATTTGACTTAAAACGCGCACACTAAAAATATTGCTTTATTAAAAGCATTTTATGAAACAACATGAAAACTGAAATTTTGTGCTGAGCTACGAACTGCATTTAATGTTATAAGAAGATTTAAAAACCAAATTTATCATGTTTGAAGATGACAAAGGGATTGTATTATTATCTGCGGGAGGCATGGAAAAAGCCCGACGCTAAGGATGTTCATAGCAGGATGATTGAGTGGAGAAAAAGCGAGGCAGCGGTTGTAGTTGAGAAACCTTCAAGATTGGACAGAGCGAGAGGGCTTGGATACAAAGCAAAGAGAGGATTTGTCGTTGTAAGAGTCAGGGTGAGAAGGGGCGGAAGGAAAAGGGAGAGAGCTCAGGTTAAAGGGAGAAAGTCAAGAAAGCAGACAATAAGAAAAACTTTGAAAATGAATTATAAATGGGTGGCTGAGATCAGAGCCGCCAGAAAATACAAAAATTTGGAGGTGCTGAATTCTTATTGGATAGGGCAGGATGGAATGTATTATTTTTATGAAGTTATTATGGTTGATCCTTCAAAACCTGAAATAAAGAACGACAGGACTATCAAATGGATAACAAAAGGAGCGAACAGAAAAAGAGCCGAGCGCGGATTAACCAGCTCTGCTAAAAAATCCAGAGGACTGCGAGGCAAGGGCCCTAATAAAAAAGTCAGGCCGAGCCTGAGAGCGTGGGACAGAAGGGGGAAATAAGATGACAGAATATGACTCCAATCCTATTTTTAGACGAATTAGGAAGGAAACTGAAAATGCCGGAAGTTCTCTTTCTATAGAAAGAGGGCCACATGCTAGGAAAGACATATATTCTGATCCTGACAGAATTTTGAGTCCAGAGGTGAGGTATTTTCAGGGAGTTTTAGGAAGAGAAGCTCAAAGTTCTTTGCCCTATAGGGCGGTTCCGAGTTATTCTGAAGGACAGAGAGGTTATGGCTCTAGGAATCTTGGCTGTGGTCCAGAAGATTCCAGGTATGGAATTCCCGGAAGAATTGCGGCTTAACTTTGCTTTTTATCCTGGTTTTGTTTTTCTTTCCAGTGCGGATCAAATGGAAATTCCCATGGGCGTCTTCCTTTTCTGATTGCAACTAAAATCGGAAGCCCATCTTCGTTGAGTTTTCCTGTGTTTTTTATTAGTGCGTTTGGAGGGAGATTGTATGTTGCTGTGCATTCAGGATACCTGTTGCATGCAACAAAATATTTGTTTGTTTTTTTAGAATATTTTATTGCCAGTTGTCCAAGATTGCAGACAGGACATTTAGCTATTGTGTTTTGCTCGTTTTGCTGTTCGCGGAGTTCTTGGGTGCCCTCCTGCAATGAGACCCCAATGTTTTTCTCATGAATTTTGAATTCTTTTGAAATATCTGTTATCAGGCGCTCTACACTTTCTATTATTGCTTTTTCCTTTTCTTCAAAGCCAGATTTTGAGTTTTGGATTTCCTCCATTTTCTTTTCCAAATCTCTTGTCAAGTTTTCGTCTATTATTATAGGAGAGTATTTCTCAAGAGCTTCTATCAGCCTGATTCCCAGTGGTGTGGCCTGAATGGATTTTCCTTCTAAATAACCTCTGTTGAATAAAGTGTCAACTATCATTGATCTTGTTGTCTTGGTTCCGAGGCCTTTTTTTTCAAGCAAGGTTACCAAAGACGCAGGAGTGTAGCGTTTTGGAGGCTGCGTTTCTTTTTCCAGAAATTTTATCTCGTCTATTTTTTGTTTTCCTTCAAGAGTCGGGAGTTCTGATTCTTCTATTTTTGCAGGATAAACTGAAAGCCATCCGGGAAATTTTATTTTCACTCCGGATGCAGTGAATTTTTTTTCTTCTGCATTGAGAGTTATGCGCTTTCTGTCTAATTTTGCATCTGCGGAAAAGCAGGATATAAATCTTCTAACAACTAATTCATATATCTTTTTCTCATCACCTTCAAGTTTTTTGAATTCTCCAGTGGGAAATATAGATGGATGCGCAGGATCTGATTTTTGCCCCTCTATCGGCTCTGATCTTGAAATGTGTTTTGTTAGTTCCGGAAACTTCTTCTTTAAATTTTCGAGAATTAATTTGGGATTTATTTCTTTTGGTATTTTTTGAGAAGATGTTCTCGGATATGAAATAAGTCCTGAGAGGTAGAGCGACTGTGCGATGCGGAGTGTGTTGGAAGGAGAAATTCCGTGAAGATTGTATGATTCTCTCTGCAAACTTGTCAAATCAAAAGGGTGAGGAGGATGTAAAATTTCCTCCGAGATTTTTGTAGTGCATGAGCCTGATTTTAAGTTCTTGAAATCATCTAGTTCTTTTTTGTCAAAAATATCTTTGGAGTGTTTTAGTTCAACACCCTTCACCAAAGCTATGACCTGCCAATATGGAACAGGCCTGAAACCGGAGATTTCTCTCTCTCTGTCTACTATAATTTTCAAGGCAGGCCCTTGCACTCTCCCAATTGAAAGAATTTTGAAAGAGCCGGAGGTTTTTATTGCAGACATTAGTGCGCGAGAAAGGTTTATTCCATAAAGCCAGTCTATTCGGTGCCTTGTTTCGCCAGCGTAAGCCTGCCCCCAGTCTAGCGTAGGGAGTGCATTTTGGTATGATTTCAAAAGCTCTGGTTTTGTCAAAGTAGAATATTTCATTCTTTTAGCGTCTTGCTGTCGGGCTATAAATCTTAAAACATTCCATCCAATTACCTCTCCCTCGATGTCATAATCAGTAGCCACAACAAATGATTTTGCTCTTTTTGAGAGTTTTTTTAGCAAGTCATAATAGTTTTTTGTAAAACTTGCTTTCTTAAAACTTGGCTCCCAAAGCATTTTGAAGACCGGCCAGCCCCTTTCTCCAGAGGCATAAGTAAGATTAAATAAATGCCCAACTGCAGAAGCAACTATTATGTTTTCCCCATTAATAGAGACTTCGTAGAATGGAACCCGGTTTTCAACATATTTTCTGGCCTGCCCTAAGGAGTTGGCGATTTTTTCGGCTGCCTGTGGTTTTTCAGTTATTATCAGGACTGAATCTTTTTCAGGCTGTTTTATAGAAGTAGCCAAACTTGAGGACTTTGGACTCCTTTTTCCTGGTTTTTTTCTTTTTTTCTCTACCACATCATTTTCGAGATTTTCTGCAGGAATCGGCTTGCCAGGAACCTCTATTTTTGTCAGTTCTGAAAGTTTTGGTTTTTGCTTTACAGGCTTTTCAATTGTTAGCTTCGGTTCCATAAAGATTAATGCTGTCGAGAGGGCTTTTAATATTTTTTATTGAAGCCTGAGATATTTGTGTGTAAATCTGAGTGGTTTTTATATCGCTGTGTCCAAGGAGTTTTTGAATTATTCTCAAATCAGTGCCTTGTTCGAGCAAATGCGTGGCGAAGCTGTGTCTGAGCAAATGAGGGTAAACTCTTTTTTTAATTCCGGCTTTTTTTGCAGAATTTTGGACTATTTTTGTGATTGTCTTTTTTGTCAGCTTCCCGCTCCTGGCAGAGGGAAAGAGTATCTCTGTGCCGGTTAGATTACAAAATGCCATGAGTTCTTGTGTAAGAGAGTCAGGTATTTTTACAAACCTGTCTTTTTTACCCTTTGCCAATTTTATATGGATTAGGTTTTCTTCAAAATTAATATCTTCTTTTTTCAGACTTATTATTTCAGAGACTCTCAGCCCGCATCCATAGAGAAGCTTTATTATCAATCTGTGTTTTATGTTTGTTGTTGATTTAACGATTAAAGCTATTTCTTCCTTTGTGAGTATTGCTGGAAGAGTCTTGTTTCTTTTGGGTTTTGGAATATATATTTTTTGAGAGAGAATGTTTTTGAAGAAATATTCTATTGCGAATATGAGATGATGGACAGATGAAGGATCTTTTGTCTCAAGTTTTTTCAGGACGTATCTTTTTGCATTTTCAATAGACGGCTTTTCCCCGCCAAGAAATTCAATGTATTTTTTAACATGAAATAAATATGTTTTTTGTGTTTCTCTGGAATAATTTTTCAGCTGTAGATGTTCAGTTAATCTTTGAAGCTGCTCTTCTTTTTCCATTAAATGCAAAAGCCGGTTAAAATATAAAAAGGTTACTAAACATCCTTTAAACGGATATATAACCTCTAAAAGGTTAATATCCGTTTTGTTCTATGCAATTTTGCTCCTTTTTCTACCCATCCACAACCCCAACCATCCAGCCCTGATTAGGAGCAAAACTCTTAGCAATTATCATTGCTCGCTTTTTCCACTCTAATGATTGAGGAAAAAAGGCACAGAACATATATTAAAGAGTTCACAGGTACCCTAAACGTTGCTCTCCCAAATTTTCTTAACAGAAAACTTTCTTTAATATGGGATGTTCTATGCAATTTTGCTCCTTTTTCTACCCATCCACAACCCCAACCATCCAGCCCTGATTAGGAGCAAAACTCTTAGCAATTATCATTGCTCGCTTTTTCCACTCTAATGATTGAGGAAAAAAGGCACAGAACATATATTAAAGAGTTCACAGGTACCCTAAACGTTGCTCTCCCAAATTTTCTTAACAGAAAACTTTCTTTAATATGGGATGTTCATTTCAATTAAATCGGACTTTGAAATCCCCCGACCACCCGCCCCTAAAGATGAGGATTCGCCGTCGTCCTTCGGACAAATAGTCGCTTTCAGCGAGGATAAAAACAGAAAAATACTTCTTTTATCGGACCTAGAAAAAACCAATGAAATTTGTTAAAATTTCGCCTAACAAACGATAAAAGATTTCACTTCGTTACATCCAAATATTTTTCAGTTTTTTATTGGGGCACTTTTAGAAAAAATAAATAAAAAAGAAAAAATAAAATTAAGCTAATTCTGCGTCAATGACCTGTTTAAATGCACTGAAAGGCTGTGCTCCACTTAAGGGCTTCCCATTAATTACAAAATACGGAGTTCCTCTTCCGCCAGCAGATTGCGCATCTGATAAATCATTTTGCACTTCACTTCTGAATTTTCCAGAATCAAGACAGCTTCCAATGTCATAGCCAATATCTTGAGCCCATTTTTTCAATTCAGTTGTTCCAAACTGGGCTGTTCCTCTTACAGGTCCAGAAATTGGGTCTCCACCATCAAGAATATTCTGTTCTGAGAAAATCTTATCATGCATTTCAAAATAGGCTTCATCTCCACCTTGATCCCTTACACATTCGGCAGCTTCAGCCGCAGGTGTAGCTCCGGGGTGAATACTATCTAAAGGAAAATCTCTATACACAAATTTAACTTTTCCTGTATCAATGTATTCGGATTTTATTTGTGGCAAAGTTTCTGTCCAGAATTTCCTACAGAATGGACACTGATAATCAGAAAACTCAATTATTTCAACAGGAGCATTTTTATCTCCC
The DNA here is from genome assembly GCA_020724955.1 of Candidatus Parvarchaeum sp. GTDB lineage: Archaea > Nanobdellota > Nanobdellia > Pacearchaeales > GW2011-AR1 > 1-14-0-10-34-76. The sequence continues at coordinate 41,694 of DYFY01000002.1, read as the reverse complement.
AAAAACGCATCATCGTCCGCACTTGCCTCAACTTGTGATGGCTGTGTTGGTTGTTGTGTTGGAGCAACAACATTGTTTCCAGTTGTTCCGCTATTATTTCCTGTGAAAACAAAAAAAGCTCCAATTACTAATATAGCCAAAAGTAAAAAAGTGCTATATTTCCATAATGCGTCTTTCCTTATTGTTAAAGTTGCTTCACTCATTTTTTACCTCCTTTCATTTGTCTATGTATGACCATGTCCTCCCCCTTCAACATGTCCGCTTCCTCCACAAGCATCAGAAATATCCCAGACTTCCGCTATTTGTTCAGCAGTAAAGTCTTCTTCAACTATCAAATATTTTGCCAAGCCCTCGTAAGCATACCAATGCCAGCATTTACAGCAACAAGGTCCGCCTTCATGAGAAATGTCCATTGCTTCATCATAAATTAATTGTTTTTCATTTGTTAAAATTATTTCTTTCTGATAATCTAATAATTCTTGGGCTAATGCAACAGATACATCATAAGGGTCAGAAGGAATTTTCTTGTATTTTGAATATTCCTTCAGTGCTTCTATTTGTTCAGTATATCTATGAAAATTCATAGGTCCGCAACACGAACCTTGGATTCTCTGGTCCGGCGATTTTGAATCAACATAATTAAATGTTCCGCCACAAGAATTTGTATTTGCTTTACTCAAAACAGCAAATTTAAAGACTATTGCCAATGAAATGAATAAAGTTCTCTTTTTTATCTTAATTTCCTGACTCATGATTAAAATAAGTTAAAATTACAGCTTATAAGTGTAACGTGAAACTAGTTCTACTGGCTGAAACTAGTCCTATTTCAAAAGAATAATATTTGTCATTCCCCTTCTTTTCTTCTCAATAATTTCTAATCTTTCCATTTTATCCAATATTCTTGAAACTTTTGATTTTGGAATATTGAATTTTTCAACGATATTACTCTGATAAACTCCCTTATCTTTATTTTCTTTGATAAACAGGAAAATATCCTTTTCTTCATTATTTAATTTGGTTAAATCATATTCTTTTTGTTCAATTAGTTTTTCCGCTTTTGTCAGAGTGAGATAAAAACCAATTCCTCCTAAAAATGCAACGAGCAAGCCCATAATAAAAATAAAACCCTCGCTGTTATTATGTTCTGCATTAAAAGGACACGATTCAATAGAACAAGAAGCTCCTTCTTGTGTTCCGCAACTTTCAGAACAGATTTCTAAATTTTGTTTATTTAAGATAGAATTGAAATAAAAAAGCATACCAATTACAATTATGCTAACAATTATTATTGATATTCCTAAATGCCTTGGCTTCATAATTAAATAAATCAATAACAAACTTATAAAGATTCCTAAAAGTGCCCCATCTTCTTTTTAGAAAAAAGAAGCAAAAAGACGGCGAATCCTCTAATACATAAAAACCAATGGTGTTCCCACCATCCCAAAGTCCGATTTAACTTTACATTTTTGCCTTCGGCATCGTTGCACTAAAATGTAATCCCTGCAAGTATTCGGGAGAAATGAACAGCAGATTAAGCGGTTACTTCGCCTTGCAGGCTCATCCCCCCATATTTTTGCTACGCAAAAACACTCGAGCGTTCCGCAATTTTTCCAGCTCTGACTTTGTCGAGGGAAAAATTTCTACACCTCGAGCCTTTCAGGTCGCTTAATCGCGATGTTGGGATTGACACCACTCGCCTCATTCTTCGGCTCGGGGAAATAAAAAATTATCTTTCTTCCCACCCAGATACTGAAAAATTATCGTGAAAATTAATAGAAAAACTTTGCTTGACCCATAAACGAAAACGGAAAGAAATTGAAACTTCTTATAACAAAGGTTAAGCAGTTCGTTTCACTCACCCAAATTTTTCTTAGGTTTGGGCTTCAGAATAATTAATATCTCTTCCTTTTCTATATGGAATCGAAGAGAGATAAGCCCATATGGCAGAGCCCGCAGTTGTTAGTAATGTTTCTACACCCCAAAATGTTGAGTTTAATAAATTTGCAGCAGTTACTCCATTCTCAACAATGTCGTGAACATTAGCGTAAGTTGCTATGCCACAACCAACGGCGGCTCCAGCAAAAAATCCAGCCATTCCTAATCTCAAATGTCCCAATTTCATTTCAAGTTTTGATAATTTTTTCTTTTGTTCGTTTGTTAAATTGTCTGGATTTTCTTCATAAGCTTCTTCCAGTATGAAAAGTTCTCCTCTAAATCTATTGAATCTATTGGACTTATCTCTTTTATTCAAGTCTAAAATTTCATCAATTTTTTGTTCTAATACATTCGATTCCATAAGTTAGTAGCTTTTTATCTTTTTTTAAAACTTTCGCCCAACCCTAATTTTTCAAAATAGCACGATAATTTTTCCTATTTAATTGCGGAGCTTCCACCTCCGCCCCCGCCCAAAGATAATTTTTTACTCACGAGGACGCTTAGTGCGTCAGCTCGTGTTTTTCTCTACGAGAAAAATCTCCCAACAGCCGATTAAGAGGTAATTTCTTTTTGCTTCGCAAATCTGCTTCGTGCCGACCAGAAATTAGCCCAAATTGTTTGCCTATGGACGAATTAAAATTACTGCAAACAACTTCTCTTAATCGCGATGTTCTATGCAATTTTGCTCCTTTTTCTACCCATCCACAACCCCAACCATCCAGCCCTGATTAGGAGCAAAACTCTTAGCAATTATCATTGCTCGCTTTTTCCACTCTAATGATTGAGGAAAAAAGGCACAGAACATATATTAAAGAGTTCACAGGTACCCTAAACGTTGCTCTCCCAAATTTTCTTAACAGAAAACTTTCTTTAATATGGGATGTTGGTTTCAATTTGAGAGCCCTCGCAAAAACGGGGTGCCCGCAGTTGCTTCGCAACAGATAGTCTTGACTTTATCGTCAAAAAAATAGAAATTTAAAGAGGATCGTATTCGTCTGCTAAACAACTTCTACCTTCTAATGGACCACTCAAGATATCAAGTTGATGCCTTTCATGTGATGAATAGGAAAACCCAGAACTGCCAGCATCAACGTCTGATTCTAGCTTATATGCTACCCTTTGATTTAATAGAGAAGAAGAGATAGCTTCTCTTAAAAATGTTCCATTCTCTTCAATCCCATTCAATCTAGGATTTGTTCCTCTCTTGAGAATTGGAAATTTTATTTCTTTTGTAGAACCGTCACCTATAACTACGGCTAGATTTAAATAACAATAATTATTGCTTCTGTTGTCAATATTAACAGAGTCCACTACACCTTCAATACTTGTTGTATTTTTCATAATTTAGCTAATTCGAAATCATTTATAAACCTTTCGCTTGTGTAACCACTTCTAAATTAGTAATAGAATGGCGGGCACCCCTAAACTATTGTCTGCTAAAGCAGATTATTGACAAAAAGCTCGGGCTCTCAAACTCTGATTTTTTCGGCTTCGCCGACCATTGCATTAAAAATCAGGTCTTCCCGTTGGTCAGACGAAACTAACAGCGATTAAGCGGTTACTTCGCCTTGCAGGCTCATCCACCCATATTTTTGCTACGCAAAAACACTCGAGCGTTCCGCAATTTTTCCAGCTCTGACTTCGTCGAGGGAAAAATTTCTCCACCTCGAGCCTTTCAGGTCGCTTAATCGCGATGTTCCCAGATTGCGTCCAAATTAAGAATTCTCTCCCATCCAATAGGAGAAATTGTTGTCAAATGTGAATCGCCTCGGTGCCTTCGGCACAAATAGCCTGCTTCGCAGAGAATTTAATTGGGCACTTTTCAATCAAAAAATTTATCAAGAAGCTCTTTTCTTAACAGAAAAGACTTGTCACAATTTTGTTTTAAATTTGTGGAGGCACTTTTCTTGAAATAGATATTCTCAACTTTTTTCTTCTCTTCTCTTGCAACTTTAACAGCTGGCACAAAATCGCCATCTCCAGAAACGAGAATCGCTTCATCATATGTATTTTTGAAAGCCCCCTTAACTAAATCAACTGCCATATGAATATCGTCTTCTTTGAGGACATAATAAAATTCATTTGTTCCTTTAATTCTCCTTTTAACCATTTTACACAAAACAAGATTAAATTTTGGAATTCTACTAATCTTATCAAAGAACCTTTGTTGGAGTTTATATTTTTCAATATCCTTGGTGATATCTAAGGGGGCGTTGTAATAGAATATATTAGCTATTTCTCTTTTATTAGCTATAAAATTACAGAACTTCTCAAAATTGAATTTCATTGCCTTAAAATCATCGCCATATAACTTTTTTAATCCAAAATAGAAATTATTACCATCAATAAAAATAGCTACTTTTATCATTTTGAAAAACCCAGGTTTGCAGGGCAAGCCTGGGGCTTGTATATAATTATTTAGGGAGTTGTCGTTTAAATAACTTTCGGCAAGTCACAGCTTTTAAGATAAGTTAATAAGTGTTAAAATTGTTATAAGTTTAAGAGGGAACAAAATGGAATTTTTCAAAAAAGGTGAGTTAAAACTGCTTTGGCCTTTTTATTTAGAGGGCTTCGGCAAAACTTATATACGGCTATCGTTTACAACATTCTATGGGCTTTTACATTATCATTCGTGGACCATTAGGATGCGGAAAATCCACAATAGCTGAAAAGCTATCCAAAATTTAAACGCAAAATACTTTGCCGTAGTAGAATCCTTGATGAACACAATCTTACGGAAGAAAAAGAAGAGGGATACATTTCCCAGAAGAGTTTCATCAAGGCAAATGAAATTATTGCTCCTGAAGCAAAGCGGATTTTGGATAGCAAAAGACCTGTTGTGTTTGATGGCAATTTTTACTGGAAATCTCAAATTGATGATTTAATCAAAAGATTGGATTTTCCGCATCATGTTTTTACTCTAAAAGCCCCGTTGGAAGTCTGCATAGCAAGAGATGAAGAACGAGGTAAAACACATGGTGCAGACGCCGCACGAGCCGTATATAAGAAATCAACAGAATTTGATTATGGAACTGTCATAGACATAAACAGACCATTAGATGTTTGTATTCAAGATATTCTTTCTTACTTGCCCGAGCCCTACGGCTTGTTTAATCGCTAGTTTTCTAAAGCTGACTAAAGCTATTTAAACAACCTCTTGCTTTTTTTAACATGAACAAAAAAATTATTGTCGGAGTTGTTGTTGGAATTGCTGTTTTGTTTATTTTGTGGTATTTAGCATCTCCTCTATTTATAGACAGCCCAGTCGATGAACCAAGTCCTGTGACTTCTATTGGATCAACTAATCTCGGCGTGGAAGAGATTTACTCTGGAAGCTTTATCGGAGCAGACTCTTTTCATAAAGTTTCCGGAGATGCGAAAATTATTGAAGATTCTGGGGTTAGATATCTGAGGCTTGAGGATTTTGAAAGCATCAATGGACCTGACTTGAAAGTTTATTTGTCTGAGGATTTGGAAGCTGAAAGTTATATTAGTCTTGGCGATTTAAAGGGTAATATTGGAGATCAGAATTATGAACTACCGAGTGAGGTAGATTTTGAGATGTATGATAAGGTTTTGATATGGTGTGAGCAATTTAGTGTCTTATTTGGAAGCGCTGACCTGGAGAAAGCTTAAAACCCTTGTTTTTCTAGAGGAGCTATGGTGTATCAAATGAAGCCTCTTTTTGAGGAGCGCATGAAAAAACTTCTTGGTAGAGAGGAGGATTTTGAATCTTTTAGAAAAATAGTGCACACAGGGCCAAGAAATTTTATAAGGTGCAATACTCTCAAAATAAGTCCTAAAAAACTGCTTGGGAAATTGAGAAAGCGCTGGGACGTTGAACAACTGTTTAAGGATTTTCCGGAGATTATGCTGGTTCTCACGGATTTAGGTCCTGGAGAGCTGGGAAATGCGATTGAGCATTTGCTTGGGTATTTTTATGTGCAGGAAGTTTCAAGCATGATGTCTGTACTTGCTTTAGATCCGAAGCCAGGGGAGTTTGTTTTGGATTTGTGTGCTTCTCCTGGAAGCAAGACGACACAAATTTCTGCCAGGATGAAAAATAAAGGCACCATAATTGCCAACGACAAAGATTTGAACAGAGTTAAAATCTTGGCTGCTAACTTGGAGAGAGCCGGGGTTAGCAATGCTATTGTGACCAGGAATGATGGAGTTCAGCTTTGTGAAAAGTTTGCCAAGAAGGGTTGGAAGTTTGATAAAATTCTGCTTGATGTTCCTTGTTCTGGAGAGGGAACTTTAAGGAGTTCCCCCAAGACTTTTTTAATGTGGAATTTCAAAGTTGTTAACAAGCTGGCAAGAGAACAGAAAAAACTGTTTGCCAGCGCGATTAAATGTTTGAAAGTCGGAGGCGAGATGGTTTACAGCACCTGCACACATGCTCCTGAGGAAAATGAAGAGGTTATTGATTTTGCTTTGAAGAATTTTCCTGTTGAGATTCAAAGGGCGAAACTGCCGTTAAAATGCCGCCCAGGTTTAAAAACGTGGGAGGGGAGGAAATTTAATGAAGGTGCCGAAAAAGCTTGCAGGATTTACCCTCAGGATAATGATAGTGAAGGTTTTTTTGTTACTAAATTGAGATTGAAGGAGGAAGTGAGATGAAAGTTAAATTCATAAAATCAAATGAGAAGCGGAGAATTGTTGAGAGACTTAAAGAGAGTTTTGGGATTTCCGAAATCCCAGGGATATTAATTGAAACCGGAAAGGAAAAAATGCGGGGATTTTCCGGCAGCATGACCCGAGAAGAAATTAAAGAACTTGGTGAAATTGCAAATGTTGAAATAGTCGGGCTTTATTTGTTCAAGATTGAAGAAGCCGGGTTTAGGCTGAGCTTGGATGGAACGCATTTTTTTGCTGATCAGATTGATAAGGGAATTATTGAGCTTAATGAATCTGAATTGGAGAGCTGGATGAGTGGAGCTGATTTAGTTATTGGAGATTTGGAGTTTAAGCCTAAGAATCCTGGAGATTTTGGGGGAGTTGTTATCCTGAAGCATGAAAGTGATTTTATCGGGTGCGGGCTTTCAAACGGCGAAAAAATTTTTAATTATGTTCCAAAAGAAAGGCGTATTAGGAGAAGTTAGAATTTCCAGAATAAATCCGAGTTTCCAGTCATATCTTGTCTAGGATAGATTTCCATAAGATAATCATGTGTTCTTTCATTAAGCTTGTCTCTTAGTGAATCTCTCTCTTCATGATCTATGATTCCCTCGGCGAAAGCTTGCTCTATTTGTTTTACACAGTACTCGAAAGTTTCTCTGTCTTGGCTTCCACCCTTTGCTGATGGGTCGTAAATTATGCTTAATTTGCTATTTTGACCTCTTATTACTATTTGTGACTTTTTATGCCGTTAGTCTTTCTCCAAATTTGTTGTTTATTATTATTTGCAGTAAAGATGATTTTTTTAAAATCATCTTGGATTTTCTTCTTTCGACTGGCGAGTTATTTCGTTTATCAATTGTTCAACAGGAGCAAATTTTGCTCTGTCTTCTTGTGTTGGTTCCATGCCTAACTTAATTAGATCTCTTCTATACTGAAGAAATCTTCCTTCGGAAAGTTGACCTCCTTCGTAGGCTACAACCAAGCACCCATATGTTCTTTCCAAGCTTCCTTCCATGTCAGTGTCATAGGTAGCTATTTTTCTATTCCCATTATCTAAAAAAGTTATCTTAATCCTTGGAGGTATCGATCTTTCTCTGTTCATACAATCTCAGCTTCTTGGAGGTATTTAAACTTTTCTATTTGTTGTTATTAGATAATAGTTATAAGAATAATTAAGTATAAATACAATTGAGTTTGAGTGGAAAAATGAATGTCGAAGAGAGAGAGAAGAGTATTGAGGCTGGCAGAATCGCACGGGAAGTTGTAGCTTATGCCAGGGAAATTGTAAAGCCCGGAGCGCTATTGTTTGAGATTGCCGAAAAGATTGATGTTAAGATCGCAGAGCTTGGAGCCAAACCTGCTTTCCCGGTTAATTTAAGTATTGATGAAGTTGCAGCGCATTCAACTCCTGCTCCTGAAAGTGGGGAGATTGCCAGAGGGCTGTTAAAAGTTGACATTGGTATACAGATAGATGGATATGTTGCTGACACTGCTTTTTCTGTTGACTTAGAAAACAGCGAAGAGAATAGGAGGCTGATTAGCGCTGCTGAAGAAGCTTTGAGACATGCGCTGAATACTATTGGATATGGAATTAGAATTAGAGATGTCGGGCTTGCGATTCAGAATGCTATTATTAAGGAAGGGTTTTCTCCTGTGCAGAATTTGTCAGGACATGAGATTAAGAGATATGATTTGCATGCCGGGTTGAATATTCCTAATTATGATAACGGCAGCAGTTTTACTCTGGATGAAGGAGTTTATGCAGTTGAGCCATTTGCTACAAACGGGAATGGAAAAGTTAGGGATGGAAAGCCTTCTGGAATTTATCAGCTTTCCGGTTCTGGAAATGTGAGAGATAATTTTGCCAGAGAAGTTTTGGCTTTTATTGATTCTGAATATCGCGGGCTTCCATTCTGCGTGCGCTGGATAGTTAAGAAGTTTGGAAGCCGTGGATTGCTGGCTTTGAGGCAGATGGAACAAGCTGGTTTGTTGCATCAGTATCCACAGTTAGTTGAAGTCTCTGGAGGGAAAGTTGCACAGGCTGAACACACAGTTCTTATTAGAGAAGGCGAGAAGATTGTGACTAGTTTGGGGAGCTGATTTTTATTTTTCCTGTAGGTTTATTATGTTTTTTTCTGGACGATGTTGAAATTCCTAACTTGTTCAATATTTTTTTCAGTTTTGTGAAATAATCAATGGTTTCATCTAACTTTTTAACCCATATTTGAGCCCAATAACTTTCAGAAGTAATAATCCTCTTTTTGCTAAATATTATTTGAACTGATCAATCGGGAAGTTTTTTATAACCTGTTATTTTATGTGCTTTGTATTTCTTTTTTTATTGAAAATAATCCTCCATCTCCTAATAGAATATCGCTATTAATATAATCAAATTTGCATACCCTATTGTTTAGGTTTTTTAATTCCATTTAGGCTTGAGATTGGCATGTTAGGCTTTAATTTCTTTTTCACTTAGAAAACTATCTGTGGCTAGTTTTGTCAATTCCCAGTCTAGCTTAACGATTTTCTTGACGAATTCACTCTCTTTGTTCAATGTGAAAAGTTTTGCGTTTCCAACATTTCTGGTTTTTACTATGATTTTTTTTTCCAGCAGTTTGGCCCAAACATTTGTGAATGAACTCCATCCGACATTTGCTCCACGGGCTATTTCAGTCATGCTGTAATCGAAACCATACCCACTTATCAGAAAGTCTAATACTTTTATGTAAGCAGACCCTCCAAAGTACTCGACAAATATACTAACTTCTTCGTTTTCCATAAGTGGTTTGTGCAATGAGAATATTTAAGCATTTCTATTTTAATAGACAAGGATAGTGAAAAAGTAATTGCTAAATTGGAGCTCCAAAAAGTATATAAAACTTATGGGATTTATTGGCAGGTGGATGAGGAAATCAAAAAAGAGATAAAGAGGTTTATTCTTAGGAAAATGTTGAGACATAGATTTTGGATGCACAAACATACCAGTATTCATAATCTTGCCAAGGGATTGCCTGATAATTTGAGGAGCAGGAAAGAAGTAAAAAAGTCTATAGATGAATTGTTGAAAAATAATTTTTTGCTGTCAAAGCCAACTAATTATGGATTGGAAGTTTCTCTTAATGTCAAGAAAAAGAAAGAGATAGAGGATTTTGTTGGAGAGATTTTTAAGTTTTGATTAAATTCGGGAAATTTGGTCGGGCTTGAATTCAAAGAAAAAATTGCATTAATTATTTAATGAGGCGCGAAGCGCCGAATGCGCCCGGTGCTTAACCTTTTTTCTTCGAAAAAGTGCGGGTAAGGGAGATTAAAAGAAGTTTATCTTTGCGGATTTTTTTAACAGAAAAAATTCTCAATCCTACATCCCCGAGCTACTTTTAAACACATTGACGAAAGACTTTTAAATAGCCAATTTATTGAATTGTTATGGATATTACACTTGAAATGATCGAAAAGAAAAAGCCGGATGAGAGAAGGAAAGCCAAGGCTATTGATTGGGTGGCTGAACGTATAGCTTAAGGAAGATTTAGAGGAACATTAGAAAAAGTTAAATTTTATGAGATCTCACTACCTCAAGAAGTGCTGAGACAGGCTGCTGATTTTTATTCTTCTTCTTCTAGTGAGCATTGCAAACTTCGCCTTGCTCAATGGGCATACCAACAGGTAGGAGATGTTGATAGGGCCCAAGAAGTTGCAGGTATGGCCAGACAGGAAGAAGCTCGACCCCCTTGGTTTGGGGTTTAATTTCATTTAAACGCAATTTTCTTACGAAAATACCGCTCGGGTAAGGATCTCGAACACAGGAAAATACTTGAGGACATAGACAAGTTTAATTATGCTTAAGCGAAATTTCTAAGAGGTTAAAACGAGCTGGTTCGGGTTTCCTTCGGAAAACAAATTGTCTTGCCAGAGTCAAGAGTTTATTTAGAAATGATAGAATCTTACAGGGCTTATGATAGGAGCTCTCTGGTTCTTTCCATTTTTAATCTTTTGAGGTGTCTTTCCATAGATAGGTCTGATATCTATCTGTTTGAGTGGACCACCAATCCTTACCATGCTTAAATGCGACTTTTTCATAATCATTCCTAGCCATATTTTTATCCAATGTGGCAAAACCGATTCTTGCTAACATAATCAAATCTCTAAATGTCCTGCTTAAATCATAAACAATTACATTGCCAATTCCTTTTTCTTTTGTCTCTTCGACAACCCTTTGAAAATATTTCCTAGTCAGTTTAATTTCTTGTTTCATTTTTACACTCAATTTCTCTTATTTTAGTATATTTGAGCATCCCTAGACCAAACAAAACACCACCAAAAATCATTCCACCTACTCCATAAGTAGCTCTTTCCCAACAATTTTCTATTTGTTCTCTTTCCTCTTGAGGTAATTCGAAACGCACATGAGATTCGAATAGTCTTTCCGTTTCTGGAAGTCTTTCTATAGCAGAGCTAATCATTTTACTTGATTGATACTCTTGAAATAACGCGTATCCTCCTGATAGAAACGCACCCACTGCTCCGATTAACGAAATTGGACGCCACATTCCTCTATTCATAATAGACAATTTTGTTTTTTGCATTTAAAATTACTCAAATAACAACTTTTAAAAATAGGTAGTCATAGTATATGACTACTATGGAACTAGGAGATTTGATTAAAATGGGATTTAATAAAAACGAGTCTAAAGTTTATCTGGCTTTGGCAAAATTCGGAAAGGCAGACGCAGGTCGATTAATAAAGGAAACGAAATTTCATAAAAATATTGTTTATGATAATCTCGAAAAACTGATCGATAAAGGTCTAGTAACATTTGTTCTAGAGGGCAATAGAAGGGTGTTCCAAATAGCTCCGCCAAGAGCCTTTCAGGAACTTTTTAGCCAAGAACAGAAAGAATTAGATGAGAAAAAGGAATTGGCAAGTAAACTGACGGAGGAAATTAAAAGAATAAAGAAGAAGGAACCATATGAGCAGGAAGCTCAGGTTTATAGAGGTGTTAAGGCTATCAAATCCTTTTATAATGATACGTTAAGCAAGAATTTTTATGTTTTTGGAGCTCCGCAAGAGTCTATAGAAATAATGGGAGATATATTCTGGGAGAATTATACTTTGAAAAGAGTAAAAAATAAAGTGAAAACTAAGATGATTTTTAATCCATCAATAAGAGGTTTCGGAAGAAGGATAGGTGGAAGATATACAGAAATAAGGTATTTTGAGAGAGATTTTGAGCCACTGACTGAAACTCACATACAGGATGATAAGGTCGCTATTATTGTTTGGACTGAAGAGCCTGTTTTGTTTTTAATCAAAGATAAAAATGTTGCAAGATCTTATCTTAAATACTTTGAAACGATGTGGAAACAAGCCAAAAAATAGTCTTCTTTTTTTCAAAAAAAGAAACAAAAAAGAGCGCTCTTCCTTAAACCGACCAATAGCTTCGCAATTACGCTCCAAAAAGCTCTTCAAGTAATTCTACCCCTCGAGGAGTCTTCATGCCTCACTCGAGCCATTAAATGGACGCTCAATATCCAAAAAATAAATCTCTCAAATACTCTGTAATTGTTCTCTTCGTTCGAACAGATTTTTAGTCTAACTTTCAAAGATTTAATTAGAAATACTTATTTCCAGCGGAAATTTTTTATTGTAGGAGGCCAGTATTTTCTTCAGAAGTTGAACTCTCTTTCCAAATCCTACAATTCCAACACTTTTTATTTCTCCAGTTTTGATGTCTTTTCTTACAAAAACACCTTCTTGAACTTCAGTAGTTATGGATTTGGATGGTTCTCCAAATAAGACCTCTAAGAAGTCGGATTCTTTTTCATAATGAACTTCGTATGATTCTTCCATTTTAGCCTATTTTGTCCATGTAATAAGACGTGACTACAAAGCCGTCTCCATTTAAATACTTAACGAGAACCATAAGGAATTTTTCTGGATAAGGTTTATTTTTGTAGTGTTTGTAGAACTTATACATGGTTTCATCAAAACTGTGATGTGTAATTTTTGTTGGCTTTTCTATTGTTTCTTTTAGCAAATCTTCGTGTTCAACTTCTGGATGCTTTTTTCTAATCTTCGACCATTGCTCTTTAGTCAGTCTTATTTTCCTTCCAGTTTTATCTGTTACTTCAAATAATATGTTCATATAGGAAAATAAGTATTTCTTTATTTTAAATGTTCTTTTGCTAAAATTGTCTTTGGAAGCATGCTTAGAAAAGAATAATTAAGCGTAATCACACTATGTCCTACGGGTTTTCTCGAGGGAGAAAACGCGAAAATCATACTCTCGTTCTGCTTAAAGAGCCGTACGAAAACCAGACGCTATTCAGCGTTCAATTAACTTTAAACAAAATTGCCGAGAGATTAATTAAGTTGGGGATTGTCCGAAGGACAAATTGTCTTGCCTGATGGCAAGAAGATTGGTTGATAATTAATTTTTCGTTAAAGATTGTCTTGAAAGTTATTTAGAAGGGAATAAAAGAAATTTGTTTTTCCAGCTTAATTGGAGAAGTTTATTCTTCCAATACAAGATTAATGTAAGGCGAATTATAGTTTTACTTCACAACTATCTTTAAAAATAATGTATGAGTACTAAAGTTATGGTTTGTGAAGGAGTGTTATACATTTGGAAGAATGACGAGGGTCAATATTTTATTGGTGGACTTCCAGGAGAACCAGTTCGTGGAGGTGATGCGGTGCAAGCTATTTCTGAGTTAGCTCGAAGACTTTCATCGCAAGCCTTAACTAGTCGTACTAAGATGGATATTGAATACGATGAAGGGAGATCTCTTGAACTAAGGCATGATGAAAGAGGGTTATTAGAATCTGTTGTTTCTTTGTATAATTTAAGTGCAGAGCGAAATAGAAGAGTAGAAATTAATATATCCGAAATAGTGCCGGAGGTTCGGATTAAAAATGAAGGTGGGAAAAGAGTTTCTGTGAAAGACTGAGTTAAAAGGAAATAGCAATATTTTTTAATGCATTTCCCACCCAACAAATTTCTAAGAGATTAAAAAGGGTGATAAAAGAAATTCTGAAAGGGAAAAAGGCATTTATTTATAGATTTTATCATGGTGATCTAAATCATAAAACTTGATTTTTTCATTTGTTTTATCATATTTAAAAATCAGGACAAAACTTTTATCAATATGAACACGCTTGAATTCATTCATTGGAAATTTCAGGTTTTTGTAATGTTCAACATCTGAATTATTAACAACTTCGTTAATTTTCTTCCAAGTTATTTCATACCTCTTTTTGTCTTTCTTGAAAAGCTTCTTGAGAATTTGGTGGAGTTTTTCTTCTATTTCAAATTTACGCATTTTCAATGCTCTTTTTCAATGCTTCAATAGAATTAAAACTAATAAATTTTCCTTTTTTTTCTATTTTCCTTAACTTTTCTATATATTCTGGCCTTAATTCTGGTTCTAAAATCTCAGAACCATATTCGGCAACTACTCGTGCTATAGCTTCGCTTTTTGTTTTTAGCCCAAATCTTGCTTTAACTATATTTAGGATTTGGTTTACTTCTTCTGGAATTTCAATCATTGCTTGTACCATTTTTTGTTATATATATTATGTATATATGAAATATATCTTAAGTATATAAAACTTTTGCTTTTCAAAAATCTTTTTTTTCGAAAAGAAGGCAAAAATATCGAACAATTTTTTGTATCATTTATCTCTTCAATAACTTCTCAAAATCAGTACAAATAGTCTGTCAATTACGCAAAAAACGATTTTGGGATAAATTAGAAAACCCGAGGGCTTTCTTAGCCAGCACGAGTCAAAGGTCTCTTAATATCCCACAAAGGACAAAATCCGTTATTTATTCCATAAATATTTCCCTGCGGAAACCAGAATTTGGTTTTAGTTTTGGCGATTTATTGAAAATTAAGCAGGTTCAATTTTTATAACAACTGGAAGTTTATTAAGCACGTCATTTAAGTTTACCGCTCTTTTCTTGAAATTAAAGATACCTATACCATATAATTGGTTATTGTCTTCATATTTGAATATAACTATGTCTTCAGATTTATGCTCTCCATAATCCTCCCGAGGCTCGCCTACAAAAATCTCTAAATAATCTGCTTCTTCATCATATCTCATTTCCATTTTGTGTTTCATCTCATACTTCTTACAAAATAGGCCGTTATTACAAATCCATTCCCGTTTAAATACTTAACGACAACCTGTAGGAATTTTGCTTTCTTTTTTCTGTCTTTATAATAATTATAATAATCGTATAGCTCACCTATCTCGTGAGGAACAATCTTTAATGGATTCGTTAATGTATCTTTAATTTTTTCTATTTCGTTTTCCATTCCTTTATGGCAAATGACGTGCTTGAATTGTGTTCTAGTCAGTTTTATTCTTCTTCCAGTTTTATCAGGAATTTCAAAAATATTATCCATCACAATTAGTTTAATTTTATAAGTTAATAAATTATTGTGCTGAAATCATCCTTATTCTGAATAATCAAACGAAAATTAGTTTTTCCTAAAACAGCTTCATCTGCCTGCTGTCTTGCGTGATTTCATCGAAGTTTTTGTTGAAGAAAAATAATATTGTGTTTGCTATTGGCTTTATCTGTTTTTCTATATAATGATTGTAATCTATTTTGTGTTTTAGCTTTTGTATTGGTTCTGGGCCAGCTTCCGTGATATAATATTCTATTATTGTGCTGTTTAGGGAGTCTAATTTCCTTGCTGCTTTTACATGGGGAGGGGTCGTTTTTGTGTATTTTTCCAAAGCCTTGCGGATTGATTTTCTGTAAATGAGTTTGTCATCCAGTTTTCCCTGCCTGAGTTTTTTAATGTACTCGCGGATGAATTGAATAAATTCTTGCTTGTGGAATATTTTATCTAGAAGCTGTTTTTGAAAATCCTGAGCGGCTTCTGTCCAGTCTCCTCGTATTGCTTCAAGTCCGACTATTTGTATTTCCTCCCTGCCGTTTTTCTCCAGCAGACCGGCGTAACGCTTTTTCGAGCCGACTTCAGAGCTTCTTATTGGCGGAAGCAGGAAAGCCAGATATTGTTTTTCAAACTCAAGCTCCAGAAAAGAAGTTCTGTTATATTTCTCTTTTACAAATTTTTGATAAAATGAGTTAATCTCTCTTTCTATCTCTTTTCCGAGAGAGTCTGCTCTTTGCCTGCTTAGATTGGTTTCGATGAATATCGAATCCGTGTCGGAGTAGATTACTTTATAGCCCATTTCTTCAACTTTTTTCGCGGTTAACTTTATTATGAACTGTCCAAAATGAGTTATTGCGTTTGCCATTTTAAGAGAAAAATACCTGCAATTCGGACTTGCCAGAACTCCGAAGAAAGAATTCATGATTATTTTTATTGCATAACTTGATAGCTCGCGTTTTTCTTTCTTGGCTTTCTCTCTGGCTTTGTGGAGTTTTTCTATAATCTGGGGGAGTATTCCATCTTGGTTTTTGAAGTAGGCTTTGTTAGGGGATTCTATTAATCCTTTTTTGTTTTTTGGAGCTTCTATGAATGAGGCTGGATCAATATTAAATGTTTTTATTATTGAAGGATACAGCGACTTAAAGTCCAAGACGATGACATTATGATAAATTCCTGATTTGGATTCCATTACATATCCTCCTTTAATTCTCTCTTCTTTGTTTGAAAATGAGGTTGTTGGAGATACAAGTCCTCTTTTTCTTGCTTCCCTGATGTAAAGCGAATCAAAAGATGCTATTGAGGCTGTTATCCTGTCGAGAGGCATGCCTGTTAAAGTTGAGCGCTCTACCGCCAGTTCGATCATTTTTGTTTTTGTTATAATATCGTAAACAAGCTTGCAATCCTGAAGATTATATTCAACTATTTCTTTGTGTTTTTTGTTTTTATATAAATCTTCAAGCTCGTCGTGGCGACTTTTTCCCTTGAGATTTTTTCCTTCTGAAAGAATTTCCTGAGAGACGTCTTCAAGGGTATATGACTCAAATTTTTTGCTTTTTATTGAAGGAGCTTCTTTTATAAAAGGGTCTTTTATCAAGTTAAGCGCGTCTAGAACCTGTCTTCCTGAAATTGAAGCAGAAGAGCTTTTGAAAAAGCCGGATTCTATTCTTATTTTTGGAATTTCGTTTGTTCTTCCAATGTCAAATGGAATTTTGTGCTCTTCAAATTTCTTTTTTAAATATGCGAGATCGAAATCAATTACATGCCATCCTGTAATTATATCTGGGTCGAATTTTAGAAGCTCGTTTTTGAATTTTTGTAGCAAGTCAGATTCGCTTTTACATGAAATCGAATGAGAGAGATTTTGGTCTGATATTATGAAGTTTTTTTTGTAGTTTTCTGAATAAAGCCCAATGCAAAAAAGCTTGTCGAATTTTTTGTCTGATTCTATGTCTAATGACAGGACTTTAAGTTTTGGCTTGAAGTCATCTTCGTTTTCTTTGGCCGGAGATGAGATTTTTGGATTATTAAAGAACTTATCTGTTCTTTGGTTTTCCAGCGAGTCTGGTTTACCTGAAATATCAATTGCTCCCAGCAGGTTGTTGTCAATCATAAAGCGCATTGGCGCTTTTAAATCCGCCTCATATGTTTGAATTGATTTTTTTTCAAGAGCTTTCTGGAGTTTGTTTAGGTCTGTTTGATTGTCTGATGATATCTTTAGGACTTTTTCTCCTTGGAAGTTTGTCAGAGCAGTTTTTTCTGTTTGAAATTTGATTAAAAGAGCTTGGACTTTTTTTAAATCGTTTTCCAATATGAAGAAATAAGGCCTGAATTCGTGCAGGGAAGAGAAAGATTCGCCGTTTTCTAGCCTGCCGAATAGCTGAATATATGTTTTATCATTGATTGCGGTTTGCCTTGTGTCAGTTATGAATGCCCTCATTCTTAATCTAGGAGGCAGCGGTTTTTAGTGCTTTTGGTAAGGTTTAAAAGCCCTGAATTGACAGGAATTGTATGATTCAAGGGCAGTTTGGATTTATGAACAAAGGAGCTGTAAGAAATTGGTATATTGTAGTCTTGCCTGCCTGTGATGGGGAAATAGCCGGAATGATTGGAAGAGCAGGATAGGTAGATGTTCCTAAAATTGGATTTGGAACTGGAAAAAATGAGAGAGATGCTTTTTTTAATTATTTGAGAGAAGTTTCTGGTGATAGAGTAGGGTTATATTATCATGTTTTAGTTAGACAACTCGGCGAGGAAAGAGTTTTTAGCTATGTTTTTGAAATACCTAGAGTTAGTGATGTCAATGGCGAGCGTTTAGAGGGAAGAGAGAGGACGTTGGCTTTACAGATGGGGCTTGCTGAAAGCATGGCCTATAGACTCGGGAGCACAGCAGAGGAGCAATGGGGAAGAGCAGTATATTTGTTTAATCAAGCTGCGGCGAATGGAAGGAATAGACTTCGCCTTAGCAGAAAAAGTGCTTAATTTTATTAATAATGCTTTCCAGGAATTTTTATGGGATTGCAGATAGGAGACATTGTTCCCAGAAAAGAAGTCGAGTTTTCCGATCTTTCAGGGAAAGTTATTGCGGTTGACGCCTTTAATGCAATCTATCAATTTCTTTCCAGCATCAGACAGCCTGATGGAACGCCCTTAATGGACAAAAAAGGAAAAGTGACTTCACATTTATCCGGCTTGTTTTACAGAAATGTTTCTTTGCTTTCTGAGGGAATAAAACTGATTTATGTTTTTGACGGAGAGTATCATGAACTGAAGGGAAAAACAAAGGAGAAAAGACAAAGCGCGAAAGATATTGCTGAAGAAAAATACAGAGTTGCGCGTGATGAAGAAGACATTGAAGGAATGGGCAAGTATGCTAAAGCTCTTGGAAGACTTGATGAGGAAATGATTGGAGAAAGCAGTGAGCTTTTGGAATCTCTCGGCATTGCAGTTATACAAGCTCCTAGCGAGGGTGAAATGCAGTGCGCGCAACTTGTAAAAGACGGGGAAGCATACGCGGTTGCAAGTCAGGATTATGATGCGCTTGCTGTCGGAGGAAAGAGATTAATACAAAATCTGACTTTGGCCAGAAAAAGAAAAGTCAGGAATGGGGGTTTTGTTTACATTGCCCCTGAAATTATAGAATATGAGAAAGTCCTCAATTCTCTAGGGATTAATTCTGATCAGTTAATCTGTCTTGCTATTTTGGTTGGGACTGATTTTAATCCAGGAGGTGTTAAAGGCATTGGGCCCAAAAAGGCCCTCTCAATAGTAAGGCAAAAGAAGCATCCTGTTTCAATTTTTGAGGAAGTCGAGGAGATACATGGACCTCTTGATTTTAACTGGCAGGATGTTTTTGAGATTTTTAAAAGGCCCAATGTTTTGAGCGTTAGAGTAAAGTTTCCTAAGCTAGATGAAGAAAAAGTGAAGGAGATTTTGGTTTCGCGGCATGATTTTTCTTCAGACAGAGTTGAGAAGCAGCTTGAGAAGTTGAGAGAGGCTGTAAAAAAAGCAGGACAGAGGAAGCTATTTTAAAGTGGTTACAAAAGAAAGATTTAAATAGTCTAGTTTTGACGGAATTATATGGAAAAATTTTATGTATTTGGCAAGCATCCAGATGGAAGATTTTTTAGTTTGGGATCTGTTCCGAGAGAAAGGATATCTGCGGTTTTAGATGGAACCAGTGATGATTCTGGTACTGAACATTCGTATTCAGCCTTAAAAAATCCTGGAGAGGGGTTTGTTGGTTTGCCTAAGAAAATTAAAAATGTTTTGAGAAAATATCCAAAGGCTGTTGCAGGAACTATTGCGACTTTAACTTTGGCAGGTGTGGTAGGGTTGTTAATGAGAGGAACAGATTATTATAGCGGATTTAAATATGATGGAAACTTTGAAGGAGATTTCATAAGATATAAGGAAAATTCTTCTGGAAGCAGGGCTAAAATGGTTGTTCAGAGAGGAGGATATGTTTGGGAATTGTATGATGATAAAAACGGGACTAGCGTAAACTCTCGTGAAAATTTTGGTGGCGATTCTTTAGAGAGAGTAGTAATTAAGCCGGTCGCAAAGTCTAGAATGCCTGATGGCAGAAAATCTTGGAATTTTGATAGGGAAATGATAGGAGATGGGACTATTGATGGGGAAAGAACTTCAGAGGTTTTTACTAAAGGAGATGCTTATTTTGCTTGGGCTGAAGAAAGACTAAGAGAACGATATGATTCTGGAATTTCTGCTGTTTTCGAGACACTTTCTGTTCCGGATTTTGTGGAACCCATAAAAAAATAATCCCTTTTTATGAATGACTTTATCGAGAAAGATTTATAAAACATTTAAGCATAATTACTGAATGATTAATAGAAGAGGCATGAGTGGTTTTTTAATTGCTTCTTTTGTAATTATTGTTGTCGCCTTAGCTATTTGGCTTATTTGGGGAAATGGACTCGACACCTTTACTAAACTTAGCGGATCAGATGCTAGTTTCGGTGATAGAATATCTCAAACAACTTCTTTATCAAGTATCTTTGGGTTGGATAGTGATAGTCCATTTAGAGCGATTGATTATATTTTTGGAGATGTGCCACAGTATTTGATTGAAAGAACTTCTGGAGGAAGCGGAGGAAACGGTATAAGCGCAGCTATTATAATAATAGGTTTGTGGTTTTTGTTATTTCTAAGTTTTGCTGATATAGTTAGATTATTTGGCACTTTTAATGCTGTGACTAGCTGGATATCGGCAGCTCTCTTGGCGATTATTGCGGCTAATCTTAAGTTTGTTATGTTTGTTGGAGTTTTTGCCCTCTCAATAACTGCTGGATTGGGAGCTGTTTCTGTTTTCGCGGGATTGATCTTAGCTTTTGTTCTATTTTTAGGTGTGCAGTTCGGATCCGAGAAGCTTAGAGATTTTGCGGAAAAGAAAAAACGTAGTGAGATGAGAATCAGAGCTGCTATGGGAAGCACCAAAGCTGTTGAGGGTTTAAAAGGTCTAAAAGAAATTGGTGAGGAGCTTGGATCTTAACCTCCCTAAACTTATTTAAATTATCTTTTTATATTTAATTCATGAAAAAGTTAGGTTTTGTTTTGGTTGTTATTTTATTTGTGAGTTGCTTTTTTGTAACTTCCGTTTCTTCACAGGCTCCTGATCTGCCTCTTGAGGATGAATTAAATAAAGGAGTGAGGGATGTTAAAGACACTGCTGAAGAAGTCAAAAGATTCACTGAAAAGGAAAAATGGGAATATTTAGGAGAACAATGGAAAGAGATTTTGTTAAAGAACTCTTTTATCTCGAAAGTTGACGTAGGGTTCAAAAAGATAAATCTGCTCTTTTTCTTACTTTTTGGAGAAGATTATGATCTTTCATTTACTTTTTTCTTTTCATTAATTTTGTGGGTTTTGTTTTTAGTGGTAATTTCAGAAGTGCTTATGTTATATGGGACTTTTTCTGAAAATGTTAGTTGGCTTTTGGCTTTTATTTTTGCTGTTATTTTTGGCCACTTAAAGATTTATGAAGGAATATCTCTTATATTGTTTAAGCTAATCTTTTTTAGAGAAGGCATCTGGGGATGGATAACTTTTGGATTGTTTTTGATTGCTTACTTTTTGATTCTGTTTGGATTCAAGAAATTTATGAAGAAAATGATTGAAGATGTAAAGAAGAAAAAAGAGAAAAAAGCACAGGAGCAGGTAAAATTTGATAGAGAGGTAATTCATCAAACTGCAGAAGCTGTTTTAGAAGGAACAGGAGCTAAAGAAGCAGAAGCATGGACTTGGTTTAGTAAACTTATTGGGAGAGATAAATGACATATCATTATTCAGAGATATTCAGCAACCCAGAGGCATTTTTTTTAGCTTTTGCTGCTCTTATTTTTATAATTTCATATAGTGCTATAAGAAAACTGAACAAAAAATTCGAAACTGGCCCATCGGTAATTATTTCAGTTGTTGTTTCCATTTTGGGAACTTATTATCTTTATGCTAATGATGGAGCTAATTACATTTGGATATTTCCTTATTTGTTTGGGTTACTGGTTATTCTTTTGATTGCCAGGCTGTTTATCTGGCCGATTATAAAATTCACAAAAAGGCAATTTCTTTTTTAATTGCAATAAATGTCAGAGCAGGGTTATCAGCAATAACGCTGTTTTTGGACTTAGCAGGAAAGCCTAAATAATTAAAAAATCATACAATTGTATGAAAAATAGAGATAGTTATGGACTGCTGGTGATGAAAGCCCTCGAGTTTTTTATCGAGTTTCCCTATAAAGAGATTTATCTTAGAGAGTTTGCCAGAAAAATGAAAATCAGTTCAAACACAGCGCAGAGATTTCTTAATATTTATTTAATGGAAGGTTTTGTTGTTGAAATAATCAGGGGAAAAATGAGATATTTTGCGGCAAATCTGGAGTCTGTTGTTTTCAGGCAGATTAAGGTAGCTTTTTCTTTGAGGGAAATTGAAAAATCTGGATTGATTTACTTTTTTAAGGAAAACAATGCAACAAGCCTGATACTTTTTGGAAGCGTTGCAAAAGGTCTGGATGACAAAAGCAGCGATGTGGATTTGGTTTGCATAGGCCCTAATAAAAAGTTAAAATTTAGGCAATTTGAAGAGAAAATTGGGAGGGTTTTACAAGTCCATTTTTTTACATGGGCTGAATGGAAAAAACAGGCTAAAATTAATAAGGCATTTTACAGAGATGTTGTAAAAGATGGCATAGCTTTAATAGGGGAAAAGCCGGTTATTTAATATGGATGTTAAGGTTTTTTTTGTTAACAGAAAGTTAAGAAAAATCGCTCCAGATAGCGAGAAATCTGAACAGTCAGGGAAAATCGCAGAAAATAAGCTGGAGGAAGCAAAAAAGCTGTTTAACTTTGAATTCTATGAACAGGCAATTCTTACAGCTTATACGTCTATGTTTCATATTGCGAGGGCGTTGCTTTATAAAGACGGCGTGCAGGAAAAGAGCCATTATGCAGTTTATTTTTATCTTAAGGAAAGATGCGGAGTTATTCTTAAATGAAATTAGAAAACTTTTGTAATATGAAAATAGGATACGATGTTGTTGGAAATATAGCTATATTAAAGTTTTCACGAGATGCTAAACTAAAGGATAAAAAGGAAATTGCCTGGAGGTTTTTGAAAGAGCACAGACAAGTTACAACTGCTCTTGAGAAAGTAGGGAAATTTTCTGGCAGATTGCGAACGCAGAAGACGCGCTGGCTGGCAGGAGAGAAGACGAAAGAAGCGTTATACAGAGAAAATGGATGTGAGTTTAGGTTTAATGTTGAAAGCTGTTATTTTTCTCCTAGACTGAGCGAGGAGCGCAAGAGTCTGTCGGAAATTGTCAAGCCTGACGAGAGAGTGCTGATTATGTTTGGAGGTGTTGCACCGTTTGCGATTGTTATTGCGAAAAAAATGAAAGAGAAATCTGGAAGGAAAGGCGGGGGTGGAAAAGTGGTCAGTGTTGAGCTTGGCCGAGAATGTAATAAATACGCTTTGCATAATGTCAGAAGGAACAAATTGCAGGAAATTGTTGAGGTTGTGCAGGGAAATGTCCGGCGTGTGATTGGGAATGGGAAGAAAATATCTGAGGAGTTCGACAGGATTGTCATGGCCCGCCCGCAGTTGAAAGACAGCTTTCTTGACGTCGCTTTTTCTGTTATCAAGAAAGGAGGGATTATTCATTATTATGGATTTTGCAAAGAAGATGAATTGCAGGATATGAAAAAGTTAATTATCGAAGAGTCTAGGAAGGCTTCTAGGAGAGTAAGAATTTTGAAAGTGAGCAGGGCCGGAGACATCGGACCTTATCGATGGAGGTATAGGGTAGATTTTAAAGTATTGGGTTGATTTTTCTGGGCCATGTTGCTTTCTTGTAGAATCAATTATTATTGCTAAACCAAGCAGATTATAATTTTCTTCTGGGTCTGTACTATAGTTAGAGCTATTACACTTGTGACCTCTTAGACATTTTATATCCTCTGCAGTTGCATTTCTAAGAATTTTAATAACTTCGGATTCACTAGCTTGAGAACAAGGTTCTGCTGAACTGCTAATTTGTGAGAAGAAGCGATTGAGGTATTTAACATCTCTTCCCATCTTTTATCGTCGTTGATTTGGTTTTTATATTTTTCTTTCGGCTTTTACGGAAGAAGGCGCTTCGCCTCCGTGCCATGTAAGCCTTGGACGAACTCGCATTGAATAAATTCTTTCTGAATTGTCATCAAGAAGTATGGCTGAACCCTTTAATCCCGGAAGCTCGTTCATTTTCTGTTTTATGTTTTCCAGCAGATAAGTCTGCATTATCTGATTAAGTGATTCTGTGTCCTGCTGAGAAGTAACACGGTGTGAAAGAACAATATCTGACTGAGTCATTACATCTGTGTGTATCTTTCCTGGCTGCTGTGTTGCCAATACAAGCGAGATCCCTGGCTGTCTGCCTTCTCTTAATATTTGAACTAATGCATCAGTTGCAGGAGTTTTTTTGCTTCTGGGTAGAAACTCATGGCATTCATCAATAAACAGCCAGACAAGAGGTGTTTCTCTCTGTATGTTATAGGAAAGATAATCCACTCCGTGCTGTATCGCTTGTAGTTCCTCTTTTTTTCTTGATTCGAGTCTTTGCGTAAAAAGTTTTCTTGAAATCAGCCCTATTACTAAAGCACGGACATTAAATGTCGCTGTTGAACTGTAAGATGATAAGTCCAAAACAGAGGTTTCTCCGGGTGCGACAAGCGAGGATATTTCTGTTCCCTCTTTTTTTTCTGAGAAAATTCCCCATGTTTCTGCCGCCTGGAAAAGAGCAGAAACAATGTTTTTTGTCTCATGCGAAATTTCATGAAACGAATTTATTTTCTCACGTATGTCTTCAAGGGAAAAGTCGTTGTTTTTTTTCTTCAGCGAGGATATTGTTTTTTGTATTAAAACTCCGGGTTGGGAAATCATTGAGAGCCCAAATGTTATTATCCAGTCTTCTGCTTCCAGCTCTGACGGCTTTATGGCGAGCGCTTCATCCACAGGAATTCCTTTTTCGCGGTATTCATTAAATTTTCCGACTGGAGCGAAAACTTTTACAGGAATCTTTTTTGGCTTTAGTTTCCAAGAAGACAGAAGATTTTTGTCTTTTTCATTCTCAAATTTCATCGTCCAGAAGATTCCCATAGTGTCAAAAATTAGCGAGGCTATATTTTTTGAAGCTTCGTTGTCGAGAGAGGAAATTTCTTCAGCAACAACACCAAGGGTGTGTGACTTTCCGCTTCCGCGCTTGCCTGCCACCAACATGACGTGGCTTCTGGAGACATCCAAAAAAACAGGATTTGACAGAGAATTGTATTCCCCCATTTTTACATATCCTTTTCCGAGATAGATAAGAGCCTTGGAGCCGAATTTTTCTTTGTCCTCTTTGTTTCTGCCGATTATTATGTCATAAGGCATAGCTTGATTTGGAGAAAGAAGTATATAAAGATAATTTATAACTAATCTTGGGGAAATTACTTAAGAGTTTTCTATGCTAATTTTGTTAATTATGAAGAGGCTTGGGAAACATTTAAAAGTCAGCCTTTGCTGTTTTATTTATGCCTGAGAAAGCCAAAATTGAGAAGCAAAAAGCGAAAATTGAGAGTTCGGATGATGAAGAGGAGTCTAATGATCTGCTTGGGGCGATGAGGAGAAACCCATGGATGGTGTCTTCTATTGTTCTTGGGGTTTTGCTTGTTGGAGCTTTGGTTTTGGGAGGAGCAGGGATTACAGGAAAAGCTGTCAGCGAGGAGGAAATTAAAGAATCTGTGGCTTCTTTTTTGGGTGCAAGAACTCCTGGAATTGTTGTGAATTCTGTTGAGAAAGAGAGCGGGCTGTATAAAGTAATGCTTTTATATCAAGGGCAAGAGGTTCCGGTTTATGTCACTTTAGATGGGGAGAATTTGATTGCAGAGATAATTCCTATTGATTCTGCCGGAGACTCTGGATCATCTGGAATTGGGCAGCGAGTTGAAGTGGAAACGGAAGGAGCACCTGTTCTGGGAGATGTCAATGCTCGTGTGACTATTGTTGAATTTTCAGACTATCAGTGTCCGTTCTGCAGAAAGTTTTATGATGAAACTTATGAGTTGCTTAAAACAAATTACATTGATACTGGAAAGGCTAAACTTGTTTTTATGGACTTTCCCTTAAGCTTTCATGAGGGTGCTGTTGGTTATGCAAGAGCAGCTAGATGTGTAAGAGATTTAGGAGGAGATGAGGCTTATTTTGAGATGCACGATAAGATATTTGAGGAACAGATTGTTTTAGACGGCGGGACGGTAAAGAGCACGATCCCTTATGTTGGAGACGAAGCTGTCAAGTCCTGGGCTAAACAGCTTGGATATGACATTTCGGAATGTTTTGATTCAGGTAAATACACTGAGGAAGTGAATGCTGATTTGTTGTATGGGCAGGGTCTCGGAGTTTCCGGAACCCCTGGTTTTTTTGTTAACGGGATATTGCTTGAAGGAGCACAGCCTTATTCTGTTTTTTCTCAAATTATTGAGAGCGAGTTGAATTCCGAAATTGAAGGACAATAATTCTTAAATACGCTGGATTGTTTTTTATTGGATGAGTTTTGAACTGCCTGAACTGTCTTATGCGTTTGATGCGCTTGAGCCGATGATAGATGCAAAAACGATGGAGATTCATCATGGGAAGCATCATGCCGGCTATGTTGCTAAGTTGAATTCTGCTCTTGAAAAATATCCTGAATTGCAGGGAAAGAGTGTTGAGGAATTGCTAGCTAATGATTTGGAAATTGTTCCTGAAGAGATAAGAACTGCTGTAAGAAATAACGGCGGAGGGCATGTAAATCATAGCTTGTTTTGGGAAATAATGGCTCCATCTGGAAAAGGAGGGAATGCATCAGAGAGTTTAATGGAGGCTATGAAGAAGGCTTTTGGATCTGGAGAGGAATGTCATAAGAAATTTGTTGAAGCCGCACTTTCTAGGTTTGGTAGTGGTTGGGCATGGCTCGTTGTCAATAGTTCTGGAGATTTAGAAATTATTAGCACGGCTAATCAGGATAGCCCTCTTATGTACGGAAAGAAGCCTATTTTAGGGATTGATGTCTGGGAACATGCTTATTATTTGAAATATCAAAACAGAAGGCAGGAGTATGTTGAAGCTTTTGTTAAGCTGATAAATTGGAATAAGGTTAGTGAGTTGTGGGAGAAAGTGAAAAGCTGATAAATGGTTACAATGGATTACTTTAAGGATTCTTTGGAAAAAGTAATTTTGTTTTCAGTCTAAATCGAGGCTGATTTTAATCGCCTTGTTTATTCTTTTTAGTATTTCTTGATCTAACATACTGACTTTTTTGATTAGCCTTGCTTTGTCTATTGTTCTTATTTGATTACAGAGAATTACTGAATCCTTTTTTAGTCTTGAATCTGATCTTGGAAGCAGGACGTTAGTAGTATATTTGCTATTTTGTTTTTTGGAAGTTATAGGTAAAATTATTGTTGTCGCGCTACTTTTATTAGAGGTGTCATTTTGGATAACAATGCTAGGTCTAATTCCTCCTTGCTCGGATCCAATTGTAGGATCAAATTTTCCCCACCAGATTTCTCCGCGTTTAACTATTTTCATATTCTTCCCATCTCTCATTAGGATCTAATCCGTCTAATAGAGCTCCTTCAGTCTCTCTTGCTATTTTTAGGTATTCTTCGTTCATTTCCTCACACTCTTTTTTAATAGACTTTTCTAACTCTTTTCTCTCTGATTCTTTTTCACTTATTAGATTAATTATTACTTCTTCATAGGTTTCATTAGCTTTTTGTTTTAATCTCTCTAGATCTTTCTTCACACTTTCTCTGATTTGAATTGTGCTAATTTTTGATTCCATTATTCTATAGAAAATCTATAGTTTATATATTTTATCTTCTATTTGCAATGTTTTTCCCTATAACAAGCAATTTATGGTATGTCTGGGCGTCTATAAAATAACCTTCTTCTGGCAATTTTTTTAATAAATCATTATATTTTTCTAAGCTTATTATTTTCCTGTCTAAAAAAATAATGAGGATTGATGTGGTTCTTATTGGAGATAGATTAAAAATACTTGATATACTGAATCCTATTTTTTCATCAATTAATATGTTTTTTATGTTTAGTTCTTTGCAGAGAGAAACACATTCTTTTTCTCCTTTATCTAAGTTCTCTAAGTTTATTATGTTCTTTGGAGTTTTGACTGTAATAAAATTTTCTTGTATTAGTTTCTCTATGGGCAGAACATCATTTTTCCTTTGTTTTTTCCTTCAGAGATAACTTCTCCATAAGCTCCTGTAGAAATTATCAGCTTTTCAAATATGTTCTTAAGAAGGTGCAGACATCCTATTTTTGATAAATATATTAAGGGGCTGGAATCCGAAACTGCTTTCATTTTAATTTTTTTATTATTTCTAAGTCTCTTTCTATATCTTCAGGAGAAAGACCTATCCAATCAATTTTCTTTTCTTTTGCAAGGGCGATCATGTCCCATATAGAAACTCCTACCTCTTCTGCTACTTTGCCAAGAGAAATTTTATGTGTTGCTAGCTGTTCAAGAGCATCCAGAATTCTAAGTTCTTTGATTGCTTTGTCTAGCAGTCTTCTAATTATCTCGCTTCTTTCAACCCTCCATTTTTTCTCTAAGTTTTTAATCTCTTTTTCCATGTCTTCTGGAATACGAGTTGATATTAATGCCTTTTCTTTGTGTATACAGATAATATGTTTTGTATACTGTTTAAATTTTACGCTAAAGTTAATTAGGATTTCTGAATGAAGGCAATTTCATCTTCTGTAAGTTTTAAGCGGGAGTGCATTTCCGGCGAGTTTTGCATTATCAGCTTTAAAGCAGGAAACTCTTTCAGTGCGCGTTTTGCAGAGCAGTGAGCATAACGAGCGTATTTTCCAGCAATTGTTTTTTTCTTTGCGTTTTTTTGATTGTTGAGCCAAATTTTTAATATTCTTTTTGGGCGCTCGTATTTTGTGAATCTTTTTATTGCATGCGGTTTTGCATAAGAGATTCCGGCAGATTGGAATATATTCTGATACTCCAGAAAACGCCAGAATTGCTGTCTGTAGATTCTGCCCCTGAATCTGTCTGCGTTTGCCAACGATATGTAAGCTTTGGCCAGAGACTCCGACTGGTATTCCTTCGGGATATTTTCTTCTATCCAGAGAAGTATCTCATCCAATGACATTTTTGTTTTGTCAAAAAGGTTCAGGAAATCCTGGCGTTCTTGGAATAAAAGTTTGAGAATATTGAAAATGCTTTCTTCTACATTTCTTTCCTCCAAATAGTCCGTGCTTCCTCCTGCATCGACGGAATGGATTTGGAAGTCGTTTATCGCAGCTCTTAAGTCGCCCTGGGATTTAATGGCTATCTGCTTTAGAAAATGTATGTTCTCCTTTATTCCTTCTTTTTCGGCTATTTTCTCCAGGACAGAGACTATCTGTTCTGTTGTCAACGGCTTCAACTCGATGAGCTTGCATTTTTTCCGCAAGTCTGAAAATTTGGACTGCCAGATATCGTTACCTGTGAGAATCATCGGGTGAGATGTGTGCTCTATTATTCTGATTAGTTCTGGGACTCCGCCAATGTCTGTGCCTGTAACCCCGTCAACTTCATCCATCAACAATAGTTTGCCTTTTTTGAATAAACTCGCTTGTTTGCTTGCCGGTTTTAGTATCTCATCCAACTTTGCCCGGTTTCGCAAGTCGGAGGAATTGAGTTCAAATATTTCAAGGCCGTGTTTTTTAGCAGCTATGCCTGCAAGAGTCGTTTTTCCAACACCGGGAGGGCCGTGTAATAGAATTGCTTTTCTGGCTGGAAAGGATTCCAGAAAGGCCTCTATTTCTTGTATTGCTTTTGCCTGCCCAATTATTTCTTCATATGTTTCCGGGCGGTATTTTTCTGTGAGACTTAAAGATTGCATGATTCTGGAAAAGAACTTTAAATTATAAAGATTGTTGTAATTTCAGGACTACTTAAGCGAGTTTGGAATCTTAATATATATTTCAGTTAATGTAAAATGGCCATTGACTATAAGTTAATTTGTCTAGTTAAGTGGTTTTTTTATTTATAATTCATTCGCTAACAGCGGGAGAGTATTACTTATGTTGCTCTTTTATAGCTCTATTTAACGACTCCAATATTTTAACAGCTTTTTTATCATCAATAATTGAATCTTTTTTCTCTAGGGCTAAATTTATTTCCGCTTTTCTCTTTTTCCTAGATTTTTATCTCTGCTTAATTTAGTTTTGCTTTAGTGGTTTTTATTAGAACTAGAGAGTTTTGCCTTGTCCGGCCAGGACAAACGAGGCGATTAGGGCTTCAAGCTGAATAAATTCATCACTGCCTTCCACAATTCTGAATTCGGTCTCCCCGGTTTTTTCTGTAAGGCGGACTTTTATTTCCGGCTCTATCGGAAGGTTCCAGATTTCTTTCTGGATTGATTTTATTACATCAGTTCCAGAGATGCTTTCACGAAGCATGACATCAAGGAGCTTTTCTTTTGATTTTAGGAAATCTCCTGAAAGGGCGTATTCCAATACAGCTCTTATATCCACAGGCCTGGTTTTGGCGGTTATTATTCTTATCATCTCAGAATTTATATCAGGTGTTATTGCGGCTGTTGCCTGCAGAAGATTTATAGCCCGTCTGCAGTCTCCTTCGCTTGCTTCGTAAAGAGTTTCATAAACATCTTCTGCTAATTTCAGCTTTTCCTTCTCTGAAATTCTTTTTATTACTTCTGCAATATCTTTCTTTTCCAGGAGCTTGAAACGCAGGACAACACAACGTGATTGTATAGGGTCTATAATTTTGCTTGAATAGTTGCATGACATTATAAATCTGCATGTGTTAGTGTAGTTTTCCATTGTTCTTCTTAAAGCCTGCTGGGCTTCTTTTGTCAGTGCGTCTGCTTCATCTAAGAAAATGACTTTGAAAGGCACAGAGCCGAGGGCTTTTGTTCTTGCGAAATCTTTCACTTTTTGCCTTACTACATCTATGCCTCTTTCGTCTGACGCATTTAATTCGAGATAATTATCTCTCCATTTATCTCCATAAAGCTCTTTTACGATTATTAATGCGAGTGTTGACTTTCCTGTTCCTGCTGGGCCTGCAAATAGTATGTGAGGAATGTTCAATGCTTGAACTAAAGAACGAACGCGCTTTACAACTTCCTGCTGGCCAACCACCTCTTCAAATTTTGTCGGGCGGTATCTTTCTGTCCAGATATCGCTTTGACTCATAATGGCTTTTGTTAGGCGGGATATTTAAGGATTGTTGTGTTAATTAGTCAGATAGAACGGGATGGAGAGAAGCTTCGCTGTTTTCCGGTTTTTTGGGGAAGTATTTTCTTGCTAATTCTATTCTTCTGTTTGAAAGAGTATCTTCCACCCCAAATGCTATCAAATGTATCGGATTATAAAAATAAGCTCTTCTGAGCAGTATCTCTATTCGGGCTTTATTTCCATAGTATATTTCGTTTATTTGCTTTGCCACTTCATAAGTCATTTTAGATAAGCTTTCGAGAGACATCCATGAGAATTTGTTGTTGGTAAGTTCATCATATAGCAGTCCGTTTGGAATGTTTTCATGAATCCATGCTTTTCCTAATATGTGTGCTAACAGGATTTCTCCATCACTGACCGGGCTTTTCATGCTTTTTGGGGGAGCTTCATATGGCTGAGCTAAAGCTGACCTTACAATTTCTGCTTTTTCTTTATCGTTCGGCTCATTTTTTGCCCTTATTTCTCCATCTACTAATTCAAAATAATCTCTTATTTTTTCAATTGCTCTGTTTTGTAAATATGAGACTGCTTGTTTTGAGATTCTGAGAGAATTTCCTACATCTTCCAATGTTCTGGAATTTGAAAATCTTTCTGTTAAGATATATCTTTCTTTTTCGCTTAATATATTCAGTATTTCAGGAAGTTGCTCTATTGCTTTTGTATAATCAGGGTTTTCTCTTCTTTCTGTGTCATCCTGTGCATCAAAAAGTTCAATAATGTCAAATTTGTCTTCTAATCTCTGACATCTTCTGGGAGTATGTGACAATTTTGATTC
The DNA here is from genome assembly GCA_020724955.1 of Candidatus Parvarchaeum sp. GTDB lineage: Archaea > Nanobdellota > Nanobdellia > Pacearchaeales > GW2011-AR1 > 1-14-0-10-34-76. The sequence continues at coordinate 10,166 of DYFY01000002.1, read as the reverse complement.
AGGAATCATGGAATTTTCAAATTTTCTTTGAGGTTTTGTTGAGCCGTCTGCTGGGTGTTTACCAGTTAAGATTTTTCTGACTTTAACATAATATTGAAAACTTTCATACCCCCTTTTTTGAGATACTCTATTTTGGTATTCCTTAGGAGACAATCCAAAATTTTTTGCTTGATATGTAGCGTAATCTGGAAATCCTTTTCTTTTTGCACTAAGTACATTTTTTGCATATATTTCTGATGTCCTGAACTTTTTGGCTAGTATCGGGGCCAATTGTGAGACTGGCACAGACTCGTCTGTGTCTGCCTGCCTTATTCTTTGTTCTTTTGAGATTCTTCTTGACATAAAAGAAAAGACCAGACCGGATTTTTAAACTTATCGTTTTAGTGCAATTATTTAGTAGTAATTTTAGGAATTTAACTTGAATTTAAAAATCTCGCAGTTTTTTGGCTTGAAGTCTTTGATTTTCTCCAGAGGAACTTTGTCTAATTTCATCTTGATTGCCTGGATTATGTCGTAATGGGCCACTATGAGCACTTTTTTATAAGGCTGTTTTTTAAGATGGCTTAGGAATTCAGAAACTCTTTTTATTTCGTCTTCGAAAGATTCTCCTTTTCCCACACGGGCTTTTAGAACATGGATTTTTTGTTTTTTTGCGACTTTTTCTCTTTCTTCCTTGTAAAACCTGTTTGTTTTTCCTTCCGCTCCAGAGCGAATATCGTTAAGCCTTTTGTCTATTTTTACTGGGATGTTTCTTGGATTGTTTATGATTGCTGCGGTTTCTTGTGTTCTCGGAAATTCTGATACATAGATGGCGTCAAAGTTTATTCTTTTGAGTTTTTCTTTGACTTCTTCAGCCTGCCGCCTTCCCAGCTGTGTGAGATGAATCGGCTTTCTTGGATCGCCGTTCATGATGTTTTTCAGATTGTGAGTTGCCTGTCCGTGCCTGATGCAGTATATTATCATATATTGGAGTATTTACAGAATTATATAAAATTACTTACTTCTTTCTCTGTGTAATCTACGCTTGCGTTTTTCCTTCTTCAACCTTTTACGTTGCCATTTCCAGCGCATCTGGCGCTTCTTTTTCCATCTTCTTGAGCTTCTTTTCATCCGGAATTGCTTGGAGAATTAGGTTTTTAAAGGTTGCTTTAGTGTGAGCTGTTTAAAATTTTATAACCTTAGTGAGAGACATAATTTTTTCCCTAAGTGTCGGACGACAAATTTGGGAATTTCGGATGTTGGGACTTACGCCCCAGCTTCGCTGCGGGAAAATAAAAAATTATTTTTCTTCCCACCCAGATATTGAAAAATTACAGGAATTTAAAATTTCTGTCTGATTCAACTCTTACGAGTTGAATATATAGTGAAAATTAATGAAAAACTTTGCTTAACCCATAAACGAAAACTTACAAGATGCTTCGCACTTCTCATAACAAAGGTTAAACTAAATTGCTCAGAGTTTTACCAAAATTTGCTTAGAATAGAACTCAATGCTGCAGAAAGTATGAAAAATATTCCAATACCTATTCCAGCATGTAAGGTTGGATGAAGGTTTATATTTGACAATAATAGCCAATGAATTAAAATTGCTAAAGCAACAGCAATGAATGCGCTAACAGCATAATAACCTTCATCATTTTTATTTTGTTTTTTCATACTTTCCTCAGTTATTTATAATTTAAAAACTCTTCGCAACTATGCTACGAAATCGGCTGAGAACTAAATCTCAACTCTCTGTGGTACTTAGTGTGTCCGCCCGAGCCTTCCGCCTCGCTTCATGTCAAGCAACAACAGATTAAGAGGTAATTTCTTTTTCCTTCTGTAAATCTTCTTTGTGAAAATCAAAAATTAGCCCAAATTGTTTGCTTGTTTTATATTTCAGTTATTACAAACAACTTCTCTTAATCGTGGTGTTGTCTGTTATATAATTACTACTTGATAAATATGGTAGAACATCTCTGGATGAGGGCGCCGGTCGCGGCGAATATGCTTGGGCTTCTTTTGGTTTCACTAGGAATTGTTATGGGAGGATTACAGATAAACAACATCTATTTTAAAATAATATTTTTTGTAATAGGAATATTATCTTTTATTGTATTTTCTATTCTTTTTTCAATATTTTTTGTTTTAGCGGTTAGAGATTACAGAGACTTATACCCTACATTCACGAGGAGCATTTTGGGAGTTAAATACTAAACTTAATGATTCAGCTTTATTCTTTCTATTTCTTCCTTGAATTTTATCGCCCGCTCTTCTCCCAGCAGTGAGTTGTAAGCTGTTATTCTTGAATGCATTATCTTTCCCAGCGAGCCGAATTCTTTCAGGACAAGAGCAATTTCAGGATTTGGAAGCGATGTTTTTGACATCATTCTCCATCCTTTTATTGAGGCTATTGGAGATTCTGAGTTGAAGGCAAGAGCTTTGAGAATTAACTCGTTGTCAAGAAGTTCATGATATGACATTGCTTCAAGCAGAGACTTGGATTTTTTTAAGTTCAGGGAGGTGTAGTCTTTTATGACTAAATCTGTTTCTTTTTCCACTCCCTGGACTATTTCTTTAAGCCTTATTTCCAGCAAATGCCCTTCTGTTCCAAGCTCTATTATGTGCAATTTCAGGTCCTTGGCGATTTTTTGTATCAGTTTCCCCTTTTGAATCACTTTTATTGCCTGATTTAGAGATATGTAATTTCTTAATTCAAGGGCATTTAGTTTCTCTACATGCTTGTCAAATATCTCTCTGTGTTTTTCCAAAAGCTGAATTTGCTCATTTGCTTTTCTTAAAATATCATCTGTATTTTTTAAAATATATTTCATATTTTTGTAAAAAATGCTGACTTCGTGTCTTCTCTCTGAGATTGCTATTACCAATCCAGAGGTTTGTTTTGCTGTTCTCTCTCCGGCTTTGTGCCTTGTTCCTGTTTCAGAACTTTTTATTCTGCTGTCCGGAGCAAGGGTTACATTTGCGTTGGTTATTCTTTTCAAATCTTTGGAAAGAGTTATGGCTCCATCCATTTTTGTCAATTCCATTAGCTTCTGCGGAGTGAATTTGCAGTTTACTTTAAATCCGCCGTCGAGCAAGGGAGCAAGGGAGTCATTTTCAACCACGATTAGAGCTCCTTTTCCAACTTTTAAAGCTCCGTCTATTGCAGCCCTTAAATTTGTTCCAGGGGCTATTGTTTTTAGAATCGCAAAAAGCTCCTCTTTTGTTGCCTGATTTTTTTTTGGCTCCTTCAGGATTGTATCCTGAACCTCTTTTTTTTGATTCATCAGCCTGCGAAGACTTTCGAGAATTTAAAGATTTGGGAAGAGAGTGAAATTTCATAAGTTTTAAAAACAAAAAATGATTTTTTTAGTTATGGACAATAGGAATGCGAGAAAACTTGAAGAAATTTTGATTCAAGTTGGGTTGAGGATTGCAAAAAGAGGCGAAGGGGCTTTATTCGTTGTTGGAGAGGCAGATTACAAACCTTTGGTTAATCAGGCAGTTCCGCCATTCAAAGCGGTCGAAAATCCAAAGCTTCTTGAATCTTTAGCTTTAATGGATGGAGCAGTTGTAATAGACAAAGAGGGCAAGGTAAAAGCGTATGGAGTTTTGATAAAGACCAAGACCACTTTCAAGAATTTTGGAACTAGACATAGTGCTGCTTTGAGTGCCTCAAAAAAAGCAGAACTCGTCGTTTTGGTTTCGGAAGAAGATAAGAAAATAAGGATTTTGAAAGGCGGAAAAATGATAATGCAGCTTGACGCTTTACAAAAAGATATAGATAAGTCTGTTCCGGGAGCAGTTAATCTTCTTGAATCTGTAGGGGCAGGGACAATAGGAGTCATAGGAACTAGTTTGCTTGTGCCAAGTTTAGGGATTGCTTTTCTGCCCGGAGTCCTTGTTTTTGGGTCGGCTTATTTTTTGGGAAAATTATTGGTAAAACGAAGGAAGGTTTAGAAGGCATTTCAGCATAAGTAAAAGTTTTCTGAATAATGCCAAAATGTCTTATGCCCGTACCGGGATTCGAACCCGGGTTTCGGCCGTTCTCCATCACCTCTTTTAGAGAGTGTGATGATTATGAACCTTGCTCTTTGCTCAATACTCGCTGTTGGGCAAGGTTTCCTGTCCTTGAGAGGACTGGAGTTTTAGTCTCTTCGACATCACCTCCGGAATTCGAGAGGGCCGCGTCCTTGGCCTCTAGACTATACGGGCTGGTTTTCTAAACATGATTGTCTTTTTAAAACTTTATAATAAATTATTTTGTGCAGGTTCATGACCCTTGATACCAGTTGTTTTATACATGAATAATATCAAATTAGAAAATTTCTATTGGTATCTAAAATCGTTAGTTTATATCTGCTCTGTCCGGAATAACAAAATTTTCGAAATTACGACAAAAACCTTTTGGCAATAAACAAAATTCAGCAAGGTTTACCGAATATCTTTAATCAGAAAAATCTATTCCGGACAATGCTGTTTATATCGATAAAATTTTAAGAGAGTTTATTAATAGATGGTAAATGAGTCTAAGCAAATCATAACTTTTCAGATAGCCTCATTTCTGTTGGAATTGCACTTTAATGAAATTATTTTAAATCAATGAAATTAGTAAATATTTGAAGGGTTGTTAGATTACGAGTTAGGGCTTATTAAATGAAAGAGTTTGGTCAGATTGTAAGGAGTATAAAAATTCCTATGGCATGCAGAACGAAGCTTAAGACTGCCATCGCGAGAGGTTTTATTTTTGTCATGCCGGCAAGCAGGCTTATTCCAATTTCATCGGGAATTGGAGATGCGATTAATATTCCAATTATTGAATAATAAACGTGAATTTTTATTTTTGAGGGGATGTGGTTTTTCATTGAGCTATGAAGCTCTTTTATAAGCGTGGTTTTTTTGAGGCGGTGAAATTCATCCATAAAAGACATTTTTATAAATTTGAAGATCAGCATATCTGAAATCAACGAGCCGAATGAGGCGATTATTGCAGCCATTATAATTGATTCAGGCGAGGATATGAGAAAAAATCCTGTTGCGAATGGCGCTGAAAAGCCAAAAGAAAGCAGAATTCCAGCTATGAAAATTCCGAAGTATTCTAATTCATCTGAAAGAGTTATCACTGATGAAATTCCTGAATTTGTGAATATGAAATATGAGGCTATTACGGCCAGTATGAGAATTGTTAGTTTTTTGTATCTGTATCTGAAAAAAAACCTGAAATGGTTGTGTTTGCCGGCTTCTTTTACTTTCTTATGGAAGCGGGCGATTTTTTCCTGCTTATTTTTTATGTGATTCATAAAACACCTCTTTTGTAATGGGAGCTAAAATTATTTATAATAGTTATGGTTGGTTTAGTCAATCAACGAGCTTTGATTTTTTTTTGAAAGCCCTTGCCGAGGATTGAACTCGGGACCTCGTCCTTACCAAGGACGCGCTCTACCACTGAGCCACAAGGGCGCATGCTTATTAAAAAGAGAGGTGTTAAAAAACTATTTGTCCGGAGAGAGCTTGACTTGTGTTTTTTGAATTTCTTCTTTGGGCGCTACGTCGGGAAGCCATTCGAGCTTTACGAAGTCTCCTGTCAGTTCAATGGTGTTGTCAAAAACTCCTGAGAGCCATATTTTATACTCTTTTGTGAATACTGCCCGGTTTTCAGGATCTGCGAGCGCCAGATTCTGATTGCTAACTATAAATAGAGCTCCTATCATCAGAAATTTTAATACAAATAATGTTATTTTCATTTTAGCTGTATTTTGAAATGTTCACTGCCCAATCTATCTTGGTTGCGCTTCCAGTGATTTTAAACAGATTGTCGAATACGTCTTGTAGCCAGAAGACATAAATTTTTACGGCAGAAATAAACCCGTCAAGAGTAAGAAGATTTATACCCGGCCGTGTTATTACATATCCAAGAGTGACCACTACGAAAACAATGATTGCTCCTATCACCATAGTCCATGTACGGCCGAAGCGCACTCCCGTGGTTTTAAAAAATATCATTGCCCCAAGTATAACGAGAGCTATCACCACCCAGCTTACCATTAGTTTATTACACCAAGAGCTTATAAATAGTTTACTGAGATAGTTTTTTAAGGAGAGCTTTTTTAATTGTCTTATAGCTCCATAGTCTAGTGGTCAAGGACGCGGCCCTCTGGAGGCCGAAACCCAGGTTCGAATCCTGGTGGGGCTATTTTTGCTTCTATTGATTTTAAAAGTGTTTGCGTTCGCTTTAAATTGCCACGCAAAATTTAAAAAGGATTTGCAGTTTTGTGGAAGAACTAAATAGGAGGCTTAGATGGCATACGAAGAAGAAGCGGAAGACGAATCCATGGACGACTCTGATGAAGATGATGACATGGACGATGACGACGACTCTGATGATTCAGACGAAGAAGATTACGAGTAAGTGAATTTTTTATTTTTAGATATTTTTTATATTTTATTGAATATTTCCTCGAAGGATATCTCTATTACTGCCAGGGGCATTTTCAGGCGCCAGCTGTTTAAAGTGTTTGGGTGAATCTCGCCTATCAGACCTATCGGTTTATTTTCGAATAATATCTGTCCTGTTCTTCCCTCTATCAATCCCGGAGATGTGTGCTCTTTAAGGGAGTAGCTTAGGTTGATTTCTTTGAAGAGATAGTCAAGGTGCTGTTTTGCTTCTGTGAAATTGCCTGGCGTGAGAGCGATTATTAGGCTGGTTTTTTCCCCCATTCCGCTTTCTGAGTCATTGGTTTCAAAGACTTTTCCCATTTCGAAAACCTTCTGAGGGTATTCGGCGTCGGTGTTTTCAGACAGAGTTCTCAGCAAAGGGATAAAAAGATTTGGGCGGAGTATCTTGTACTCTGTTTTTGATTCTTCCAGGAGAATAGGTTTTTTTATGCCGGCTTTTTCGGCTTCGGCTTCTTTTATCAAGTGAAGCGTGGATATTTCAAGGAGCCCAAGCCCTGACAGGATTTCTGAAATTTTTCTGGCAATTACAGACTGCCTTTCTTCTTTTCCTGTTGTTGATATGGATGGCATGATTGGATTAAAATTTTCATAACCATAAGCTATAGCTACTTCTTCTATCAAATCGTTTTCGTGCAGAATGTCAGCCCTCCATGCCGGGATAAAAACAGAGCCTTTTTTGTATTCGTGCCCCATCCTTGCCAGTAAAGAAGACAACTCTTTTTCTTTAATATTCAAGCCAAGGAGCTTGTTTGTTTTTTCCAAAGAAATTGTTTTTTTCTTGGGAGACAATTCAGGGGAAAATCTTTTTTTGGCATCTTCAATGCGCATCTGCCATATCTCTCCTCCCATGTCTGCAAAACTGGTGGAAATTATGTTTATGGTCTTGTTTAAAACGTTTAAATCATATCCCGAACACTCAACAAAAATATTCTTTGTTTCTTCTGTGACTTTTCCGGCTGTTTGGCTGTTGATTATTGGAACTAAAGACAAGATTTTATTTTCGGCGTCTCTGAAGACAGGAAATCTGTTGTTTTTGTCAAGTAAATGGGCATATGCTCTTCCGACAGGGTGTCTTTTGAGAATTTGCTGGCCAGTAAGCTCTTTGTCATAATCTAAGGGAATAAATTTTATTTCTGAAGGAGCCATAGATTCGTAACTGATAGGCAGCTTTATTTTGTCCAGAGGATAAATGCCTATAGCCAGCTTTTTTCTGTTTTTTCCGAGAGTTGCATGCATTTTTTCCTGAAGATAAATTATTTCTTTTATTTTGTCTTCGGATAGCTTGAGGTTTCTGACTATACAGCAGGCTACGTGGGGTCTTATTGGCTTTACATTTTGATTAATGACAAGTTTGTAATCTTTTTTTGGCTTATTCACCTTATATCTTTTAAGCCCTGTTTCTTTTCCCAAAAAAGCATTTATTGCTCTAATAAATCCCTGAATTGGGATTAAGTCGGCTCTATTCGGGAAAATTTCTATCTCCAGTTCATTTTGAGAAAGAGACTCCACAGGAGTTCCAAACATGCTTATTTTGTCGAGATTGTCTTTTGTAAGGGTTATGCATTTTTCTATTTCTTTTCTTGAATATTTTATTGTAGCCATTTTTAAATTTCCGATAAACGTTTAGTTTTTTTTATTTTGTCCACGCTCTAATCTCCCTGAGTTTTTTGATATTGTTGCTATAAAGCTCGCGCAGGTCTTTTATTTTGTAGAAATCCATAATTATTCTGTCGAAGCCCTGCCCCCAAGCCAGCACAGGAATTGCCTTTCCCAGCAGCGGAGATACCACTTCGGGACGAAATATTCCGGCACCTCCGAGTTCAAACCAGATTTTTCTTTCTGGATGATAAGCTTCAATTTCAACAGACGGCTCTGTATAAGCGAAAAAACTCGGGCGAAATCTTATTTTTTCATAACCCATTTTTCTGTAAAATTCTTTTAAGTATCCCAAGAGATGCGAGAAGTTGGCTTTTTCATCAACGACTATTCCTTCTGATTGATAAAATTCTATTCCGTGGCTCCAGTCTATTGTTTCGTTTCTGAAAACTTTGCCTATTGAGAAAAACTTTACTGGAAGTTTTTTCAGGTCCAAACCTGCCAGAGTTCTTGCCGATAATGATGTTGTGTGCGTCCTCAAAAGAATTTTTTCAGCTTCTTTCTCACTCCAGAGATATTGCCATCCTTCGCTCCCGTCAATTCCTTTTTCATGGGCGGTTTTAACTCTTGAAACTATTTTTTTGTCCGGCAATTTTGATTTCATGTTTTTTATAAAAAAAGAATCCTGCATTTCTCTGGCCGGGTGATCCTGCGCGGTAAATAGGGCATCAAATATCCAGAATGAGCTGTCAGTTAAAGGTCCGGACATTTCCTCAAAACCAAGCTCCAGCCATATTTTTTTAGCGTATTCTATTGACTGATTTACGAAATGTTTTTTACCTCCATAAATTCTGGGGACCGGGGCGAGAATGTCATACTTCCTGAACTTTTTCCCTTTTATTCCTGTTTTTATCATTTCAGGAGTTACCTCTTCGAGCAAGTCTGATTTTATCTCTTTCCCGGCGAGCTCCTTTCCCTTTGGAGTTAGCTCATAGGAAATTATTTTTTCATCGGTTAATTCCAATATTTCTTTTCTGTTTTTCAGGGACTCCATGGCTTTTTTTTGCCCGCTGTCAAGCTTGCTTTCTTCAATTGGAAGAATTTCAATTAAAGATTCTTCTGGGAATTTTTTGATTATTTCTTCTTTTGGAGCGCTGAGAGATATCTTTCCGTTTTTAAGCTCAATAAATCCTTTTCTTTTCAGAACACCCAGAGAAACCTTGAATTCGTTGCTTGAAAGCCCGGATTCTTTTTCAGCCTCTTTAAGAGGAATATGGTTTCTGGATTCTACCAGATGCAATAATCTTCTTTCTGGGAGATGATTTTTTTTGTAATATATTCCGTTAACTCCTAAGGACACTATCTTTCTTTTCTCCAGTTTCATCTCCAAAATTTTTTTATTTTCCAGAAATTTCATCGCCCTGAGAACTGTTGTTCTGTCAAGCCCAGAGAGAGTTATTATTTCTTCTATAGATTTTCCGAGAAAAGGAATTATTTTCAGCTCAATCCGCGACAGGGAGGAAATTGTTTCATCCATGCTGATTTATGCCTCAGCAGAGTTAAAAAGATTTGGTTGTTGCCTGCCTGGCTTGTAATGTTGAAGCTCCCAGAGAAATTAGGAAGTGAAAGGCTTTTTTGTCTGAAGTGTTCAGTGCAATCAGTCTAGTTTTTGCTTTTCTGCAGATTTTTATGTTTTGGATTATTTTTGAGATTCTTGACGCCTTCTCGTGTTTTTCCAGCGAGCTCAGCTCTTTAAGGTCGATAGCAATTGAATTTTTATTCTTAGAAGCTATTTTTGCAAGAACATGATTCAGACCGGAATCAATCTGCCTTAGGGAATCTTTTCTGTTTCCCGCTTCTGGGGATAGCAGGATAATGTTTCTGCACTGCTCAAGTAGCTTTCTGTTGAAATGGTCGTCTTTTGCCTTTATCAGGGGAAATCCTTTCTTTTTGGCTTTTTTTTTGGCATCTTCAATGCTTTTTGCGTCTATCTCTTCCATTGCTTTTCTCTTAATTTTGGAGAGAGATGTTTAAAAAGATAACGAAGTTTTTGATTGATGGGAAACCTTTGTTTTTCTGGAATTTTACATGCCCCATGCTGAATGCAGAAGGACGAACTGAAAGTTGAGGGATGG
>DYFY01000011.1 GCA_020724955.1 Candidatus Parvarchaeum sp. | reverse complement strand
TGTAGGGTACGGAAAGGATATGTACTTTTAGAGTTGCCCGAAGGGCATTAACTTGTTCAAGAAAGTTTCACATGCAGTAAAAACAGATATTCAATATCCAAATAAATATAGACCAAAAACAAATCCAGGATACGGAACAGATTATGATCCTAACAAAAAGCCGCGCGCCCGTTCCTCACCTTAACAATTGGAGATTTAAATTTCTTAAAGCTGAAGAAAAAACGCTCCTCGCTACGTTCGTAGGAGTGTTGCCATATAATTGTGCGGAAGGGATAAGTCTTTCCCTAAAAAGTCAGTGGCAGTATAAACAATATTAATTCTCTTGACTATAGGGAAATTGTGCTGAATTGAGCGTCAAGCACTCAAGTTTTATATATTACATTAGAGATGTTTTTTGATGAGTGATAAGGTGTCTGCTGGAACTTATGATTTGAACAGGTGGCTTTATGGCGGTTATGAAAAGGACATCATAACCACTTTGTATGGAGGCGCAGGAACCGGAAAAACTAATTTTTGCCTGCTGGCTGCTGTTTCTCTTGCCAAAAAAGGCGAGAAAGTTATTTTTGTTGATACAGAGGGAGGATTTTCTGTGGAGAGAGTAAATCAGCTTGTTAATGGCTCGGGAGCTGAAAATGTTTTGGAGAACATTTTGGTTCTGAAGCCGACTAATTTCAAGGAGCAGAAAGATGCTTTTGATAAGCTACTTGAGAATTTGAAAGAGCATGTCGGGCTTATTATTGTGGATGGAATGACTATGCTTTATAGGCTGGAGTTTGCTGACGCAAGAGAGAATGGAAAAGATATTGGGGCAATCCAGAAAGTTAACTCCGAGCTTACCAGGCAGATGAGGCTTCTTGCCGAAATAGCCAGAAAGAGAAACATTCCGGTTATTGTCACAAACCAAATTTACAGCTGGGAGACGGAAAAGAGAATGGTTGCAGGAGACATATTGAAATACTGGAGCAAATGCCTGATTGAGCTTGTCAACGACAGAGGCAGAAGAGAGGCTATTTTGAGAAAACACAGGAGTTTGCCGGAAAAGACGCTGGTTTTTCAGATTAATGATCTTGGGATTAAAAAGAGAGGGTGGATTTAGCCACGTTTGTAAAAATTAACCGATAGTCCAGTGGATATAGGTCCTAGTAAAAACTCTCCAACTTCAACGACATCTGCTCCGCTTCCTTCTGCAATTTCGGCTGCCATGTGTAAAACTTTCTTAAGTCTTCTTTTTTGAGTTGTCCCTCGTGTTCTGATAGTGTACTCTCCTGGATGAGCATCGAAAAAACCTTTTAGAATTACTTCCCAAATGGATGGATCTCTACATTCATCTCCCCATTCTTCTTGCACTCCTTTTATTCCTTGAGGTATTTTGACCCTTTGTTTGTTCCAATCCTCGTAGTCATAATCTCCTATTGCTTCTTCTAAAGCTTTATGTGTCAATGCAAAATTTATTCTGCCTAATCGTACAGAAGAAATCAGTCCGTCATCTTTGTTCCAGAGAGAATAACTCTGGCTAGGAGTATAGCCAACTCCAAGTATTTCATTATATGTGTATCCTTGTCTGGAAATTGAGGGAGCGTTTAAATGATTTGCTAATCCTCGAATTAGTTTTCTTCTTATGTGTTGTGGACCATAAGCAGTAGCACTTATATAGTCAGAATTCTTTCTTTTCTCATCGTTCTCAATTTCTATTGCTCGGATACTTAAGTATCCTCTTAACATTTCTTCTAACAATTTATCTTGGTTCGAGTCCATTTTCTTTACTCCTATTGAATTAATACATCAAAATCAATGAATTATATAAAGATTATGTTAGAATTTTTTATCAAAATAGTAAAATTTATAAGTAAAAAAATGTTTATGATAAAAATGGCTAGAATAGATGAGTTACTGCAGAAATATGAATATGATGAGAAGGATGACTTTGAAAGAGATAATCTGAGCGAACGTGGCAGAGTAAAAGATAAGAAAGATTATTCTAATGCAGATAATGTTTCGGCAGATGCGGGGAAGAAAGTAAAAATTGATTTGAAGGATAAAAAGATATTATATGAATTGGATAAAAATTCTCGGCAAAGTTTTAGCCAGATTGGACGAAAAGTCAGACTGAGCAAGGAAGTTGTTAACTATAGGATTAAAAGGATGGAGGAAGCTGGAATAATTAAGGGATATTATACTTTAATAAATATGAGCCTTTTGGGATATTTTACAAATAGGTTTTTTATCAAATTAAAAAATTCTCCTCCGAAAAAAGAGAAAGAGATTATTAATTATTTTGTCAGGCATCAAAAGTATTGGTGGGTGGATAGCATAGATGGTTTTAGAGATTTGGGCGTTGCGAGTTGGGAGAAGAGCATAAAGGAGGCATATAAGAGAAGGGAAGAGTTCTTAAGAAAATATTCAAATAACGTCCAGGAGTTGAACGAGTCAATTTATACCGGATTTTATGTTTATGGAAGAGATTATCTTATTGGAGGAAAAAAGAGATTCTCGAAGGCGATAAATTACATCAAATCAGATATTGGTGATTATACTGATTTTGATTTGAGTCTCTTAAGACACTTATCTAATAATGCTAGAATGTCCGTTGTTGAATTGGCTACGAAATTAAAATCAAGCGTAACTGTTGTGAATTATAGAATAAGGAAACTTATTAAATCAGGCATTATTGAGCGGTTCAGAGTTATGATTGATCTGTCAAGAATTGGATATTATTGGTACAAGGTTGAGTTTTTCCTGAAAGATCTAGGTAAAAAGAAGAATATGCTCGATTATTTTGCTCAGAATCCAAACATAGTTTATGCTTATGAAACAACTGCTGATGTTGATTTGGAAGTGGAGTTCGAGGTTGAAAGTTATGAGAAATTTAGAGAGATTTTAGAAGATATTAGGGAAAGATTTCAAGATGCAATCGAAAGTTATAGACATTTGCTATGGTTTAAGGAGCATAAGATATTGTTTTTTCCGGATGACTAGACAATTAGTACTTTTATAGAAAACTATGTTACAACTAAGGGTAAAACTTAAATACTAGTATTACTGTTATACTTTATGGAAATAAGAAGCATCAAAGGAATAGATGTGAAAACGTGGTTGAAATTTAAGTCTTTGGCTGCAAAAAAACGTTTGACTATGGGGAAGCTATTTGGAAACATGCTGGAGGAGTATGAGAAAAATGCTGAAAAAACATGGGATATAATATTGAACAGTGGCAAGGTTCTTTCTGATAAGGAAGCGGACGATATAAAGAAAATAACTCTCAAACTAAGAAAAGAAAGAGGGTTCAGAGATGTTTCTAGTTTTTGATACCTCTGTTGTAATTGAAATTGAGAGAGGAAATAGAGAAATTATTAGGAAACTAAATGAGTTGAGGAGATTGTATCCTGCACCACCAAAAATATCATTTATAGTCTATTATGAATTGATACATGGGATAAGAAAGAGAAGCCCAAAAAATAAGGCTAAAGTGGAAAAAATAATTAATGCCTTTGAGGTTTTGCATACAACTAATACTACGGCAAGAAATCTTTCTAAATTGAAAGGTAAATATGAACTCTCTTTAACAGACTTGTTTATTGCCTCACAAGTAATGGAAGAGAAGGGAATATTAATTACAAGAGACAAGGATTTTGATAAAATAGGGGAAATTGAGAAGGTTTTTGTTTAAACAGGAGAGCTAGCGTTTTAGGTACAAGAAGTAAAACATAATATATACCATAGCAGTTACTATAGCGATAGTGTATTTTATTATTAAAGGGCTTTGGAAGATCAAGAAGGCATATGCTAAAGCAACAAAGTTAGCTATCAAGTAGATTACAAATAAAGAGAGGCTTACGCCTGTCGAGTCTCTTGTTCTTATTGTTTTGATCATTTGTGGGAAAATCATTATAGAGAATAATATTGTCGCTATCCAGCCAAGTATTTGTGCTAAGTCTATTTTATGATTTGCTTTTGTTAGTTTATAAACCTTTAGAGTAAGCTTAAAAAGGATTTTGCTTTTTCTTATAGATGAGATATTCTGAATTTGTGGATGTGTATGAAGCTTTATCTGCGACAACAAAAAAACTTGAGAAAATTGAAATTCTTGCGGAGTTTCTGATAAAAATTAAGGAACATCCAAAATGGATTTATTTATTGAGGGGAAGGGTTTTGCCTGATTATGATGAAAGAGAATTTGGAATTTCCGGGCAGTTGAGCATAAAAGCCATAGCCAGAGCTTCTGGAGTGAAGCCGGAGAAAGTGGTTGAGAGATTTAAGAAGCTTGGGGATTTGGGAAATGTCGCAGAGGAATTAGTTGGAAAGAAAAAGCAAGGAACTTTGTTTTCCAAAAATCTTGAGGTGCAGAAAGTTTTTGACAATCTTGAAAAGCTTGTCAGTATTGAAGGAAAGGGAGCTGTCGATAAAAAATTGAATCTAATTGTTGAGCTTTTGACCAGCGCTGACGGAAAAGGCGCCAAATATATTATCAGGACATTGCTTAATGATTTAAGAGTGGGTGTTGCGGATGCTTTGTTAAGGGATGCTATTTCGCGCGCTTTTTTTGCGGAAAATAAAGAAATGGTTTTGAGGATTGAGGAAGCTTATGACAAGGCGAATGATTTTGCAGAAATATTTGAAAAGGCTGTAAAGGGAAAAGCGGAGCTGATGAAGATAGATATAATGCCAGGAAGGCCTTTGAAAGTTATGCTTCCGGTTAAAGTGACTGATGTTGACGAAGCATTCAGAATCTGCGGAAAAAGGGTGGCTGTCGAACACAAGTATGATGGATTCAGGGTTTTGATAAACAAGGATTCAAAAGGGAGGATAAGCCTTTTTACTAGAAAACTGGACAACGTGACAAAGCAGTTTCCTGATATTGTTGAAGTTGTTAGAAAATATGTCAGGGGGAGAGATTTCATTCTGGATTCCGAGGTTGTAGGATTTGATCCGAAGACTAAAGAGTACAAGCCGTTTGAAGCGATAAGCCAAAGGATAAGAAGAAAATATGACATAGAAAAATTGAGAAAAGTTCTGCCTGTTGAGATAAATGTTTTTGATATAATTTATTATAATGGGAAAAGCGAGATAGAGAAAAGCTTTCTTGGCAGGCGTAAGCTATTGGAGAGAGTTATAAAACAGAGCGCTTGGAAAATAAGGCCTGCAACACAGATAATAACTGATGAAAAAAAAGAGGTTATGGAGTTTTATCATGAGGCTTTGAGGATTGGAGAAGAGGGAATAATGGTGAAGAGGCTTGATGCGCCTTACAGGCCTGGAAGGAGAGTCGGGTACATAGTCAAGATGAAGCCGGAAGTAAAGGATTTGGATTTAGTAATTATCGGCGGAGAGTATGGAACAGGAAAGAGGGCTGGAGGGCTGACGAGTTTTATAGTTGCCTGCCGAGGAGAAAATGGGAAATTTTTGGAAGTTGGGAAGGTTTCTTCGGGCTTAAAGGAAAAGGAGGGAAGCGAAGGAACCACTTACGCTGAATTGAACAAGATATTACAGCCTTTGATTATCGGAGAAACAAAAGAGTATGTCAAGATAAAGCCAAAAGCGGTCGTGAGTGTGACTTATCAGAATATTCAGCCAAGCCCGAGATATAGTTCAGGATTTGCGCTTAGATTTCCGAGAATCACACATTACAGGCCTGAGAGGGGCAAACATGATATAGCGACTATTGAAGAGATAAAACTGGAGTTTAAAAGAGGACATAACAA
The DNA here is from genome assembly GCA_020724955.1 of Candidatus Parvarchaeum sp. Taxonomy (GTDB): domain Archaea; phylum Nanobdellota; class Nanobdellia; order Pacearchaeales; family GW2011-AR1; genus 1-14-0-10-34-76. The sequence continues at coordinate 17,949 of DYFY01000011.1, read as the reverse complement.
TCAGAGAGGAATCGGATAATTTTATGTCCTGTCAGGATATTTTTAGCGAGAGACATAAGATTTTTCCTGACAAGCTATTTTTAGGAAGCTTTATAAAGGAATTTTATTTAAAAAGGCTGTATCATCATGGCCGGTAAAAATAAAGCAGATTTAAAGGTTCAGAATATTGTTGCAACGTCTTCTTTGGGAAAACCTGTTTCCTTGACAAAATTGGCGAGGAGCCAGAGCAATACCGAGTATAATCCAGAGCAATTTCCAGGGCTTGTTTTGCGTATAGCAAAACCAAAGTCTGCGGTTTTGGTGTTTTCTTCTGGGAATCTTGTGTGCACTGGAACAAAAAGTGTTGCACAGGTAAAAGAGGTGATAGAGCAAGTTATAAAACAACTTGCCAAAATTGGGGTTAAGATAACCGACAAGCCCAAAATAACCGTGCAGAATATTGTTGCATCGGGAAATATAAACGTCGACCTTAACCTCAACATTCTTGCTCTTGAGTTGGAAAATACAGAATACGAGCCAGAGCAATTTCCAGGGCTTGTTTATAAGTTGGACGACCCGACGACAACTTTTCTGCTTTTTTCCAACGGGAAATTGGTCTGCACGGGAACGAAAAGCAGACAACAATTGGATGATGCAATTGCACAGCTTGACAAAAACATCAAGGAAGTTCTGAAAAGGCTTGATGGGAAGAAGAAGTAAACTTTAGGAGTCACCTGCCTTTATAAAAAATCTTTATCTGCACTTCTGACAGACTTTTAGTTTTGTTATTCTTTTGCCAGTTATGTAAATAATAAAAATTAACACCAGAATACTTGCTATCATGATTTCATTTTTATAGGAAAATAAGAAGAGCGCTGCTGAGCCTCCGATACCAAGAAAACCTAGAATGGCTATCAAACAAAATGGACAAAGTTTGGCAGAGAACAAAGTTCCTGTAAATGCAACAATCCCGGTTCCAGCGCCACTTGCTAATTTGCTTTTGTGTTTTTTATGCGAGGCGTAGCTTTGCATGGAAATTGCAGTGCCAAACAAAGCGGAAAAAAGAATTATTAAACCAATATCGCTTATTTCCAAGAGAGACAATTGTAATTTGAGCGTACTACCAGGAATCAATAAAGAAGGAACTAAAATAGAAAGAAAAGCCATGGCCAAAGCCAGGAGAACTGCTATTAATGCGTGTTTTCTGGAACTAAAAGTTAAAAAAACAGGTTTGAGCATCAACACTTCCATGCTTTTCTAGGATAATTTCTTTATCAAGAGCTCTCGTGCCTTCGGGGAGAGTAATTTTTTCAGCTCTTTTGTGCAAATGCAGATGCAACATTCGCAACATGGGCATTTTCCAAAACTGCAACATGGCTCTCTTTTCTCTTCCATCTTTCACCCTACCTCCTTTATTTTATCTTGATAGCATGTTTAGTTATTTCAAGACTACAACTTTTATGCTCCCTGCAAAAGGCTTCACATTTTTGAGCTAACTTTTTTGTTTTGTAGTTAAAGCTACATACAGGGCATTGAAAATATCTTTTGTCTTGTTTTTCTGTCATCTTAATTCTAATTGCCTTTTAGTATATTTTATATACTAACATGAATTATATAAATTGGGCAGTTTCTAAATGGAAAGTATGGTAAAAACTGATGAGAGCTGTTGCAGAATGAAATCTATTAATGGGTATTGTCCGAGGCCGTTAGAATTTGCTTCAGACTACCTGAGCAAGAAATGGACAATGTCTATCATAATAACTATCGGAAATTTTGGAAGTCTGCGGTTTAATGATTTATTGAGAAGAATAGAGGGAGCGACCGCAAAAATATTGTCATACAGATTAAAAGAGCTGGAGGAGAAGAATCTTGTGTCAAGAAAACCATTTAATGAGATTCCTTCAAGAGTAGAATATTCTCTTACAAAAAAGGGACAAAAATTAACAAAAGCTCTTCTTCCTTTGATAAGTTGGGCGGAAAGGGAAAAAACTGATAAAAGATTTTAGACCCATGGTGAAAAATCTAGGTCTTTCTTTTATCAAAGAACTATTTTTTTGTAGTTTTTATAACAAGTATTTTGATAATTTGGGATGAGGATGTTCATGCAGATGGTTGCGTAGCCCAGTAAGAGGGGGGAGCTTTCATGATTTCCTGACAATTTGACCATTGGTAATAGGCATCAGGATCTTTAAAGAGCAATGGTTCTTTTGTTTCTATAGTTTCATCTGTTATGAATCTTTCACATACTACAGGATCTCTTGTTACTAAAGCTACGTTAAGATAGCAACTATATTTACTCATTTTATCTTCTATCTCTTCGCAAAATTGTGCATCTTTATTTTCTCTTGCCAGGTAGATATAACATAGAGCTTGGTTTTCTACAATATTCTTACATATTTCTGGGTCATTCTTAGCCAAAGCTTCTTGCTCAAAACATCTTCTCTGCTCTGTTAAATCTGTTTCTTGAAAACATTTTGAGCTTTTTTCGTCATTTAAAACAAATAAATATCCCACCGCTCCGACCAATAGAATTGTGAGGATTGCCAGAATACTAATTTCTATCTTCATCGAATTACCTTGGCAAGATTTATATATATTTTTTCTTAATAAAAGCATGCGAGAAGAGGTTGTGTTTTTGCTTGTTGCTGTTTTAGCGGCTGTTGCTTTCGCAATTTTGTTTGGTTCTGGAGACCCGAGATTTTCTCCCCTGCTGGACAGCGATGATTCCGGCTCTTTAGCTGAAAATACCAGAGAGAGCTCTTTTTCTGATCAGGTAGATAAATTAGAAATTTTAAAAAGAGATAAACTTCTAGAGTTGCCATGGCCTAATCCTCATCCAAATGTTGAGGAACATGTTTTTCTTCCTGATTCCGGAGAAGGAGATGAAGGCGTAATTTGGGTTTGCACTGTCGAGGATCTTGAGAAAGTAAGACAAAATCTTAATGGGCATTATGTACAAAAATGTGATATTGAATTTCCAGCAGGATATATGTTTAAACCGATTGGATATTTCAGCGGAAATTTTAGTGATCCTAACAATAAAATTTTTACAGGAATTTACAATGGAAACGGGTACAAAATTAAATTTTTAAATATTGATGAGGGTGAAAGAAGTGGTGTTGGTCTTTTTGCAATTTCTAAGGGAATTATAAAACATATAAGGCTTGAAGATTCTTCTATTAGGGGAGGTGGAGGTATTAGTGGTAGTGGTAGTTATAAAGTAGGACGTTTTGTTGGTAGTATTGTGGGAATTAATCTTGGGGGATATATTAGAGATGTTGATGTAAAAAATACCGAAGTTGAAGGAGATTTAGCTGTAGGAGGTTTAGTTGGATACCATACTTACTCAGAAAAATATAATGCTTACATGGAGCTCTCTTCTTTTGTCTCTGGGCATGTTTCTGTGCATAATCTCTTTGGGGGGAGTTTAGTTGGAGTAAGTGATGGAGGAACTATTTCCCTTTCTTATAGCAATTCTGAAGTAGGTAATACTGGAGAAGATTATTATTGTGGCAGTTATAAAGCTTATCTTGCTCTCGGATCATGTGGTGGATTGGTTGGATATATGGCTTACAGCGGACTTTATAGATCTTTTTTTATAGGTACTATAGGCGGAGAAGGAGGAATTTATTATGCTGGGGGGCTTGTTGGTTTAAGTGAAAGTTCTTTAATTGTAAAAAGCTATTCTCAGGGACAAATTTTTCCGAACTATTTTTATACGGGAGGATTAGTTGGTTTAACGGAAGATACATCCATTCGACAATCTTTTTCTTCTCCAATAATAATATACGAAAATGACAGTTATTCTATTTATTATACTTATGGATATGTTGGTGGATTAGCAGGAGCAGGGATTAGTTCTTCTTCTGCAAATAGTATAATCTCTGATTCTTATTCTACTGGAGGTTATATAAAAGATAAAGCTTACAACACCGATGCTGGGGGAATAATTGGATATATCATTAAAAATCCGCCAGGATATAGTCCTCCTGTTTTTACTGAACCAACCATATTAACACGTACTTACTCTTCTATTGGAGTATCTTTTAAATATTATTCTGGAGGTTTAGTCGGCCGTAATGATTTTACCGGAAATATATGGAATTCTTTCTGGGATACTCAAACATCCGGGCAGGCGACCAGCGCCGGCGGAACAGGAAAAACAACAGCTGAGATGAAGAAGAAATCCACGTTTACAAACTGGGATTTTGTTAATACTTGGGATATTGAAGAGGGCAAGACATATCCTTATTTGAGATGGGAGCTTGAAGAATGGAAAAATGTGCATTATCCTTTTGATTCAGTTGTCGGCGGAAAAACTCCTGATGTCAGCGGGCGCTGGCCTTCTGCTGTTTTGAAGAATGGGGCGGTTCTTGGAGCAGGAAAGGTTGGAAGCGGAATTTACTTTGGGGGGAATGATAAGAAACATTATGTTGATACAGAGAGCGATATTGAGCTTGGGCCTGTTTATACTATAAGTGCATGGGTAAGAACGCATAAAAATCCTGGAGCAAGCGACTATCCGAGAATAATTGCTAAAGAAAAATGGCCGGATGAAAGAAGTTATGCATTATACATAAATCCTAACAGGAAGTTAGTTTATCTGTTTAATCCTGATCCTAAGGGGGCTGGAACTCAAAGCGTTGTATCTAACGGAAACTTGAATGCATGGAATTGGTATCATGTTGCAATAACCTATGATTCTAAAAAATTGAGATTATATGTTAATGGAAAACTGGATAAAGAAACAAGTGCTTCAGGTGAGCCATTTAACAATAAATATAGTCTTTTGATAGGGACAGGAAGAAACAGCCAGAGCCAGACAGGATTCAGCCATCATTTCTTAGGGAACATCGACGATGTGAGGATTTACGACAGGCCGTTGCTTGAGCATGAAATAGAGGCTTTGTATTATTGGGGCTGGTGATTAGAAAAACCTAGTGAGTTTTGTCTGTGCGCCGAAATTTTTCAGGAGCTCTGAACGCGATGTGTAATTTGTTATTGGCTGTTTCAGGCGGGATTGGATGTCTTTAAGTGCTTCGGCTAGGGAGGGGAATTTTTTTGGCTGTTTTGTGAAAGCAGCACGTGAGGTTTCTCTTAGAATTCCAACTCCGCACGGAGCATAATATTCGGGGAGAATTTCACGAATGACAAGACACTGGGCCTGGCGTTTTATTTTTTCCAAATATTCTACCAATGCCAAGCGGTTTGCATAATATGCTCCTGTTACTGAATCTGCGTATTTTTTTCTGGGAAAGAAAGACTCAAAGTCCTTCCAGACGCCGGCTCCTGCTTTCAAAGAAATTTCAATGACTTCAAATGAGTATTTGTCCGGAAGCAGGAGAAATTCGTAATGATTTCCAATATATTCGGAGCTGAAAACCTGGAATTCTGAAATCTCCGGGAATTGCTTGACTTTTTCAAGTTTGTTTTTTGAAATAGTATCGTCAACTGCTGTGATGCTCCAGCGTGTTGGAACCAACCTGCGATTTTTTTTCATGCCAAGTAATCCTGCAGAAAGAAGTTTGATTATGTTTGAAACAGGAATATTGCTTTTGTGAAGCTCTTGGATAGCGACGACTGATTTTGCATCTGTGTCATTCACCAGATAATCAACTTTAGCTTGTATCTTTGTGTTTTCTTGTAACTTTACGGAGCTTACTTGAGCTGCCCTGCTTATCAGGGGCACGCGGGAATCAGGGTGCTTTTCTGCCTTTACAGGTTTGGCGAGCTTGAATTCTGTGGCTGTTGAGCTGTGAGTCATGGCAATTTCTGAAAATGCAGATTTGAATTTTGCAGGAATTTTTTTTATGTTGCTCTGCGTTCTTCCGTAAATCAGCTTGTTTCGAAAAGACATTATGTTCGATATGGGGAGTTTGTTTTTGTGCCAGAGCTCTGGAGAAGACATAATTTGGGTGTCTCCATATTCCTGCGGGGCCAAAATTCCAGTGTAAATATTCGGATAATTCCAGCGGCCTACAAAGATTTCAGGGGGTGAGGAGCCGGAGAATTCTGTTATTGATTTAGGCTTTCCTATAAAAAATGCATGCATTTTACAATCTGGCTGCCCGCAGATTTTGCAATAGTAGGACATCGATATTTAAACCTCTTTTTGTAGGATTTATGATTCATCCATTTTAATACAATTGAAACTACAACTGCTTTTTAGGTATTTGTGTGCCACAAAATGCATTTTTTTCTATATCGTCAATTATTAAATGTTATTTGTTTTGGTAAGAAATGCAGGGGAAATTTAGGGTGTTTCGTTCTTTTACTTATAAAAGGACGTTGCTTAAGTTAGACAAGTCAGAGCAAATTCCTGTTGAGAAATTTGAACAGCATCTTAAAGAAGAACCCTTTTCCGGGAAACCATTGGGTTATAAGTTTTTTAGAGAAAAGAAGTTTGGCGGGAAAAGACTGATATTTTTAGTTTATGAAGAGCATAAATGTGTTTTTCTTATAACTATAACCGATAAAAAAGCACAACAACACGAAATAGATATGATAAAATCTAATTTGGATGTTTATAGAAATAAACTTGAAGACATATTAAGAAGGCTTTAAACTTCTTCTACTCTGCCCTGAAGAATGTCCTTTATGCCTTGAGCTATATTCTCTAATAACTCCTTGTCTACTTGCCTGTATTTTTTTAGTTCTAGGTATTCTTTTATTGGTATAGTTATGGTTTCTTTTTCCATGATTATCAGGAATATCAGAGGTTTTTATAACTTTCTAAACAGAGCCCCAATTTAATATGGATTATTGGAGCAGGTTGTTTTAATATACAATAATACATACATAACTATTTCTATTAGTTACATATCCAAATTTTCCTTTACCATAAATAAGAGTCATGTGTGAATTAGCTTCATAGATTACTCTTTTCAATTCTTTTTGCGGTATAGAACATACTCTTCTTATTTTGGAGTTAACCTTTCAGGTCAGAAATTCCTAAGAGAACAAATAAAACACCTATCATTATCACGAACCAGAACAGCCCGCCCTTGAAAAACTCTCCTGCTGCTGTCCAGAAGTTCCAAATTCCCCAGCTCTGCGAGTAAAATGCAATTATTATAGGAGCTATAATCAGCACAAGTCCAAGCAAGAGTTCAGCCCATTTGTTCATTGTATTTCTAATATCCAATTCGGGTTTATAAATATTTTTGTATGTTTTTTGTCGGTTTGAGGGGTAAAAAAAACTAATTATAATCCGTGTCTGCCGAAAGCAGTTTTTATAATTTCTTCATGTCTTCCGTTGTATGTTCTTTTATCAACACTTATCAAATCTTTTGTGAATTCAGGTTGAAGCCCGGTTTTTGAAAATTTAATTGAATTTAACAACAAGGTTGATGCTATATCTGAACCTTTTTCCTCTCCGTAAATTTTTATCAATTCTTTTCTTAAATCCCAAAAGGCTCCTGAAAGCGGCATGCCTCTTATATGTGCTTGAGTTGAATTTACGGGATAAACATAGTCATCTTCGATATCTCTTGTGCATCCAGCATTTGGAGAGAGAAAATTCAAACCCATACAACTCGTGTTTAATGAAAAAGCTGAAAGAGTGTCTGCTATTGCTTCGTGATAATCATACGGATTTTTTGTTTGGGGAGGAGCCGGCCAGCCAAGAAAGGAATGTAAGATTCCGTGTCCGTATTCGTGTCTTATCATTGTCGAATATGAGGAGCTTGGGCAGTGCCAGATGGTTCCTTTGGCTTCTCTGCTGAAAACAATTAGGTTTGCATAGGGGTCAAAAAAGGCTCCGCATATCTGAAGAAAGTTTGGGTATGCGAAAGAATGAAAAGGCTCCCACTTAGTGTATTTCTTCACCCATTCCTGCATTTCGATTATATGGTGTGGGATGTTGGCTGTTGATACTCCATTAGGAGTTTCGGAGCTGAAATACAAGTCGTAGTTGTTTTTCATGTTTATATTATAATCGTATTCCAGCTTGTCACCATACTGGCAGGATACGAGTTTGAGTTCATCTCTTTTGCATTCAGGAGCAAACGAAGATAAATTTTCAAATACCATTGTTATTGTTGGAGAGCTGTAATAGGTTATGACTTTTCCTCTGTTTTTATTCACTAAAGAAAAATATTTTCCATGGTTATCTGAATAAGAAGTCATAGAATCTGTGACTATTGTGGATTCAACCAGGGGAGCTGTTTTCAGCTCCGGCTTCTTACCTTCGAAATATGGATCTAGCCCTGAAATTACTTTGGCCTTGACTTCTCCATAAATGCTTTTTTGATTAGGCTTCTTTTCCTTAATTTCTGCCAAAGGCATTTTTGGAGCTATGGAAAGCAATTTTTTTCTGTCCTTGTCTGAAAGCTCTATTATAGAGGTTCCGTGTTGCTGTGCTTTTTTGAATGGCTCAAGTGAAATTTGTTCTGATATAAGCTCATGGGAATCTGAAGAGTTTATTGCACTTAGCGCATAGACTATTGGAATGATAATCAGGATAGAACTTATGAGCCAAAATCTTTTTAGTTTCATTTATGATTTGAGTATGATGAATCTATAAAAATATTTATGTTTTTCCTGGCAAACTTTAAATAAGAATTCAGCGAGAGATTGTGATGCTTACAAAAAAACAGCTTTCTGAATTGAGGGAGCATCTTGAAAAAGCTCAGAATCCGGTGTTTTTTTACGATAATGACGCTGATGGGCTTTGCAGTTATGTGCTTTTGAGGAGATTTTTAGGAAGGGGAAAGGGGGTTGCTGTAAAAACTCATCCAGGGCTTGATGCAGGTTATGCAAAGAAAGTTCAGGAGTTAGGGGCTGATTATGTTTTTGTTTTAGACAGGCCTGTTCTTGGAAAAGAATTTGTCGAGGGAATTAAAGGATTTGGCCTTCCTCTTGTCTGGATTGATCATCATTCAACAGAAGAAGATGCTGATTATGAAAACATTTTTGTCTTCAACCCTATGAAAAGCAAGAGAAAAAAAAGTTTTGAGCCGGTGACTTATTGGTGTTATAAGCTGGCTGGCAGAGAGGAAGATGTCTGGATTGCTGTGATGGGATGCGTTGCAGATCATTATTTGCCGGATTTTGCCAAAGAGTTCGGAAAACGCTGGCCTGAATACTGGGGGAATCCAAAAAACCTGAAAGAGCCGTTTGATGCTTATTATGGCACAGGAATAGGCATGCTTGCAAGGGCTTTAGCTTTCGGACTGAAGGACAGCGTGACCCATGTGGTTTATTTACAGAATTTTTTGATAAATTGCAAAAACCCTAGTGAGATGTTTCTGGAGCTTGAGAGCAACAGGTCTTTTGGAAAGAAATACAGAGAGTTGAAAAAGAAATATGATAATTTTGTAAATGAGGCAAAGAGAAAATCAGCCGGGAAGATGCTTTTTTTTGACTATGGAGGAGATTTGAGCATAAGCTCTGAAATTTCAAATGAGCTTTCTTACAGGTTTAAAGAGCAAGTCGTGGTTGTTGCTTACAGAGCAGGGGCATACTGCAATATTTCGTTGAGAGGGAAAAACGTCAGAAAGATTCTTGAAAAAGTGATTCCGAAATTTGAGGACTCGCGCGGAGGAGGACATGAAGACGCTGTCGGAGCGAGAATAAAAACTGAGGATTTGGAAAGGTTTAAGAATGAAATTGCAAAGGAAATTGGAGATTAAAATGAATGAAGAAATAAGGGTTGAAATTTTCGGCAGAGTGCAGGGCGTCGGTTTCAGGCATTTTGTGAAAGAGACTGCTGACAAGCTCGGAGTTTTTGGATATGTTAAAAATAAAGATGGCGGAAGCGTTTCAGTTGTTGCGCAGGGAAACAGGGAGCAGCTGGACAATTTTCTCAGGATATTGCAGATAGGCCCGCAACTGGCGAAAGTTACAGGGCTATCTTATTTTTGGGAAACGCCAAAAGAGAGCTACAAAGATTTCAGCATAATTCTTTCAAATGGAATTATAGCTGATCAGAAAAAAAGCTTTACAAATTTGGGAAAAAGAATTTTTAATATTGGAGATAGAGTGCCGAAGCATGTTGCGATAATCCCCGACGGAAACAGAAGATGGGCAAGAGCGAGAGGCATGGAGGAAACTAAGGGGCATGACAGGTCAGGAGAAAATGCCATGGCTTTATTTGAGGAGGCAAAAAAACTTGGAATAAGATATCTTACTATCTGGATATTTTCAACTGAGAACTGGAACAGAAGCAGGAAAGAAAAAGAAAAGCTGTTTGATTTATTTGTCAGGAGCTTTAACAAGTTTGAGAAAGAAGCTGTGAAGAACAAAATCAGATTCAGGCATTTGGGAAGAAAGGACAGGCTTCCTAAGAGAGTGATTGAAGCCATTAACAAGCTTGAAGAAGCCACCAAAGATTTTCGTGAATACAATGTTCAGATTTGCATGGATTATGGAGGAAGGGATGAAATTGTGAGGGTTGTCAACAAACTGCTGAAAGCGGGAGTGCATGAAATAAAAGAAGATGATATTGCAAGACATCTTGATTCTGCAGGAATTCCAGACCCTGATTTAATAATCAGAACTTCCGGCGAGAAAAGAATGAGCGGGTTTATGCCATACCAGGCAGGTTATTCTGAGCTGTATTTTACAGATGTACATTTTCCAGATTTTGGAGCAGAAGATTTGAAAAAAGCTGTTGAAGATTTTGGGAAGAGAAAGAGGAGATTTGGGAAGTAAAAAAGGTTTATAGTTCTGCTTTTTTGTTTCCTATGAGTGTCTGCCCGTAGTAATTGTTCCAGAGCGCTTCTGCTATAGCCAACGAATCAGAATCGGCACGCCTTAATGCTTTTTTCATATTTTTTAATATGGCTTTCTTTGATGAAAAATGCGCTTCTGATGTAGTTCTTCCCTTGATTATTGAGATAGGAATTAAGTTTGATGGTTCGAGAAATAATGGCGCTACCGGATCCTTAGCAGGATTTCCTTTCCAAGTTTCATCGCAGTAGAATTGAAATGGTAGGGAGTACCCTATGAAACAGCCGCCCTTATTGTTTTGCATGGAGGCATGTCCTAGTGATGATGCAGAATCACAAGTTCTGGCATATGTTATCTTATCTGAAAGAATTTGCTCATTAGCTTTTTCTTTTACAATTGGTTCGTCAGCGTATCCGCAGATAGAGTTTTCTGTTCCATGTCCGTTGAAAACAATTAATTTATGGTTTGTTTTATTTATTACTCTCTCGAAATTTTCTTTATTTGCTTCCTTGTCAAATAATTTTCTGCATAAAATATTATTGCTCTCTGCTATCTCAAGAATCTCTTTAGAAAAAACCGAAAGATATTCTGTTACGTCATCGTGCCTAGGCAAGGTTATGATAATTCCTTTTTTCATCCTACAGAAACTAAAGCTCGAGTGACCTCTCCCGATGACTGAGCGCGAAGAAATCTTATGTGCGATTCAATTATTTTTTTGCCTATTCCATCTCCCTTTCTTATATGCTCTAACATTTTTGCCTTTGACATTCTTCCAAAGTTGCCTATTGAAAGAGAAAGATTTGATGGAACCTGCGCTTCTACCCGAGCTATAACCAATTCTTTCATTTCTTCATTTATCTCAATCTTTTTGGAATTTTCTTTCTCTCTCATATTATGCCAATAGCTTGGAGGGCTTTTAAGATTTTATTTCCTAGAGTAGTGTTATCCTTTATCTCTATATAAGAGGTATTCCACGTGTAAGTTTTTCCTTCTATAACACATATTATATCGTTTCTTAAATCATCAGGAATGTCCGCATAAATTTTGAGAAACTTTGCATTAGCATCTTCCATGTACAATTCTAATGCACTCTGATTTAAATATCTTGGCAGTTCTTTAAAATCTTTTCTTATTGTCAGATCAAATTTAGATTTGAGCTTATATGTTGGAGACAATATCAATCATATTTCAAGGATTTTAGGAAAACTGGGGTAAAAAACATTTAAATAGAAACTTTGTGTTTTGTTTTGGGGGAAAGAGGAAAATGAAACTTCTTGAGAGGCTTGTGAATCTGGATGGGATTAGCGGAGATGAGGAGGATGTCAGGAGATTTGTTGTCAGGGAGTGCAAGAAACATTTGAAGGATGTTTGGGTTGATAAGATGGGAAATGTCATTGCCAGGAAAAAAGGGAAGAGGCCTAGCATTATGCTCATGGCTCATATGGATGAAGTCGGGCTAATGGTTAGGTATATGGTTAAGAAAAACAGGCTTTCTGTCAGTCCTATCGGAAGCATTGATCCTGCTATTTTGCTTGGACAGAGAGTTTTCATTCACAGCAAGAAAAACAGCCACAAAATTGCGGGAATTATAACGACTGAGGATGTACTGGATGGGCTGGATGCGCCGCCAAAGCTGAAAATGGACGATTTGTTTGTTTTTACAGGTCTTAGCAAGGAAGAACTGGAAAAGAAAGGCATCGGGACAGGAAGCTATGTTTCATTTAGCGAAGGGCATTATTGCAAGCTTGGCTCTGATAAGATAATAGGGGGAAAGGCTTTGGATGACAGAATTGGGTGTTATATGCTTTTGGAATGTATGAGAGGTTTGAAGACATCGCACGAGGTTTATTTTGTTTTTACTGTTCAAGAGGAAGTTGGTTTGTATGGAGCCAAGACATCTTTGTTTGGAATAGAGCCGGATTATGCAATTGTTGTTGATGTCACTCCACACAACAGCACAAGCCAGACTATTGTCTTGGGAAACGGCCCTGTGCTGGATTTGAAAGATGCGGAAATGATTGCCAACAAGTGCTTAAGCGACAGAGTTCAGGAAATTGCCGAAAAATTGAAATTGCCTTTGCAACTTGAAGTCAGTGAGTCGGGGACTACTGATGCAACTTCTGTTTTTGTCGCCAAGGGCGGAATACCAAGCGCTGTTTTGGGAGTTGCTGTCGGGAACATACATACATCGATGAGCGCGGCAAATACAGATGATATAAAAGTTGGAATCAAGATCTTGCGAGAGTTTCTAATGAAACCGCCGAAGGAGTGCTGGAACCGGCGGGTTTGAGTTCTAAGGATTCTTCTAGATTTTGTCTTGGCAATGGACTAGCAAATAAATTTCTTCTGTCAAGATATATCTTTATGGCTTTAGGATTTGTGTGAATAACATAATCGTCACTAAAAGAGACATGATGTAGCGGCTTGATGCCATAATTTCCATTAGAATTTTCAAAAGCCATAACTACTCGTGCAGTGATACATTTATTATCCACACCAATTATCCCATTAGCTAATACAAAGGCGTCTTCATCCCGGTAGGCTTTTCCTGTCAATAAAACTAAGCCAGCTTCTCTTACTTTAATCTGTTTTGAGGGGGGAAGAGTTTTTGGAAACATTATTTTTGGATGTAAAAAATAGTCCTCCCATATTCTTTCCAGTTCTTCTGAAGTGTAAGGTGGAGAGAAGGGAGAGTAATCAAAATTTTTATGCCGGTTTTTTATTTCAGGAGGAGTTAAAATACCAGAAGAGGCTTGTGCTTCAAGGCTACTTGGTGCATTTCTGAAATCAGTCATTAAAATAATACTTTAACTTATTTGCTTTTAAATTTATGTGCTATTGAGAATTTATTTAAATTGCCAGGAAAGTATTTAAGCTGATGTTTTTATAAAGGCTTGGAGGAAAGAGAAATGGAAATAGCTGAGTTTGCTGATGAGTTCGGGCCGGAAAAAGTGCTGGAGGTTTATGATTCTGAAACAGGAATGAAAGGGTTTGTTGTAATTGACAATACTGCTTTAGGGCCTGCTAAAGGAGGGATAAGAATGACTGCAAGCGTTGATGTTAAAGAGGTTTTTAGGCTTGCCAGAGCGATGACGTGGAAAACCGCTCTCGCCGGGCTGCCGTTTGGAGGGGGGAAGAGCGGAATTATTTTTGAGCCTAAAGATGCAGGAAAGAAGCAGGATTTTGTTGAGGCCTTTGCGAGAGCAATTAAGCCTGTCTGTCCGAGCTTATATGTTGCTGCTCCTGACATTAATACTTCAGAAAGAGAAATGGAAATTTTTGCTGAGGCAAACGGGGAGTTTAATTCCACTACTGGAAAACCGGCAGATTATTGCAGTGAAATCGGCGGAAAAAAAGCATGCGGTCTGCCGCACGAACTTGGAAGCACAGGATATGGGGTTTCTTATTCAACTCAAGTTGCTTTGAAGCATGCCGGAATTGATGTTAATGGGGCGACAATCGCCATTGAAGGCTTCGGAAATGTCGGGAGTTTTGCATTTCAGGAATTGGAAAAAGCGGGAGCTAAAATAGTGGCTGTGAGCGACAGCAAAGGAGCATTGTATAATCCTGATGGATTAAAATTTAAGGAAATTGAGGCTGTGAAGAAGGAAACAGGGAGTGTTATCAACGGAAATGGGGAGAAAATTGCCGGGGAAAAGATATTTGAGCTTGATGTGGATGTTTTGATTCCTGCCGCTTTGCCGGACGTCATAAATAAAAGCAATATGGACAAGGTAAAAGCCAGGGTGATTGTTGAGGCAGCCAATATCCCAATTCCTCTTGATGTTGAAGAAGAGTTGAGCAAAGGGGTTTTGATAGTTCCGGATTTTGTCGCTAACGCGGGCGGAGTGATTTCGAGTTATGTTGAGTATATTGGAGAAAGCGTGGATTTTATGCGGAAGCTTGTTAAGGAGAAATTAGAGAAGAATACTGAAGAAGTTTTGAGCGAGGCGAAGAAACTTGGGATTTCGCCTCGGGAAGCGGGGATGAAGATTGCTGTTGAAAGAGTTAAGAAGGCTATGGAAAAGCGGAAGTTTGAAAGCCTGCATAAACGAAGGTAGCGTTGTCTTTAAGAAGTGGTGAATAAACGAAAGGTTTAAAAACCTCTGGATTATTGGATTGATATGAAAACTAGGCAAACAGAAACTAAACATACAGCAGAAAGAGTGCCTTTAGTTGAGCTTCCGGAAAGAATTCCTTATGCTGAAAGATTAATTGGAAAGAATGCAAGAAATGTTTATGATGGAGTTGCTGAGCTTTCTCAAAGATTTAAGGATTCGCCTTACTTTACTAAAGAAAGAGTATGGCAGTTTAATGAAAAAACAGGAGAGATAGAAGGCTCTAATCTTGGGTATGTAATTCTTGCTAATGATTTTCTTCGTGGACAAGGAAAAAGAACTTTGACTTTTGACGAGGGAATGGAATTAGATAGACAGAAAAAGTTTAGCAATGATGTTTATAGAGATTTTGGAATAGTAATTTATTCAGCTGGTGAGCCTAATTCAGAATTGGTAGAACAGCTTATTAAAAAGGCAGAAGCAAGAGGATTGGGCTTGCCTTTGTTAGCTCATCCATATAGTTTAGCTTTTGATGAGAAAAGCAATGTTGTTTTTGCAGAAGATGATTCTCTAATAATTCATGGGGAAAGAGCTCTTGCGGAATTGGAAAAATTTACATTTAGAGGAAAGTCTGGCGTTCTGAGGTTGGGTCGCGGCAGGGTCGGCGCCTGGGGTGTCATCTGGGGCGGCTTGGCGGGTTCTGGCGCTGATGGTCGGGTGGATTGGGTTCGTGCCGAAGGCACGCGCGCGGATTTTGAGGCTGAAGCTTTACGAGAAATTGAGGAAGCTTACAATGAGGGAGTTAAAAAGTATTTTGCTGATTTGGAAGGAAGAAGGGAAAGAGCTTTTGAAGCTTTAAGAGGGAAATAATTAAAAACTTTCTTTTGTTTCAAAGATTCCTAGCCAGAAATGGCTGGGCCACACGCACAATTATTAGTCCTTTCCTAGGTAAATAAGGAAGATTCTGAGAAAGGTTAAGGATTTTGAAAGTGGAAAATTATCTTATTTTGAAATGCTTGAAAGCTTTAATGGTTGGAATGCTCATGCTAAATGGGCGAATACTCTTGAATTGAGAAGGAAAGTTTTAAAGAGAATTCAACAGGTTAGGGAGAGATGGAAAGACAGAACTAAATCTTCTTTCTTTTGATTTCTTTTAGTTTGTCAAAGTCTGTATCGTCAGAAACAATGGCTTCGCATTTATTCAGTATTGCTGTTGCTGCGTGGATTGCATCTCGGGGTTTCAATTTATTTGTGGACCAAATTTCATTAGCTTTTTCTAAAACTCCTGAATTGGCCTCTAAAAAAACCAAATTTGGAAAATTAAGAAAGTCTCTGCTTTGGATTAGCACTTCTTCAAAAGGAGCGTGTTTTTTTAATGAGAAAACAAACTCATCCCACGTTAATACAGAAGTAACAGCATTCATCTTATCCGATGCCACTTTTCGAAGCAGCTTTTTGCAAGCAAGACCTTTTTCTCCATTATCTAATACAGAATAGAGAAATATGTTGGTATCAAGGTAAATCATAACTTTCTTCCTCTGTTTTTCTAATTTCTTCAAGAGTTAGATGTTTCTTTTTTTTAATTGTGTTAAAAAATCTTTTAAGTATTTCTTCAGAATTTTTTTTCCTTTCAGTTTTTATTGTGACTTCTTTGTCTTTGACCTCAAAAATGACCTCAGTTCCTTTTTTTAGTCCGAGGAGCTCTCTTACGTCTTTAGGTATGACTACCTGCCCTTTTTCTCCTAGGGGCCTTTTCAATATCATTACTTATTAAGTAGGAATTGGTATTTAAACTTTTTCCTACTTATTGGTATTACTTTTTTGGACTAGAATTTCCAGATGTTCATGAACGCCCCAATCAGAAAGATTAGGATTATTATCGCCATTATGAATTTGTTTAAAGGCATTGTATATTCAGGAATTCTGTCTCCCTTTTTCTTAGCTTTTTCAAGCATTAAAATGGCCAGGATTGCTATCATTGTTCCGGAAATTATGCCTGTCACTCCAAGTATTTTTGTAAAGGTAAAGCTTAATTTTGTTGCGAATAAGAAAAGGTTTATTATCACCAATGAAACCACCAGCCATGCAATATGTTTTTTGACTTTGTAATCATAATGCAGCATTGATTTCATTACTGTTGCAAAAGCGAGATATGAAGTGGACATTGTTATAATGCCAAGAAGGATAAAAACTGGGCCTAGAGAAATCGTGGCTACTTCAGGAACAGCTGAGCCTTTTGTTCCAACAAGAACAAGAGTGAACAGGAAATATCCTATCGGAGGTATTAAGCTTCCGATGATTATTGCTTTTTTCATTTTGTTTTTTCTTCTTGAGAGAATGCGCTCCAACTCCGGTATTGCTGGAATGGAGAGAAGTGCGTAGAGAATTGTTCCGAACGGCACAAAGAAAAATTTAGGGGTTAAATAATTTAGATTGGCTATATTTATTTTAGGGGCAAGCCAGACTATTACGCTTATCAGCAGAGCTCCGACGAGGAATAGCCCTGCTACTTCTCCTTCTTTGAATGTTTTTATTCCAAAGAAGGTTATGAATGACATGAAGAGCCAGAAAGCTATACTCATGTGCACTGAGTATGCTCCAGAGCTGAATATTAGGTGGCTTAGGCTTTCCCCCACTCCTACAGTATAAGCGAGGAGAGAGGCGAAAATATCAAAAATCAGGACAATCAGCATTATTACTTTTCCTGTTTTTCCAAGGTATTTTTCCGCAAAACCCGGGAGCTGCTTGTTTCCTTCTGTTCTTAATGCAATTTCTCCAAGATAGAGATTTATTATCAACATTATCGCTCCCAAGAGAACTATCTGAATGCCTGCAAACAGAAATCCGGATTTTGCAGCCATGTATGGAATTCCGAGAAAGCCTGCTCCTATTATAGTGCCAACGAGAACCGCTACTGCCGCCAGAGTAGAATTGATTTTGAATACCATATACACCTTCCTAACATGAGAAGGAAATTTAAGATTTTAAAGGTATTTATTTTAGGAGATGTAAATTTAAAAAGTGATAGTTGATTTTATCACCCGTTCATTATACAGCATTTTATTTTGCGGATGTGCACTTTCCAGATTTTGGGGCAGAATATCTGAGGAAAGCTGTTGAAGATTTCGGGAAGAGAAAAAGAAGGTTCGGGTGTAAAGTAAACTTTCCAATTTATATAGTATACAAAAGAGATTTTCCAATCATTTCTTGGATTCTATATTAAAATTAAGATAATTATTAT